>DATFSK010000001.1:0-25083 GCA_035262645.1 Terriglobales bacterium
GTCCGTTCACGATGCGGGATGGTCGATGTTTATCGCTATGCTTGCCTACAAAGCTGAGAACGCTGGTAGGCAGCTGCTGCGAGTCAATCCGCATGGCACGTCGCAGACGTGTCTGTGCGGAGCGAACGTCGCCAAGACCCTCCGGGATCGCTGGCACGATTGCCCTGCTTGCGGATTGTCTCAGAGTCGCGATCATGTCAGTGCTCAGCTGATCCTTTCCAGAGCCCGGAACGGGCTTTTGGGGCTTAACGTAGAGGATGCTGTCTCATGCGTGCCCCAAGAAGCCCTCGCCCTTTAGGCGACGGTTGTTCACAAAAGTAGTGCAGCCAGAAAACTCGCCAGGCGAAGCAGCAGAAAAACCCGGAAAGACCAGCAGGAAGACCTGGAAACGGCGAGCGAATGTCATTTTGCCACCAAGCAAGGTTGGTGGGGAAGACGAGTCAAGTCAACGATGGAAACCGAAGTCGGCATTCACGGCCTGACATCCGCCGGAAACTTCTCGTTCCAAACCAGTGCCGCCTTCGGTTAGCATGTGCGCAAACCCTTCCGGGAGGAAAGCATGCTGAAAGGCTTTCGGGACTTTGTTCTGCGCGGAAACGTCGTAGATCTGGCTGTCGCCGTCATTATCGGCGCGGCATTCAACGGCATCGTCACATCGCTCGTCGGCGACGTCATCAACCCGCTCATTGCCGCAACGGTTGGCAAGCCCGACTTCAGCGCCGATGTCATCCACGTCGGCAACGGCACCATCAAGGTCGGCAGCTTCTTCAACGCAGTCGTTTCATTCCTGCTGGTCGCCTTCGTGGTTTACTTCTTCATCGTGCTCCCGACCAGCAGGATCATGAACCGCTTCAAGCCGCCAGTGGTCGAGGCGCCGGCAACGAAAAAGTGCCCAGAGTGCAAGAGCGACATCCCCGTGGACGCAACGCGTTGCGCCCACTGCACCCAGCCCGTCGTCCCGGCCAACGACGGAGCACTACTTCATTCGTAGAGCTGCTAGTGCGTTTTGTAACCGTACACAACTTCACAGGTTGCGGAAAGAGGGCCGTGCCGCAGATGCCGGGTTTCCCAGGTCTCCTTCATTTGGAGACCTGGGAAACCAGAATGCTGATGGAACAGCTTCGCAGGGTTAAGGCGCTAATCCAATTCCCTCAACGCCGGCGAGAACGCAAAGAACGCCACAAACGACAACAACGGCACACTGGCCATCAGCGCCAACGCATGGCCGGTGGGAATATGCCGCGAAAGCTCGCCCGCGAGCAGCGCGCCGAGCGGCGGCAGCCCCAGAAAGCTGGTGGTGTAGATGCCCATCACGCGGCCGCGCATCTCGTCCGAGGACAGATGCTGGACCGACACATTGAAGCACGAGATCATCAGGATTCCGCAGTAGCCCTCAAAGAGGGCCAGAACCTCTGAGAGCACGAAGCTATACGAATAGCTGAAGCCGATAATCGCCAGAAAGAAGACCATGCCGCAACCCGTGAGCACGCGGCCGCGATGTCGGATCACGCCCGCCGAGGCCACCGTCATCGCGCCCAGCACAGCGCCGAGTCCCGAGCCTGCCATCAGCCAGCCCAGCCCGCTTTCGCCCACGTTCAACTGCATCTTGGCAAAGTAAGGAATAAAGGTGAGGAACGGAATCCCGAAGAAGCTTACAAATACCGTCATCCAGATGAGCACGTACATCTGCCGGTTGCTGCGCAGATAGGCAAAGCCGCTGCCAAGGCTGGCCCACATGCTCTGGTGGTGGCTCAGCTTCTCTTCGGGATAGTCGATCCGCGTCAGTGCCCAGAGCACGGCGAGAAAGCTCACGCCGTTCAGGAAGAAGTTGCCGGCCATGCCCAACAGGGCCATTGCGTATCCGCCCAGCGTCGGCCCGAGGATGCGCGACATGTTGAACTGCGCGGAGTTGAGTGCGATGGCGTTGGTCAGGTCTTCGCGCCTGACCAGGCGCGGCACAAGCGCCTGATAGCTGGGCGCATTCATTGACATCGCCACGCCGTTTCCAAATGCAATCGCGGCCACTCCCCATACGCCGATCAGGTGAAAGTACGTCAGGCCGGCCAGCAGGAATGCCAGCAGCATCATTGTCGTCTGCGTCACCAGCAGCAACCGGCGCTTGTCAACGCGGTCGGCGATAACCCCGCCGAAAAGCGTGACGAAGAGGAATGGAATCGATCCGGCAAAACCAACCACGCCTAACCAGAACGCCGAGTTGGTCAGCGTGAGCACCAGCCAGCCTTGAGCCACGTTCTGCATCCAGGTGCCGATATTCGACGTGAAGTTGCCAGACCAGAAGAGACGGAAGTTCGGATTGCGCAGCGCGCGAATCGCCTGCGGCAGCTCCGCCGTCTCCGGCTCGGGAAACTCCTGGACAATCGCGGCTGGCTCGTCGCAGGCCGCGGCCAGGTTCTCTTCATTCACTTGGGGTCTGTTAGGCAGAGGGGGAGACTCCCGAGTCTCTAGTGTAAGCTGGCGGCAGATTTGCGGGTGCCGCGGCGTACCATGAAAGGCATCTGCGTTCCTTAGCGTTGGGATCAGATCAGTAATCTCGGTACGATCTGGCCCCGAGTAGTTTGGATCTTCATAATCCGACACCCACCTGTAATTCACAAGGTGCTCGAGAGCAGCGGCCCGAGATACGCCGAAGCCGCAATCGCTCACCGCGAAAACAGAGCCTGCCATTCGCGCATTACACTATTACGTGTCTTCTTCCTCTATTTTCGGCAAAGGACTGATCGGATGACTGTACGGATGATTGAGCGGATGACTCTGGGCGTGGCGCTCCGAGCTCTGCTGGTTTCTCTAGCCCTGGTTCCCAACCCTGCTGTGGCCCAGGACCTCGCCCCTGCTCATCAGGCGCAGGTCTTGGGCTACAAGGACTTCAGCAAGGAAGCGGGCATTGAGCAGAAATTCCTCGCCGTGCCGAATGCAAAGCTCGCCGGAGAAGCGTTGAAGACGCTGACCGCCGAGCCGCACATCGCATCGAGTCCCGAAGACCGCAAAACTGCCGAATACGTCGCGCAGAAGTTCCGCGCCGCCGGTCTCGACACCGAGATCGTGCCCTATCGCGTGCTCATGAATCAGCCCAAGTTTGTGAAGGTTGAAGCGTTCGACCCATCCGGCACTCAGCTCATGTCCGGCCCCGCGCCAGAGCATGTCGACGGCGATCCCTTCCAGAAGGACCCGCGCGTTGTCATGCCATTCAACGGCTCCTCAGGCTCGGGCGACGTGACCGGCGAGGTGGTCTATGCCAACTATGGCCGGCTTGAAGATTACGACGAGCTTGAGCGGCAGCACATCGACCTGCACGGCAAGATCGTGATCGTGCGCTATGGCGCGAACTTCCGCGGCGTCAAGGTCTACATTGCAGAGCAGCGCGGCGCGGCCGGGGTCATCATCTACAGCGATCCGCAAGACGACGGCTACTACAAGGGTGATCCGTATCCACTCGGCCCGTGGCGGCCTGAGAGCGGCGTCCAGCGCGGATCCGTTCAGTATTTATTCAAGTATCCCGGTGATCCGGAGACCCCGGGCGTGGCGTCGACACCTGACTTGCCCGACTCATCGCGCATCAATCCCGAGGGCAACCAGCCGCACATCATTTCCATCCCGCTCAGTTATGAAGACGCAACGCCGATCCTGAAAGCATTGAAAGGCCCCGGCGCGCCGCAGGGATGGCAGGGTGCTCTTCCCTTCCGCTATCACATCGGACCCGGCGGCGTGCGCGTGCATCTCGTCTCCGAACAGGATTACCAGCGCAGGACGATCTGGGATGTCGTCGGCAAGGTCAAGGGAACCGACTACCCCGATGACTGGGTGGTCGTCGGCAATCATCGCGACGCCTGGGTCTACGGCGCCGTCGATCCCAACAGCGGAACTGCTTCCATGCTGGAAGCGGTGCATGGCGTCGGGGCGCTGCTGAAGGATGGCTGGAAGCCGAAGCGCTCTATCCTCTTCTGCAGCTGGGACGCGGAAGAGGAGGGCCTGATCGGCTCAACCGAGTGGGTCGAGCAGCACGCCCAGCAGCTCGCCAACGCGGTCGCATACTTCAACGTCGACGTAGCCGTTTCCGGCCCGGACTTCTCTGCCGCTGCCGTTCCCTCGCTCAAAGGCTTTATGCGCGATGTCGCCAATGCGGTGCCGAGCCCGATGGGCGATACCGTCTTTCAGGAGTGGCGCGCCAATCGCCACAGCAGCGATCACCGGGCCTCGAACGCACCGGTGGTGAGTGGCGAAGACGTGCATGTCAGTGACCTTGGCTCGGGTTCCGACTTCACACCCTTCCTGCAGCACATCGGTGTGCCGTCGACCGATATCGGCTCGGGCGGTCCCTATGGCGTCTATCACTCCGCCTTCGACAACTACGCATGGTTCGTGCAGAACGCCGATCCCCACTTCGTCTATCTGCAGGAGATGGCTCGAGTGCTTGGCATTGAGGCGGTGCGCATGGCCGACACCGACGTGCTGCCCTACGACTACCAGGCCTACGCCCGTGAAGTGAAGACCTATATCGAGGCCGCCAAACACAGGGCCGACGACAAGGCGCTTTCCGGGGTGGATTTTAGTCCTGCGCTCAATGCGGCTGCTCGCTTTTCATCCGCGGCTGACCGCGCAAACCAGCTGCAAAAGAATCCTCCGGCCAACCTGGCCCAATTCAATACCACGCTGCGCGCGGCTGAAACGGCCCTGCTCTCGCCGGCAGGCCTGCCCAACCGCCCATGGTACAAACACACGATCTACGCCCCCGGCGAATTCACCGGCTACGCGGCTGTCGTGATCCCAGGGGTAAACGAGGCCATCGATGCCAAGGACCCCGCCAGGACCAAGGCTCAGCTGGATGTTCTCGCACAGGCGCTTGAACGGGCAGCGCAAACCCTTGAATCTGCTCACTGAAGCGGCTATTGAAGCCGCTTTCACAAGCGTCCAAGAACATGGGCCAATTTGTGATTTGGGTCACGCATGTTGGCTAGCGCCATTGACCGGCAACATGAGCGCTCGTATCGTTAAAACTGGATATGAAGAAGTCCTCCAATTCGATCCGGATCGGGATTGCGGTTGCGATTATCCTCGGCACCGTCGCCTGGCTGGCCTTTACCGGGTACGGTTCCAACAAGAGCTACTACGTCACCGTCGCGGAACTCGGCAACATGGGCGACAAGGCTTACAGGAGCAATCTGCGCGTGGAAGGCTTCGTTCAACCCGGCTCGATCGAGCAGGATGGGCCACACGTCACCTTCATTCTCAACGAATTTGAGAGCCACTCGCCCAAGGCCGCAACCGGCCGCAAGCTGACCGTAATTTATAAGGGCTCCGAGCCGCCGCCGGACACCTTCAAGGACGACGCACAGGCCCTTGCGATGGGCACCATCGGCCGCGACGGCGTCTTCCATGCCACGGCGCTCCAAGCCAAGTGCGCCAGCAAGTATGCTCCGGCGCAGCCAGGCGGTCAGCCTGGAATGACCCCGGCCCAGCCCGCACCGTCACCTGCCAACCCGCGCGCCAACGCGGCACCTGCACAACAACCGGGCAGCGCCCCCGCTGGAATCGCCACGAACTGATTCCATGAGCGCGCAAGACACGCAAACCTCGACCTTTTGCGCCCACCTCGAAAACATTTCCAAGCTGTTTGGCTCGTTCGCCGCGCTGCGGCAGGTCTCGGTCGACCTTGCACCGGGCAAATGCTATGTCCTGATCGGGGAAAATGGCGCCGGAAAATCGACATTATTGCGCATTCTGGCCGGGCTTTTGCGCCCAACCAGCGGCAAGATCACCGTTTTTGGCGACAACGAGCCCCAGGAAGTTCGCGAGCGTATCGGGTATATGAGCCATGCGCCCATGCTCTACGACGAGTTCACGGGCCAGGAGAACCTTCACTACTTTGCCAGCCTCTACCCGGGCCGCAAGTGCCTCGATCCGGCCGAGGCCCTGCGGCAGGTCGGCCTTGATCCGGATCTGTCCCGCCCTCTCGGTCAATACTCGCAGGGCATGCGTCAGCGCACGTCATTGGCCCGGGTGTTGATGCCGGTGCCGGAGTTGTTACTTCTCGACGAGCCGTTCTCCAATATGGACATCGAATCGACACGCCAGATGGTGGAGTTGCTCGCAGGCTTCCGGCAGTCGAACCGCACCATCGTCATTACCACGCATCAGCGCGAACACGCCGCACCCATCGCCGACTGGGTTCTCAGGCTCCAGGCAGGGCGGGTCGCCGAATTCGCTCCCGGGAGGCCCACGCTTTGAAGACGAACGGCGCGCGCTTCCTTGAATCTCTCAACATCCCATTTGAACTTCGCGAGTACGAGGTCGATCCGGAAGATCTTTCAGCGATCACCGTGGCGAAGAAGATCGGCCTGCCACCGGAACAGGTGTTCAAGACGCTGCTGACGACGGGAGGAACCGGCACCTATGTTTTCGCCGTGATTCCCGGCGATGCCGAACTCGACTTCAAGAAGCTCGCTCGCGCCGCCGGACTGCGCAAGGCCGAGATGGTGTCACTTAAAGAGGTACAGCCTCTCACCGGCTACATTCGCGGGGGCGTCACCGTCTTCGGCGCCAAGAAGGCTTATCCGGTCTACGTCGACGAAACTGCGATCCTGTTCGACACGATCAGCGTCTCCGCCGGAACCCGCGGCACCCAGCTCATCCTCAAACCAGATGACTATCTTCGCGCTGCCGAGGCTCTCGAAGTGCCCGTAGTGACTGCCGACCTGACAAAGGACGCACCACGACTGACGGCGGAAGGGCACGCCCAATGACCACCATCGTCTTCACGCATCTCGCCAAGGACCTGCGCATCGAGTGGCGTTCGAAAGACGCTATCAACTCGATGCTCTTCTTCGCGCTGCTCGTGGTCGTTCTCTTCTCCATCTCCTTCGATCCGCGCGGAGCCTTTGCCCAGCAGATCGCAGGTGGCGTGCTTTGCGTCGCGACGATGTTCGCATCCGTATCTGCGCTGAACCAGGCGTGGGCGCGAGAGATTCGGCACCAGGTGCTCGATGCGCAGCGCATGGCGCCTGTGCCCGGCTCTCAGCTCTTTCTTGCCAAGGTGCTGGCCAACTTCATCTTCGTCACCATCGTTCAGATTGCGCTGGCGCCGGTTTTTCTCGTCATGTACAACCTGCGCGTCGCGGGCAACGCGTCGCTGCTGGCGCTGGTGCTGCCGCTGGGAACCTGGGCGCTGGTTGCCAACGGAACATTCTTCGCGGCGCTCGCCATTCGCAGCCGCAACCGCGAACTGTTGCTGCCGCTGATCCTGTTTCCGATTTTTCTGCCCGCGCTGCTGGGCATGGTGCAGGCCACGACCGCGATCCTCACCGGTGAGAGCGATCCGTGGCTCTGGATCAAGATGCTGACCGGTTACGACATCATCTTCACGACGGTGAGCCTGCTGCTATTTGAGGTGGTGTTCCATGCGGAGTAAGACTATTAACGATTGACGTTCATAACGGTACCCGTTATCATTCATGATTAAGAGCTTTCGAAACTCGGACACCCAGGAGCTGTGGGAAACAGGCAAGAGCCGCCGCATTCCGGCAACGCTCCGGACCGCGGCTCTCAAGAAACTCGTAATTCTGCACTGGGCAAGAGAGCTTAACGATTTGGCTGTTCCAAGCGGGAATCGACTCGAAGCACTGCGAGGAGACCGAAAGGGCCAGCACAGTATTCGAATCAGTGATCGCTATCGGTTGTGCTTCGTTTGGCGAGATGCCGATGCGTTTGACGTTGAGGTTGTGGACTACCACTAGGAGGCGAGATGGATACGATTCCCTTTGCATTCTCAGTTCATCCCGGCGAGATCCTGCTGACGGAATTCATGGTGCCGCTTGGATTGACGGCTTACCGCCTCGCCAAGGACTTGCATATCTCGATCCCTCGCGTAAATGATCTCGTTCGTGGCAAACGCGGGATCACGGCCGACACGGCACTGCGTCTAAGCCGCTATTTCGGAAACTCCGCGCAATTCTGGCTCGGTCTCCAAAGCGGTTACGATCTCTGGGTCGCTTCAAGGGGCAAGTCCTGGAACAAAGTAAAGCCACGAGAGAAAGCGGCCTGAAATGCAAGATTTCCGGCAATCTCGGATGGATCTATCCAACCTCCGATCGACCCTGTCCATTCAACCGCGTCGTAAACTGAAGCTGTCCGCACAGGATTCTGTATGAAAAAAGCTGCTCTCGCATTTTTCCCCATCATCACGATTCTGCTCATGATCTGGGGATATCACCAGGCCATCTATGTCGCGCCCGATGACGCGCTGCAGGGGTATGTCTTCCGAATCATCTACTATCACGTGCCCTCCGCTTCGGTGGCGTTTCTCTTTTTCGCGATCAGCTTCGCCGGCTCCATCGGATACCTCGCCTTCCGGCGCAGCAACCCGCATCGCGCGCAGATTGCCGACGCATGGGCGGTAGCCGGTGCTGAAGTTGGAGTCGTCTTCTGCACGGTCGTACTGACCACTGGCCCGCTATGGGGCCGCCGCGCCTGGGGCATCTGGTGGACGTGGGATGCGCGCCTCACCACCACCCTCGTGCTGTGGCTCATCTATGTGAGTTACCTGCTCCTGCGGCGCTTTGCGGCCGGCCCGCAGATGCAGACCCTCGCAGCGGTGCTCGGCATCTTCGGCGCGCTCGATGTGCCCATCGTTTATATGTCGAATCGCTGGTGGCGCACGCAACACCCCGCGCCGGTATTCGGCGGAGATCAGGACTCCGGGATGAAGGACCCCACCATGGTCCACGCACTGCTCTGGAACATGCTCGCCTGGTTCTGCTGGGGCCTGCTCGTGCTCTTCCTTCGCTACCACGTTGAACGGCGCCATCAGCAATACGCCGCGATCGAAGCAGAAGAGGCGCTCACCAGCGCCAGCTAGGTATAGGAGAGATATATGGACGAACGCGCAGTTCTCGATCATCAATTCGTCGTCGCAGCATATACGGTTACATGGGTCATTCAGCTTGGCTATCTCGCATACCTCGGCCTCAAATGGCGCAGCGAGAAGCGCAATGCCGAACGCCGATCGCGCCAGCCGCGTTGGCCAGGAAATTGAGCCCGGCCGCGCAACACAGCCGGCAGTGGTCTCAGAATTCCTCCGCTTGCCTTAAACTTAGAGTGAGGATCCAGCGATGCTCGTCGTGATGAAGGTGCAGGCCACCGCCGAAGAAATTCAGGCAGTCTGCGACCATATCGTAGCTTTGGGATACCGCCCGCACCCGATGCCCGGCGCGCAACGCACAGCCATCGGAATCACCGGCAACCAGGGCGAAGCCGACCGCGGCAACCTGGAAGAGATGGCCGGAGTGGCGGAAGTCATCCGCGTCTCAAAGCCATACAAACTGGCCAGTCGTGACGTAAAAGAAGAAGACACAATCATTCGTTTCGCCGGAACGGATGCTACGATCGGCGGGCGCAACCTGGCCATCGTCGCGGGGCCCTGCTCCATCGAAAGCCGCGAACAGGCCCTCGCCATCGCCGAGCAGGTCTCCGCAGCTGGCGCGCAGTTCTTTCGCGGTGGAGCTTACAAGCCGCGCACATCGCCTTACGCATTCCAGGGCCTCGGCGTCGATGCGCTCAAGATCATGGCCGAGATTCGCGATCGCTTCGGCCTGCGCATTATCACCGAAGCCATCGACAACGAAACGCTCGAACTCGTGGCCGAGTGGGCCGACGTCGTTCAGATCGGCGCGCGCAACATGCAGAACTTCTCGCTGCTCAAGCACGCAGGACGCCTGCGCATGCCCGTGCTGCTCAAGCGCGGTCTGAGCGCAACCCTCGACGAGTTCCTGATGGCTGCCGAATACATCATGAGCGAAGGAAACTACGAGGTCATCCTCTGCGAGCGCGGCGTGCGCACCTTTGCCGACCACACCCGCAATACCCTCGACCTCAGCATCGTACCGGCGGTGCAGCGCCTGAGCCATCTGCCGATCCTCGTCGACCCGAGCCATGGCACCGGCAAGCGAGACAAGGTGCTTCCGATGGCGCGCGCTGCCGTCGCAGTTGGAGCCGACGGCATTCTCGTCGAGGTTCACAATCAGCCGGAAAAGGCGCTCTCTGACGGACCGCAATCCATCTATCCCGACCAGTTCGCGCTGATGATGAACGAGATCGAGTGCATCGCGCCGGTCGTTCATCGCAAGCTGCCCCGTGGCATCCACGTGGAAACCACCGCGGAGCCGAATGTCGCCGAGACAAAGTAGGATCAATACCTCAGCAGTCATCCTGAGCGACCGAAGCGCAGCGAAGGGAGTCGAAGGATCTGCGTTTGTTTCTGCGCGGTGGGTGAGACAAGGAACGCGGGTGGCCCACGTCTCGATTCTGAGACGTGGGATCCTGATTGCCTCGTGCATCAGCACCCTCGCGCTCACCGCCTGCCGTCCGCACGACTTCCCGCAGTACGATGCCAACTACCGCGAGTATGCCTACGTCACCAACGGCGGCAGCGGGACCGTCTCGGTCTACGATGTCGTGAACGTACGCGTCGACCGGGAGATTCCCGTCGGCCAGAATCCAACAGCCGTCGCTGCCAATCCCGCGCGGAACGAGGTCTACATCGTCAATGGCGGCGTCCCGGCGGGCATAGGATCCATCGCCGTCATCAACGCCGAAACCAACGCCGTTGCCGCGACCATTCCCGTTCACAAGCGGCCTGTCGCGGTCACAATTGAAGCCGAGGGCAATTTAGGCTACGTCGTCAACTCCGGCTCAAACAGCATCTCCGTGCTCGATCTGAAGGCGCATCGTGAGGTCGCCCAGATCGGAGTCGGCGAAGATCCAGCCTCAGCACGCGTATCGCCCGATAGCAAAACGCTCGTGGTTGCGAACCGTGGGGGGAACTCGATCAGCGTGATCGACACCGTGACACGGAGTGTCCGCAACGTCTTCGAAGGATGTCCCGGCGCGAGCGACATCGTCATTCTCCCCGACTCGTCCAAGGCTTTCGCCGCCTGCTCCGGCGGGCACCAGATCATGGCGATCCAGCTTGCGCAGGAGGCACGGCCTGACGGACGCCCTGCAACGACAGATCGGCTGGAATCGCTGCTCGATGTGGGGCGCGCCCCGGTGCAGCTCGCGCTTAAGCCTGACGGCGGCGAACTCTTCGTCTCGAACTCGATGTCGAACTCGATCTCCGAGGTCATTACCAGCACCGATGACGTGGGTGGCGCATACCTAATGGGCGCCGAGCCGGTGCGGGGCCTTGTTTCGGCCGACAATTCCCTTCTCTACGTAGGCAACCTGCACTCCGCTGAGGTCACTGTCTACTCCATCGAGGACGGAAGGCGAATCGATCACATCCACGTGGGCGATGGCCCATCGGCGCTCGCGTTCTCAGCGGCCGGTCACCTGCTCTTCGTCGTCGACGCCCGTTCCGGTGATGTTGCCGTGGTCCGTACCGCCAACCGCCAGATGTTCACGATGCTGCCTGCAGGCCGTGAACCAAACGCCATTGCGGTGAAAGCGTTCAGGGTGTCGTAAGCTGGTCGCATTGGTCGGCGCAACACTCAACCATCCGTTTGGCACAAAGACACCATCGACTAAGCGACTCGGTGACGCCCGTCAATCCAGCATGATTCCCATCTCGCGCGCTAATGCACAGTCGGCAGAGCTGATCCTGTGTTCGAAGGTCGTTTCCTCACTATGTCTCTGAAGCGCGGTCCTCACCGCGTTTACCCAGAGGGTGAACTCAACCTGCTTGCTGAAGTTCCACGGGTCCGCCAGCGATCTCTCGGCAAGCGTGTATACGGTGGTCAATAGACTGTTGATGACCCAGTAATACCCGCGTTCACCAATCAATCGTGCAATGGTTTCCTCCATCTCGCTTTGGCGAGATGAATCTCCAGCAGTCAACCCGAGGGGGGCATTGGCGCGATCCATTGCCGTCCTTTTGGAAGCGGATACTTCCTAGCATAAGTGCTGGGGAGTAGTCCGATGATCGTGGCCCGATGCGGCTCCTGTCAATCCGTCAAATGGTAACGATGAGTGATGACGAGAGTCAGCGGCGATTTGAGTATCACGGTGCATTGACGTTCAATCAACGGTTCTGGCCCTTCGAAAACCTGACTGTCGACCTCGGCCGAGAAACAGAAACCGCTGCATGCGCCGTCACGCTTCCGGCTGTACGTCTTGCTGGTATTTCGCCACAACCCAAGGATCACAAATGTGCTGGTGCTCGCTCTGTTCCAGATCGGACGGTTCTATTGCATTTGCGACGGTGACGAAGCATCGACGGCAGATCGAATCGATGGTGCCGTTGCTATTCCTTCGATGGGCGAACTCTAATTTATCCGGTTGAGCCATGTCTTTAGTCCTTCTGATGAACTCAACCAAGGCTTCATTTTGACGCGCATGACCGCATGATTGTCACACCTGGGAGATTCCCTAGGGCGGATGGATCGAGGTACTGGTGACTGTTTTTCTGTTTGGACTTTGCTTCAATTATGACACGTCGCCCTGCCCGTTGGGCAGCTTCTGATTTTCCGCACACGAGCGCCCCGGCGGCGAAATACAGCCGGTCCTAAGGTGACAGAAAATGACATTCCGCGAGTATTGCCTCGATACGGAAACTCATCCCGCATGACCGCAGCCAATGCGTGCTTTTCCCCTCGCATTCGACATATGCCGAACATCCCATCCGCATGTGACCGCACTGTTGAGACCTGAGCGGACTCTTGGCAATGCGGAACCCGTTCCGGCTCCGCCTTCGGGGCGTTGCCGGACGTAGGGTCACGGAGTTGGGCTGCTATGAAGCACCTGCAAGCGCTGAAGACCGTACGTTTCACAAACGTGTTTGGATTCCTCGCGTTCCAGGTCCGATTTCCGGCGTGCGGTCGCGATGGTGACGAAGCAATTGCGACAAACGGAATCAACAGTACCGTCTTTGTTGTCTCGACGGATGAATTTTGTATTCGGTTGAGTCATATCATTCGCTCACTTTGCTGAACTCAACCAAGGCGCACTCAATGAACAGCTTGGTTTATCTAAGGTCATCTGATGCGGCGTGTTGACGGAGCCCCTTGCACGTGGCTCAGCCATGAGCAGAGCCATCAGTCTTGAGGCCGCTACTCTGAACTCGAATACGGTCGGGTTATCCGGTCTCAGGTCACAGTTGCATGAAACCAGTGCAAGGGTAATGCGAAGGATCCCGATCAGTTCACTGGGCGGGAGCATTTCATATTCCATGGGCATTCTCCATGAGCGAGGCTATAGCGCGTACCAGCCTTGGCTTTAGTTTGGAATTTATCTGTGAGGCGATATACCGAGGCCACGTGTACACGGGGTATCGGGCGCTTATCTCGATCCGCCGCGGAATAACTAATATTTAGGAACCTAGATTCGTCGGCTCGCCAATCTTACAAGCGCCGCATTTGCCCAAGGCAAGGACAGGAGGGTCTTAGCGGGCCGATTGCTTCAAAACCGAGATGCGAGATCAGAGGTGAAAATAGCTGATGGCCGAGCCGGTGTCAACAACGAAGTGAAGAACTGCGGTCTTGGATCCGATGATTGCCCACGCCCGAACGAGAATCGGGAGTGTGAGCCGGGATAGTACGGGGACGACATCCCTCGTACCAGCTTTCGCGCATTCGCCATAAGAAACGCATGTGCGGAAGCCAAATTCCACTAGGGTTTTGTCTTTTCCGGCCGTCTGGGCACGCTGAGTTGCGCTCCGGCGAACAGGATCAGGCCGGAGATATACGCCCAGAACAACAGATCCACCGATACAAAGAACGGTCCGTACAGGCTTCGCAGATCCAGATGAGGCAATGCCGCGGCAAAGATGTACTTCGCCACCAACCACACAATGCCCGTAACGACCGACGTTCTCAGAACCGGCCGCCACGGCACTTTGCAGTTGGGCAGCACCCAGTAGATGGCGAAAAAGAACAAGATACAGGCGGCGCCGGTGCAAAGAAGCATCCAGATACTGCTGACCCCCCGGTAGAACCAGTTGCCCGTGTTGTGGAACATCACTAGATCCAGTACCTGCCGCTGACCGGTGCTCAGCATAATGCTGGCCAGCCCGAGCAGTACCATCAGGATGGCCAGTCCGAAGGAAACCAGCTGATTCATGATGTAGTTCCGGCTCTTGGTCACGCCCCAGGCCTTGTTCAGAGCCACCTCGAGCGGCAGGAAAATGCCGGTGCAGGAGATCAGGATCATCACCAGCGAAATCAGCGTCATGTGGCTTGGAACCCTGTTTCCGAACCAATCCCAGAACTTGGCGCTTGCCGTTGACGGAAAATAGGCGAACGCAGCATCGCTGATTACTTTGACCATGGTGGACGAATCAAAGAACGACTTTGCGATGGTGGCCAGCAGAAAAACGAACGGGATAAAAGACAGGATTGCGTTTGCTGCAACGCTGAAAGCGAACGTGTGCACCTCGGAATCGAGCAGATAATTGACAATTCCGGCGCCGTTCTGGCGCAAAATACGCCATTTTGATGCCTGAACGGGCGAATCCTGAGCCGCAACGATCACGGCCGGCGGCGATTCCGGCTCGCAAGTGCCCGAAGCTGAGACGTTTTCCACTAAAAGATCTCCAAACAGAAAGCTTATTCAATAGTCGCATCGACAGAATGTGCGCTCAAGCACGGCAAGACCGGGCGAATCGCATGTTCTGCACGGTGGCCTGACACGATTTTTTCATAGATTGGGATTCAGGATGGTTACCTTCGGAACCTGAGGAAAATTTCTCCTTGCTTTTAAGGAACATACCTGCCATAACTGGAGCACGGCGCGCCGGGAGGCACGCCGTTTGGCAAGTTCAGGAAGGCCATAGTGTTGGACGTTTTGGTGTTTGGTAAGCACAACTCCATTTCAGAGATTCAAAACGAGCTGCCACAGCGCAAAGCATCGGGCGCGTCGGCGGCTCTTGATGTTTCTGGACTGGAATGATTCCCTCGTTGCGGATCCTGCGGACTCATTAGACAGGAACGACAGCATGGGCTTTCCCCGATTGTGCTAACCGGAAAAAGAAGGAGAAGGTAAATGAAGGAGCAGGGCGTAGTTAAGTGGTTTAACGGGGCAAAGGGGTACGGTTTCATTCAACGGTCGAGCGGCGAGGATGTGTTCGTTCATTTCTCTGCCATCCAGGAGAGCGGCTACAAGACACTGAACGAGGGCGAATCAGTCGAATTTGAGTGCCAGCAGGGGCCCAAGGGACTGAGCGCGGCCAACGTCAGCCGGGTCGTTGCGTAGCTTTGCCCGGACGGGCGTTGATTGTATAGATTTGCCTTTGGTGATTGTTGCTATCCCGGGGGTCAATTCGACAACAGATTGCTGACAGCAGATCAGGAATTGCTGTGCCGGCACGAGACTCTCTAGGTCGACTCTGCCTGGTGCCACCCCAACGACGAGGACATGTCGCTGGGGACCCCGGGGAGAGTTGACTTGGGAGCGTTTGCGCCGGTTCGCCGAATTGCCGATCTGCTTGGGCCACGCCGCTGGCGAGGCGATGCCGTCGTTCCTCGCATTTTCTTCCCCGGCGCGGGATTCTGTCTTTTATCCGCCGACGGGTACGCTTACGATCAATCCAGCGGGGTTCTCGATATCGACACCGTTCTTTTGAGCCTGAGGCGCTCCGACTATGCTGAACAGCATTACGCCTTTCTTCATCGTCGATGATTTGCGTGCCACGCTCGCGTTCTATCAGTCGAGCCTGGGGTTCAGCGTTCCGTATAAGGGCGGGGGCGACGGAGAGAACGACGATTTCTGGGCCTTCGTTGCACGCGACAAGGTGATGCTCATGTTCAAGGCCATTGCGAGCGATGTGCATCCCCAGCCCAATCGTTCGCGACACGAGTGGGCACGCTGGGATGCCTACATCTACACCGATGATCCCGATGCACTGTGTGCAGAGTTCGTTGCGAAGGGTGTTTTGATGCATCGCGAACTGGCCAATACGCACGATGGGCTGAGGGCCTTCGAGATCACGGACAACAACGGCTACGTACTGTGCTTCGGACGGCCCGTCAACGAATAGGCCGGGAACTCCCGATTTTGGCGAAGATTTTTCAAGGTTCCGAATAGCCGACCACTCGCCCAGAGCGTGACCCAGACCGCTCACCCAAAGCAATCAGTGATCCAGCTTGCTTAGTGCCCATCGGGCGGCGGCGCGCAGACCCTCGTCGGCAGCTTCGACCCATTCACGCAGGCGCGGCACGAAGCTTCGCTCGCCACTGTTGCCCATTGCGACGGCCGTGTTGCGCTGTATTCCTCTGTAGCCGGCGCGGCGCACCGGAGAACCGTTGAAGACCTGCTCGAAATGCCCTTCGTCCATCGAGGCAAGCCATTCAAGCGCCGGATCCACTAGTTCATCCCTGGGCGCAAGTTCCGGGTCTGTGCCGATCGGAGCCTTACGATTCCATGGGCAGACGTCCTGACAGATGTCACAGCCGAAGACCTGGCGGCCCATGCCCTCCATTAACTCAGGCTCAATTGGTCCCTTGTGCTCGATTGTCAGATACGAGATGCATTTCGTCGCGTCCATCTTGTACGGCGCAATCAACGCGCCCGTTGGACACGCATCGAGACAACGCCTGCAGGTTCCGCAGTGATCGCGAACCAGCTTCGGTGTCTTCTCCTCCGGACTCGCTTCAAGGCTGGTGAGGAGCAACGCGAGAAATCCAAACGAGCCCAGCTTCGGATGAATCAGGCATGTGTTTTTCCCCGTCCATCCCAGCCCGGCAGCGGTTGCCAGCGCTCGTTCGACCACTGGTCCCGTGTCGACGTATGCGCGTGACTCAAACTCGCCGAACTGCTCGCGCAGTTTTGCATCGAGCGTCTTCAGCCGCTTGAGCAACACCTTGTGATAGTCGCTTGGTCTGCGCGTCCCGTTCGGATCCACGCGGCTTGACCACGCGTAGCGCGCAATCCACCCGCTCCGTGGGTTTTGTGTTTCCGTTGAGAGTGGCTGGTCGCAGTGATAGTTTGCAAAGCACACGATCGCCGATCGCGCCCATTTGAATGGAGTGCTGACGCGAGCCCGCACCAGCTCTCCGCCGTCATCAACACGCGATAAATATCGCATCGTTCCTGCGTGTCCCGAGCCAATCCATTCTGTGAAACGCTTCGCATCACGGGAGTCCTCGGCATGCGGAAGCGTAACGAGCCCGGCATTCGTGAACCCGCACTGTATTGCAATTCCGTAAGCTGCTTCCCCGCCGAGAGATACTTCGCCCGAATCCAACGTCTCACCTGCCTCATCAAATGTCTGGAACTTTTATACCTCCTCGTTGCGTAGTGATGTGCAGGATCGCCCCAGAAGCACAGACGCGGTGGAGATCCAAAATGGAAGTGTTCGATTGTGAACGTGAAAGAGGGAGATCGAACACACCGGCACATTGAACCAGCTTGAAGCGTAGCTCGTATCTTTCGTCGTTTCAACAATATCAACCGCCAGCCGCTTTGGCGGCCCAGGTGCTAAGTAACGGTTGAAGAGCTGAATCCCCTCGTTTCTGCCGGCTCTTCCTGCGGCGCCGCAGATGGGCGCTTTCAACGGAGGTTGTTATGACCTGCATTTATCATTCGGTAGTCAACAAGTCAGTTACCGTTCCGGGCAATCTGCACGAATTGGTTCGAGGCCAGGAACAGCAACTGCTGAAGGATCTCGAACCAGTCGTAGACAAGCGCTCGGTGACGCTCGATATGCGGCAGGTTGAACGCATCGATGCCGCAGGAATTGCCGCACTGATCTCGCTCTACGGCGCTGCTCACGCCGCTGGGCACGATTTCGCGATCGTGAACGCATCGCCTCGTATTGCCGAAATCCTCCAGATTGTTGGGCTCGATCGCATTCTCATCTCCCGCGAAGCAGCGCCCTGTCCGCAAGGCGAACCCAGTTACGAGATGCCGGCCGCGTAAACCTGCGCGGCCCGTCTCGCAGTGCCCTCCTGTCTTTCCCCCGATTCATCTAGAGTCAGAAAAATGGTCGTGGATACTCCTGTGGTTTCCCAGGCCCCAAAACCGGGGGACCCGGGCTAGCCTCGCGCTGAGGTGGGCGAAGCATCGCCAACCAGGCCAACCCACGAGAATTACCGTGGCATGATCTTCACGGTCGCCGTCCGGGCCCCGCCTGTAATCATCGGAGTGAGGTATGGACTGCCCTTGTATTTGGCCCGATAGGCATCGTCGATACGATCGTTGATCGGTCCGTCCACCGGTTCGAATAAGACTTCCTTGGTCATGCCGGCCACGGCGATGCGGCCGGCCTTCTGCCGCAGCGCCGCCTTATACCAGCGAGAGTTCTTCCCGTTGTATGCGCGAACGTAGAGATCATCATCCATCACGACCGACCATATCCACGTCAGCGTTCCATATGTTTTTCCGTCATCGCGGAGCGGAGCGATATGCAGGTCATCAGTCTCGGCGATCTTGCGCAGCTCATTTTTCGGCCATGGACTCATTCTTATTTCTCCTGTTCAGTCGTGTTCCCATGCGACAGACCAATGTTCATCCGGCCGAACCGACTTGATGATCAGGTGTCCGCTCGAAAGCTGAAATGCGCGCGTCAGGTTCTTGCCAACGAGTTCGTGTGTGATCGATGCCTGTACATGGTGGGTAACTGTATGCGCGGATTCATCGAGATCGTAGCTGCCAAAGGATGCCTCGTAGCCGTTGAGAACGTATTCGTTTGACACGGTGGCCTCTGACGGCGGATACATGATCTGCACGGACATGTGCCCATCGCGCGTGTAGACCAACATGCCCTTTCTGTTCGTGACATGTCTTAACGCTCCGCCGGGCCCCGGCTCATCCATTGAGACGAGATGCCAGGCGCCAATGAGTTTCTGCCGGGCGGCATCGGAGCCCGCAGCTTTCTCTTTCGTCTGCGCCTGCAGGAAACTGACTGCAAACGCCATCGCCATAACCGTGACGGTTCTTGCGTTCATGCTGAATTCTCCCCTAAGCAGCGCATCGTTTCGTCCATTTTCACAACTGTATCGCGGCGCCGTTCTAATACTTCCACGATCCTGCCGATTGATTGCCTGACCCTCTTCGAACGGCGAATCGATCGAGCTCATCTTCCGCTCCAGGAAGGTGTGCGTTTCTCGAGGAAGCAGGAGATTCCCTCCTGCGCGTCATGAGTCAGGGCGTTCACGGTCATGACATCCTTGGCGTACGCATAGGCTTTGGACTGGTCAAGATCGATCTGCGTATAAAACGCCTGCTTGCCGAGCGCCACAACTATGTCGCTCGCCCGGGCGATTCGATTTGCAAGACGGCGAGTCTCCGTCTGCAACTCGGCGGCGCCGACCACGTGATTGATCAAGCCCCAGTCGGCGGCGGTTTGCGCGGAAATCATCTCGCCGGTGAGCAGCATCTCGAGAGCCCGCTTGCGTCCGATTGCACGGGTAAGCGCAACCATCGGCGTCGTGCAGAAGAGTCCTATCTTCACGCCGGGTGTTCCGAATTGTGCCTGTTCGGCGGCGATGGACAGGTCACAACTGGCGACCAGTTGACACCCGGCGGCAATCGCAATCCCTTGCACCTCCGCAATCACTGGCTGCGGAATAGATTGCAGTCTGGTCATCAGTTCGGTGCAGACGTTGAAAACGCGACGATACTCTGTGATCTGGCAACCAACCATCTCAGAGAGATCGTGCCCGGAAGAGAAGACGGCGCCTTCAGCCGCGAGGATCACCACGCGGAGATCGCGCCGCTCGCCTACGGAGTGCAGGCAGGCGATCAGTTCCTGCATGAGTCCGAGCGAAAGCGCATTGCGCCGCTGCGGCCGGTTCAGGGTAATTACGGCGATGTCGTCTTCAGTATGGAATCGGATGCACTCGTATGCCATGCCAGAAATGTTAGCGAAACCTCAGCTATGTTTCCCACAATGCGGCCCCCAATCCGCAATCCGAACCGAGGCACGATAGGCGGGTGCAGAGAATCCACGCGCCTCAGACGGAATCCCTTTTGCTTATGCGGATCTGCACGGTCCGGGCGGAGAATGGAACGAAAAACGCGCGTAAGTGCCGCGAGGTGTTCGGGGTCTGTGATGACTGGCACAGGCAAGTGTATACTTGCGGCGCTATTTGTACTTGCGATTAGGAATAGCCGTAAGGCATAGTCCTGTGCCTGGATGACTGCTCGCTCTTGGTCCAACAAGCTCTGTAAGGCCTAAATGCCAAGCCCGCGTTCCGCCCTCCAGGCATCGGTGTCGCCGCCGCGGATATTCAAGGTGCAAATCCATATCGGAGGCTTTATTCCATGACGCAGGGCGTAGTGGATCAGCAGCTCGCCGGAACAGCGAGCCCGACCTCAACCACAACCAAGTATGTTTATTTCTTCGGTGACGGCAAGGCGGACGGCAACGGCCGCATGAAAGATATTCTGGGCGGCAAGGGTGCAGGCCTGGCCGAGATGACCAACGCAGGTTTGCCGGTTCCTCCCGGATTCACGATTCAGACAGAGGCCTGCCGCGAGTACATGCGCGGCGCGCTCAATCCGCAGATCGATGTAGAGATGCGCGAGGCACTGGCGCGGCTCGAGAACTTGCAGGGCCAGAAACTGGGCACGGGCGACAATCCGCTGCTTGTTTCTGTCCGCTCCGGCGCGAAGTTCTCGATGCCCGGCATGATGGATACGATTCTGAACCTCGGCCTCAACGACAAGGCCGTGGAAGCGCTGGCAAAACGCAGCAACAATCTGCGCTTCGCCTATGACTCCTATCGCCGCCTGATCCAGATGTTCGGCGACGTGGTGCTCGACATCCCGAAGAAGAAGTTCGAGCACATCTTCGACTCCATCAAGGAGCGCGAGAAGGTCAAGTTCGACTACGAACTGCAGCCGGCTGCCCTGAAGGACATCATCACCGAGTACAAGAAGCTGGTTCGCAAGGAGACCGGCAAGGACTTTCCGCAGGGCCCGCTCGATCAGCTGGTGCAGGCACGCGACGCCGTCTTCCGTAGCTGGAACAATGAGCGCGCGAAGACCTATCGCCGCATCAATCACATCGATGACTGGCTGGGCACAGCG
This sequence comes from Terriglobales bacterium, assembly GCA_035262645.1. GTDB lineage: Bacteria > Acidobacteriota > Terriglobia > Terriglobales > Acidobacteriaceae > Bog-257. Next base: position 20,974 of record DATFSK010000001.1, read on the forward strand.
GTTAACGTGCAGGCCATGGTCTTCGGCAACCTCGGCGAAAACTCAGGCACGGGAGTCGGTTTCACTCGTAATCCCGCCACCGGCGAGCATGTCTTCTTCGGCGAATACTTGATGAACGCGCAGGGCGAGGACGTGGTCTCCGGCGTGCGCACCCCGCTCTCGATCAGCGAGCTCGAGCGCGCGATGCCCAAGATCTACGACCATCTGAAGGCCATTACCTGGAAGATGGAAAAGCACTATCGCGACATACAGGATTTCGAGTTCACCATCCAGGATGGCAAGCTCTACATGCTGCAGACGCGCAACGGCAAGCGCACAGGGCTGGCTGCAGTCCGTATCGCCATCGACATGGTGCGCGAAGGCCTGATCACACCGGAGGAGGCGATCTTCCGCGTCGAGCCTAACCAGTTGTATGACTTTCTGGTTCCGCGGCTCGTGGAGAAGGGCGAGAAGATTGATGTGCTCGCCACCGGTCTGCCGGCATCGCCTGGCGCGGCTGTGGGCCAGATCGTCTTCACAGCTGAAGATGCCGTGAAGTATCACCAGAACGGTGCGTATCGCAGCATCATCCTTGTTCGTGGCGAGACGACGCCCGAGGACATCGCAGGCATGGAAGTGGCGGCGGGCATTCTCACGTCGCGCGGCGGCATGACCTCGCACGCAGCCGTTGTCACACGCGGCATGGGCAAGTGCTGCGTGGCCGGCGCAGGCGACTGCACAGTGGACGAGAACGCGAAGGAACTGCGAGTGAAGGGACGCACCTTCAAGCAGGGCGACTGGATCTCGCTCGACGGCACGACCGGACGCGTGATCGCAGGCCAGCTGAAGACCCTGCCGGCTCAGCCCAACGATCCTGATCTGGTCAAGTTCATGAGCTGGGTCGATCCTCTTCGCAAGCTGCGCGTTCGCGCCAACGCCGACATCCCACGCGACGCCAAGCAGGCTCGCCAGTTCGGCGCCGAAGGCATCGGCCTCTGCCGCACCGAGCACATGTTCTTTGCCGAAGATCGCATCGGACACATGCGCGCGATGATTCTTGCCACCACGGAAAAGGATCGCCGCGATGCTCTGAAGAAGCTCCTGCCGATGCAGCGCGCTGACTTTGTGGGCCTGTTCAAGGCGATGGAATCGCTGCCGGTAACGATCCGCCTGCTCGATCCGCCGCTGCACGAGTTCCTGCCGAAACGCGAAGAGTTGCTCGTCGAAATCCAGCACCTGGAAGACACGAAGCCACGCTCGCCCAAGCTGAAGGAGCTGCGTCCGCTGCTGGCGCGGGTCGAAGAGCTGCACGAGATGAATCCAATGCTCGGCCTGCGCGGCTGCCGGCTTGGCATCACGTTTCCTGAGATCACCGAGATGCAGGCTCGCGCCATCTTCGAGGCTGCAGTCAACGTGAAATCGAAGGGCGGCAATCCGCATCCGGAGATCATGATTCCGCTCATCGGCTCGATTGAAGAGATGCGCAACCAGGCCGCCATCGTGCGCCGTGTTGCCGCCGATGTCTTCAAGGAGAAGGGTGAGACGGTCGAGTATCTCGTGGGCACGATGATCGAGCTGCCGCGCGCTGCGCTGACTGCCGATCAGATCGCCGAAGAAGCCGAGTTCTTCAGCTTCGGCACCAACGATCTGACCCAGACCACCTACGGCATCTCGCGCGACGACATCAACAACTTCCTGCCTGCATATCTGAAGGCAGGCATCTTTAAGCACGATCCGTTCGCAACGCTCGATCAGGCCGGCGTCGGATCGCTGGTGAAGACGGCGACCGCGAAGGGACGCAACACGCGGAACAATCTGAAGGTCGGCATTTGCGGCGAGCACGGCGGCGATCCTGAGTCCGTCAAGTTCTGCCACAAGATCGGCCTGAACTACGTCTCTTGCAGCCCGTTCCGGTTGCTCACGGCGCGCCTTGCAGCCGCACAGGCAGCGATCGAGGAGCAGAACGGCAGCATCGGCACGGGTAACAAGTAGTTCGCAACAGGGCTGAAGCAAAACTAGAGTTGCTGTTTCTCGAACCCGCAATACAAGGTCGACGCGACCACCAGGGGGCGCCGACCTTGAAAGGATTCAACAGGACACACCAGCTCTGGTTTTGCCCGTAGTGACACGAGGGGTGTCCGCAATGCGGCACCCTTTGTGTTTCTACAATCGAAATTTCTCAGTGAGCTCGCCTAGCGGCAACGGACCGGGTGATCAATTCCCTCAGCACCTTCTCGTCCACATCCGCAAGCTTCTTGATGTACAGGCAGCCTTTTCCGGTAGTAAACCTGCCCAGCTTCGGGAGCAGTTCGTCAGAGCCGTCTACTCCCAGCAGCCCGTAAAGCACACACGCATTCTTGCGTGGGGAAAAACCGACCGACGGCGTGTCGCCTTCGCGTCCGCTTTCGTATCGGTAGTGGTATGTACCGAAGCCGATGATCGACGGGCCCCACATCTCAGGCTTCTCCCCGGTCGCTTCCTGCATGATGCGAACGAGCTTCTTAGCGTCGGCGCGTCTGGTTTCATCGGGCACTGCGTCCACAGTCTTGGCGACGCTCACCTGAGTGGGCCTGGTCTTGTTCTCCGCCACGCTGGTCCCTCCAGAGGTTTTTCTGCAAGCGTACATCGTCTGGCAGGGTGAGTCAGCGTGATTTTTTCGGCAAAAGTTGCCTGGAGCTGTCGAAACACCCGCATGGTTGTTATTTCGATTCGTCTCCGCCGGGCGCGTAGTAGCCTTCGCGGGTGGAAACCTGCAGGTCGCCCTTGGTCGGCTTGAGCGCGATCTTGTGGTATCCGCCGTCGTTGTCGACCTTGTCGGGCGTGTAGGTTAGCAGGTACTGACCGCGCAACTCTTCGGCAATCAGCTTGTAGATCGCGTCCAGATCTTCGCGCTTCTTGGCTTCATAGGCATGGCCGCCGGTGCGAGTCGCGATCTCCTGCATGATCTTCTTTCCATCGACGGCGGGCTTTTCGCCACCGCCATGATGTCCGCCACCGGGATAGCCGCCGCCACTCGGATAGCCCCCTCCGCCCGGATATCCGCCGCCGGGGTAGCCTCCATGGTGTCCGCCTCCCGGATAGCCGAAGTTTGAGGCGTGTTCTTCCTGGCCTTTGAAATAGATGGTGTAGACCGCGACGTTGGCACGATCGGCCGCATCGACTGCGTCGTTCATTGTGTCCTTGCTGCCTCGATCCACGCCGTCGGAGAAGACGACCAGCGCCTTGCGCCCATCCTGATGCTTCATCAGGTCGTCGGAGGCCAGGAAGATCGCGTCATACAGCTGAGTTCCGCCTCGGCGAGCGGAGGGACGCTCGCGATCGTCGCCCGTCGTCTCGGGGCCCTGGCTGTCGTCGCGACGTTCTCGCGAGGCGCTCATCTCATCCAGTTCGTGGTGCAGCTTGTCGCGCGAGGTGGTGAAGTCTTCGAGGAGCTCGACCTGGCGGTCGAAGTGGATCAGGAATGCCTGGTCCGGGTCCTTTGCGCGCGGTTCGGCCGGAAGCATCGCGTCGACGAACTGCTCGCCTGCCTTCCGCTCGTGTTCGAGCGCGCCCGAGACGCTGCGGCTGGTATCGATAAGCAGGCCCAGCTTGTACGGCAGGTTGGACTCGTGCGTAAAGCTCTTGATGGTCTGCGGGCGTCCGTCCTCGGTCAGGGCGAAGTCGCCTTTGTCGAGGCTGGCCACCAACGCTCCGTGCTTGTCGCGCACCGTCACGGGCAGCAGCACCTCGCGCGCCTGTACCTTCAACGTGGCAACGGGCTTATCGGTGGAGGGCTGGGCCGGCTGGTTATTCGCAGCCTGCTGCGCCGTTGCTGCAACCGGTACAAAGGAAATGACAAGCGCCGAAACGGCAAGTGGGCGGAGGATTCGATTTCGCATATAAGACTCAGGGCGCATTTCAGTTACTTAGACGCCGGAACCCGGCAAGCGTTGATTGCCAGGTGTAGTGGAAGGGTTCCCAGAGGGGCAGGCCAAACCAGAGCCAGGCGAAAAACGCTAATCAAAAACGGGCAGCCGTCGGAGACCTTCAACCGCAGGAATGAGGGCAATCCCCGAGGCGATTGGAGTGCATGTGTTATGAATGAGAGTAATCCTGAATCGTTCACACCAAGCATTCTGGCAACTGACTATC
>DATFSK010000002.1:0-3714 GCA_035262645.1 Terriglobales bacterium
TCCCCGGCGAGGGCCACTCGTTAGCAAAGAACCCCTGGCACGGCAAAATCAAAGTGCGCGAAGAGTTGAAGTGGCTGGAGAAATACGGCGGCGTCCCCGCCAACTAGCTCGTGTAGGGAGGGACGCTGTCGTCCGTCCCGCCAGCGGAGCACACGTGTCGGCACCGTCCGGCTTTGAGCCGCGAGGGAAGAGCAAGAGCCGAAAATGCGGGGTCTCTCGGGTGCGGGAATAGAAAAGAAAGTTTCAGAACAGACTTACACTCGAAGCACGCTCCCCTTCGCTGCGCGCAGGGTTGCGGGACGGACGAATGCTTCCGTCCCTACACAACCGCGCTGACTTCTTCCCGCGTTCCCGCATCCTTGATCGGAACTGCTTTGGAAAACCGCAAGATTCCGTCTTCAATCCGCCCAAGCTTCATCGTCAGCATGTCGCGAATGTAGTTTTGGCGGATGAGCCAGGGAGCGCTGGTCGCTGATTTCGGCAGGTCTGCCGCAGCGCGCATCACGTAGCCAGAGGTCAGATTGAGCAGCGGTCTCGCTTCGAGCGAGGCTGTGTCACAAGTTGGCCTGCAAGTGCGATAACCGCGCCGGTCCATGTGGTTCAGAACGCGGCAGATGTACATTGACGCCAGATCGGCGCGCAGTGTCCAGGCTGCGTTGGTGTATCCGATGCAGAACGCAAAGTTCGGCACGTTGCTGAGCATCGTTCCTTTGTAAATAAATTCGCGGGCCGGCACGAGCGGCGTCCCATCAATGACCAGTTGAACCGCGCCCAAAGCGAGCATCCGCAGGCCAGTCGCGGTCACGATGATGTCTGCCTCGAGTTGCTCACCGGACTTCAGCCGGATTCCGCGCTCGGTGAACGTGTCTATCTCGCCGGTCACCATCGATGCGCGCCCGCTGCTGATTGCTTTGAACAGATCGGAATCGGGGACAAGGCACAGACGCTGATCCCAAGGCGGGTAGCGGGGATTGAAGTGCTTGTCGACCTCGTATCCCTCGGGAAGATCTTTGGCGGCGCCGTCGCGGAGCCGGCGGCGCGCATAGCCCGGAGCGCGGCGAGCAATCTGGAAAATCGCCGTATTGATCAGAATGTTCTTCCATCGCACCATGCGGAGGGCGCTGCGCAGCGGCAACGCATGTTTCATGAGATGTGCCAGCGGATCGTGCTGCGGCAAACTCAAAATGTAGCTGGGCGAGCGCTGCAGCATGGTAACGTGCGCTGCCTTATCAGACATTGCCGGAACCAGCGTGACAGCAGTGGCTCCGCTGCCAATCACGACGATCTTCTTGCGGTCGTAATCGAGGTCCTCGGGCCATTTCTGGGGATGCACGATTTGGCCTTGAAAGCTCTCACTGCCAGGAAAACCAGGTTCGTAGCCCGCATCGTAGTGGTAGTAGCCGGTGCATCCGTAAAGGAAGTCGCAGGTATAGCGGATGATTTCGCCGCTGTCCTTCTTGGCATCGAGAGTCCAGCGCGCATCAGCCGACGACCAGCGAGCCGACTGCACTCGCTGGCGAAACCGGATGTTGCGGTCGACGCCAAACTCGCGCGCGGTCTCCCTCACATACTCCAGAATGCTGGAGCCGCTGGCGATTACCTCCGCCTCTTTCCACGGACGGAACGGGTAACTCATGGTCGCCATGTCGGAGTCGGAACGTATCCCGGGATAGCGGAACAGATCCCACGTGCCCCCGATGCCGGCACGCGCTTCGAGAATGATGTAGCGCTTTCCGGGACAGCGTGTTTGCAGCCGATACCCCGCGCCGATGCCGGAAAGCCCCGCCCCGATGATGATGACGTCGCAATGCTCTGTCGAAGGTGTCAAGCGCAGCCCCAGTGCAGCATCGAAAGATGGTATCGGGGGCCTGCCGGAAGTTCAACGGTGGAGGGAGGATTACTTCGCTGCGCTGGCCACTTTCACGCCCTTCGAGTTCGCGGCGTACCTGGCGATGCCTCGATACAGCGCCTCGGCGATCTGCTCGCGGTAACCGTCACTGCGTAGTTTCTGCTCGTCCGTTGGACTGGAGACGAACGAAACTTCCGCCAGAATTCCCGGCATTGCACTCTCGGTCAGGACGACGAATCCCGCCTCTTTGATGCCGCGATCTTTGATTCCTGGATTCTGTGACCCCAAAGTTCCGTAGAGCGACCGCTGCACACTGGCCGCCAGCCGCCGTGACTGCTCGATGCGGTCGTGCAACTCGGCGGCTGTGAGAGAAGGCATGGGAACGCCCTTAGGCGGCGAGGAGCGCATGGCCGCTTCTTTGGGTCCGGCGGGATTGCTGAGATCTTTAGTACCCGGAGCGGTGAAGAAATTCGCGAAGTAGGTTTCGACTCCGCGCGCCGAAGGCATATCACTGTAGTTGGCGTGGACCGACACAAAGAGGTCCGCCTGCGCCTGGTTGGCGATAATCGCGCGCTGGTCGAGTGGGATGTAGTTGTCGTCGGGACGCGTGTAGATCACCTCAGCGCCCAACCGCGACTGCAGTAGCTTGCCCAACCGCTGCGAGATCTCAAGCACCAGATCCTTTTCGAGCAATCCGCGGCGGCCGACCGTGCCCAGGTCCCATCCGCCGTGTCCAGCATCGACGACAATGCGAAGCTTGGAAACGTGTGACCGCAGTTGCACGTCTTCTTTGCTCGGCGGCGGAATTACGATTGCCAGCTTGCTCCTCTCAGCTTCTGGGGCCTTCGGAAAGAGATTGACCGCGACCTTGGGAGTGGCTCCTGCTTTGCTGACTTGAATGACCAGACGGTAGGGATCGCGCTCGAGGCTGACCTGCGGCGCCGAGACCGTGTTGCTGCCGCGAGCTTCGAGGACGATGCGCGTCGTGCCCGTAAGGGGCTGCGCAATGCGGATGTGGCTCAGCAGAGCGTCGCCCTCGAACGATTTGCCTTGCAGCTCGGAAGAAAGCTGCGTGTCGCGAAGATCAAAGTAGAAGCGCTCGGGATTCGGCAAATGTCCCGGCTCGTATTGCACTTGATCTTCGAGATCAAGTACGACCGTGCTCGAGTCAGCCGATGACCAGTGGCGGACTCCGGTCACGCGCGGGAACTTGGCCAACTCCTGCGGAGTGGCGGGGGAATCGTCAGGCTTGTTGTCGGAATCAGAGGCTTCGGCCTCGGGCGCGGGTGCTGTCGCAACAGGTGCAGGCACGGGTTTGGTTTGCGCCGCCGGCGGCACCGGCTGATTGTGAACGATCTGCGAGCCGATCTGATTCGATTTCAGTTTCCACCAGATACCCGCCGCGAACGCCGTCGCCACCACAATGGCGACCAGCATCATGACCATCCAGGGGCGCTGCGTGCGCTCTTCGGTCGCTTGGCCGAATGTCAGGACGGGTTTTGCTGGGGCAGCGGCTGCGGCTTGCTCGGCAAGTGCCGGTCCTGGTTCGGTGACCGCCGGCTTCTCGTTTAGCGGAGCGGCTGGGGCAGCGGCGGCGACAGGTTTGTCCGGCTGCGTAGTGGTGGTTGCCGGCGCGGTCGTTGACTTTGCCGCGGGGGAAGCCTGCGGCGCATCTATCTTTTTCGCGGCCGGCTCCGCCGGAGTTGCAGCCGCGGGCTTGGGCGGAACCTGCAGCGAGGGCGAGAGAACGACCTGAATCGGCGGGGCTGGTTTAGCCGGCAGAACGGCTGCGGCCAAAGGCGGAACTGGATCCGCCGTCTTGGCGGCGGTGTGTCCAGCCGCAGGCTTTGTCGCTTCGGTTGATA
>DATFSK010000003.1:0-3894 GCA_035262645.1 Terriglobales bacterium
ACAGGGACGCGACCGCCGCTTCCAGGCGATCCTGCCGCTCAAGGGCAAGATTCTCAACGTGGAGAAGGCGCGCTACGACAAGATGCTGGGGCACGAGGAAATCCGTGCCATGATCACCGCCCTCGGCACCGGCATTTCGAAGGAAGATTTCGATGCCAGCAAGCTGCGCTACGGCAAGATCATCCTGATGACCGACGCCGACGTGGACGGAAGCCACATCCGCACCCTGTTGTTGACGTTCTTTTTCCGCCACATGCAGGAGCTGATCAAGCGCAACAACGTTTACATTGCGCAGCCGCCGCTCTATTCAATCAAGAAGGGCAAGTCGCAGCAGTACATCAAGGACGACAAAGAATACGTGAAAGTCATGGTGAAGCGCGCCGCCGAAGGACTGGTGGTGCGCTATGGTGAGGGCGCGGCCAAGCTGGAGGGCGCGGCGCTGGCGAAGTTCATCACCGGATTGAAGGACTATCTCGACTCGCTCGACAAGCTCGACAAGCGGCTGCGGGATGAGAAGATCACCGAGATGTTGCCGCGGCTGGATCTCTTGAAGCGCGCCGATTTCGAAGGGGAAAAGAAATCCGCACCCAAGAAAATCGAGAAGCTCGAACGGGAGCTGAAGCACATGCAGAAGGAGCGCGGCTTCAAGGAAGTCGAAAGCCGCTACGAGGAAGAACACAACCTGTGGGAGGTGCGGTACGTGAATTCCCAGGGCGCCGAGCACGTCGTCAACTGGGAGCTGGCCACCTCGCCCGAGTACCGCCAGCTGGTGGCGAAGTTCAAGCAGATCGAGCCCTTTCTCGAGCCGCCCTTCGTGATTGAAGCCGTGCCCCGGTCCAGCGCTGCCAAGGCCGAGCCCGAGGAAGAAGAATCGAGCGGGGAGGAGAGCGGCGAGAACGCAGAGAAGAAAACGCCGGCCGCGGCGCCGAAGAGAAAATCGGCCATCACGGAAGTGGTCGAAAAAACCACCGCTCGCGATCTCTACGAGTATGTGCTCAGCGAAGGCAAGAAAGAATTCACCGTCCAGCGCTACAAGGGGCTGGGGGAAATGACCTCGCAGCAGCTGTGGGAGACGACCATGGATCCCGAGCGCCGTACCCTGCTTTCGGTGAAGCTCGAGGACATCACCGAAACCGAGAACATCTTCAGCACGCTCATGGGCGAAGACGTCGAGGCGCGGCGGAAGTTCATCGAAGAGAACGCGCTGGATGTGAAGAACCTGGATATCTGACCGGGTCTGGTGTCCGATTCCCCAGGGCGGCTCGAAGCCGCCTTTTTTCCCGCCATGCGACGGATCGCGCTTGCCACTTGCGAGAAATTCGTGTCATTGACGGACGACGATCGGCTGCTGATCGCGCCCCTGCGAAGTCGAGGTTTTGCGGCTGAGCCTGCGGTGTGGAGCGATCCTGATGTCCCCTGGTCCGGTTGCGACGCAGTCATCCTGCGTTCCTGTTGGGATTACCACCTGCGCCTCGCTGACTTTCTCGCCTGGATTGGATGGTTGGAAAAAGCCGGGGTGCGACTGTGGAATCCGCCGGACATGGTTCGCTGGAATGCCGACAAGAGTTACCTGCGGGATCTCGAAAGCCGCGGGATTCCGATCGTGCCGACCCTCTGGCCCGAGGAGCGGGTCAGCCTGCTCCAGCAACTGCGTGCGCTCGGCTGGGATCGGGCTGTAATCAAGCCGCGCGTGTCGGCGACCGCGCACCGCACCATGCTGGTCTCGGCGGATGATGCGGCCGCCGCGCAGTCGCTGGCGGATGAGCTGCTGGCCGGGCCCGGCGTGATGGTGCAGCAGTTCATGGATGGAATCCGGACGAACGGCGAGTGGTCGCTGATCTTTTTTTCCGCCAAGTTCAGTCATGCGGTAATCAAGATTCCGAGGGCCGGAGACTTCCGCGTGCAGCATGATTTCGGCGGGTCGGAGGAAAGCGCCGAAGCGCCCCGTGAAATCCGGGAAGCGGCCGCCCGTGTGGTTGCCGCGCTCGAACAGGTGCCGCTCTACGCCCGCGTCGATGGCGTCGAAAGCGGCGGCCGATTTCTGCTGATGGAGCTGGAGTTGATTGAGCCTGCGCTTTTTCTGGGCTTCACGGGGGATGCTGCGCATCGCTTTGCGAAATCCGTGTCCGATCATCTCCGCTGACCCAACCCCCCGCTTTAGAAAATTGCCGCAAGACGATTTCGGCGCGCCGTTCTTCCGGCAAGGAGAACGACTATGCCAACGCGGCTGGAATCATTGAGAGGGAACATTCGGCCCTGGATGTGGGGCGTCGCAGGTGGGACCATGCTGATCCTGTCAGCAATCTGCACCCCGAACCTCCAGCGGGCGTGGGCACCTCGGGTCGGACCGCCGTTCGAGCGCGCATATTCGATGGCGCCCCAGGCGGCCGTGTCCAGTTCGAAGTTGGGTATTGCGACGGCTTCAGCGCCACCTGCGGCTCGCAGCGGGGAGGACGCGGTGGCCGACCGCAAAATGGTCCGCACCATCGCCATCGAAATGACGGTGGCCAATCCCATCGATGCGGCACGAGCGATTCAGGCATTTGCCGCCGGCCTTGGCGGCTATGTCGAATCTTCCGAGCTCAGCACCGAGAACGCTCCCAGCGCGAGTGTGACGCTACGCGTGCCCGCGGCGAGACTGGACGAGGCCGAATCCGGCCTGCGCAAGATGGCGATTCGCGTGGACAGCGAGAAGACCGGCGCGCAGGACGTCACAAAACAATACGCCGACATGGACGCGCGACTGCGTAACCTGCGAGCGGAAGAGGCGCAGTATCTCGAGATCATGAAAAACGCGAGCCAGGTGAAAGACATGCTCGAGGTCAGCGAAAAACTCAGTGGCGTGCGCGGGGAAATCGAGCAACAACAGACGGAGTTCCGAACCCTGTCGAAGCAGGTGGAAACCGTCGCCATCACGATTGGTTTGCGGGCACCGGCCAACATGGATGCTTTTCGCTTCGACTGGCATCCGCTCGATCAGCTCAAGCTCGCAACCCGCGACGCCCTTGACGGGTTGGCCGACTATGCCGGGACGATGACGGCGGTCATTCTGTATCTGCCTGTCGTCTTGCTCTGGGCCATGACGGGCGTCGCAGCCGTGTGGATCGGGTGGCGGGTGCTGCGTTGGGTGGGACGAGCGTTCTTCGGGTGGCATCGGGCGCCAGCGGTGCAGTAACACCAGACGCAGCGGAGCTGCGTCCCTGCGGCGGCGGTCGTGAACGCCCCTCGCGTCAGCTCGAGAGACGCCGCTTTGCTGCGTCTGGTGTTGCCGGTTACTCTCGTTCTGCCCGGGGTTACCAATTCCCCGCTGCAAGTTGCGCTTCGCTCCCCGTTCTCCCAACAGCAACAAGGGGAGATTGCAATGAAGACGCTGTTCTTACTCTGGCTGTGCGCGTGTTCGGTAACTTGGGGAATGGCGGAGAGCGATAGTTCGAATGCGCCGGCGCTCACTATCTACAACCAGAATTTCTTTGTCGCGCGGGAGCGCTTTCCCATGGATCTGAAAGACGGCGTGAACCAGGTGCAGTATGCCGGGATTGCTGCTCATCTTGAGCCCGATTCGGTGATCCTGCGCGATCCTGCGGGACGGCCCCTCCAAATCCTCGAACAGAACTATCGCAATGATCCGGTCTCCCAAGAATTGCTGTTGTCTTTCTATGAAGGCAAGACCATCGACTTCCTGGTACAGCGCGGCGAAAAGCAGGAAACGATGAAGGGCAAGATTGTGCGCAGCGGCTACATTCCCGCCCCGGCATTGGCCAATGGTTATCCGCAACCGGGTTATGGCCAGCCCATCATCGAGATCGACGGGGTGCTGCGCTTCGGACTGCCGGGGCAGCCGCTGTTTCCCGCGCTCTCCGGCGATTCGATTCTCAAGCCGACCCTAAGCTGGCT
>DATFSK010000004.1:0-3024 GCA_035262645.1 Terriglobales bacterium
CAGCGCCCTAGGCTATACGTCGGCGTTGGCAAAGCGACAGATCCAGCTGGGGTTGCGACTGGCCTGGTAAGGCGCGTTAGAGAATCAAGGGCAGGATGACCTCCCGCCCTTTTGTTTGCTTCGAGCGTGGTCGCGTTACGGCGCTTCTTGCAGTACCCGCAATTTCCAGCGATCTTCGGCCACAGTCATGAGCGCGATGTAATTCGCGGTGATCTTCTGCGTCGAAATGATGCTGCTTCCGTCGAGCACCTGAAGCTCGTATTGCACCGCATCGTGCAACTCCATGGCCGATCCTTCCGGCGAATAGAACACCGCCTGCACGCGATGTCCGTGATCGATGATGCGCGTGCTCAAACCAGAATGCTGCTGCGACGCGATTCGGTCAGCGATCTTTTGCTGCGCAATCCCGACGAATGAGTTGGGTAGCAGATCGCTACGGTTCTCGGAGAGGGCGTCGGCCATGTCATGCCAGGCGCGGCCATAGTCGCGGATGATGGCGCGCTCGGTCGTATCTTCCACCTGGCGGGGCCCGGTGGAGGAAGTATCGAGAGAAACCTTGGGATTGTCGGCAGGAATGGCTGCAGCGCCGCTGACCAGGCCGCCCACTTGGGCGCTCTTCGGACCAATGCTCTGCAGGGCAGCCAAGCCGAGGAAAGCGAGCGCCAACAGGGAAATGAGCGCGCAGGCCATCCGCAATCTCGTCTTCACCGGCTTCCTCCCAACCTGACTTCGTTGCCGGCGACTACGCCTGAGGCGACCGTGATGGTCGCGCCCGGCACTGCGGGCAATTCAGCCTGGGCTACGCCGCGTTTGACGCGCGCGTCGACGGTGGAGCGTGTCTGGCCGTCGCTCTCTACGAACGTAACAATGGTCCCGTCCGGCACGGGATTTCCGCTGCAGTCCCGTACGGGATCGGTTTCGACCAGCACACCATTCTTTGCCGGCGCAGCATGGAAGCGCAGGTCGCAGGGATCCGAGGCCACTTGCTGCACCACGCGCCGCACTTGTGTGTCTCCCACGGACGCAACGAACTGCGCTGCCCCGGCTTTCCGCGCGGAGTCGAGCCGCGTCCAGGCGATGCCATCGTGCGATTGCACTTTGCGCGCGAGCGGAGGCGCACCCCCCACTGCGAGGTTGAATGTGACTTCCGTGGGCGAGGTCACCAGGTTTTTATAATCGTCAAACACGAAAGCTACGCCGCTGATCGCATCATGCGCAGCCACGGGAACGCGCGAAGGCCGCGCCAGAAAGCTGATCGCAGCAGCCTGCGCCGGTGCAACCACAAAAGAAGCAGTTTGCACATCGCCGCCTGACTTCAGAGTTGCGGTGTAACGGCCGGCGTTGCGCAAGTCGGTTCCGGAGACTTGGATGGTGTCGCCAAGCTTTACCTCACGTTTCAGCGCAGTGCCGGGGCCGACAAGATAAAACGTTGCGGAACCGTTACCCAAGGTCTCGATTGAAGCTCCGGCATTGGCGGTCACCCGACCGGGAAGGCGCATCTGTTGAGCAAGCACGTTGGTAGCGAAAGCAATGGAAATTACCACCGGCAGAATCCTGCGCATCGTTACGCCCCCTGCCGGTCAATACTGTATTGGTTCACGGTGACACGAAACTTCGGACTGGGGCCGACGTCGTCGCGCACGTCAACCGCGAACGGCTCCGGAACCTGCGGCTCGAGCGCGTGGTCGACATATCCGTCCGATACCCAAATGATCTTGCCCGAGTCGTCGTAGTAGGTCGCGATCACGTGGGGGATGTTGACGGTCTCGCCGCTCTGGTTCACCAGCTCGCCTTTCAACAGCTTGTGCCCACGCGCGTCGGTCTCGATGCGCTGATGTAGCACGGCAATTACAGGATCCGCCGAAGCCGGCACCAGCAGTGCGTTGGGCTGCATCGTGACCTTCTTTACGTTGCTGAGGCTTACGCCGGGAAAGTCGATGCGATAGGGTGAGACTTCTTTCGGCAGCAGGGTATGCGAAATCTTATCGAACGAGCTTTCCTCGCCCAGCACTTCACCATTTTTCCCGACGAGCGTCGCACTTACCGAGACAAATGCCGGAACCGTGTCTTTGTTCTCGATCTCGCCAACGATCATGACCCCTTGCAGACCATTGCCGAGATCGTGCTGCAGCGCGTTCATGGAGATGATCTGCGCGTTCGGAGCAGCCACATCCTGCGCTCCCCAGTCGTCCCCTTGACCGCGATGAATGATGTCCCAGCGCAGGAAGTTCACGGCTACGACTTGCGGCGGTGGGTTCTGCGTCTTATCGGCGGGCCAGATCACCTTCCACTGACTGTTCTCCCGAACAACGTTTAAGTCGCGCGTCTCATACAAGCCGCCGACCGCGCTGGACCAATGCGTCTTGGCCTGGACCAAGGCTTCGCTGTCGTTCTCGTGCTTAACCGTGGTCTCCACATCTTGCAACGAGGAGAAAGTGCGCAGGCTGCCATCGCTGCCGCCCACGTCTTGCGTGAATGCCTTTTCGTCAGTGTTGCTGGCCGAAGCGACATAACGAAATGCGCCGTTGAAGTCGCGGCCGCGCACGTGATCGTAAAGCGAGCGCACGGCGGCCTCGGGAGAATCGGCGTTGGTGGTGACGCCGCCACTCGTCGCGTAACCAGCCGCGATCAGCAGCACCGTAATGATCGCCATGAGAAGCGCAAGTCCGATCTTGGTGATCATCACTTTGCCTCCCGAAGTGCAGGTTCTGGGGCGGTGGCCGGAAATTCAAGTGGCTCTACGAAGCGGCGGCGGTCAGGAATCAGCAGCACCGCAAAGATTGCAAAGATGCTGGCGCCGACCGGCAGAACGCCCCACAGCAGCCCTTGCCAGGCAGGGGGAGGCGAAACCCCAAATTCCAGTTTGTGCGCGGGCGGAACATCATCTTTTGTCCAGAGTGTGACGTTGCCGTTGTCGTAGGTCTCGGCCTGACGCCAACCGGCAAAGGCAAGCAACGGCTCGTAGAAGCGGTCGCGGACGAAGATGTACTTCAGCCCATACTGGTTCGCATGCTTCAGCACGGC
>DATFSK010000005.1:0-16172 GCA_035262645.1 Terriglobales bacterium
CGCGTTGAGCGTATGCCCCTGAGCGTCTGTTGTGACCAGCTTTTCGTCGCGCGTCTGTTTCAGCAAGTGGGCGATGCGGTCGATCGCGAACTCCCAGGATTTGTTTTCCCATTGGGTGCTGCCGGGCGCTCGGTACTTGACGGTGGTCAGGCGCCGATCATTGATCACGTCCTGCTTCAGCGTGATGCCCTTGGAGCACAGTGCCCCACGGTTCGTCGGATGGTCAGCGTCGCCTTCGATGTGAACGATGGCCGACTTCACGTTCCCGGACTTGTCGCCCAGCGTGTGGATGATGACGCCGCAGCCGACCGCGCAATAAGGGCAGGTGGAGCGCGTCTCGGTGGTGCGGGCGATCTTCATCTCCCGCACTTCTGCGTAAGCGGAGCTCAGGTCAAAACCGAGAACGGAAGCGGCAACGCCTCCGATAGTGCTGACCTTAAGGAAGTCGCGTCTGGAGGTAGACATGTGCGCGTCCTGTACTGTTTGAATTTAGTTCCCCGGGCCAAGGCCAAGACCCTTTATTGAGTGCGCTGCCGAAGATGACATCCTCTATCGTCCTGCCATTAAATCACTGGCAGTGCCAGGGCAGTCAAGCAGGAATTTGCTTGCTACCGCAAGGCCGCCAGTCGCAACAGAACCTGCCAGAAGTAGTGGTTTCGGACAGCTCAGTTTGGATTTGGAAATGGCTGGCGGTCGACTAGCCCAGACTTGCTCCCTCGTTTCGACTGGACCAGCCTCCCCCAGTCGTCGAGATGCTGGCTCGTATCGCGCCGCAATTGGGTGGCGACGATCTTCTTAGGAAAGGTTCGCGTTGCAGGAAGTTGCTGATCGGCGTTGCCTGCCGTCAGAGCGATTGTTCAGGGCGCCATCCATCGCAGGCGCTTGGTCTACGCGGCTGCATGCACTGTCCGCAACCCATGCTGTGCCCCAGGCTTGTGCGGTTTTTGCAGATCATCCGCCCTTGCGAATGAGGTTTGTTGCTTAGCCGCTATTGTCCACCTTTTCCCAGCTGATCGAGCGCAGCTTTGAAGGCGGCGGCCAGCTTGTCGGCGGGACCACGTCCCCAGTAGTGGAGAAAGATTACTGCCGGCTGTACGCCGATCATGTGATTGTGGATCGCAACTACATCCAATCCATGCTGGCGGAGAGCTTTCAGCGTGGGAGTGACCTCGTTCCCCAGCATGGCAACATCGCCCGCAACTGCGGCATCTTCGTTGCTGCCGTAGAAGGCCGCCCATGTGTTCAATCCCATGCGGGAATTGATTACCGCTCCCATGTCCTTCAGCTTGAGATCGTCGCGTCCCACGGTGATTTTGTAAACAGCGCCATTCTGCTCGCCTTCGTGTCCGACAATCTTGGCGATCTGAGCAGTGTCGAGCGATGTCCTGGTGCTGGCTGCGCCTGCGGGCGTCTGCGGTGGATTCCCTTTGCCAATCAGGTCAAGGGCAGGCTTGATGCGCTCGGCCAAATCGGTAGCTTTGCCGTGACCGTGCAGATGCATGTAGAAGATGCGCGGGTCCTCCCAGAAGAAGTGATTATGCAGCGCAGTCACTTCCAAGCCGTGCTCCAGCAGCGCTGACATCACGGGGTTCACTTCTTCTTGCAGCAGCACTAGGTCGCCCATCATGACATCTTCGTTGCCGTCTCCCTTGGTCATGGCGAACCAACCACCAAAGCCGAAGGGAGTGGGCAGCGACAGCTTGTCGACGGTGACGTGAAGATCATTGCGCGGAATGTTCACCTTGAGAACGTTCGCTTTGTAATCGCCACTCTTGCCGACGATCTTCAGGACTTGCTGGTAGTCGGAGGGCATCTCCTGGGCGATGACCGGCGAAGCTAGTAAGAGAAACCATGTGGCGAGTGAGATTCGTAGCTTCATCCTTGACCTCCGAATGGTTGAAAGCGTTAATGCAATGTCAGTTGGTCACAAAAATTTGCGGGAAACATTATTGTCGCCGTCAGGATGCAACTTCGCCCAGAGCTCTGATCGCCGAGTGCCCTCCTGCTCGAGTGAAGTTCTCATAAACCACAGCGGCGGCGGCGACGTCCTGTAGTGCCATACCGGTGCTGTCGAAGACAATGATTTCGGCGTCGGATTCACGGCCGGGCTTCTTGCCGGCCACCACTTCGCCCAGCTCCGCAAAAATTTCGGCGCGCGATACCGCGCCTGCCTCCAATGCGTGATGCAGATCTCCCATGGCGGCGCATTGATCGAGTGTGTCGGCGACGACCTTGCTTTTAGCCATCAGGTCGGGGTGAAGCTCCTGTTTTTCGGGATTGTCCGCCCCGACTGCAGCGATGAACGCCCCAGGGAGGACGTCATTCGCGTTCAACAAAGGCCGGCGCGAAGTGGTGCAGGTGACGCAGATATCGCTTTGCCGGACCGCTGAGGAGAGATCTGCGGTTCGGGTGACGCTTATCCCTAGGTCTTCTGAAAGTTCCTCTGCAAAAGCCGCGGCCCGCCCCTGGTCGAGATCGTGGGCAAACACTGCTTGCAGCCGGCTGACACGGGCAAGCATCTTGAGCTGCACACGCCCTTGTTCTCCGCAACCGCAGATCGTAGCAATGTGCGAATCGGGCCGCGCCAGATACCTGGCGGCTACGGCCGTCGCGGCGCCTGTCCGCAGCGAGGTGATCTCGCGTGAATCCATGACGGCCAGTGGAATGCCTCTTTCAGCGTCGCACAGGACGATCATGCCTTGAATGGTGGGCAGGCCGAAGCGAGTGCGATTGTCGGGAAAGTTGCCGTTCACCTTGGCCGCGAAGTACGGCCTGCTCAAGCTCAACATCCCGCTCTTCACATGAAAGGTGCCATTCGGCGCGTGCATGCTCAATACCGCCGGCGGACAAGCTTTCCCTTCGCCATAGAGCCGGAACGCCCGCTCAACTGCGGCAATGCACTCGTCCATCGTCAGCAGTTTGCGAACGTCCTCTGCGGTGAGCAGCAGAACATCTTCAGCGCTCATGCCCGTGCTCCGATCGCCGCGACCGGCTCGGTGAGAAGCGCGGCGAGGTCCATGCCCGGCGCAAGTTCGCTGGGCCGCTCGCCACGGCGGAAGATACGCGCCATATTCGGACCCTTCAGAATCACGCTTCCATATTCGACCCTCAAGTACGAGCCCTCGCGTAATCCAACGACGGCCTGATCGTTCTCTTCGAGGAATTGCATGATCCGTTCCTCCTGCGTCTCGCCCATGTGCGTGGAGGCAGGGTCGGGATCCAGGTAGTGCGGACTGATCTGGAATGGGACGAGGTCTAACGCCTCGAACGATGGTGGCTGCACCACGGGCATATCCTTGGTCGTTTTCAGTGAGGGGCAGGCGACAATCGAGCCTGCGCTCGATCCGATATAAGGCGCTCCTGCGGCCACTCTCGCGCGAATGGGAGCGATCAGCGCGTGATCATGAAGACCTTTGAGCAATCGAAACGTATTGCCTCCGCCGACGAAGATGGCGTCGGCCTGCTCGATCGTCCGCCGCGCGTTGGAGACGTCGTGGATTGATGTGAGGGTGAAGCCCATCTCAGCAAAACGCGCCGCCGCGTTCTGCGCATATTTTCCCCGCTCGTACAGCGCAAACGGGATGAACACAACCTGCGATGCGCTTCCCAACAAATCGCGGATCTCCATCTCCACATGGTCGAGATAGCCTCGGCCATGCAGGGTAGAATTGCTGACGAGCAGCAGCTTTTTCGCACGATCCATCACGCTCATGGCGTCTCCTGTGGTTCACGCCATCGACTCATACAGACCCTCGATCAATTCCATTCCCCGTTTCAGGAGCTCGTCATCAGGCAGATCCTGTTTCGCCCATCCGCTGAGTACGCGATCCAGGCCTTCGCCTTCGGTGCGGCCGAATTTCTCATCGCCCAGATCGGCGTCGTGAATGATCTGCGCGATGCGCTTGACCTTGCGGTCGCGAATTGCGAACTGCTTGCTCAGCGTTTCGAAGGTGCAATCCTCGCCACGATGCCCGAATCCCTGCGGGCAGAACATGTCGAAAGGAACCGCTTCGGGATGGGTGCTGGGATCGCCTGCAAAGGTGAATCGCGCCTTTGCGTCGATATACCGGCGAATCAGCCATGCTGAAGAGACGCGATCGATTCCGGGACGAGGGCGCGTGATCCACAGGCGATTGTGGTACTGGCTCGCCTTCTGCCTCTGCGCTGATTTCATCGATGTAGCGCCGTCGGCCTGCGCCAGCAGCTTTTCTACCCGGGCACGAAGAGGGTTTTCGAAGAAGTCGATCTCCGCCAGTTCCCCGAAACGGCGCCGAATGCGGTTAAGACGTCCGGGAGGCCGTCTTGAGGGAGACAAGGACATGAACTTCTTCAACTCATGCAAGAGCTTCTGGTAATCCTGTGAACGTGCGGAGGTGAACAGTTGCCGCAGACGCGCCGCCGGCAGATCGTCAATGCTCTGCACTTGCACCACCGACGCCTGTCCTTTGTAGCTGCGGATGGCGGACGCGAGCCATTCCATGCGCTCCTGATTCATCGCCGAGTTTGGCAGGACATAGCCGGCGCTTCTCAGCGGCAGCATTCCGTAACGTTTCAACTTCCGCCAAACTTCTACTCGCTGGCTGGCGCTCTTTGCGGGCAGCGAGAAGACCAGCAGCAGCCAGGGCGGCGAAGTTAGTGCCATTGCAAATATGTTATATGTGTAACACAATATCGGCAACTCATTTCGGCGTCATGAAACCGCAGCCCGCCATCGCTCCCGATCCAAATGCCACGCCAGAGCTACGCAGCTTTCTGCTGTACTTTTTGAAGCTTGGGAGCCTCGGGTTCGGTGGGCCGATTGCCCTGGCGGCACATATGCAAAGGGACCTGGTGGAACAGAGGCGGTGGATATCGAGTCAGGATTATGCCGAGGGCCTGGCGTTTGCTCAGCTGTCGCCCGGCCCGCTGGCCGCTCAGTTGGCGATGTATCTCGGTTGGATTCGAGCGGGAGCATTGGGCGCCACACTCGCCGGTATTGTCTTCATCCTTCCATCTTTCCTCTTGGTTATCCTTCTCTCGCTCCTCTATGTCCATTATGGGCAACTGTCATGGATTCGAGGAACGTTTTACGGTATCGGCGCTTGTGTCGTCGCCATCATTGTCGCCAGCGCTTACAGACTTGTGCGCTCGACTTTGAAAAAGGACCGGCTACTCTGGATTCTGTTTGCAGCGTTGGCGCTTACCACTGCCTACGAGGAGTCCGAAATCATCTGGCTGTTCTTGCTTTGCGGCTTCATCTCGATGGCGATCAAAGCTCCGCTCCGTCTGCCCCAACTGCGCTTTGGGATGTCCCAGCTGACAGCCGTGGGCAAGCTTGTCGGGTCCATGGCGGTTCCGTACAGCACGGCGCGGATGGGACCACTGTTTCTCTTTTTCCTGAAGGCGGGCGCATTCGTCTTCGGCAGTGGTCTGGCGATTGTTCCTTTTCTCTATGGTGGAGTCGTGCAGAAGTTCCATTGGCTGACGGAAAAGCAGTTCCTCGACGCTATTGCGGTAGCGATGATCACACCCGGGCCCGTCGTCATAACCGCCGCATTCATCGGATACGTTGTTTCCGGCTTTGCCGGAGCGCTACTGGCTTCGCTGGCGGTTTTCGCTCCGCCGTATTTGATCGTGATCGTGGGAGCGCCGCACTATCGGCGCTTCGCACAAAATCGGCAGATGAAAGCCTTCGTGCAGGGCGTCACGGCCGCCGCAGTTGGCGCAATCGTGGGCGCGGCTTTCATTCTCGGCCGCCGTTCCATTATTGACCTGCCGACTGCGGCGATTGCGGTGCTGGCGCTGGTCCTGCTTATGCTCAAGAAGGTTCCGGAACCATTTCTAATTGTTGGCGCGGGTATCGCAGGATTGCTGCTCACAAACCGGTGATACCACGCATTCCCAGTACGGAGAAAACCGATGCAGATAAATCGATTGCTTCTTGCCACACTCATCCTCTTCGCGCCAAACGCGAAAGCTGGTTCGAACTCCACTTCGCACGTGTTGAAGAAGGTGGCCGAGTTCGACCTGCCGGGACCACCGGGAAAGCGCTTCGACTATCTCACCATCGCGCCCGACGAGCACTACCTGCTGTCGGCACATCTGGCGGCCAAGCAGACGTACGTGATCGATCTGCGAACGAATAAGGTAGTTGCCACGATAACCGACACTCCCGGAGTGGAGGGCGTGGAGTACGTGCCGGAGTTAAAGAAGGCGTACACCTCGAACGCGTATGACAACACCATCGGAGTTGTCGATCTTCGGCAGATGAAGGTCATAAAGAAGATTCCGACCGCGGCCAAGCCTGACGGCAGTGCCTACGCTGCGCCATTCCACAAGCTGTACGTTTCAGATGAGCGCGGGAAGGCGGAAGCGATTGTCGACGTGCGCACCGACACCATTGTGAAGACCATTCACTTCGAGAGCGAAACGGGCATGCCGCAATACGATCCCGTAGCGAAGAAGGTTTATGTGAACCTGCAGGACCAGAATCTGCTGGCCGTGATTGATCCCGCGACGGATGAGGTTGTTGCCAAGTACCCTGTCGGGCGCTGCGAAGGTAATCATGGCATGGCCCTTGACCCTGAACATCATCGCGCGTTCCTGTCATGCGAAGGCAACGACCTGATGACGGTATTCAACCTGGACACGCATCAAGCGATTGCTTTCTTGCCCATGGCGGCGGGTCCCGATGTGATCAAGTTCGATTCCGGGCTCAAGCGGATCTACGTGGCATGCTACAGCGGTGCGATATCGGTGTTTCAAATGGATGACCCGGACCACTATCGCAAGCTGGAAGATTTTCCTGTGCAGCGGAAGGTGCACAGCCTGGCTGTGGATGAAGAGACTCACAAAGTCTACGCGCCGGAAGAAGAAGAGGATGGCCACGGAGTTGCCCGAATGATTGTTTACGAGCCTGTGGTTGGAAGATGATTGTCTCTGAGCTATCGGAGGTTGACCAGAAAAAGAGCTTTAGAGGAAGTTACACGCCTGGCGGTGACTATTTTGGTTTCGGACCCAAATCTCGCTCCGACGTAGCTCCCAGTCGGTTGGTGGTCATGGTCGCTGAATGGAAACGCCGCAAGCAATTCTGCGAAAGTACGTGATGCGGCCTCGGCGATCGCTTCGAGGCGTACGACGCCCGATGATGAAGACGCCGGGCGACGCCGTTGAAAGGTCGACACCCTTTGCTGACGACACTCCCTGAACGGAGATTACGGGTGCGCAAGCGAGCAGTTCTCGCACTTCGCAGAAGCGCGTTGCTAACGCGCCGCCGTGGCACGCGACATCTCATCGGTGGATTTCAGTCCGGCCTTTCGCAGCATCCACATTGCAGGACACCAATTGGTGAAGCCGGACTGCAGAAGATTCAGTCCCACAAATGCGGTGAACCAATACCAGTAAGGACTCACCCAATAGCCCAGCGCCAGCGAAAGCAGGACGAAGCTACCCGCCATTAATCGTAGACCACGTTCGACCGTCATGCGAATACCTCCTCTGAGTGCACCGCGGTTGCGTCTCCGCCGGTAGCATGCGATTTGTGTTTTTCCAACATGTAGTAGAGGACCGGCACCGTCATACGTGACAGCAGCGTGGACGCGACTTCGCCGGCCATCAACGAAATTGCCAGGCCCTGGAAGATTGGATCGAAGAGAATAACGCTGGCGCCGACGACCACGGCCGCGGCCGTAAGCAGCATGGGACGGAAGCGAACCGCTCCGGCATCGACCACGGCGTCTTCCAGCGGCATACCCTGCGAGCGGCGCAGCTCGATGAAGTCGACAAGGATAATCGAGTTGCGCACGATGATCCCTGCGCCAGCGATGAAGCCGATCATCGAAGTGGCGGTGAAGAATGCGCCCATCAGCGCATGCGCAGGAAGAATACCGACCAGCGTCAGCGGGATCGGCGCCATGATCACCAGCGGGATGACGAACGAGCGGAACCATCCGACCACCAGCATATAGATCAAGACGAGCACGGCCGCGAAGGCGAGGCCGAGGTCGCGGAAGACTTCGATGGTGATGTGCCACTCGCCATCCCATTTCATGGAGAGACGATCGGTTTGAGTGGGCAGCGTGGCGTTATACACCTTGATCGGATAGCCGCCGGGGGCGCGCAGCTGGTCGATTGCCTGGTTCATCTTGCCGATGGCGTAAACAGGGCTCTCTTCCTGGCCGGCCACATCGCCGAGGACATAAACCACCGGCAGGAGGTTCTTGCGATACAGCGTGGTGTCGATGGTCTTCTGCTCGAGGTTTGTCAGTTCCCCGATGGAGACCTGGCCGTTGCCGGCTGAAGGGAGGCGAAGCTCTTCCAACGACGCGATGCTGGAGCGGTCGGGACGGCTTAGCTGAACGCGGATGGGGATGTCCTCGCGGGACTCAGGAACGTGGAGAAGACCGGCGCTGGCGCCATCCAAGCCGATCCGCATGGTCTTGCTTATGTCAGCGGCAGAAACCCCATGTAAAGCCGCCTTATCGAGGTCAACCTTCAAGTCATACTTTATCTGCGGATCTTCCACGTACCAGTCGACATCGACGACGGCGGGCGTGGTCTGGAAGATGTGCCTGATCTGTTTGGCAAGCGCGATCTGCTGCTGGTAATCGGGGCCGTAGACTTCGGCGACGAGCGTCTCCAGCACCGGCGGGCCGGGCGGGACCTCGGCAACCTTGATGCGCGCGCCGTAGCGGTTGCCGATATCGACAAGTCCGGGACGCAGACGCTTGGCAATGTCGTGGCTCTGCGCGCTGCGCTCGTGGCGGTTGAGCAGATTGACTTGGATGTCTGCCTGGTTGGCGCCGTGGCGCAGGAAGTAATGGCGCACGAGCCCGTTGAAATTGTAGGGGCCTGAGGCGCCGGAATAAATCTCGTAGTTCAGGACTTCA
The DNA here is from genome assembly GCA_035262645.1 of Terriglobales bacterium. Lineage (GTDB taxonomy): Bacteria > Acidobacteriota > Terriglobia > Terriglobales > Acidobacteriaceae > Bog-257. Next base: position 8,868 of record DATFSK010000005.1, read on the forward strand.
GGCTGCCGGCCGAGATACTGGCCCAGTTCCTGGGCGACGCGCGTCGTCTGCTCCAGCGTGGTGCCGTTGGGCATGTCGACGATGACCTGGAACTCGCTCTTGTTGTCGAAGGGCAGCATCTTGACCTTCACCAGCTTGAACGCGACGAGCGAGCAGGCGAACAGGAGCAGGACGACAACACTGCCGAGAAAGAGCCGGCGTCGGCGGGCACTGGCGATCAAGGGATTCATGACGCGACGATAGAAACGCGTGGTCCAGCCTTCGCTTTCGTGCTTGTGGCCGTCGCTCGTGGCGTAATGACGCAGCAGCCGCAGCGCCGCCCAGGGCGAGACGACGAAGGCGACGATCAGCGAAAACAACATGGCCGCCGATGCGCCGACGGGAATGGGACGCATGTAAGGCCCCATCAGGCCGCGAACAAAGGCCATGGGCAGGATGGCGGCGATGACGGCGAAAGTAGCGAGGATGGTCGGGTTGCCGACTTCGTCCACCGCCTCGACGGCAACGTCGGAGAGCGAGCGCCCGCGGCTCGATGGCAGGCGGAAGTGGCGGACGACGTTTTCGACGACGACGATGGCGTCGTCAACGAGGATGCCGATGGAGAAGATCAGCGCGAAGAGGGTGACGCGATTCAGGGTGTAGCCGAAGAAGTAGAAGATGAAGAGCGTGAGCGCCAGCGTGACGGGGATGGCGATGAGCACGACGCCGGACTCGCGCCAGCCGAGGGCGAGGGCGATGAGCAGCGTGACGGAGAGCGTCGCGAGGAATAGGTGCTTCAGCAGTTCGTCGGATTTGTCCTTGGCGGTCTCGCCATAGTTGCGGGTGACGGTGACGTTCAGGTCTTGCGGCAGGAGATAGCCGCGGAGGTTGGCGACTTTCTGCAGAGCCTCTTCGCTGATGATGGTGGCGTTCGTTCCCTTGCGCTTGGCCAGCGTGATGGTCACGGCCGGGAATTCGCCGCGGAGTTCTGACTTCGGGGCGCCGGCGGCGTTGGCGTAGAGGACGTAGTTCTCAGGCTCGGCGGGGCCGTCGACGATTTCTGCTGCGACATCGCCCAGGTAGACCGGCTTGCCCTGATAGACGCCGACGACGACCTGCTTCAAATCGTCAGCGCGCCCGAGGAAGCGTCCGGCCTCGACCTGGAACTCCTGATTGTCCTGCGCGAAGTTGCCGGATGTGCTGCGGGCATTCGCCTGCTGCAACTGCGCGGTGACGGCGCCGGCGGTCATGCCATAGGCGGCGAGACGTTGCGTGTCGAGCACGACCCGCACCTGGCGCGGCAAGCCGCCGATGAGGGTTGTCTCGGAGACGTCGTCGATTTGCTTGAGCTGGTGTTCGAGCTCGCCGGCGATCTGGCGCAGTTGATAGCTGTCATAGTGCGCCCCCCAGAGCGTGAGGGCGAGGATGGGCACGTCGTCAATCGATCGGACCTTGATAAGCGGCTGCGAGACGCCTTGCGGGATGCGATCGAAGTTGGAGTAGAGCTTGTTGTAGGTCTTGACGATCGCATCCTCTTCCCTGGTGCCGACGTAGAAGCGGACGACGAGCATGCTCATGCCAGGCTGTGAGATGGAGTAAACGTATTCGACGCCGGGGACTTCGCGCAGCAGGCGCTCCATCGGGATGGTGGCGCGCTCCTCGACTTCGGCGGGCGAAGCGCCGGGCATCTGCACGATGACGTCGAGCATGGGGACGATGATCTGCGGCTCTTCTTCGCGCGGTGTCATGAGCACGGCGAAGGCGCCGGCAAGCAGAGCGCCGGCGATGAAGAGCGGCGTCAGCTTGGAGTTGATGAAGGCTTGGGCCACCAGGCCGGCGATGCGCAGCGGAGATTTGGCGGAGGACGCCATCATCACTGCGCTCCTACACGTTTGCCGGAGAGGTCGCGATCGGCGGGCTGGGCGACGATGCGCTCGCCGTTGTCGAGGCCGGAGAGGACTTCGACATCGCTGCCGTTGGGCTTGCCAAGGGTGACGTAGCGCAGGCCGGCGACCTCGTCCTGCCCGACGACGTAGATGGCGTCGAGTTGGCCGCGACGAAGCAGCGCGGTCTGGGGAACAAGGATCGATTCGCGTTCTCCGCGCGGAAAGCGGGCGCGGCCAAACAACCCCGATCGGATCTGCGGATTGGCCGGCAGGTCGATCTTCACGGTGAAGGTGCGAGTGGTGGAATCGGCGGCGGGGACGATCTGCACGACCTTGCCAGTGATCGTTTGCGTACCGAGCGAGTCCAGTACGACAGGAACGCTCGCGCCCAGCTGAACTGCGGCGATCTGACTTTCATCCACAACAGCTTCGAGGCGGAAGCGGCTGGGATCTTCGACAACCAGCAGCGGAATGCCGGGTGCGGCCATCGCACCGGCGTCGACGAGCTTGGCTGTGACCAGACCGTCGAACGGTGCGCGAATCCTCGTGAAGCCCACGGCGGTATTGGCCTCGGCAACGTTGGCTTCCGCTTGCGCGCTATTGGCATGGGCGGCGTCACGTCGCGCCTTGGCCGCCACAAGCTTCGCTTTCACCTCGTCGTATTCGTGCGGGCTGACCGACTTTTTGTCATAGAGCACCTGGTAGCGCTGCATGGTGGATTCGGCGAGGGTGTAGTCGGCGTCGGCCGCAGCGATGGCCTGCTGCGAAGCCTGAAGGCCGGCGGTAGCGCTCTGATAGGCGGCGCGCGGCTGGGCTTCGTCGATGGCGATCAGAACCTGTCCGCGATGGATGCGATCGCCCTCGTGGACGTTCACGCGGGTGATAGTGCCCATCACCTGGCTGGCTAGCTGCGCCGATTGCGCGGCGCGGACACTGCCTGTGGCTTCGATGTAGTCGGGGATGGTGGTGCGTTGCGCGGTAAAGAGGGCGATTCCGGGGACGGTTTCGGTTGCGGGAGCGGTTGCGCGCCTTTCGCTGGAACAGGCGGTGAGGAGCAGGAGTGCGAGTACGAGAGAGAGTGTCGTCAGTATAGGGGTCCTTCGACTCGGCCCGCCGGTTCTGCGAACGGGCGCGGGCTCGCTCAGGATGACACTGTGGTAAGAGTTGCGAAGATTCATTGCGTCACCACGGGAGAGCTTGCGTTGAGTGTTCCTGCTGCCAACTCGACCCCTGCATAACTGGTTTGCACGCGGTAGACGGCCTGCCAGTAGTCGTTCTTGGCGCGCTGCGCTGCCTCCTGCACGCGGAGCAGGTCACTAATGGTCGTGAGGCCGCCGTCGTAGCGGTTCTGGTTGATGCGCAGGCTCTCATCCGCCTGAGCAATCGCGGAGCGTGCCACGCGTACCTGTTGTTGTGCGGTATCGAAATCGTAATAGGCCTTCCGAACCTGGAGTCGAATCTGATCACGAAAGGCGTCGCGCATGGCAGTTCCCTTCTCCTGTACCGCTTTCTGCATCGCCAGGTTCGAACGCTTACTATCGCCGTCAAACAGGTCGAATTGCAGCTCCGCTCCAGCGATCCAGTTGTTGCCGCCATTCCATCCCGGCGAGGGGCTGTCGGTCTCCCACGAACCGAAAACGTTGAGCCGGGGAGCGAAGGCTCCTTTGGCCGCCGAGATGTTCTTGTCCTGAGCACGGTGCTCCGACTCCATACGCTTCAGGTCTGGACGCTTTTCGATGGCAAGCTGCTCAAGTTCGGCGACAGGGAGCGGGGAGAACGCGCGATCGGTCAACACCTCCTGCGGCTCGAACAACGCATCGGATGAAGCACCCACCGCCAGCGCCAACTGAGTACGCGCCAGCGAGAGCGCATTCTGCGCAGCAATGAGTTCCTGCTTGCGCGATGCGGTCGCGACCTGCGCGCTCAGCAAATCGGATTCGACCACCATTCCGCTTTCGACTCGCACGCGGCTGCTGGCCTCAATGGCCTGCGCGGTTTCAACCCCGGCTTCTGCCACCTGAACCTGTCGCTGCGCCAGAAGTGTGCCGTAGTAAGCCTGCACCGCCTGGTAGACCAATTCCTGGTCGGCGCGATCCAATTGCTGCTCGGCCGCCTGCTTCATGTACTTGGCGCGGGTGACGCCGTACCAGCTCTGCAAACCGTCGAACAGGTTCCACTGGCCGGAGAAACGGCTGGAAAAGTTGCTGATGGGCGTCGGCGTGTTGAGCTGGTTGAGGGCAAAGTCGGCGGCGGTAAAGTTCTGCTGGCGAAGGCGCGAGCCGAAGACAAATACGGGATCGTTGCCGCGCAGCGCGCTCTCGCTGAATGTGATCTTGGGCATGAGCGGCGACTGCGCCTGGCGAACGGCAGCGGCTCCGATGCGGGTTTCCGCCAGGGCGGCTTTGTGGAGAGGATTCCGATCCAGCGCCATGCTGACGGCTTGAGCAAGAGTCAGAGGAGCCTGTGCCACGGCAAATCTAGCTGGCGCTGCGATGATGACAAGCAGCAGGAGCGCGACGGACGCCGTGCTCGCGCCACTACGTTGAATTGAGCGAGACGGCTGCATCGCATTATGCCTCGACCAGGACCGCTTCGCTGGCCGGTACGATCTCGAAACTCGTGTGCAGTTCAGCGCTCTGCCGCAGCATCACACCGACGGAGCAGTACTTCTCCTCGGAAAGTCGGATGGCATCTTCCACCGCCTGCGATGAGACGTCGCCGCCGGTCACGATGTGGTGAATGCGCACGTCGGTAAAGACCTGCGGCGGATTCGGCGCCTGATCGGCTTCGACCTTCACTTCATAGCCGGTGACCTGCTGACGTTTCTTGCGCAGGATATTGATGACGTCGAAGGCCGTACATCCGGCCAGGGCAATGGCGACCAATTCGATCGGCTTGGCGCCGGTATTGCCGGCTGGATCGTCAATGACCAGATGGTGCCCGGTACCGCTGGTAGCTACAAATTGTCGATGATTGCTTTGCGGTTGAGTGAGAGTGACCGTTGCGGAAATCATTCCATTCTCCGTGTGGCTGAGTCTGGCTCGAAAAGGCCATTACATCGGACCACATGGAGAAACGCAGTGACGCGTTACCGTGTTACAGGGATTTTGTGGCTGCCAAGAAGGAGGTTCCCAAAATGGGAATCGCAATCAGCGCCTTACTGCGTGACTGCGAAAGGCCGCCCTATCTGCACCTCTACGATGCCGGCGGGCCTCCGCTCTAGCCGGGGATCGTCTGAGTTCGGGCTTTCTCTAATGCCTCGATTGCCTGCTGATACTGTCCCATCAACTCCTGACGTAGCTCCTTGGCGCGCTGCGAATCCCAGGCAGGTGTGTACGAACGGCATCGTTCTACTGCCCCCTTCAAACTGGCGAGAAAGACTTGACAGGGCTCGCACTGGTTGATGTGGCGATCCATCTCATCGCAAACGGCATCGTCCACCACTCCGTCCATGTAGTCCGAGAGTAGAGCGAACAGCCGGCGGCAGCGCTGGGGACGCGCGCCCTCGATGGCAGCATGAAGTTCGAGGCTGCCGGGAGCAGTGCCCTTGGCGAGGTTGGTTAGATATCGGCGGACCAGCAATCGCGCGCGATGCAGGCGCACCCGCACCGTACCTTCGCGCAAGCCGGTGATTTGCGCGACCTCGGCGGTGCTCAGTTCTTCCATATCGTGCAGGACAAGCACCATGCGGTAGGCCGGGGGGATGGCTAATACGGCCTGACGCACGTGCTCGCCGCTTTCGCGGTTGAGCGCAGCGGCTTCGGGGCTGGGTGTTTTGCTCAGCAGCTCGGACAACTCGCGACTGTCGGGCATCAGTTCGTCGAGCGAGATATTTTTCCCCACAGAGTTCTTTTCGCCGCGGCGACTGCTGATGCATCGGTTGCGCGCCACCTTGTACAGCCAGACGGCCAGCGCGCGAGGGCTCTCAAATTTCGGCAGGTGGGGAATGGACTTCAGTAGTACCTCTTGCATCGTGTCTTCTGCATCTTCGGGGTGGCCGCAGACCTTCATACTGAACGAATAGACGGTGTTCTGTAGCAGAGCCAACGCCTTGTCGATCGAGTCGGGGCGACGGTCGCGAATTAAAGCCAATGCCTGCTCTACAGCGGCGGACATGTTGGTAGGTTAGTCGAAAGGGGGCGCGCCGCCAATCGCTTGCGGCGCCTTGCACGTTTGAACGCTAGTAAAGAACCAAATTTTCGCGAAACGAAGCCAGCAACTTGTTTGCAGTCAATCGCACGAAGAATAGTCGAGGAATTGCGGCGTGATAACGCCCGCGCTACCCCCTACCCCTTCTCTGACGAGCGCAGACGAATCACGGGGCGCAGGGACCGGCGAGCCGCCAGCGCCATGAGGAGTGGATTCAGAAGATCTCGGATTTTGCTTTGAGTGGTCGGTTGAAGAAAAAGCCCGCAGGAGCATGTCGGAGTCCGCCAGATGGTTCTCTAGGCCCTTCCTCCGACAGCCTCTGCGGGCGACCTCAAAGGTCAGTATCAACGATCCGCTTACTGGAAATCGCCGTCAATGACAAAGAGGCGTTACGAAACCCGAAGGTAACCTCGAGATTGTGACCACGCCAAAGTTCACTGCACAGGCCAACTTGCCGGTTGGTGGACGACGCAGCGGGATGGAAACGGGCCTTGCGGTGACGCCGGTCACAGAGTGGCACTTACGGCCATCCTGGAATTTCTGCGACCGGCCCTCGGGAGGCAAGGGAATTTTGCCTTTGGTGCGCTCAATCAGCGGATTGCCGGTCGGTTCTGCTGCGTGCGCGTCGTCACCAGCGATTGTGACATACGTCACTGTATGTGCGTGACGCCAGCAGTGATACTGCGAGCCATCTTTACCTAATCTGAATCGGGTTGCAACGGCGGTTTTGACGTTACGCCCGGAAGGAGAGGATGGCGGCGATGCAAACGATTTCCCGCAGCAGACTTTTGGGTGTCTTCTTCTTGTTCATTGTTCTGCTCTCGTGCTCCAACTCAGCTAAGGCAATTCCGGCATTTTCCCGCTTATACGGCACCAGTTGCGCTACATGCCATCTCGATTTCCCCAAGCTTAACGACTTCGGCAAGGCGTTCAAGGACGCAGGTTTCAAATTCCCCAAAGACGACGAGTCGATGATCAAAATTCCTCCGGTCATGCTGGGAGCTCCCGCCAACGCAGAGGCGTGGCCAAAAGCCATCTGGCCTGGAACCATCCCCGGCATTCCACCGATTGGCTTGCGGATGAACAACTATTTCCAATGGACCGGCACCAGCAAAAACAGATTTGACTCACTGACACCGGCAGGCACGCTGCCGCCGTTTGTCCCGACGACTGATTTTGAAACCGGTCTGTTCAGCATTTTTACCGCCGGCAACTTTGGCAGCGATATCGCTTTCTGGGTCGACGACGACATCAGCGTCAGCGGAGCGAACGCGAACGGCGGCCTGGGAGA
>DATFSK010000006.1:0-5551 GCA_035262645.1 Terriglobales bacterium
CCGCTCGCCGCGCCGGCGCGGAAGGCATGTCGTTTGACACTATCGTCGCCGCCGGGCGTCGCTCGGCCCTGCCCCATGGCCGCGCGTCCTCTGCCCCCATTCCGGCCCGCGGATTCGTGGTGCTGGATTGGGGTGTTAAACTTAGCGGCTATTGCTCGGACGAAACGCGCACCGTGCACGTTGGCACGCCGGATGCTGAAACTCGCGGCCAGTACAATGCCGTACGCGAGTCGCAGCAAGCAGCGGTTGAAGCAATCCGGCCGGGCGCGACGGCCGGCGATGTAGACCGCGCTGCGCGTAACGCATTGCAGCGCACGGGGTTCGCGCGCTACTTTACGCACTCCACCGGGCACGGCGTCGGTCTTGAGATTCACGAAAGTCCGCGCGTAGCCCAGAACCAACCGGATCCGTTGCGGCCCGGCATGGTCATCACGGTAGAACCCGGGGTTTACATCCCCAACCGAGGTGGGGTGCGCATCGAAGATATGGTCGTCGTCACCGCCACCGGATGTGAAGTACTGACGCCGACTTCAAAGCAGTTGATCACCTTGTGAGCTGGGTAACGGCACAAGAGCAACACCAACGCTGGCTGGCGAAACTAGCGGATAGAGACTAGCCCAGGTCGTAAGACCTGGGCTCCTGAGCAGCAGTGTAAAGCCCGCAGTGCGGGCGACAGAAGAAGGCTTCGACAGTGTATCCGCCCGAGCGGCGAATGGATGAACCAAAAAGAGCTGCGGGAACTCATCGAATTTCTTATAGAAAAAGACATCACCGAGTTCGAACTCGAACGCGGCGACATCAGAGTGCGCGTCAAACGTGGGGGCGAAGTTCAATACGTTTCCGCTCCCGTTGCTGCCGCGCCACAGCCGGTCGCGGAACCCGCGGCTCAGGCGCGACCGGCCTCGAGCGCGTCCACGACTGCGCAGGGCGCACCACCTACGAAAGCGGTTTCTGAAGAAGAAGGCCTGCACCTGGTGCGCTCACCAATCGTCGGAACTTACTATGACTCGCCCTCGCCCGGCGCTCCGCCGTTCGTCAAACCGGGCGACGCGGTTCAGGTTGGGCAAATCCTGTGCATCATTGAAGCGATGAAGCTGATGAATGAAATCGAAGCCGATGCTACGGGCGAGGTGGTGAAGAAATTCGTTCAAAACGGCCAGCCGGTGGAATACGGCCAGCCACTGTTTGGGCTCAAAACCGCGTGAAACGCGGTCTGCCGTCGACCCTCGGGTAACGCAGCAGGGGCCTCTTGACAGCCGACAAGTGACGGCCGGCGGCTCCCGTTACCCGCACTCATGTATGTTTAAGAAGATCCTCATAGCGAACCGCGGCGAAATCGCCCTGCGCATTATCTGCGCGTGCAAAGAACTCGACGTGCGCACGGTCGCGGTCTACAGCGAAGCCGACCGCCACTCGTTGCACGTGCGTTTTGCCGATGAAGCGATCTGCATCGGCCCGCCGCGTCCGTCGGAAAGCTACCTGAACATTCCTGCGGTGATCAGCGCCGCCGAAATCGCCAACGTCGAAGCTATTCATCCCGGCTACGGTCTGCTCAGCGAGAACGCCAACTTCGCCGAAGTCTGCGAGATGTCGCATATTAAGTTCATCGGCCCACCCCCCGAGGTCACGCGTCTGATGGGCGAAAAGGAAAAAGCTCGCCAGGCAATGAAGGCAGCAGGCGTGCCGATTTTGCCGGGCTCCGAAGGGGTGATCGGCAGCGAAGGGGAGGCACTGGAATGGGCGCGGTCCACCGGATTTCCCGTCATTGTGAAGGCCTCGGCCGGTGGGGGCGGGCGCGGGATGAGAGTGATTCGCAGCGAAGCGGAATTGCCCGGGCACTTTGCCCAAGCACAGGCCGAAGCCGCAGCCGCTTTCGGCAACGGCAATCTGTATATGGAGAAGTTCATCGAGCGGCCCAGGCATATCGAGTTCCAGGTGCTGGCCGATGAATATGGACGGGTGATCAGCCTGGGTGAGCGCGAATGCAGCATTCAGCGCCGGCATCAGAAGATCATTGAAGAATCACCTTCGGTGAAGGTCACGCCGGAACTACGCAGACGGATTGGGGAAAAGCTGGTCTCGAGCCTGCACAACATCGGATATCAGAATGCCGGAACGGTCGAGTTCCTGATGGATGAAGACGATCAGCTTCACTTTATTGAGATGAACACGCGCATTCAGGTGGAGCATCCGGTGACTGAAATGGTCACGGACACCGACTTGGTGAAGAGTCAGATCCTGATCGCAGCCGGCGAGCGGCTGGAGAATATCCCGCCGTCGAGGGTCGAGCACCGCGGCCACGCCGTTGAATGTCGGATTAACGCCGAGCACCCGGAAAAGTTCACGCCATCGGCGGGAAAGATTACGACGTTCAACATTCCCGGGGGCACTGGGGTTCGCGTTGATACCGCTATGTACGCCGAAGGCATCGTGCCGCCCTATTACGATTCGCTGATTGCCAAGCTCATCGCGCATGGGCGCGACCGCGACGAAGCAATTTCGCGTATGCAGCGCGCCCTCGACATGTTCATCGTCGAAGGCATTTTCACGAATATTCCGTTGCAGCGCCGCATCATGGCCGACGCTGAATTCCGCGCTGGCGAAATCGATACGAAATTCCTGGAGCGCTTTTTCGCTCGCGCCCAGGCAGCATGATGGATAAATCTCCTGGCACGGTGCGAGGAGACGCGAAAAGGGTCTCTGAACCGCCTATCCTCCCGTCCTCTCGGTTAAATTTTGGCTTTCCGCGACTTTACTGCATCGTCGATCGCGCCTGCTTTAATTCCGTCGAGCCGCTGAACGAAATCTTGGCTTTCGTGCAGCAGGTCGTCGCCGGGGGTGGCACCCTGGTTCAATATCGCAACAAAATCGACGCTCCGCGCGAAATCCTGAGCCACGCTCGCGAACTTCAGCGTCTGATTGCGGGCTATAAGATAACCAACCATGGCGAAGCGCCGAAGCTGATTATGAATGACCGCCCCGACCTGGCCATAGCCGCCCGCTTCGACGGAGTCCACCTCGGGCAGACCGATCTCTCTCCTGCCGCCGCGCGCCGGGTCGTCCAGACCGGCAGCATTGGCGTGTCCACGCACAATCTCGAACAAGTTCGTGCGGCCGACGCGAGCGACTGCGATTACATCGCGGTTGGCCCCGTATTCGCGACCTCATCGAAACCGAATCCCGACCCCGTCATCGGGCTCGAAGGTGTGCGCAGCGCGCGCGCTGCAACCCGCAAGCCGCTCGTCGCGATTGGTGGCATCACCCGCGGTAACTGCCGGGACGTTATCGCCGCCGGCGCGGATTCCGTCGCGGTCATCTCCGATCTGCTCCGCCAGCCACAACTCGCCGCAACAGAATTCCTGTCGCTGCTTTCATAAAACCTCGGCTTCCTCGGTTTGCTCAATGATTTCCCCCTCTTCAATCCGCATGGAGGGGGTCAGATAGAATCGAAATTATGGCTCAGATCGCCTATCTGGAATGCTCAAAATGTGGCGAGCGGCTTTCTCCCGACCAGCCGCAAACGCTCTGCCCCAAAGACGCCGGCTCGCTCTACGTCCGCTACGATCTTGCTGCGCTGAAGAAGCACGCGTCGCGTGAGGCCGTAAAGAATGGTCCGGCTTCCATGTGGCGCTATGCCGATGTGTTGCCTTCGGTGCAGCCGGTTACTCTGGGCGAGGGCTGCACGCCGATGCTGCGCAGCCGTCGCGATCCTGACGTTTACATCAAAGATGAGGGTCTGAACCCCACCGGCAGCTTCAAGGCGCGCGGTCTCTGCATGGCCGTGACGATGGCCAAGCACTATGGCCTGAAAAAGCTTGCGATTCCTTCTGCCGGCAACGCCGCCAGCGCGCTGGCAGCCTACTGCGCCGCCGCCGGAATCGAAGCCTACATCTTCATGCCCAAAGATGTGCCACAGGCAAACTTGGTTGAATGCCGTGCCTATGGGGCAAACGTCACGTTGGTCAATGGCCTTATCAGCGACTGCGGGCGCATCGTAGCCGAGCGTAAACAGCAGGAAGGCTGGTTTGATATCTCTACGCTCAAAGAACCATTTCGCATCGAAGGCAAAAAGACCATGGGCTACGAAGTCGCCGAGCAGCTTGGTTGGGAGTTACCTGACGCCATCATTTATCCCACAGGAGGCGGGGTCGGGATGATCGGCATGTGGAAGGCCTTTGAAGAAATGGAAGCACTGGGCTGGCTGGCATCCAGAAAACGGCCGCGCATGGTGGTGGTGCAGGCCTCTGGCTGCGCGCCAATTCCGAAAGCCTGGGAGGAGCACAAATCCACATCCGAGGCATGGGCCCACGCCAGCACGCTCGCCGCCGGCCTTCGCGTGCCCAAGGCTTACGGCGACTACATCATTCTCGATATCCTGAAGAAATCAGACGGCACTGCCATCGCGGTCAGCGACGACGAAATCATGCACGCGGTGATGGAATGGGCGCGCTACGACGGCGTATTTGCTGCTCCCGAGGGGGCAGCGGCGCTGGTCGCCTATCGCAAGCTGCTGGAAGGAGGGTTCTTTGCGCGCGGGCAGAAGGTTGTTATCTTCAACACCGGTTCAGGGTTGAAGTATATCGATGTGGTTGCCGATTATTTGAAGAGAGCCGAAGCTCGCAACGGGAAGAGTGAGCAACCGCGTGGAGAACGGGCCATAGGCGGAATCATTCAACCGTACTGATGATCTTTGCGATGTCGTTCTAGATTGGCAGTGTTTTAACGGTCGTTCACTGGGCGCCGACAGGTGCGCAGGCCACCTCCGGAATACAGCTTTCTGTGACAAGTGCGGCGCGGCGCTGAACAGACGTATCGAGACAAACTCAGCTGGCCGGCGGCGGCGCTGGTTTGTCGTCGTCTTTCATTGCGTTCTTGAAGCCGCGGATGCCTTCGCCCAGGCTCTTGCCCAACTCAGGCAGCTTCTTCGGGCCGAAGACCAGCAAGGCTACGACCAGCACGAGCAACAGATGCGTGGGCTGAAACAACTCTCCCATCATTTCCTCCGGGAACTTTGATCTATTGTATACCGTTGATTTGATCTTTTTAACCACAAAGGACGTAAGGGACGCCTTTTGTGATCCTTTGGGATGGAGTTACCTGTGTCCAAGACCGAGCGCCTCTATTACAACGATTCGTTCCTCTACAACTTCGGTGCCACCGTGCTCGAAGCGACGGCAGGCGAGAATGGCCTTACCTGTGTTGTCCTCGACCGCACAGCCATGTATCCCACCAGTGGCGGCCAGCCGTTCGACACCGGTTCTCTGCGTATTGGCGAACACGAATACCGGGTGCTTGAAGTCAGGGATCGCGATGAAGATGCCGCAATCCTTCACATGGTTGAAAGCACAGGAGATATTACGCCAGGAACGCCGGTCAGCGGTGTCATCAATGAAGACCGTCGCCGCGATCACATGCAACAGCACTCAGGTCAGCACGTGCTCTCGGCAGCATTCGTTGAGCTCTTCCGTTTCGCGACAGTTTCATTCCATCTCGGCGACGAGACCTGCAGCATCGATCTGGACACGACCTCGATTTCATCCAGGCAGATCGA
>DATFSK010000007.1:0-15695 GCA_035262645.1 Terriglobales bacterium
GTACTCATGGATTGCTCCACTTTCTCGTTCGACTTGCATGTGTTAGGCACGCCGCCAGCGTTGATTCTGAGCCAGGATCAAACTCTCGTTTGAAACCTGAAAAGTGTTCTCCAACGGAGGTCGGAGAACAACCGCCATGCCGAAGCACGACGGCGAATTTAATTTGTGAGATCGCTCGAACTTAAACTCGAACGACTTCTCACGACTGGCACGTTCAACCTTATTGTCAAAGATCCGTTAGCGAAATCCGCACTGGGCGGCCGCTTTCGGCTTGAGACGACACGAATCCTGCGATTCGAGCCATCGTCCTCGAAACCTTTCAAACATACTACGCTTTTTTCCGTGCTGTCAACCCGGGAACCAAATTCGGCATCAGGGGGAGCACCGGCGCTCAAACCCTTTATTTTCACTACGGAGACCACTTGAGCTCACAGGGACTTCCTAATTCGAAATTCCTCCGTGCGCTCTGTGCTCTCAGTGGTAATAAAAACAGGGGAGCAAACGCGCAGCATGTTCGCTCCGGACTGCCTAAGTACAGTGTTTTCAGCGCACAAAGGCACCAGAGCGGTCGAATTGATTAAAGATCTTGTTCTGGAGGTTTTCGGATTCCCGCTAACCCTGCCGAGCTCGCTGGCCCAGCATCCAGCCCCGTGGCCGGGGCAGCTAATAAGAAGCGCTTACTATTAGACGCCAACTCTGATCCGCAAGATTCAAATCACACGCATCAGATGGCGACAGCAACGCTCCTTGCTGACTTAATTTTTATACCAGACATTTCGCGCGTCGCGCAAGCGCTGCCCTACAACTTTCGCACAAGAATCGCGCTGATATACGTCGCAGCCGCATAAATACTGGGGAATTCGCAACCAGAAAAATTTCGTGTCCATGCCCTGATGGTGTGCAATTGCCGAGTTGCGCCTCGCGAATTGCACACGATTCTCACATCGATTGCACAGCGGAGTCGGCGCCAGGGCAGCGCACTGATGTTCTTCAGGCAAACGCGCTGGGTGTAATGCGCCCAGCCATGAGGTCGCAATCGGCCTTGGCACGGGCCCCCACTTGCTTGTACCAGAGGGACTGCTGCATCTGCTGCGCGGCGCTTGCCCAATCCTGCTGGTTGATGGCCTGAACAGTGTTTCGGAAAGCGGAGAAGCCGGCCACGCCCAGGTTGAAAATCATATCGACGATGACAATCTGTTTGTCCCCGGGGATGGTATCGAAACTCGGGATAACGGTGCGCGCGCCCGTAGTGGCCTTATTCACCGACTGCTGAAAAAGCCCATCGATCTGCGCGTCCGTAAGAATCTGCGTACCGGCGCGCACCTGATCGTAGTCGAGTCCCAGAGCTTCAACAGCAGCTTGCGCGCCATTGGCATCGAGATTGAACCCCACGCCAACCGTGGGATGTCCCATGCTGTCGATATAGGTCTTGTTGCGGCGGCCTTCCCAATGCTCGATCCATGCCATGAGCGTGGTCATGTCCATGCCGGGCTCTCTTTCGATCAGCGAATACTGACTGTTCGCATCTACAGATCGGAATAGGGATTGTAGCTAGCGTCGGGATACCAGTCACCGCGAAAAAGTGCCGCCTGCCGCGTGAGGCTGCATCGCTGGACATGATCGTCGTCGCGGAAGGAATGCGGCTGGTTGGGCGTTCCCCAGTCGCCGCCCCAGATCAGGCCATGGGTTTTCGCCAGGCCGGCGAGGAAGGAGAAATCTCCTTTCCACGATGGCTGGCCGCCAACCTCCTTCACGATGTCGCAGGCGAGGCCGTAGTGATGCACGCCAACGGTGCGGAGCTTGGTAGCGCCCTGGTTGAACAGTGCCTGCTGACGCTCCTGACTGCGATAGGTCTCGTAGACCATCAGCGCAATACCGTGCGCGGCCGCGTCGGCAATGATGCCTTGCACTGCGGCCCGCGTCGCTGGCTCCAGCAGGGCCAGGTCGGCAATCACGCTGGTGGAATGCAAGCGCGCGTCGTTCATGATTACGTCGGTATAGAAGTTGCCCATGCTCGTCCTCCCTGGAAACTCGCAAACAGCAACGCACGCCGGCGATGGTCCGTCGCCGTCTTACGCCTTCACCAGCGTGTACAACGGATCGAATTCCGCAATGCCCGCGCGCCGGCCAGAGATCCAACGAAGCACGTAGACCGCTCTTGGATCGGTGAGACTGCCGAAGGCATTCACTACAACCTCCAGGAACAGGTGGTTCAGCGTGTTTTTGAAGTAGTCGATGTCCGGCTCGACGATGATGCAATTCACGCCATCGATGCTCTTATGGTCGTTCTCGTGAAGCGTCAACTGGACGTTGGCTTCATCGAACGTGACCTGCTTGAAGCTGCTGGTGGCGCCGGGATGCAGCCCGTGCGGGACCTGTACAAACTGCGGCGGATTCTGTTGCACGGCTTGTTGAACCTGCGTCTTCAGCTGCGGATCGGCCCAGGCAAAGAAGCGGTCCTGGGCCATGGGAAATTGCGCATCGTTCCAGATGATCTGCTTTATGTAGTCCAGCGGGGTGCCCTGCGGCAAAAGAATTTGTTTCATGGCCGCTGTGATGTTCAGCAGGCACGCCAAAACCAGCCCACCATTATTTTCCAGGATGGCGCTATAGCGATCGGCGGCGGCCTTATCCGAAGCCGCGCCATTGGCAAACAGTGTCTTCAGGCCAGGACGCGACTGGCCGAGCGCCTTCCAGGTGGCGTCGGCAAAATTCAGAACATTGTCGCCGGGGACCAGCATCAGGTCGACGATCTTGTCGACGCCGGCAGCCAGACGCACGGGCTGGTAGCCGGTGTCCTTGTAGCCTTTGGCCGACGCCAGAAAGGTGTAGTCATCGCCGAGGTTGTCGAAGAGCGGCAGCCCGGTGAGCAGCACAGAGGGCCCGGCGAAGAAATCGCTCTCCTGCACGGTGTGATTGCCGTCGCTGGCCGTGATAAGGATCTGCGGCGCGTCGGAGTAAGGCCGGCGCGTGCCGTCAAAGAGGTTAATCATGGCGCGGCCGGTGGTCGATGAGTTAGGCATACTGAATAAGCTGACGATGCATCATTGGCCACGCTAAAGGAAGCAGCTAACAAGCAAGCCGATGAATTTGCCCGGAAGGTCGAGTTCCGGATGGATAGCTCATCTCACACCACCAACGGAAATCCCACAAAGGTATTGATCGCCGTTTTCACCGCGCCGATGGCGGCGTTGACGGCCTGCTCGGCTGCTATAAGCGACATACCTTCCACCGCGGCCAGCACCGCGCGCGAAGCGTTCTTCTGCATGTCGAGCAGGATGGGCGCCTGGTCCTTGGATATTGTCCCAGCCGCTACGCCTTCGCCGATGGAGACTATCGTTTGCGCGATCTTCTGGAATTCCGTCGTCGCGAAGGACTTTACCTCGGGCCACTTGCTTTGCAGCACTCCTTCGGCAGCCGCGGCCATACTTTTTAGTACAGCTCCTACATCGAACTGCGGCATCGTAATTGACCTCCATCGTGATTAGTGCTTTGTAGGCGCTGTGGCGGGAGCTTCATTGGCCTTCAGCGCCAGCTCGTAAGCCAGCAGTGATTCGAAGATCGGCTCAAAGCCCGACCTGGCAGCTTCGATGACCGTGCTGTTCAAGCAACCGACGCCGGCGCCCTGCTGCAACGTCTTAAGGTCGCTGAAATTCTTATTTAGCGACGCTAGTATTTCCAGAAGCTGCGTATTATGCGGCGAAGCTTGTGCGCGCGTTTGCAGGACCGCCAGCTGTGCACCTGCCTGCTCATAGTAGTCAATGTTCTGCTGATAGGTGCACGCCGGAGCTTGCAGGTTCTCCAGCTTAGTCAAGTAAGCTTCAAGGTCCTGCTGAAAACTGGTAGCTTTCGCATCCAGCGTCGGGTCGTAAAAGGGAGTCCACTTTACAGCGCAGCCGCTGGTGACCAGCAACAGCACCAGAGCCACCGGCCAAACTCGCACTCTAGACAACAGAGTAGACATTGCCTCGCCCCCATATAGCCGCCTGTGGATCTACAGGTCCATGTACTCGGGATGATAGTCCTTCCAGATTCCCCTGGCGGTAGAAATTTGCCGGACAGGCGCATCTTCGGCGTGGCGCGCCGTGCGGACCCACTCCCAGGCGCGCAGCATCTGCGTGTGATCGAAGTAGCGCGTCTCGGCCTCAAGGATGGCAGCTCCGGCGGTGATGATGGCCGCGATCTCTTCCCACTTGTCGGCGCCGACCACTGCCATGCGTGCAATGTGGTCACTGTGCTTTTGCAGGAAGCGCATCTCCTCCCAGCGCGCCTTCCAGTCGGCGCCGCGCATCTGCGACAGATCGGCGAGAATGCCAATCGGCTTGTGCTTGCGCTCGCGGATGAGGAAGTCGATTTGCGGTTCGAAGCCCTTGATGTCCTCGTCCGTCATTCTGCCGGTGACTTTGAAGCCCAGTACTCCGCCTGAACTCTGCCTGAGTCGTTCGATCATTCCGTAGAAGCTCCTTGATTTGTATCTGGCAGTATAACGTGGACGGAATCTGTCGCCGATGCCGTACACAGCCTGGCGTGGCCACTCTTCATGCCGATTTTTCTGGCCCAAACCTTCTCTTTGGCTCTAGAATCGCCTGCATTCATCACAAGCCTGTCAATCTGAGCAGAAGCCTCACGGTCCATTGACCTATGCCACCGGGCAGCATCTTCGGAGCACGGCGAACGAGCGACAGCTCGCATTCAGATGACCCGCCCAACAATCTCACGATACGCTCGCCGCTTGCAGAACAGCCCTGGACGTGGGTTCTGAGCTCGGCTATCGTTGCCGCGGTGTTCGTCGCATTCTATCCCGTTGGTAAGACTTATCAGGAAACGGTTTTCGCTTTGGCAATTGCAGCCGCTTCCATGCTCATCGGCGTTTTGCTTGGATTTCTGTTCGGTGTACCGCACGCCGTGGAATCGAAAGGCGATCAAGCCCAGACTGACGGTTCATCGAGTGGGAACATCCGATACAAACCCAGCACGGCCCTGGAGCAGATCTCCGATTGGCTCACGAAGATTCTGGTGGGCGTTGGGCTGACGCAACTCAGGCAGGTTCCCGACGAACTGCACAGGCTGGGAAAGTTTCTCGCCCAGGGGCTGGGAGGCAGCGAGTCCGATGCGGCTTTCGGCATCCTGATTTTTCTCTTCTTCACCATCTGCGGATTTCTCGTCGGTTTTCTCTGGATGAGGCTGTATTTGCAGCGTGAGCTGCGGCGCGCCGATGACGACCTGCTCGCTACCATCGAGCAGATCAAGTCGCAGCCCGACAAGGACGCCGCCGCCCTCACTGGAGTGCTGCGCCAGCTCGCCTGCTCGTCCGATGTGGATCCACCCGACCAGGGCACTCTGATGAAAGCCATCCGCGACGCTTCTCCCGTGGCGCGGGTGCAGATCTTCGAGCAGGCGAGACGCACACGCAAAGACGGAAAATGCATCGAGCGCACCATTCCCGTCTTTCAGGCGCTCATCGCAGCGGATCAGGCGCAGCAATATCACCGCACCTATGGCCAACTGGCATACGCCTTGCGCGAAAAGAAGCCGCCTGACTTGCAGGGCGCGATCCAGAACCTTACCCAGGCGATAAAGATTCGCGACGAGAACCATGTCAGCGGCTACGCCCTCTACGAACTCAACCGCGCCCTCTCCAACATGGAGCTCGACAAGCAGCAGCCCAGCGACAGTCTGAAGATGAGCATTGCGGCGGATATCCGCAAGGTGCGCGCCGAAAGCCAGGAGACGTTCACGCAGGAACCGGCATTTCAGAGCTGGATTGATGCCAACACTGCCTGGCTGCAATCGCACAACGTGCAGGTTTGAGTGGATTGCAAGCGTGACCCGGCGGTTAATGTCTGAGGACCATGTCTGCGATGCGCTGCAGCCGCTACTGCCCCAGCGTCCGTTCCAGGATGTCCTGCACATTCTTCGAGAGCGACCGGCTGAGCAATCCCTGCATTAGCGCATGCGCCTTCGATTGCCGTTCGGAATCGACTTGCCGCCACGACTCGAACAGCTTCGCCAGCCGAGCTGCCACCTGGGGATTAATAGGATCGATCTTCTGAATGCCCGCCCCGACGAACTCATATCCCGAGCCGTCCACGGCATGAAACGCCCGCAGATTGCGCACGCCAAATACGTCATACAGGGAACGCGCCCGGTTAGGATTCTTCAGCGAAAACAGCTCGTGCTCCGTCAGACAGTGAACCCGCGCCGCGATATCGTCGCGCGATGACGCAGCCTGCACCGCGAACCACTTGTCCACGGCAATCGGGCTCTGCCGCCACTGCGCGAGAAACGCATCGAGGGCGCGATCAAATGCGTCACCTTCGATCTGCGACAGCGCTACCAGCGCGCCCATGCGCTCCGTCATGTTGCGTGCCTGCTCAAACGCCGTCATGATCGCTCCCGCCTGCGACGCGCCCAGGCATCCGAGCAGTCCCAACGCCGCGTTCCGTAGCGCTCGCTTGCCTACATCGGACTGCGCTTTGGACGCCGGGTCCGCGTCGCTCTTTGCCGCCAGCTCCTCAAGACGCGCGCGGCACGCCTCCGCGATCGCCCGTCGAACGGCGTTGCGCGCGTGGAACAGTGCCTCGACATCGCGCGCTTCCCCGTACTGCAACAACCGCCCCAGCGTCGGAACCTGCAGCGCCATGGCTGTAAAAGCCCAGTCTTTTTCTGCTTCATCGAGTTCGTGTGCGAGTGCGGCGGCAATTTTATCGACGGGCGGCCCCGATTCGAGCTTGCCCGAAGCTTGGGCAAGAACCGTCGCGGCCATCAGCGTCTGCCCCGCCTCCCATCGCGTCACGGGATCGGGATCGTGGCCCATCTGCACCAGGCGGTCGTCGACGCTCAGCCCATCATCGAGCGCAACCGGTGCGCAGAAGCCGCGCAGCACCGCGGGAATCGCCGCGCTCTCCACCTGCTCGAAGACGAACGTCACCGACTCGTGGTCGAGCACCAGGTCGAATTCGCTTTGCGGCTGGCCGGCTGGCTGTAGCTGCGCCGTTAACTGCTTTCCGTCGTGCCCAACAAATCCCACGCGCAATGGAATCGGCAGCGGCTGTTTTTTCGGCTGACCGGGCGTCGGCGGCGTGCCCTGCGAAACCTTCAGGTGATAGCTGCGCTCGTTCGTGTGATACTCGCCGCGCACGACCACGCGTGGCGTGCCGGCCTGCGTGTACCAGCGGAAGAAGTCGTCCAGCTTGCGCTCGCTCACCTCGGCAAAACATCCGACAAACTGCTCCACCGACACCGCCTGCCCATCCCAGGTGCGAAAGTAGAGGTCCATGCCGCGAAAGAAGTTGTCATCGCCGATCAGCGCGCGCAGCGTGCGCACCAGCTCCGCTCCCTTGTTGTAGACCGTCGTGGTGTAGAAGTTTGTGATCTCGGTGTAGTGATCGGGGCGTACGGCATGGGCCAGCGGTCCCGCATCCTCGGGGAACTGCCGCTCGCGCAGAATCTGTACGTCCTTGATGCGCTTCACCGCGCGCGAGCGCTGGTCGGCGGAGAATTCCTCGTCGCGGTAAACCGTCAGCCCTTCCTTCAGGCACAGCTGAAACCAGTTGCGCAGCGTGATGCGATTGCCGGTCCAGTTGTGAAAGTATTCATGCCCGACCACGCGCTCGATGTCTTCAAATTCGTCGTCGGTCGTGATCTCGGGATCGGCGAGCAGGCGTGACGAGTTGAAGATGTTCAGGCCCTTGTTCTCCATCGCGCCGAAATTGAAATCCCTTACGGCAACAATATTGAACTGCCCCAGATCGTATTCGCGCCCGAAGACCTTCTCATCCCAGGCCATGGCGCGCTTCAGCGAATCCATTGCGTACAGTGCACGCTGCGCATCGCCGTGATCGGTATGGATTGCCAGCTGAACTTGACGGCCCGAGGGCGTGACGTGTTCGTCGCGAATCGTGTCGAACGAGCCCGCCACCAGCGCGAACAGGTACGAGGGCTTGGGATGCGGATCGCGCCAGATTGCATAATGACGGCCCGCCGTCGACTCGCCCTCCTCGATGAGGTCGCCATTCGAAAGCAGCGTAGGATACTTCTCCTTATCTGCATCGATGCGCACCTGGAAGCGCGACAGCACATCCGGCCGGTCGAGCGAGTACGTGATGTGGCGGAATCCTTCCGACTCGCACTGCGTGCAGAAGCGCCCGCCGGAGATGTAGAGCCCTTCCAGCGCGGTGTTTTCTTCCGGGGAGATAACGGTGTCGATCTCGAGCGTAAACCTCGCCGGCGGCGCGTCAATGATAAGCCGCTCCGGTTCCTGCCGATATTTGCCGGGCGGAAGCGGCGCGCCGTTGATGGCAATGCTCTCCAGCTTCACACCGACGCCGTCGAGCACGAGAGGCGAATCGTAGCCGCCTACGCGCCGCACTTGATAGAGCGTATGGACACGCGTCTGGCGCGGATCGAGCTGGAAGGAAAGTTCGACGTCGACTGCAAAATCACTGGGACGATAATCGGCAAGCCGCTTCTCCGCGGCAACAGTTTCAGCCACAAGCCTTCTCCCAAAAACATCAGAATAACAGCTTAAGATCAGCGCCGGTCTTCACACCGGCTGTCGCATGGGAATTAAGTCCGGCCCAAAAACTTGCCGCGGAACATCCTCTACCGTGGCCTTTGGCTGCCACCACCCACTCGCGTACGATAGGACCTTTGCTCTCGACAGGACCGCCTTGGCCAACTCGATTCCCATAGTCACCGTCAATCACCGCGGCGCAGCCCGCCTGCGCAGCGGACATCCCTGGATCTACCGCTCCGACCTCGTCGGGTCCGCCGAAGCTCCTTCCGGCGCGCTGGTCCAGGTGCGCGATGAGCGTGGACGGCGGCTGGCATCGGCTCTCTACAGCAGCGCCTCGCAGATTGCGATCCGGCATTTGAGATCCGGCGACATCACCGAACAGGCGTTACCGGATCTTCTGCGCGCGCGGATCGAAGCAGCGATCGCCTTCCGGCAAGAGATCGCGAATGATACCGATTCCTACCGGCTTATCTTTAGCGAAGCCGACCTGCTCCCCGGCCTTATCGTCGACAAGTACAACGACGTCCTCTCGCTCCAGGCGCTGACCCAGGCCTTCGATCGCGAAGATCTCCGGCAGATCGTTGTCGATTCACTCGCCGCGCGTTTTTCCGCAGCCAGCATCGTCGAGCGTGTCGATCCGCACATCCGCGAACTGGAGCAACTTCAGCCGCGCGAATCGCGGCTCGCGCGGGGTGATCGACCCCGAACAATCTTCACGCTCAACGGCGCTCGCTTTCACTATGACGCACTCAGCGGGCAGAAGACCGGCGCCTTCCTCGATCAGCGCGAGAACTACGCCGCTGCCGCGCGATGCGCACACGGCCAGGCGCTCGATGTCTTCACGTATCAGGGAGGCTTCGCATTGCATCTCGCGCGCGTGTGCGAGAGCGTGACGGCGGTCGATGCCTCGCGACCGGCGCTCGAAGTCGCCGAGCAGAATGAGCGGCTCAATCGCGAGAAGCACCGCTGCGGTGAGATTGAATGGATTGAAGCTAACGCCTTCGATCTGCTGAAGGACTACGCTACCGCGGGCCACCAGTACGATACGATCGTGCTCGACCCGCCGGCTTTCGCTAAAACCAAGCGCGCCATTGCAACCGCGCTTCGCGGCTACAAAGAACTCAACCTGCGCGCGCTGAAGATGCTCCGCCCCGGAGGCGTTCTCGTCACCTGCTCGTGTTCCTTCCACGTCAGCGAAGCGGAATTTCTGGAGATGCTGAGCTCTGCCGCAGCCGATTCCGGCCGCCAGCTCCGAATCGTCGAAAAGCGCGGCGCCTCCCGCGATCATCCTGTCCTGCTGAACGTGCCGGAGACCGCGTACCTAAAATGCGTCATCTGTCAGGTACTACCCTGACGAACTTCCACAGCAGAATCCTCATCTTCGGACATCTTCTGGTTCGACTGCCGAGTCCGAGCTTTTCAGGGTAGACGAGGATCCCATGTCGGCCAGGCTCCGGCTGAATCCTCATCATTGGCCGCGCTTGCCAAGAAGTTCTGCCCCGCCCGGCGATACAATAGTCCGTCGTAACTAATTAACCATAAATAACTTAAGTGAACAGTGGCCGGTTCGAGCTCCCTGCTCTCGCATTGCTAGAAGGAGGCAAAACCTATATTGATAATAATACACTAATATTTTATGATTCTAATGCGCTAACAAAGGCATCCATATGTTAGCAGGTCAGTAAGACCCCAAAGTTTCATTTACCGAAGTTGGAGGATTGGAAATGACTGTTTTAACGCGTTGGGACCCCTTCCGTGAGTTGAATTCACTGCAGAACCGCATGAACCGCCTCTTCGACGAGCAGTACGGCGGTGGACGCGAAGAGTCGCTGACCGCAGGATCCTTTGTGCCCCCGGTCGACATTTACGAAGACGAGCACAGCATCCACTTGAAGCTGGAAGTGCCCGGCATCGACGAGAAGGACCTCGACATCAAGGTCGAAAACAACACGCTTACCGTGAGTGGCGAGCGCAAGTTTGAGAAGGAGGAAAAGGAAGAGAACTTCCATCGCGTGGAGCGGCGTTACGGCAGCTTCACCCGCTCTTTCACGTTGCCCAATACGGTATCGACCGAGGACATTCAGGCCGATTACGAGAACGGCGTGCTGAAGATCCGCCTCAACAAGCGGGCTGAAGCCAAGCCCAAGCAGATCAAGGTGAACGTCGGCCAGAAGACGATCGAAGGCAAGAAGGAACCGCAGGCGACCGGCAAGACGCACGCGGCCTGAAACAGATTTCGCTCCTCGGGAGAAATTTCCTGGAGGCAGACGAACTGGGGAGTTCAAGGGGAGGCGGGTGCCTCCCTTTTGTTTACCGAAAGGAACTCCCCGAGGGGCGGAAGCAAACACAGTTGTCAGTTGCGCAGCCCATCGTGGCCAGTGGATTCTGGCCGTAGAGAGAGAGGCCCAGAACCAGCCTCGATTCGCGGTCGAGCCACAACCCACTCCCGCGAATCTAAACCACTGGCCACGATTCGCTGCATAATGGTTTTGGTTTTACTAATTGCTGATTACTAATTGCTAATTGCTGGGGTAACGACATGGCAATCCGTTGGGACAAATTAACTGTAAAAGCTCAGGAAGCGATGCAGCGCGCGAATGATCTCGCCAGCGAGCACGGCAATCCTGAGCTGCAGCCGGTACACATTCTGGCTGCGCTGGTCGAAGATCACGAAGGCATCGTTGCCCCGCTGCTGGAGCGCGTCGGCCTGCACCCGTCTGCCGTGCAGTCGCAGGCGATCGCGGAAATTCAGAAGCTACCCAAGCTTTCCGGCAGCGGCGCCACGCAGGCGCACCTTTCCGACGCTACGTCTCAAATGCTGGAGACCGCCTTCAAGGAGGCGTCCAACTTCAAGGACGAATACGTCTCCACCGAGCACCTGCTGCTTGCGATGTCGAAGCTGAAGCGCGATCCCGCGCAGCAGATGCTGAGCAGCGGCGGCGCAACCTACGACAACATTCTGCGAGCACTCACCGTCGTCCGCGGCAATCAGCAGGTCACCGATCAGAATCCCGAAGCGAAGTACCAGGCGCTGGAGCGCTACGCCAAAGATCTGACCGAGCTCGCGCGCAAGGGCAAGCTCGATCCCGTGATCGGCCGCGACGAAGAAGTGCGCCGCGTGGTGCAGGTGTTGTCGCGCCGCACCAAGAACAATCCGGTGCTCATCGGCGAGCCCGGCGTGGGCAAGACCGCCATCGTCGAAGGACTCGCGCAGCGAATCGTCTCCGGCGACGTCCCCGAGCAGCTCAAAAACAAGCGCGTCGTGTCGCTCGACCTGGGCGCGATGCTCGCCGGCGCGAAGTACCGCGGCGAGTTCGAAGACCGCCTCAAGGCCGTGCTGAAAGAAATCGAGCAGTCGCAAGGCCAGATCGTCCTCTTCATCGACGAACTGCACACGCTGGTCGGGGCCGGCGCCGCCGAAGGCGCAATCGACGCTTCGAACATGCTGAAGCCGGCGCTCGCTCGCGGTGAGCTGCGCGCCATCGGCGCCACCACGCTCAACGAGTACCGCAAGTACATCGAGAAGGATGCGGCGTTGGAGCGCCGCTTCCAGCCGGTCTACATCGGCGAGCCGACGGTGGAAGACACCATCGCCATCCTGCGCGGCCTGCGCGAAAAGTACGAAGTGCATCACGGCGTCCGCATCAAGGATTCGGCGATCGTCGCCGCGGCAACGTTATCGCATCGCTACATCACCGACCGTTTCCTGCCGGACAAGGCCATCGACCTGATCGACGAGGCGGCGGCCTCGCTGCGCATTCAGATCGACTCCATGCCGACCGAGATCGATCAGCTCGAGCGCCGCGCCACGCAGCTGGAAATCGAGCGCCAGGCGCTGAAGCGCGAAGACGATCCCAACTCGCGAGAGCGGCTGTCGGTCGTCGAAAAGGAGCTGGCGCAGATCAAGGAAAACGCGAACGCGCTGAAAGCTCGCTGGAAGCAGGAAAAGGAAGCCATCTCCAAAGTCCGCGAGCTAAAGGAGCGCATCGAGCAGCGGAAGCTTCAAGAGCAGGACGCCACGCGCAAAGGCGACTACAACCGCGCCGCGCAAATCAAGTACGGCGAGCTGCCGCAGATGGAAGCTGAAGTCGCCAGGCTCAGCGCGGCCATGGACGGCAAGCAGTCCCGCATGCTGAAAGAAGAAGTCGACGAAGAAGACGTCGCCAAGATCGTCAGCAAGTGGACCGGCATTCCGGTGTCGAAGATGCTGGAAGGCGAAGTGAAGAAACTGGTCACGATGGAAGAGCGGCTTAAGGTACACGTCATCGGACAGGACCAGGCGGTCGAGCACGTCTCGAATGCTATTCGCCGCTCGCGCGCCGGGCTCAGCGATCCGCGCCGTCCCATCGGCTCGTTCATCTTCCTCGGGCCGACGGGTGTCGGCAAAACCGAGCTGGCGCGTGCTCTCGCGGAGTTCCTCTTCGACGACGAGCACGCCATGATCCGCATCGACATGTCCGAGTACATGGAGAAGCACGCCGTCTCGCGCTTGATCGGCGCGCCTCCAGGATATGTCGGCTATGAAGAGGGCGGGCAGCTTACGGAAGCGGTGCGCCGCCGGCCATACTCGGTCGTGCTCTTCGATGAAATCGAGAAGGCACATCCCGATGTCTTCAACGTCTTCCTGCAGATCATGGACGATGGCCGGCTGACCGACGGCAAGGGCCGCGTGGTCGACTTCAAGAACACCATCATCATCATGACGTCGAACATCGGCTCGGCGTACTTGCAGGATCTCGGACTGGAGCCGAGCGAGGAGCGGCTGGAAGAGTCGCACAAGCAGGTGATGGAAGCGCTGCGCGCGCACTTCAAGCCCGAGTTCCTCAACCGCGTGGATGACATCATCCTCTTCAGTCCGCTCGGCAAGGAGCAGCTGGCAAAGATTGTCGACTTGCGCCTGGAAGATTTGCGGAAGCTGCTGGCCGATCGCAAGATCTCGCTGGAGCTGACGCCGGCGGCGAAGGAGCTGATCTTCACCGAAGGCTACGATCCGAACTACGGCGCGCGTCCCCTGAAGCGCGCCATCCAGCGCCTGGTGCAGGATCCTCTGGCCATGAAGATCCTCGACGGCGAAGTGCTGCATGGCGATCACGTCATCGTCGACGCCGATAAGAAGAAGCATCAGCTGACCTTCAAGGTCGCCAAGCGCGTCGGGGAGCCGGCCGTAGCCGTGAAGTAACAGCTCTCGGGTTCATGCCGGCTTCGCTTAAAGATGGGTGCCCCGTTGTAGCCTTCTCTTGGCTAGGCCGGGGCTTTTTTCATGCCGAATCCTAATTGCTCAAACCTGCTCTGAATGTGTTTGTACAGGTGTTCCGGACTCGCAAACTCACGAGGCATCGGACATGGGCTCAGGAGCGCGAGTGCTTGTGGCCCGCGACTTGACGCGTCGGAGTTCGTGCAACAGGTTAGATTTCGTGACCCATAAACCTATCGCTACAATAGCGAGCCAAACCCCGGTGATGACCAGCAAAGCCAGCGCGTCAGCCCTGAAAGTGTGGGCAACGCGATATCGTTCATAGCCGAGAACCTTTTGATTCACCAGTCCGCAGACAACTGCGGCGAAGATTGCGACTGCCAACGACTTCATCAGCTCCAGCCAGGGCAGCTCGGTCAACAGCACCATTCCCTTCTGGTGCAGCAGCCAAGCCAGCACAACCGTGTGCATCAGGATGCCGATGTCGGAGGCAATCGCGAGACCAGTCACGCCTTCGAGGTGGAAGAGTGTCCGGTAAACGGGAAGCGAGGCGAAGACGATGATGGTGCTGGCGATCATCGGCGTAAGTGTGTTGCCGGCGCCGTAGAAGGCGCGCGCGTACTGCGCCTGTCCCGACCAAAGCGCGAGTGAAAGCGTGAACCAGAAGAAATAGGTTGCGGTCTCCTGTGCGTCGGCAAAGGTGAAGTGCCCGTGGCGAAACGCCAGATCGATGACGGGCAGGGCCGCGGCCATCATCCACGCCGATGCGAGGAACGATGCCGCCGAGATGCGGTAGACAGTCTGATTGACGGTATCGGCAAAAAGCTTGCGTTTGCCTTGCTCCCAGAGCGAGGCGAAGAACGGCATCGAGGCCTGGCCCGTTGCCTGGCCGAGGATGGAAATTGGCACAGCAAAGAGGCGCTTGGCGTAGTTGAGGCGCGAGATGTCACCCACTCCGCCAGAAGCGAAGTAGCGCAGGATCCAGTCATCGGCGGAGACGAGCGACACGCCCAGCATCAGGGGAATTGACAGACGAATCCACTCGAGGAAGCCGGCGTTGTGCCAATCGAAGCTGAGGCGATAGCGCAGGCCGCCCTGCGCCGCGCCGATGGCGTTGATGAGGAACGGTCCGATGACTGCGCCTGCCAAGGCGCCATAGGCCAGCGACGAAATTCCGAAAGCCTTCGCGCCGAGCACGCCTCCCAGGATGATGAAGATGTTGTAGAGCGCCGGGCTCAGCGCAGGGTAGAGGAACATGCGCTTGGAGAGCAGTACAGCCGAGACGATGCCGCCGGCATAGAAGAAGATCTGGCTGGGCAGCAGAATACGCGTGAGGTGGACGCACAGGTCGACCTGGTCGGCGGAGAACTTCGGGAACACCAGTCGCACCAGCTGCGGCGCGAAGATTTCCAGAAACACCGTGCCGATACATAGGATGCCGCTCATCAAGGTGATCGTTGAGTCGAAGGCGCGCTGCGCGCCGGCATTGTCGTCACGCGAGATGTGGCGGGTGTAGATGGAGATGAAGGTGATGGACGCGGTGCCGCCGGCCAGTATGTAGTTGAGGAAGTCGGGGATCTGAAAGGCGGCGAAGTAGGCGTCGGTTTGATGGCCCGCGCCGAAGGCCCACGCAATGTACATCTCGCGCAGGTAGCCGAGCAGGCGCGAGGCCATGACCGAAGCCATTAACAGTAATGTGGCGGAGAAAGCAGAGTGCTGATGTGAAGGCCGCAGAATACGGAATAGCCGCGCGCCAAAGCCGGGAGATGCGCTGGAGTTTGCGGCCGGAGACGGCATCAGAGTGCGATTGTACAAGACAGCTGCCAGCCGTCATTGAATCAGAACCTGAATTGTAGATGTAATCATCCCACCAGCAATTGGGCGGCAATCGGCTTCATCATGTCGGAGCCGATCCCTGATTCTCAAAGGATGGGAGCGAAACTCAGAACGCCTCCAAGCTTGACGGGGCGCGACACTAAAACC
>DATFSK010000008.1:0-38083 GCA_035262645.1 Terriglobales bacterium
TACGTTCTGTTCTTACCCAGCTTCACCGCGACGGCGTGGTTTCACAAGAAGCTGCCACCCGATCTTCAGCAGCGCGACCTGCAGAGCGTCTTGCGCGAATCAGAGCAGTTCGCTTCCGGCCCATATGCTGCGGCGCTTGCCAAGGGCGACACGCTCAGTCCGCAGGAGCGGCAGACCGTTCTGGATCAACTCACCCGCCTCACCGGGCTCGATCGTAACGTCGTTGATCTGAACGAGCTCCGGATAAAGCAATCGGTCTTCTGCCGTGAGTTGCTGCGTAATCAACGCATGATCGTCGGCCGCCTCGACAGCCGCTTCACCGGGCCACTTTCCGCCAGCGACGCTGATGAGGGCTTCTACGATCCCACGATGTCGATCATTCGCCCGCCTTTCACCGCGACCTTCAACAACTACGTCCGCGGCGATCTCGGATATAAGACCGACCTGGAGTACTACATTCTGGGAGGCGGCATCGGTGAGTGGGACTGGGGATCAGCAGGCCGCGGCTACCCTGATGTGAGCGAGTCGCTGCACGAGGCGTTCGTGAAGAATCCGTACATGAAGCTGTTCGTGGCCTCGGGATATTACGATCTGGCAACGCCCTACTTCGCGACCGACTACACGCTGAACCACATGAGGCTCGATCCGCAGCAGCATGCGAAGGTCAGCCTCGGCTACTATGAAGCCGGACACATGATGTACCTAAGGAGCGACTCGCTCGACCATCTGAAGCAGAACGTGTCCGGATTTCTATCGAGCTCGCTGCATTAGTGCAGCGGTGCAGGGGATCTGGAGACTGGCACGGCGTCCACGCTACTTTGGCGCTGCGTCTTCCTGTCTGGGTGCCGGCAATGTGACTCCCAACACCGCGTCCATCCTCGGCGTGCACTAGAATCAAAGATTCACTTTGGTAGGCAATCATCGAGGGCTTGAACCTTTGGGCACCTTTGTGCGTACTAAACAGAGGCCCCTCAAACGCAATCAGCAGTAGCGAATTCGAACTGTAGTTGTCAGTTCCAGGAGACAAGCAATGTTCGTTTCTTATTTCGTCAGGTCGGCGACTCGCATGGTGCTGTGGGTGGTGATTGCGGGACCGCTGACGGTCTCGAGTTGGGCACAGGAAAGCACGCCGCCCAGTACACCGGCGACATCGCAAGGGGACCAGGCGAGCGCACCGCAGACGCAGAGCGCGCCGCCCCAGGGCTCGACCATGCCGAGCGAGAAGACGCCGATGCCGCCGCTGACGCCTCTGCCGCAGGCGCCGGCGCCGCAGAGGAACGCGGGGCACTTGTATTCCGGCGATCAGAATTATGCAAGGCCGCTGTCGGGCTTTCCGAATTTCGTCGCACCGTACACCGTGCGGCACGTTCCGCAAGCGAACCTGGGCAACTCCGCCATGACTGACCAGCTCTTCCACGATGGCCAGATTTTCCTGTCGATCAACGACGCGGTGGCGATGGCGCTGGAGAACAATCTCGACATCACCTTGCAGCGCTATAACCTTTCGGTGGCCGACACCGACCTGTTGCTGACGGCCACGGGACAGTCGGCGCGCGGTGTGGCTACCGGAGTCGTGCAGGGCACGCAGGGCGGGTCGCTGGGCGCGGTATCGGCCGGCGGAACCGGTAGCGCCTCGACGGGCGCGAGCGGAACCGGAGCCGGAGGAACGCAGGTCGGCGTGGGCGGCGCGGGAGCGGGCGCGGCGGGTATTGTTGTGTCGACCCTGGGCTTTGGGCCGACGATCGACAACTTCGATCCGTCGCTGACCGGCAACGTCCAGGGCGAGCGCACGTTGACGCCGCAGTCCAGCACCATCTTCTACGGTGTCCCCACCCTGAATACGAACACGAACACCTACAACTTCTCCTACAACCAGGGCTTTTCCACCGGCACGCTGATGACGGTGGGCTTCAACAACAGCTATCAGAGCATCAATTCTCTGTTCGCCCTGGTGAACCCGACGCTGTCGTCGAGCTTCCGGTTCACGCTGCGCCAGCACCTGCTGCAGGGTTTTGGCTTCGATCCCAACCTGCGCTGGATCCGCATTGCGCGCAACAACCGCGAGATTGCCGATGTGGTCTTCCGTCAGCAGATCATGACCACGGTCTCGCAGGTGGAGAACATCTATTGGGACCTGGTGACCGCATACGAAGCGGTGAAGGTGAATCAGCGCCAACTGGAACTGGCCAACAAGACGCTCTCCGACGATCAGGAACAGGTGAAGATCGGGACCATGGCGCCGATCACGCTGGTGCAGGCGCAGAGCGGGGTGGAGAGCGCCAAGCAGAACCTGATCATGGCGCAGACCAGCCTCCAGCTGGAACAGTTGCTGATGAAGAACGCCATCACCAAGAACACCAGCGACCCGATCCTGGCGGCGGCGCCGGTGATTCCGACGGACACGCTGCAGCCCAACGAGCAATACGAAGTGCGGCCGGTGGATGAGCTGATTCAGGAGGCGCTGCAGGGACGTCCGGAGATTGCCACGGCGCGTATCCAGCTGACCAACTACGAGATCACGCGCAAGTCGCTGCGCAACGCGTTGCTGCCGAGCCTCGATGTTTACGCGTTCTATGGGGCGAATCCGATCGCCGGACCGCAGAACCCGACCGTTCCCACCTGCCCGCAGGTGAACCGATTTGGCGAGTGTTACGAGCCGGGACTGGTGCCCACGAACTACGGCGGGGCCTTTTCCAATCTGTATAACAGCACCGCGCCAGACAAAGGCATCGGCGTGAATCTCAACATTCCGATCCGCAATCGTGCGGCGCAGGCCAACCAGGTGCGGTCGGAGCTGGAGTATCGCCAGCAGCAGGTGGCGCTGCAGCAGACGGAGAACACGATCACACTGCAGGTGCGGCAGGCGCAGTTCGGATTGCAGAACAACTATGCCGCGCTGCAGGCGGCGATCGCGGCGCGCGACTATGCGCAGCAGAACCTTGATGCGGAGCAGAAGAAGTTTCACTACGGGGCTTCGACGCCGACACTGGTGCTGCAGGCGTCGAGCAACCTGACGCAGGCGGAGTCGAACGTGCTGAACTCGGCGGCCAACTACGAGAAAGCGAAGGTGCTGCTCGACTTCTACACGGCGGAGACACTCACCAAGCTGGGCATCAGCATTGCGGACGCCGAGGCCGGACAGGTGAAGCATGCGCCAACGGTGCCGGGCGTGGTGCCGGCGGATGTGCAGAATATTCTGAGGTCGCCGAGTCCGGCGCCGCAGAATCCGCAGACGCCTCCACCTTCGGAGCCAAACCCGCAGGCGCCGCCGCAGAGTACGCCGCCGCAAAATCCGGCGCCGCAGTCGTAGCGGTTCGCACGCAGCGCCGATGTCCACATCGGCAGTAGCGCGGATCTCCTGATCCGCGCTACTACCGTCGACATAGCTTCAGGCGTGGATAAGCTGCAGCCCGACGTGGCATTCCCCGCACTCCCTTATGTGCACTGTGTTAAGAGTTTTTGAATCTCTACGACTTAGGATGTAGTCGGCTGGGCTTTTCCACAGCGTTTTGCACATTTTTGTTGAAAACCCTAGTTCCATCGGTTCGAAAAGCGGCCGCGCCAGGCGGCATTCGGACGTGTCAGGATGCCTTTCAGGCTGCGATACAATGTCCAATTCTTTGGGACGGGCAGGATGGTAACCAGAAGCAAAAATAGTTCCGCCAAACGAACGGGAACGTCTGCGTCAACGCCGGCAACAGGCGCGGCGATCAGCACTAACGGCTCAGGGCCTTCGAATCGAGAGACGCTGCGCAAGCTTTACGCGTCGCTGCTGAGGTGCCGGCTGATCGAAGAGCAGTTGCAGCGGACATCCAATCCGGTGCGCTACGAGTTTGTGACAGGAGAAGAAGCGGTCGCGATAGGGGCGGTGGCCGATCTCAACGCAGGAGATACCCTGGCCGCTTCGCCGCGCGACCTCGCGGCGTTGCTGGCCGGAGGTGCCGGAGTAGAGGAAATCTGTGACGCGAACGCCGAGAAGAGTCTCCTAAGCAAACGAAGCTTGCTTGGGATACTCAGCTTGGACGGGACAGCCACGGTGAGCGAAACCCCCTCTTTCGTTAGTCTTGTGTCGCTCTCGGAGGATCCTTTCATTCTGGGCACGGGCATCGCGTTGGCACACAAGCTTGCAAGAGAGCGGCACGTGGTGGTGGCAATTGCCGGCCAGCTTTCATCCCTGGAGCCGTGGCGCGAAGCGTTTCAGATGGCGCTGTCGCAGAAGCTGCCAATCGTCTACGTCATGAAAAACGGCGGCGCTGACCAGTCAGTGCGCGCCCCGCACCTGAAGCCGGTAAGCTTCATGGCTCGCGAAGGCGGGTTTCCGGGCATAGTGGTCGACGGGCAGGACGTGATTGCGGTGAGGCGCGTGGCGCAGGAGTCGGTCCACCGTGCCCGCAACCGTGGCGGGCCGACGCTGATCGACTGCCGCACGGAAGCGGGGCGCGATCCGCTGGCGTACCTGAAACACTACATGCGGAAGCGCCGGGTGTGGGATGAGAAGTGGAGCGAGATGCTGGTTGGGCAGATCGGCACGGAACTGAGATTGAAGGGGGCGGCACCGCTGTAGCCGTGCGGCCGCAAGGTCGGTATCGATCGGCTCTAGCCGGTGGTGGTAAAAGTGGGGAGGGCGCGGCTTCAGCCGTGCCCTTGCGTCCGTCCTTCTACAGCTTTTCGTAGAACTCGCATGCCGAGCACGAGATGTACATCCCGCCGGGCACGTTGCGCTCGCGGTCCTTCACCCGCTTGACGACGCGCGTGGGCTTGCCGCACTTGGGGCAATCGGTACTCTTCGAGGTGTCCATCACCTTCTTGCGATCTGCGGTTTTTGCGATCTTGGCCATTCTCTCTCCTGACAGTTTCTTCCCGCAGACTGCTGCGGTGCGATGTCTACTTGGGCTGGAGTAATGCGTTGAGCGAAGCGGATGGGCGCGTTAGCGCGAGTTGCACATGTCTCTTGCCCACGCTCCCTCCACCCCCATCTCACACAAAAGCGGCGCGATCTGGGGACCCCGGTTACCGCGGGAGCGGCTTCGACTGCAGATGAATCTCTACTCGCCTGGTAGCAGGACTATTTTACATGATGCCGCGCCGATCTCCCGATCAATGGCCGGGATGCGGTGTGAAAACGGATGGGAAATAGCAGGTTATTCGACGGGATCTTCCTGCCATTCGGCTCGACAGGCGTGGCACTTCCATCGTTTGCGCGGCAGCGGAATTGGAACTCCAATCCATGCGGAGGCATACGCTACCGGCTTGTTCAGCGTTTCGTAAGAGATGTCGAGCGAATGGCATTGAGGACAGGTAGGCTGCTGGAATGAGCCGCCGTCCTCGACTTCGAAGGCGGCAGGTATGGGTTGACTCAACAGTTCGACTGCGGCGTCAGCGTCTTCAGCACGCACGCACAGTTTGATTTCGCCAACCAGATTCGACCAGAACCAGGACATTCGCACCACGTTGTCATCAACGAGGAAGGACTCGATTCCGGCCGAATCGAGCGAGCCCTTGGCGAGCAGGGCATCGGGAAGGTCGCGGAATTGCTTTGCCACGACGAGGTCTTCCCACGTGATGTCGTCTGCCTGACCAGTTTCGCCGATAGGGAAATCCAGTTGTCGGCGGTCTCGTTCCTGCCGCAAGCTTTCGCGTGCGAGATCGGTGAGCTCGGCGGCGTCCTGCGCGATGGATTCCAGTTCGCCGTCAGACATGCCGGCGTAGAGGTCGGCAAGACGCTTTCGTTCCTGCTCGGGATCAGGTTGGCTCATCGCTCGTAGTATACGGTGGCAGGAACGCCCGATGAAGTTGTGCCGCCCCTGAAGGGGCTCGGGATTTCTTAGAGGCAGCTAACCCAGGGCTTCCGCCCTGGGCTAATTACCTTCACTCCAACCCGACGAACTAGCGAAACTCCTGCGCGAACTCCACGATGGAGCGCACGGCCAAGCCGGACGGGCCACGCGCCAGCCACGCCTTGTTCTCGTCATTCCAGGCGATACCGGCGATGTCGAGGTGGATCCATGGCGTATCGCCGACGAATTCCTTCAGGAACATCGCAGCCGTGATCGCGCCGCCGTAGCGGCCGCCGACGTTCTTGATGTCGGCGATGTCGGACTTCAGCATCTCGCGATACTCATCGTCGATGGGCAGACGCCACATCTTCTCGCCTGACTTTTTCAGCGCCGCGGCGAAGCGGTTGTAGAACTCGTCGTCGTTGGAGAAGACGCCGGCGTTGATCAGCCCCAGCGCCACACCAACCGCGCCGGTCAGGGTGGCCGCATCGATCAGATGGGTGCAGCCGAGCTCGCGAGCGTAGTAAAGGCCGTCGGCTAGCACCAGGCGGCCTTCGGCGTCGGTATTGAGCACCTCGATCGACTTGCCCGACATGGCAATCTGCACGTCGCCGGGCCTTAGCGCTTTGCCGGAGGGCATGTTCTCTGTCGCGCAGACGACCGCGGTGACGCGCACCTTCGGCTTGAGCTGCGCGATGGCGCGCATGGCGCCGATCATCGTCGCGCCGCCGGCCATGTCGTACTTCATCTTCTCCATGCCTTCGGCGGTCTTGATGGAGAGGCCGCCGCTGTCGAAGGTGATGCCTTTGCCGACCAGGCCGAGGACGGGCTTCTCGGGCGCGCCCGCCGGCTCGTAGCGCATGACGATCAGGCGCGGCTCTTCGTCCGAGCCCTGCGCCACGCTCCAGAAGGCGCCCATCTTCAGCTCGCGGATTTTGTCGCCGCCGTAGATTTCGCACTTCAGGCCGGTTTCGTCGCACATCTTTTTGGCGCGGTCGGCGAGGATGGTCGGCGTCATGCGGTTGGCGGGCTCGTTGACCAGGTCGCGGGTGAAGTTTTGCGCCTCGCCGATGATGCGGCCCTGCTCGATCTCGGCGGCGAGAGCCTTCTGGTCGCCACGAACAATGATGGTCAGGTCTTCGATCTGTTGCGGCTTGCGATCGCTCTTGTAATAGTCGGGATCGAAGTTGCCGACGATGGCGCCTTCGACGATGGCCTTCGCCGCGTCGGTGACAGCGGGCGCGATGAAGACGAAGCTCCTCAGCTCTTTCGACTTCAGGTTGCGAACAGCGGCGCCGGCCAGCTTGCGCAGCTCGGCGGACGAGAACTTGCCGGCTTTGCCGCCGCCGATGAGGAGCAGGCGCTTCGCCTTGAGGCCTTGCGGCTTGTGGAGGAGCGTCGTCTCCAGCATCTTGCCGGTGACCTCGCCGGAGGCGATGAGGTCGGCCGCGGCGGAGAGTACGGCCTTGTCGTCGGATTGAATCTGTGGGTTGGGCTTGTCGGACTTGTCGGCGTTTTCTGCCGCGTCGAGGACGACGGCGACGAGACATTCGGTTTCCAGTTGCGAAGGTGATGCGGTATGAAGAGTAGTTTTCATGATCATGAATCCGTAGTGGGGTGCAATCATTGATTATCTAACAAGCGGGGCGAGATGAGTTGAGTCGGAGTTGTGCCGCCCTGAGGGAGCTACGACCCTCTTGGCCGGCGTGGACGCCGGCGCTACGTTTCAGTTGTTGTGAGCAGCAGGACTCAGGATGCGGAACGAGTCGACGATGCGGCTGACGACTGCGGGTTTGGGGTCATCTACCGGCCAGCTCGATTCGACCGAATAGAGCCTTGCGCCGGCGCAGACCAGGCGGCCGTAGATTCTGTCGCCCTGGTTCCCGTTGGATTCGTATTCGAAGCCGGGATAGCCGGTGGCGGAAAAATCCTTGACCGCGGATTGTCCCATCAGCTTTAAAGATTGGGCCTTCAGAGACGCCAGGGTTGTGGGGCACTCCTCGACCCCGCTCGCAACTGACACCTTCACGATGATGTCGCTCGTCGCATGCAGCGAGTAGATCGTAGTCGGCTTGGTGAGGTCCTTGTGGATATCGGGGTCGGCGGGAAGGGTGATCGCAAAGCTGTCGTCGGGGTAGGTGTATTCCTTCCACGACCCTGACGGGTTCTGAGCAGTCAGCACAAGGTTGCAGCCGAGAGCCAGAACAGCTGCGGCGAACTCAGCTTGCAACCTGCGCTTCATCCTTTTCTGCTCCTGGCGATGGCGTCGCGGGCCTCGCGGTCGGCGGTCTTGCGGCGCTCGGTTTCGCGCTTGTCCCAGGTCTGCTTGCCGCGCGCGAGCGCCATCTCTACTTTGACGCGCCCATTCTTGAAATAGAGGCGCGTGGGGATGAGGGTCAGCCCTTTTTGCTGCGTTTTGCCCAGGAGCTTGTGCAACTCGCTGCGATGCACCAGCAGCTTGCGGGTGCGCAGCGGCTCATGGTTGAAGATGTTGCCGTGCTCGTAGGGGCCGATGTGCGCGTTGATCAGCCAGAGTTCGCCGTCCTTGACCAGGCCGTAGGCGTCTTTGAGGTTGGCGCGGCCCCCCCGGACCGACTTCACCTCGGTGCCGCGCAGCGCGATGCCGGCCTCGAATTTTTCCAGCAGGAAGTAGTTGTGCGAAGCGGCGCGGTTCTGCGAAGCGTCGCGCTCGCCTGAGGCGACGGGATCGCGGCGGCCGGGCTTTTTCGCGGGGGCGGGTTGGGGCTGGCGAGACATAAGAGGCGCGTTGTTCAAGTGTAGACGGTTTAGATGCGTCGGGGAAACAGCCGAAGGTGCCAATTGGCGAAGAGCGTGGTCCCTTGCCGTGCATCCGAAGCGTTACGCAAAATTCACCCTAACACGTGACAAATGCACAGCTTGGCGTGCGCCCCGAATGCTATAATCGCGCCTTTAGTACTCGTCCGCCTTTCCCGCGCGCGGGCGGGTGCGCTTGAGCCCAGATTGCGCTCACGTTTGGCGTGCATCGTAGTCTTTACATCCGGAGCCTGGCATCTCTGGCCGTTCGGAGGCGATAGGTCCGGTCCAAGTTAGGTTGAGTCGGTCGATTTGAACACGTCCGTCGTTCGTTTTGGACAGGCGAGACAATCCGGAACAGGAGTGAGCATCCTCGT
The DNA here is from genome assembly GCA_035262645.1 of Terriglobales bacterium. GTDB lineage: Bacteria > Acidobacteriota > Terriglobia > Terriglobales > Acidobacteriaceae > Bog-257. The sequence continues at coordinate 8,930 of DATFSK010000008.1, forward strand.
TCAAGTTGATCAACTCTCAATTCCCCAGGGTTTTAAGGAACGTGATGAGACGTCTTACCGGTGTGCTGGCTCTGCTCCTGATGGTAGCCGTGTCGGCATTTGCATCCCAGGACAAGCAGGCCAAGCAGCTTTACGATAAGGGCAAGAACGCTGAAGCCCGCCAGGATTACATTTCCGCCTACAATTTCTATCACCAGGCGTACGAGCTGAAGCCCACCGATCTGACGTACCGTTCGGCGTACGAATACGTGCGCTTTCTGGCGGCGGCTTCCTACGTTCACCAGGGCCAGTTGCTGGAGAAGGCGGGAAAGTTGCAGGAAGCGCTCACCGACTTCGAGCAGGCGCTGGCCATCGATCCCTCCAGTTTCATCGCGCAGCAGGAGTCCAACAAAGTTCGGCTGATGATTCAGAAGACGCTGAATCCGCAGGCCACGCCGCCATCGACGCCGGAATCCGAGCTCGACAAGCGCATGGAGCAGGCGACCGGGCCGGTCGAGCTGGCGCCGATCTCGCAGACGCCCATCACGCTCAAGCTGACGGAGGATTCGAAGACGGTTTACGAGACCATCGGCCGGCTGGCGGGCGTCAACGTTCTCTTCGATCCCGATTACACCTCGCGCCGCATTCGCGTTGACCTCAACGGCGTCACGCTCCAGGAAGCGCTGGAGATCACGGCGCTCGAATCAAAAACATTTTGGCGTCCGGTGACGCCGAACACGATCTTCGTTGCCGCTGATACCGCCGCCAAGCGCAAGGAACTCGAGCAGAGCGTCATCCGCACGTTTTATCTCAGCAATCTGTCGCAGCCGAACGAATTGCAGGACATGGTGAACATCCTGCGCACGCTGCTCGACACACAGCGGCTGCAACAGTTTCCGTCGCAGCAAGCGATCGTGGTGCGCGGCACGCCCGACCAGATCGCCATGGCCGGCAAGCTGATCGAGGACCTCGACAAGTCGCGGCCTGAAGTTGTGGTGGAAGTCGCGATCATGCAGGTCACGCGCGACAAGCTGCGCAACCTCGGTATCAATCCGCCGACCAGCGTCAGCATCGTAGTGCAGGAGTCGCCCGGTACGACCACGACGACGACGGTCAACGGCAACGCCGGCAACGGTGGCACGGTTACCACCTCGACCGCGAATACCGGACAGATCAACCTGAACAGTCTGGCCCACCTGAACGCCACCAACTTCGAAGTCACGATTCCGCAGGCGACGGCGAACTTCCTGATGAGCGACAGCAGCAGCAAGCTCATTCAGCAGCCGGAGATCCGCGCCTCCGATGGGCAGAAGGCCTCGCTCAAAATCGGTGAGCGCGTGCCGGTCGCGACCGGATCGTTCCAGCCCGGCATCGGCGGCGTCGGCATCAACCCGCTGGTCAATACGCAGTTCAACTACATCGACGTCGGCGTGAACATTGACATTACGCCGCACGTGCACGGCACTGATGAAGTCACGCTGAAGCTGGCGATGGACATCTCGGCGGTCGACTCCTACCAGAATATCGGCGGCATTCAGCAGCCGGTCATCGGGCAGCGCAAGATCGAAAACGAAATCCGCATGAAGGAAGGCGAGGTCAACATCCTGGGCGGCATTCTGGAGGATACGTTTACCAAGTCGCTCACGGGAATTCCCGGACTGGCCTCAATCCCGCTGTTCAGGTACCTGTTCGCCGAAGAAAGCAAGGAAGTCAAGACCAACGAGATCGTGTTCATCCTGATCCCGCACATCGTGCGTGCGCAGGACATCTATGCGTCGAACACGCGGGCGATCGACGTGGGCACGGCGAACGTTATCTCATTGCACGAAAACCCGCCAAACAACAACAACGGGCAGCCGAACAACAATGGTCCGGGAGCGATGAACAATCCGGCGCAGCCCAAGCCTCCGCAGGCGCAACCGCAGTCCGGTATGGGCCAACCGGCCAGCGTGCAACCGACGTCAGCCCCGACGCCTGCTGCCTCGGCGCCCATGGGCAGCCCTATCATCAGCTTCGATCCGCCTACGCTCGATCAGGCGGTAGGCTCGACCTTCACGGTCAACGTGAACCTGGCCGGCGGACAAAATGTCTACTCGGTGCCTTTGCAGCTCACCTACAACCCGCGCGTGTTGCAGGTGCTGAATGTCTCGAACGGACCGCTGCTCGCGCAGGATGGTCAGACGGTGGCGCTGGTCAATCGCGATGACAGCATGGCCGGCATTCTACAGGTCACAGCTTCGCGGCCCCCAGGGACAAGTGGCATCACTGGCGATGGTTCGGTATTCACCATCACCTTCCAGGCGCGGGCCCCGGGGCAGGCCACACTCAGCATTAATCGCGCCTCGCTGAAGAACGCGGCGATGCAAAACATGCCCGCCAGCGGCTCGCAAGCGATTGTGACGGTTCACTAGGGCAGGCGTCTAAGCTGTAGCGCCGGGTGGAGCACGCCTTCAGGCGTGGAATGTTGCCGCCCAAAAGAAGGGCGCGCTTTGGCGCCTGAGGTAACGGATTTTTACCTCAGCGTCTGAAGCTGGACTGTCTCCCAAATCGCTAATTGCACCGCTGAAGCGGTGCGCCACCCTGCAAAAGTGCTTTAGAATTAGAGCAGTGCTCGTCAGCAATTCCAATCACGCTCTGATTGCCCGAGAAAGGACTCCGTCCGCTGCGAGGCCGTCTCTATCGCGCCTGGCCTCGGCAAAGTTGCGGGGCTTCTCGCTGGTCGAGCTGGTCGTCGCTATGACGATCCTGATGATCCTCACCGCAGTAGCCGCCCCGGTGACGCGCGTCATCATCCAGCGCAACAAAGAGCGCGAGCTGCGCCGCGATCTGTGGCAGCTGCGCGACGCCATCGACCGCTACAAGGACGCCGCCGACCGCGGTGCGTTCCAGACCAAGCTGGACAGCCAGGGATATCCGCCCGATCTCGACACCCTGGTCAAAGGCGTGGACTCCAACGGCAAGAAGCTGCGCTTTCTCAGGCGTATCCCGGTTGATCCCGTGACCGGCAAGGATGAATGGGGCCTGCGCTCGGTGCAGGACGATCCCGACTCCGATTCCTGGGGCGGGCAGAATGTCTTCGACGTATACACTAAGTCCGAGGGCACGGGACTGGACGGAACGAAGTACAAAACGTGGTAGCTCAGCGAATGCGAAAACGCTTCCGACAGCGCGGCTTTACTCTGATTGAGCTGATGGTGGTGATCAGCATCATTGTCATTCTGCTCTCGCTGGCAATTCCTAACTACCAGAAATCGATCCTGCACGCGCAAGAGACGGCCTTGCGCGATGATCTCTACACCCTGCGCTCGCTCATCGACCAGTACACGCTGGACAAACAGAAGGCGCCACAGTCGCTTCAGGACCTGGTCGAAGCCGGCTACCTGAAAGAACTGCCCAAGGACCCGTTCACCAACACACGCGACAGCTGGGTGCCGGTGACCGATGACAGTATCCAGTCGCCTGACCAGACGGAGCCAGGGATCGTCGATGTGCATAGTGGCAGCGATCTGAACTCGAGCGAAGGAACTGCTTACAGCAGTTGGTGATAGCTCCGGTTCACAGACTATCTCCCATTCCATACCATCTTGGTGCTAATCACATGACAATGGTTGAAGCATGATGTTGCCATGCTGGTCACCATCAGAAGTGGCTGCTATGGGCATTAGCAGGCCGCTGGAACGACGATCCAGGGATTGGATAACGTGCCGGCTGTCTCGGCCAACCGGATGCCCTCTAAAGGCAAATAAACGCCACTCCCGTTTTGGGAATAAATATCGCTATTTCAGCTTGTTGGCAGCCTAAGGTTTTTTCGCAGCGCTGTCTTTCAGGCCCGTCGCTACCCACAGATCTGGAGATGGCCGCGACGTAGAGTATCGTCCCTACGGTATCGGCTGCGGACGCTGCGCCATCAACTCTTCGAAACGTTTATCGGTTCGCAAGGTCGCGAACTCGCGATCGGTGTAGACCTCGTTGATCTTCTTGTAGCCGTTCTCCATGGCTTTGCGCAGAAACTCCAGCGAGTGATCCAGGTCTCCCGCCTGGGCATACATCTTCGCCACCATGAAAGAGAACGCGGCGCGGTCCTCGGGCGAGGCCGCCTGCACCATGATGCCGGTCTTCGAGACGCGGTTGAAGATATTGGGATCGATGGCGAACGACGCCCTGTATTGCTTGGAGGCCGAAACGTAGTCGTGCTTGCCGAAGTAGGAGGAGCCCATGTTGTAGAAGAACACCGCGTCGTTCGGATTCAGCGCTATGGCCTTCTGGTAATAACGGATCGCTTTGTCGTACTTCTTCTTCATCTGCTCGACGTAGCCGCGGTTGTTGTAGCTCTCCGGCGCTTTCTTATCCAGCTTGATGGCGTGATCGAAGCACTTTGCCGCCTTTTCCGGATTCTGCAGCAGCAGGTAGGCCATGCCTTCCTTGTTCCACAGCAAGGCCGTGGGCTGCTTCTTGAGGGCGACGTTGTAGTAGTCGATGGAATCGAGATAACGCTTCTCGGCGCGCAGCTGGTCACCCTGCTCCTCGAGCAAAGCCGGCGAAGCGCTGCCGTCGGGGATGGGCGGTGGGATGAGTTGCGTGACGGGCGTTGTGGCTTCGACCGTGGGCTGCGAAGTCTGCTGGGCAGCCATCGGGAGCGCGCATAACGCGCAGGCAAGCAGAACGAGCGTCAGAGTACAGAAGGGAAACGACGAGCGAAGCGATCGGAAAGCGGCCATGGGCCACCTCGTTTCCGGTTGGGTCGTGGGCGGAGGAATCGCTTGCGTGGCGCCGCACTCCGATTCGCTATGAAACCGGCTCAAGTGCCGGGATGACCTCGGCGTTAGAGCCAGACCCGACCGATGCAGCCATCCATGCACGCCCGGAAAGCCTTCGCTGGCTAACCGGCGCGCTCCACCCGCTGCATGTGCCTACTATAGACCTATTTGGGGTTCGAATTGTTCCCATTTTGCGCAGCGCCCGTCCCGTTGTTTTGCTCTTCGTCACCGCTGTCGCCGTGGCCGAACAGGCGGCTGAAGAAGCCTCGCTTCTTCTTCTTGGGCTGCTGGGCCTGGGCCGATTGTCCGTTTGCCGGTTGGCCCGGCACAGCGGCAACTCCAGGCTGCACGGGTCCGTTGGTGTTGGGAGGGGGCGCGTTAACCTGCGGGGACCCTATTCCGAAGATCTTGGTGAAGAAGCCGCGATGGTCTTCGTAGGCCTGCTCGCAGGTCTCCTTCGGCTCGGTGCCGGCGATGAACGCGATGCTGTAGTCCTCGGGACATGCCGGAGTGGCGATGCGGTTCGTGGCCTTGTCGAGGGTGACCGTGACCACGCCTTGCGGAGCGGGGAATTCCTTGGTGTCGGCGTACTGCGGCAGCTTCACTGCGCGTTTCATGAATTCCGCCCAGATGGGCGCAGCCGCCGCTCCGCCGGCCAGCTTGATGTCGGTGTAGTCGTCATTGCCGACCCACACAATGCACAGCAGGTTGGTGGTGTAGCCGGCAAACCACGCATCATGCGAGGTGCCAGTCTTCCCCGCGGCGGGCGCGGTGAAGCCACGTGCGCGCACCGGATATCCCGTGCCATTGTTGACCACCGCTTCCATCATGGTCGTCATGACGTAGGCCACGCGTGGATCCAGCACGTCTTTCGTGTCGCTTTGATAATTCTGCAGGACACTGCTTTTGGCATCGCGTACTGAGCGCACCATCAGTGGCGACAGGCGCGTTCCGCCATTGGCAAATACCGTGTACGCCCCGGCCATTTCCACCGGCGTGGCAGCATAGGCGCCCAGTGCGACCGCCGGCGTTCCTCGAGCGCTATTAATGCCCGCGGCCCTGGCCAGCGCCGCCACTTTATCGAAGCCGACCTCCTGCCCCAGCCGCACCGTCGCGTTGTTCAGAGATTCCGCGAGCGCATAGCGCGCCGTCACTTCGCCGTGAAAGGTCTCATGATAATTTCGCGGCTCGTAGACCTGGTCGTCATTGATGGCAATGCTCACCTGCGAGTCGTCGATCAGGCTGGCGGGAGTAAACACGCCGCTGTCCTGCGTGACCAGCCCGGTATCGGGATCGGCGCTTGCGGCAACCAGGCTCTCTCCCGTCACGGCGGTGTTGATTGCCGTCGCATAAACGAATGGCTTGAAGATGGAGCCGGTAGGACGCTTGGCCAGCGCGTGGTTCAGCTGGCTCATGCCGTAGTTGCGGCCACCCACCAGCGCCAGCACCTCGCCGGTGTGGGGATCAAGCGCGACCAGCGCGACTTGCGGCATCGGCCCGGTATCCACTTTGACTTCCGTCGTGGCGCTCTTTCCGGTGCCGACCTTGATCTTGTGCGTGCGCCGCTTGATGACCAAGTCGTCCACAAGTTTTCCGCCGATGTCGACGGCTTCAGCCGCCGCGCGTTGCAGGTCAGGATCGATCGTGGTGTAGATGCGCAGGGCGTGATTGTTCAGCTCTTCTTCGTTGAATTGCCCAGAGAGCTGGTCCTTCACCAGGTCGACGAAGTACGGAGCGTCGCTGGCTTCGACGTTAGGCGTTGCCAGCTTCAGCGGCTCGGCCTTGGCGCGCTCGGCCTCATCATGCGTGATTGCGCCGGTATCGACCATCGAGTCGATCACCAGGTTGCGCCGCTCCAGCGCGCGCTTGGGATGCTGATAGGGCGAGAGGTAGTTCGGCCGCTGGATCATGCCCGCCAGCAGCGCGGCCTCGGGCAGTGTCAGGTTCTTGACGTCCTTGTTGAAGTACGCGTGCGCCGCTTCGCCAAAGCCGTTAATGGTGAACGACCCGCGCTGGCCCAGGTAAACCTGGTTGGCGTACATCTCGAAGATGCGCTGTTTGGAGAACTTCTGCTCCAGCTCGATGGCGATCACCATCTCCGTCAGCTTGCGCTTGACGGTCTTTTCCGGGGTGAGGAAGAAGCCGCGCGACAGCTGCATGGTGATGGTCGAGCCGCCCTGCCCGTGGCGGCCTTCGCGGAGATCGACCAGCGCTGCCTCCATCAGCCGGTAGTAGTTGATGCCGCCGTGTTCGAAGAAGCGGCGGTCTTCGATCGCCAGCACTGCGTTCACCAGCACCGGCGGCAGGTCCTGATACTTGATCAGGTCGCGCTTGGAGCGGTCCTGGCCCTCAAAGAGCGCGGTCACCAGCTGCGGCTCCAGCTCGTATCCGTCGAGTTCCTCGTTCTTGCCGCCCTCTTCCAGAATCGACGAGACCTTGCCGCCCTGGAAGCGGATCAGCGCGCCCTCGCTGCCGTGGAACGATTGCGGTCCCGGGCTGATGCGCAGGCCGTCGCGGGTGAAAGAATATTCGCCGATGGGCGAGGCGCCATCCTTGCCGTATTCGCCGTAGCCGGCCCGCTTCAGGTCAGCAGCGATATTTGCTCCATCCACCTTGTCGCCGACTTCGACCAAGCGCGGCCGCGAGTAAATCTTGGCGGCGTTGCTGAAGACCCCTCCGGCCATGCGGCGGTCTACCACACGGCCGTACTTCACGTAGAAGTACGTGAAGATCCCCCCGAAAAGAACACAGCCAAGGACAAATACCGCGGCGAAGACTATAACGAGGGGATCCTTGAAGGAGAAATGCCGCGTTCGGACAGGCCGCGCCGGACGCGACTTGCCACGCGACGCGGGCTTGCGATCAGGTACTTTGAGTTTGATTGCCACGTTTTATGAATACGGAGAAGCCGCTTGGATCTTCAGGATCAGACGGCAATGCGGCGCCTCTGTTATCTAAGATGCTACCTTAGACACCGTTTGCCGGAAAAATCCCTCAACCCTGGATGGCCTGTTGTGGCGCAACGTCCCGGTGCAGCAGAGCGCCGGGACAGACGAATGTAAGAGGCGACCGCCAAAGCAGAGATTATTGTAAAGCAAGACCGTAGCGCCGGTCTCCCGACCGGCTGTAGCGGGGGTGTCCACACTTCCGCTGGTTTCCTTACATGGCCGATGTCATTCCGCGTTACGCATAAGCGCGGGTCTGGAGACCCGCGCTACAGCCGATCGGGAGATCGGCGCTACAAGCGTATCGGCGCTACGAATCGCACTACTTCGCGGCTTCGGGCTTTGGCGCTGCTGGAACATTGGCCGCTGCCTGCTGCTCCGCTGCTGCAGGCTTCTCAACCGACGCCTTCGCGCCGCCGCGTTGCGCTTCTTTCTCTTTCTTCAGCTGATCGGCTTCGGCATCGGTGATGTAGCGGAACATCTGCACCCGCCCGGGGTACTGCTCGGAGGTAAAGATGCGGTTGTTTTTGTCGATATAGACGCCGCCGAGTTCGGAGAACTGTCCCAGCAGCTTTCCATGCCCCCCGACAATCCCCATCAGCTGCCCGTCACGGTTAAAAGCCTGCAGGATGTCCAGCATGGGATCGGCAACCCAGATATGTCCGTCGCTATCGACGGCGATGCCCTTGGGATGCGAGAAGCAGCCCGGACCATCGCAGTGCTTGCCGATCTGCAAGATGAAGTGCCCATCAGCGTCGAACATCTCGACGCGGAAGTTCATCGTGTCGGTGACGTAGACGTTGCCGTCGCTGTCGAGGGCTACAAAGGTCGGCAGCGAGAAGTCGCCCGGAGTGGTGAGTTCATGATGCTTGCCGCCAGTGCCGATGCGGCGCTTTTCTTTCAGCGTGTCGGCGTCATAGACGACGACCTGGTCCGCCTGGGTGTCGACGACGTAGAGCTGGCGGTTTTCCGTATCGATTGCCAGTCCGACGGGATCGATTAGCCCGTCTTTGATCTGGTCGACGACTTTGTTGTTCTTGTCGAAGATCAGCACCCGGCGCATCTTGCCATCGGTGACAAACAGGCGATCGTCATCGTCGATGGCCAGGCCGTTGATCAGGCCGAAGGTAGCTTCGTGCCCGTTGCCGATGATGCTGGTCTCTTTGGTTTCGGTATTGAAGACGAAGATTGCGCCCACGCGCTGGTCGGCGACGTAGAGATTGCCCTTGGAGTTCACTGCCATGCCATAGGGCGCGAGCAACTGAAACGGAACCGGCTTGAAGTGCTGCTTGTTGTTGGGGTCCTGCACGCCGGCCAGACGGTCCATCCACGATGACTTCTTCTTCGGCTGCTCGGAGGTCGGCGTGTAGTCCAGCGGCATCCCGGCAAAATAGTTCGTATAACGCACCCGCGGGACGTTGGGCGGCGTGGGCCACACCAGCTTGCTGGTGTCCTGCTTCTGGGAGGCTGGCGCGGCGGCGGGCTGAGCAGCTTCCGTGCTGTCCTTCTTCTTTTTGCCAGGGTTGCCGCCAAATGCGGCATTCGGGAACAGCAGAGCCAGAAGGATCGCGGCCACGATTAAAGCGCAGTCGAGCGCGATCCATTTGCGGTGAAAGTATTTCGTGATTGCTGTCATATCTCTTTCTCCGACTTCTACTGCAGCGCCAGGCGGTTCTTGTGGCAGTTGTCACAGAACTGCATGTTGTTCGCCTGGTCCTTGATCAGCAGCCCCGCCTGCGCAGAGGCGTGCGGCTGATGGCAGGTCAGGCAATCGATGTGCGTCTTAACCTTGCTGACATCGGACGGATCCATCACGTCCTGCACCGGGTGACCCATCACCGGATGCCCAAGACCGTACTTGATGGGCAGAACGACTACCTTGTTCTTCTGGAAGTAGTCCGGCGGCAGTTTTACTTTGCCGTTGAAGATGGTGATCACGTGCTCGGTCTCGAGCTTCTGCGGCTTCGCATCCGGCCCATGGCACTCCAGGCACAGCGCGCTGCCTTTGGCGCGCAGCAGATGCTCGTTGTCGCTGCCGTGGGGCTCATGGCATGTCGCGCAACCCAGCCCATACGCGGGCTGATGCAGGTGCACCTTCTTGAAGGAGTCGGCCTGATCGCTGTGGCATGCCAGGCAGGCACTCACCGGATCCGGCTGAATGAAGCCCGGCGTCTTTCCGGCGTGCGGATTATGGCAGGCGACGCAATCGCCCTGCGCACCAGGATGCTGAACTTTCGCTTTCTCGATCTGCTCGGACTTGTCGCTGTGGCACGTCACACACAGCGCTTTGGAATCGGCCTGCGTGAGGACCACTTTGCCATCCTTCGCCGGAGCGTGGCAGGTATCGCACGATCCCATCGCGAACGGCGGATGCGCGAAGGCCTGAAGCAGCTTTGGCGACGCCGACTGATGCGGGTTGTGGCACTGCACGCAGTTGGCATTGGCGAACGGCTGCCCTTGGTGCGACTTAATCAGGTTCGCGTCCTTCGGATCGTGGCAATCAACGCAGAGCGCGGGAGGCGCCTTCGTCAGGTGGTAATCGAACTCTTCCTTGCCGCGCTCGCCGACTTTGTGGGTCACGTGGCAGGTCTCGCATCCCATGTCGAGCGCCGCGTGACGGCTGCCCTTGTCGGGAACATTCGTCCCTTGCGTATGGCAGGTGAGGCAGAGGTTCTGGCCCTTCTCGCCGGAGGTCGGCTTCAGCAGCTGATACTTGTTGTCGGACTGGTGCGGGTCGTGGCACTTAACGCAATCGCGAACCGCGGGAGGATGGACTTTGCCCTTGAGGTCGGCGGCATTGTGATCGGCGTGGCAGGTGAGGCAGAGCGCTTGCGGCGTCGTGGTCGTCAGCTTAATGCGCGTGACATCTTTGCTTACGCGGATTTCATGGCAACTCGTGCAGCCCATGGCAATGGCTGAGTGCACGTTCTTGCCTTGCGCCTTGTCCGCGTGACACTCAGCGCACTTGGCTGAATCCGTGTTCTTTTCAAGAGGAACAGGATGGACGCCGGCAAAGAGAACGCTCGCGCCGGCGAAAATGGTCCACCCCACAAGGAACCGCACTACCCTGGTCACAACTGCCTCCAAAGCTTACGTGAGTATGTGCACGGCAAAGGCCGAAGTGGCTGCGTGTGACAGGAACCCCATGCAGTGATTCTAAGTGGCTGAGTCTGAGGGTGTTAATAGCTCTTCAGTCGTAGGAGGAGAGTTGTCTGATAATGGGCAACGGTAGCCGGAGAAGATGGTTTTCACCCCACAAAACGGTGAAATCCCGCACCTGAAGCGCCAGTCTCCCGACCGGCTGTAGCGGGGGGCCACACCCCAGCTGATTTCCTTCAGCGCGATTACATTCGGAGCCAGGCAAAGCGCGGGTCGGGAGACTCGCGCAACAGCCGACCCTTCGACAAGCTCAGGGCAGGTCCTGGAGATCGGCGCTACAACTGGAGATCGGCGCTACAAACTTGATCGGTGCTACGAGGCTCAGAACTCGTTCCGGCTCGATTCCATGATCTCCTTGACGCTCTTCTGATGCCCGTACACGACGAGCTCGCCTGTCTCGGTCGTGTCGGTAGTGTCGCCGCCGCAGGTGTTTTTCGCCACCATGCCTTCCTTCATCGCGTCGGCGATGGCGAATTGCTGTGACGCAAAACAGGGCACGAGGTTATTGGTCGACAACTCGACTTTCACCTTCTCCGGCGCCGGGTCCGGCATGGCGAACTCCGCCGTACCCGTAGAGTCAGTGCGATGGCACTCGCGCGCCTGATCGTCGGCAATGGGGCTCTTGGGATTACCCGTGCGGTAGAAGATGCAGACCAGCTTCCCATGCATGGGACGCCCGTCTTTGCTGTCGAGAAGGACCACTTTGAGATCGTCGGCGCGGCCCATCTGGCTGAGGCCCGCCATCAGAAACAACACGGCACAAATAAATGTGGGAGCGCGCATGGAGCAGATACTCATTCCATGAAATTTGAGGGCCGCTATTGGCGCTGAGTATAGCACCGATGTCGAGGTTAGAGCACCACAGACATCTAATGCCGCCATGCGCGACTTCTAGGAATGTAACGCTTCGAGCTTCTTCCACAGAGGGCCGAGCGGCACCCGTACGGCGGGATTTGTGATCGCGAACTCGTCCACTGGCCGCCAGGCTCCAGCGCTGCAATCGAACGCGCCGCGATGCTGCGGATCAATCACCCAAAGGTGAGGCACTCCGAATTCGCGGTAATCCCGGAGCCGACGCTCGTAGCGATTCAGTCGGTCCTCGGGTGAGAGGATTTCGATCACCACAACAGGAGGCTTGGTCAACACCGGTTCGTAGGGTTCGTCGACACGCAAAACCGCCACATCAGCGACCCGCACCTGCTGAGCAGAAACCTTGATCCGGATCTCGGGAAAAGCTTCGAGCTTGAGCTCGCCTTCGTGTTCCGCAAACCACTTCACGAAAAACGCCAGCACCGCGGAGTGATCTTTCTCGCCCACATTGCGCTCCTCTAGGTCGCCGACCACATAGTCGCGGTCCGGCCGATAACTGGTTCTAAGGTACTGATCTAGGGAGATTTGGGTTGTTACCATCGCTGGCGCCTTTCGAGCCGAGTATAGCATTGCATTTGTATCTGCTCCCTTGCGCGGTTTCCTCACTGCGCTGCGTGATATGCCTCACCCGGAAGGCAAGCGCCGCGCACACTAACTGCCACAACTGTAACGGCTCCAACAACTTACCCACTTTCCCACTTCTGGCTCGCAACGTGCACTTCTTCCTCTGCTCACGGGAAGGAGCAAGCATGGCCTTCAGCCTTTCATCCGTTCCAAAACGCATTCATAAGACTTTTTCCAACCTGCGCACCGGCGTGGTTCTGTTGATTCTTGTCGGCATCGCCTCGGCGCTGGGCACTTTCATTCTGCAACGCCCCGCGACCGATCCCGACAAACTCACGCGTGCCTATTCGCCGGCGACGCTGCTCTGGCTCGACCGCATCGGGCTCACTGACGTCTTCCACACCTGGTGGTTCTTGACGCTGCTCGGGCTGGTGAGTCTCAGCATCGTTTTAGTTTCGATTGATCGCTTCCCGAACGCATGGCGCTTCTACGCCCGCCCTTATCGCAAGACGGATTCGCACTTTCGCTCAGCCCTCCAGAACAAAGTCGAGTTGCCAATCAGCAACGTCGAAGATGGTCTTAACGCAGCTGAACGGGCCCTCAAGAAGTCAGGCTGGCCGGTCGAACGCATTGATGATCGGATCGAACCCTCCTTGTATTCCGAACGTCATCGATTCTCGGTCATGGCGGTTTACATCGTCCACGCCAGCCTGCTTCTTATCTTTGCCGGCGGCATCATCGACGGCGTCTTCGGCTATAGCGGCTTTATGGCGCTGCAGAAGGGCGAAGTCAGCAACAAGATCGAACTCCGCACCGGCGGTACCAAACAGATTCCGTTCTCCGTGAAGTGCAACGGCGCCGGCCAGGAGAATTACGCCGACGGCTCGCCCAAGCGCTGGTGGTCGAACCTGGCCGTCGTCGAGAACGGCCGCGATACGCAGACCAAAGAGATCGTCGTCAACGATCCCCTCATTCGCAACGGACTGCGCTTCTACCAGGCGAGCTTCGGCCCCACGGGAAAGCTCGACGGGCTGAAGGTCGCAGTCACGCCAAACGCCGGTGGCGAGGCACGCGAGATCACGCTGCCGATGAATCAGGCGGTGGCACTCGCTCCCAATGCAACAGTCACGCTGGCCGAATACATTCCGGATTTCTTCATCCGAGATAACCAGATTTTCAAGAAGTCCGACGATCCGGTGAACCCGGCATTCCGCCTGCAAGTGAAGAACGCGAGCGGCGACACCAAGCTCTGGATGTTCCCCGCCTACAACGGCGCGGCGCAGGGCGACAACGTCGGCTACAAGATCGAATACCGCGACATGCAGATGGGCTACTTCACCGGCCTGGAAGTCTCGCATGAGCCAGGACAGTGGCTGGTTTGGGCCGGATGCCTGCTGATGGGCGCGGGACTCTTCGTCGCCTTCTACATGGTCCACATGCGCGCCTGGGTAACGGCGACGCAGGACGCCCGCGGCAACCTGGTGCTCTGGGTTGGCGGACAGGCGAACAAGAACCGCGACCGCTTCGAGCAGAAGTTCGATGAACTGGTCGACAACATTCGCACCGAATTGGAAGGCGCGGAGGTCGTCCCGCTGTCTGCCAAGAAACACAAGGCGGAGCTGACCCTCGCCGGCGTGAAGTAGTAGCGGCGCTTTAGCGCTGCGTCAGGGTCGCAAAGAAACTTAACGCCGGGCTTCAGCCCGGCACCCGTACGGGAAGACGGAGGAAAGACAATGGCAACCCGGGCACGAGTCGTACAAATGGAGCAGCCCGCCGCCACCGGCGGCAACGCACTGCTCATCCTCGTAAGCCTCTCAATGACCTTTCTGCTGATTGTGGCGCTGCTGGGGGCAGCTAAATCCGGCGCCGCCCTCTTCAGCGAAAGCAATCTCCTTTACGCGGCGCTCATCTTCTACGCCGGCGCCGGCGCGCTCTACATGGGCTTCGGCGTTACCGCCGTCCCGCGTTACGTGAAGTTTGCCTCCATCGCGACCACCATCGGATGGGTCGCCAACACGCTCGCCGTCGCGCATCGCTGGTATCTCTCAGGACGTCCGCCCTTCGCGAGCATCTACGAGATGCTTCTCAGCTTCGTCTGGACGGTCGCGCTGCTCACGCTCGTCGCCGAAAAGAAATTCGACGTGAAGATCATCGGCTCCATCACCATGCCGCTCGCCGTGGTCTGCGTCATCCTGATGCAACTGCTGCCGTCGGAAGTCCGTCCGCTGGTGCCGGCGCTGCAATCCACCTGGCTGCACGTCCACGTCACGCTGGCGATGCTTGCCTACGCCGCCTGCGCGGTCAGCTTCGCCATCGCCATGATGTTCCTCATCCAGGACGGCCTCAAGACAGAAACTTTCCTCGCCTGCACCACCGCCACCGTCAGCGCGATCTATCTCGCCATCGTCGGCACGCGGTTTGACAAGGGCGGGCTGTCGGTCACAGCGTGGGACCCCACCACCAAATCCGACATGTTCCTTGGTAGGGGGATGCGCCTCTTCGTTACTATTCCTGACCTCGGCTGGCTCTTCGTCATCGCCGCGCTGGCCGCGGTCGTTCCCCTCGCGCTGTATCTCATCGGGAAGTGGAAGAAGGATGACTCCTTCTTCACCGTCGCCAACCGCGCCGTGTTCATCGGCATTCTCTTGCAAATTGTGGTTCTCGCCGCTTTCGCGCTACGCGTGCGCGGTTCCTCTTACCCGTCACCTGATCAGGATGGACTCTTCCCGACCAGCCTGGCCGCCAGCCCCTTCTTACTCGGGGGCATGGTGACGGGTATCTTTGCTTCGCTCCTGTACCTGATGCTGCTGTGGCGGCGCGCCGATCTGGAAGGGCTGCTGCCGTCCTCCGACACGCTCGATCGCGTCACGTACAAGACCATCTGTATCGCCTTTCCGCTGCTGACCGGCATGATCGCCACCGGCGCCTACTGGGCCAACCGAACTTGGGGCTCGTACTGGAGCTGGGATCCGAAAGAGACTTGGGCCGCGATCACCTGGCTGGTCTACGCGGGCTACTTACACATGCGGATCACGAGAGGATGGCGCGGACGCAGGGCCGCGTACTTCGCCATTCTCGGCTTCGGCATCGTGATCTTTACCTTCCTCGGCGTCACGTATTTGCTTCCCGGCTTACACGCGTACGCATGAGGTACTCAGGGCCGGGCGCCACGGAGCTGAGGAAAGATGGCCCCAAAGAATCAGTTTCAAATCGCCCGGCTCTGGAAAAGAAGTAATTAGCAATTGGCAATTAGCCGTTGGCTCTTAGCTCTTAGCTTTCGTGGTTGGAGTGGAGCGAGGTGCTCAACAATAGAGCGCCGTAGGCGCGGAGAACAGCTTAGCCCAGGACGGAGCGAAGCGGAGTCCTGGGTCAAGTGAGAAATGGTTTGTTTGAGTCCCGTAGAGACGGCACAGCTAATGGCAGGTTCGCCGCGGGGAAGAGCCCGGGGCCAAAAGCGAAAAGCGAAAAACCACATATGACCGCCGCCACCACAATCGAACTTTCCGACGCCGACGTCGCACCTGCCATGACCACCGCCGAGATTCCCGCGCGCGTCACCCGCAAGCGCCACATTCCCTGGGCGCTCAAGGCGCTGCTTCCGATCGCCGCGGTCCTGCTGAATGGACTGCTGCTCTTCATCCTGGTTTCGCTCTCGCTCGCAGAAGGGGAGCGCCACATCATCATCACCGTCGCTACCGCCGGGGCGGTCGTCATCTGCGCCGCGGTCATGATGGTCTTTGCTTTTGCCTTCCGCCGCCCGCTCATTGAACTGCAAGACAAGATCGCGCGCGTCAGCCTCGGCGACATGGACGCCTCCGTCAGCTTTGCCAGTCGCAACGACGAAATCGGCGACCTTGGCCGCGACTTCAACGACATGGTCGCGCAGCTGAAGGCCAGCCGCGAAGAGATCCAGCGGCTGCATCAGACGCAGATGTCACGCGCCGAGCACTTCGCGACCCTGGGCGAACTCGCCGCCGGCCTGGCGCACGAAATCCGCAACCCGCTCGCGGGAATCGCAGGCGTCATCGAGATCGTCAGCCGCGACTTACCGCCCGACAGTCCCGCACGCCAGGTCATCAAAGATGCGCGCGAGGAAGCCGTGCAGATCAACCGCATCCTCACCGACCTGCTCGAGACCGCGCGCCCCAAGCAGCCGCACTTTCAGGTGAAGGACCTCGCGGGGACGGCCGAGCACGCGGTGATGTTCGCGCGCCAGCAGGCCGTGACCAAGCGCATCATGATCGAGCTCGACCAGGGCGAAAACATTCCGCCCGTCGATCACGATCCCAACCAGATCAACCAGGTGCTGCTGAACCTTTTGCTCAACGCGATCCAGGCAATGGACAAGCCCGGCCACATTTATGTCACCCTGCGCCGCGACAAAGAGACGGTGTTGATCACCGTCGCCGACCAGGGCAAAGGCATCGCGCCGGAAAATCTGCCCAACATCTTCCGCCCCTTCTTCACCACCAAGGGCCACGGCACGGGCTTGGGCCTCTCGCTGGCACGCCGCATGGTCGAAGCCCACGGCGGCGCCATCATCGCCCGCAGTGAAGTCGGCAAGGGCACGCAGTTCGTCATCACCCTCCCCATCGCGCACAAGAAAGCGTTGTAGCTGGCTTCTCGCAATCTCCGCGACCCATGTAACGCTACATTTGCGTTATACCGCCACGGACCTTAGGTCTTCGCGCGGGGCTCGTTTTCCATGGAACTGGACCACGCTAGGTTCCTTCTCGTGCCCGACATTCCACAGATACATCACGGCATAAGATCGCCATGGACGCCATGCTTCGGCGCGTTGCTCCAGCTCGCGCGCATTCGTCAGTCCCATGGCGCGCAGCAATCCGATGTCGGCGGCGGGAAAGGCGTCGGGTTCGCCGAGCGCCCGCATCGCGACATACTGCGCCGTCCAGGAACCAATCCCCGGAATCTCGCACAGCCGCGACAGGAGCGCCTCTACGTCGATGACACCGTCGAAGCTGATCTGCCCCGAGCACACTGCGCGGGCCAGCGCGCTGATCGTCGCCGCCCGTGCGCGTGTCAGCCCCGCTCGCGTCAGGTCCGCATCGGCCAGCTCCCCCGCCGAAGGAAACAAGTGCGTGGCGCCACCGCTCCCAGCAACCGAGCGTCCGAACATCCGCACGATCCGGCCCGCCAGCGTCGTTGCGCCGCGCACGCTGATCTGCTGTCCCAGGATCGCGCGCACCGCCAGCTCGAATCCGTCCCAGCATCCCGGCACGCGTAGCCCGGGCGCAGCATTCACCCGTTTCGCCAGTGCGGGATCGCCACGCAGCGTCTTCGCAATGTCGATCCAGTCCGCGTTCAGGTCAAACATCCGCCGAATGCGCTCGACGATGAGAAACAACGACTGCGGATCGCCAAATTGAATGCGCGCGATGAGCGCACTGTGCGGCTCATCCAGCGAGACCACGAACTGTCCAACGTTCCCATTGATCCAGATCGAGCGCCGATACCTGCCCTGCTCCACCACTTCAACGCCAGGCGTCGCACGCATTGCCAGAAATTGCAGCATCCCATCCCAGTGATAGGGCGGCCGAAAGCGCAGCTGAAATTCGTACTCGTGCTCCGGCTGCTTTGCCTTCTGCCGCGCCAGTCGCCGGATCTGTGTGGGCGTCCGCCGATATGTCGCCTGAATCGCCGCGTTGAATCGCCGCACGCATCCGAAGCCCGCCGACAGCGCGACCTGCGCCATCGGCAGCCGTGTCTCGTCGATCAGCTTTTTTGCGAAGTGCAGACGCCGTGTGTTGGCCACCGCGCTTGGCGTCGCGCCCAGGTGCCGCAGAAACAAACGCCGTAGATGCCGCGAGCCCACGCCCAGTCGCTCCGCCAGCATCTCCACGCCGCCGTCTTCCAGGCCGCTCTCGCCGATCAGCCGCAGCGCGCGCGCGACGGTGTTGGAGGTTCCGAGCCAGGCGGGCGTTCCCGGTGAGCACTCCGGCCGGCAGCGCAGGCATGGACGGAATCCCGCCTCGGCCGCTGCCGCGGCAGAAGGGAAGTAACGGCAGTTCTTTTCTTTTGCGGTTGGCGCGGGACAGATCGGCCGGCAATAGACGCCGCTGTTCACCACGCCGATGTAAAACTTGCCATCGAAGCGCGGATCGCGCGACAGCCGCGCCCGCTCACATATCCGCCGATCCAGCATATTGCGCGATCATAGCCGATCCCGCGCGAGGCAGTGGACGTTTTCGGACATGACTCAAAAGCGAATTAACCACAGAGACACAGAGACACAGAGAAAAACGCAGGAAGAGGAATAACAGCAAAAACAAGAATGAAGAGGCGCATAGGTTTTCTGGAATACAAAGCGGGATGCCGTTGTCGGGATCTTCCGATTATCCGTTCCATTCTCCGTTGCTCTTCCTCTGTGTCTCTGTGTCTCTGTGGTTAAAACGCCTTCCCGAACCGCGTCCGCAAACGTCCACTCTGCGCCGCAGCTAAGTCCGCCAACGTCCAACCTCTCCGCGCAAACAAATCTATGTTGATCGCAACAAGCTGAGCCGCCTCTCCACTTTCTCCCTGCTTTCGGCGACTGCGGCTCACCGAGGGGCGGAAGCCCAGGCCTGTCCTCGGGCGCAAACCAACCAGCAAAGGAGAGAATATGAAACGCAGAACCCTGTCGTACCTGACCGCCCTCGCGGCGCTCGTAGTCCTCCCCATCACACTTGCCGCGCAGGCCACCACGCATCGCGGAGCGACGCACTACCGCGTCATCAGCCTGGGCGCGCCGCTCGGCGGCTCGTTCAGCGGCGCCGCGGCCATCAACGATCTCGGCTTCATCGCCGGCGACTCCAACCTCACGGGCGATCTCGCCCAGCACGCCGAGCTCTGGGTCTTCGGATTTCCGCTGGACCTCGGGACGCTTGGTGGTCCCAACAGCGCCGTGCTCTGGCCCGGCCTGAACGCTTTCGGCCAGACCGTTGGCATCTCCGACACCGCTAACACCGATCCCTACGGCGAAAGCTGGAGCTGCGGAGCGTTTTTCCCCGCTTCGCATCAGGGACATACGTGCGTCGGCTTCCTCTGGCAGGCGGGCACGATGACCGCGCTGCCCACCCTCGGCGGCAATAACGGATTCGCCACCAGCATCAACAATCACGCGCAGGCCGTCGGCTGGGCGGAGAACACCGTGCACGATTCCACCTGCGTCGCGCCGCAGGTACTGCAATTCGAAGCCGTCATCTGGGGTCCGTCGCCCGGCCAAATCCAGCAACTGGCGCCATTCCCCGGCGATCTTGACGGCGCCGCCACCGGCATCAACGATCACGGACAGGTCGTCGGCATCTCCGGCATCTGCCAGAACGCGGTGGGCAACCTCAGCGCCAAGCATGCGCTGCTGTGGCAGAACGGCACGCCTATCGACCTCGGCAACCTGGGCGGCGTGGCATGGCACACGCCGATGGCGCTCAACAACAGCGGCGTGGTAGTCGGCTTCTCCGATCTCGC
The DNA here is from genome assembly GCA_035262645.1 of Terriglobales bacterium. Classification (GTDB taxonomy): domain Bacteria; phylum Acidobacteriota; class Terriglobia; order Terriglobales; family Acidobacteriaceae; genus Bog-257. Next base: position 28,668 of record DATFSK010000008.1, read on the forward strand.
CGGCGACAACAACGGCGAGAACCCGAACTTCCACGCATTCGTGTGGACGCAGCCGGGACCGATGCACGACCTCGGCACGCTCACCGGCGATGCCATCAGCGAAGCGCTCGGCATCAACGCGCAAAACCAGATTGTCGGAGTTTCCTTCGCGGCGGGATTCAGCAATCCGCGGGCCTTCATCTACCAGAACGGCGCGATGACCGACCTGAACACGCTGGCGCCGGGCTCGCCGCTGTTTCTCCAGGTGGCGCAGGAGATCAATGACGAAGGTGTGATCGTCGGCCAGGGATGCGCGCCAGGCAGTTGCGCGACAAGCAGCGTGGCATTCGTGGCAATTCCCACGCGGAATTGAAGCATCGCTGCGTTCCAGCGCCGGAGTGGAGAGTGCCGTCCACGCCGGCCTGGACCAGCGAACGTGAGGGGTCTGCTCTTACCTTGACCACACAGCGCGGACCTGGAGGTCCGCACTACAGCCGATCAGGAGATCGGCGCTACAGCTCCGCCAGTTCCTTCGTCACCGGCGTCAGCACCTCGCATCCTTTCTCTGTCACTACGACCATATCTTCGATGCGAACGCCGCCTTTGTTCGGGACATAAACTCCGGGCTCGATCGTAATGACCATGCCTGCCCGGAGCTGTTCCTGCTGCTTCATACCCAGCCGAGGCGGCTCGTGAATCTCCAGTCCCACACCATGACCAGTGGAATGCGTGAAGAACTTGTCCAGCTTGGCCTTGCGCAGCACCTCGCGCGCAGCGTGGTCGACCTCGCCAGCCGTGACTCCCGCCTTCACAGCAGCGATTCCCGCCAGCTGCGCCTCAAGCACGGCGTCATAGCATCGCCGATCTTCGCGACTGGCGCGGCCCACGTGCACGGTTCGCGTCATATCGGAACAATAGCCGTTCACTACTACGCCGGAGTCGATCACCACAAACCCGCGTCGCGCGATCGGCTGGTTGGAGGCGCGTCCGTGAGGCAGCGCCGATCGCTTGCCGGAAGCGACGATCGTCTCGAACGACATGCCCTCGGCGCCACAGCGCCGCGCCGCCAGTTCCAGCTCGCCCGCCACCTCCGACTCCGTGACGCCGGCGCGAATCTTCTCCAGCGCCTGCTCGTAGACCTCCGCACCCATCTTCACGGCCTTGCGAATGATGCGCAGCTCGTCGCTATCCTTCACCAGCCGCTGCCGCATGATCAGTCCCGAGGTTGGCCGCCAGACAATCTTCTTGCGGAACATGCCGCGCATTTCGCTGGCGACAACCACGCTGGTGTAGTTGGCCTCGAATCCGAGCGCCGCGCCGCGCATCCTGCCGATGAGCTTGGCCGCCGCATCCAGCAACGGGCCTTTCGCGATGACCACGCGCGCGCCGCTGACTTCTTCACGCGCCTGCTGCGTGTAGCGGCCGTCGGTGAAGAATACCGGCCGCGCGTCGAGAAACAGCAGCAGCCCGTTGCTCCCGGTGTAGCCGCATAGATAGCGCAGGTTGGCCGGATGGGTGACCACGAAGCCATCCAGCTCTTCCTCGCGGATTGTCTGCTGAAACATCTTCTGGCGGCGCGGATGGTCCATCATTTCTCCCGAGATGGTCTTTTGTTAACCACAGAGACACAGAGTTCATTCTTGAGAACCTTATGACCGTAGCTTCCGTGGCCAACGGAATCTTCTCAAAGCCAGAATTCGCCGAGCAAAGACCGAATGTCTTCTTATTAAGAAAGCCTCTGTGTCTCTGTGTCTCTGTGTCTCTGTGGTTGACTTGCCTTTCCTAGAACTGCGTCAGCTTCAACGGGTCCGACGTCTGCTTGCTCGCGTGGTAGATGTATTTGCGGCCCGGCTGATGCGCGGACGCATCCACGCGAACGTAATACGTGCCCAGCCCCGGGCTCGACCCGAAGGGAATGATCTGACTCGTAGTCTCCGCCGGCAATCTGAAGTGTTGATACCCCAGCGCCGTCGCCCGCCCGATCTGATTGACGGCAACGATCACCACCGTCAAATCGAAATCCTTGGGCGTTTCATTGGTGACTACGGCGGAGCCGGAGATGGCATTGCCGCTGACCTTTGGCGCCTCCTTCCAGTCCACCTCCAGGCCCTCGATCACGTGTATGACAACATCGAGCTGTCCGTGCAGCTTTGGAATGCTGGAGTCGGCCACCGCGATGGTGAAGCGGTAATCGCCCGTCGCGCTCGGTGAGCCGGAGATCTTCGCGGTATGCGGGTGGAGCTTCATGCCCGGCGGCAGATCGCCGCGCAGCAGCCGCCAGTTGTAGGGCAACGATCCCCCGGCGGCGACGAGCGGCAAGGTGTAGGACTGGCCAAGGATCATCCCCTGCGACGGCAGGGGCGTTACCTGCAACGTCTGGCCATGGGCATGCCAGTTCGCGAGAAAAAGAATCAACGCCAGCAGCCGAATCCGCATGGGGAAACATTATAGGGGCTGGGGGCTGGGGCTGCGGGCTGAGGATTAGGGGCTAGCTGTAACAAAGCGGCCGCGTAAGGACACGAAGCTGGCCCCGGTCGCAAACGAAGTACATAGATTGCGTCCTGTCTGTCGCTTGCTACTTCCTATTCCCTAGCCCCTAACCCCTTGTTCCCAGCCCCCGATCCCAAGCCCCTTTCCTTCCCAACCCGCGCCCTGTGTCGCGGCTCACTTACGAAATTCCCGTCCGCCGTATATCATCACCTGTTCAGCTGGATCACAGGATGATCCGGAAGATCCAACTCTCCGCCGTATCTGCGAAGAGCGAAAAGCGAACAAGCGACCCTCGCATCCGGCGAAGCTGACGAGCGAAATCATGTCTTCCAATCCCAAAATCCGCGTATTAGTTGCCAAGCCCGGTCTCGACGGTCACGACCGCGGCGCCAAAGTCATTGCTCGCGCCCTGCGCGACGCCGGCATGGAGGTCATTTACACCGGCCTGCGCCAGACGCCTGAAATGGTCGTCACCGCCGCTCTGCAAGAGGACGTTGACGTCATCGGTCTCAGTATTCTTTCCGGAGCGCACAACGCCATCGTCCCCCGCGTGATGGAGCTGCTGAAGCAGAACCAGATGGACGATGTGCTGGTGCTGGTGGGCGGCATTATCCCCGACCAGGATGTCGAGGCGCTCAAGCAGGGCGGCGTAGCGGCAGTCTTCCAGCCGGGCACGCCGATGGACTCCATCATTGACTTCATCCGCGCGAATGTGAAGACCCGCGGGGTGACGGCGGGATGACAGGCGGGCTGAGCGGAATTCCGTATTCCTGATATCCCGAATTTGGCTAAGCGCCTCATCACATTCTCAGCGTGCAATCCGCCCCTGCTTTCTCCAATAACCGTCATACAAGGTAAGATTTCTTACAAGCCAAAAGCTCGCCCAACCGGCGAGCAAACTTTCTTCTTCGAGGCAGGCATGCAGCTTCGCACCTCTTGCTACTTCCTATTCGTTCTATTGCTCTCTTGCTTCTGCGCAGCCCAGACCGAAAGTTCGACGGAAGCTCCCAAAGAAATCCCCAGCTTCGATCTGAGCGCGATCGACAAAACCACCGATCCCTGCGTCGACTTCTACCAGTACTCCTGCGGCAACTGGATGAAGAACAATCCCATCCCGCCGGACAAGTCCAGCTGGGGCCGCTTCAACGAGCTGCGGGAGTACAACCTCTACGTGCTGCGTGGCATTCTCGACCAGGCGCAGGCCCCCGGCCAGCACCCCGCCATCGAGCAGAAGGTCGGCGACTACTACGCCGCCTGCATGGACGAGACCACAGTTGAGAAGCGCGGCACTCAGCCGCTCACCCCGACGCTGAATCAGATCGCCGCCATCAAGACAAAGCAGGAGATGATCACGCAGGTCGGCGTGATGCAGGGTGACGGCGTCACCGCGTTGTTCAGCTTTGGCCAGATGCCCGACCTGCGCGACTCGCGCCAGACCATCGCTAACCTCGACCAGGGCGGCCTTACGCTGCCCGATCGCGATTACTACATCAACGACGATGCGAAGTCCGTCGAGACGCGCCAGAAATACCTGGAGCACGTGCAGAAGATGCTGGCGCTTGCCGGCGACAAGCCGGAGGTCGCGGCGGCCGAAGCCAAGGCAATCCTCAACATCGAAACCGGCCTGGCGAAGGCTTCCATGGACCGCACCGCGCGGCGCGATCCCAAGAACCGCGATCACATGATGGAGGTGTCGCAGGTGGTCACGCTTGCGCCCAACTTCGAGCTCACGCAGTACTTCGCTGACAGCGGCGCGCCGAAGTTCACCAGCCTGAACGTGAGCAACCCCGATTTCTTCAAGGCCGTGAACGAGGAGATCAATACCATCTCGCTCGAGGACTGGAAGACCTACCTGCGCTGGCGCACCATCGACACTTATGCCCAGGCGCTCCCCAAAGCGTTCGTCGACGAAGACTTCGAATTCAACGGCGCCTACATGTCCGGCCAGAAGGAGATTGAGCCGCGCTGGAAGCGCTGTGTGCAGTCCACCGACCGCAATCTCGGCATGGCGCTGGGTCAGCTCTACGTGGACAAGACCTTCGGCGCGGAGGGCAAGGAACGCACGCAGAAGATGGTAAAAGCCGTCGAAGCGGCGATGCATGAAGACATCGGCCAGCTGACCTGGATGTCCGACGCCACCAAGCAGCAGGCGTATGTAAAGCTGAACGCCATCGTGAACAACATCGGCTATCCCGACAAATGGCGCGACTACAGCACCGTCATCGTCAAGCGCGACGACTATGCCGGCAATCTCACGCGCGCCAGCGCCTTCGAAGTGCAGCGCCAGCGCAACAAGATCTCCAAGCCCACCGACAAGAAAGACTGGACCATGACTCCGCCGACGGTGAACGCCTACTACCGCTCGACGATGAACGACATCAACTTTCCCGCCGGGATCCTGCAACCGCCGTTCTACGGCAAGTCGATGGATGAGGCCGTGAACTACGGCGCGATCGGCGTCGTGATCGGCCACGAGCTGACGCACGGCTTCGACGATCAGGGACGCAAGTTCGATGCCGACGGTAATCTCCGCGACTGGTGGACAGCGGCCGACGGCAAGGCCTTCGAGGAGCGCGCTTCCTGCACCGCCGACGAGTACTCCAGCTTCGTTGCCGTGAAAGACGACAAGGGCGAAGTGAAGCTGAATGGCAAGCTGACGCTGGGCGAAAACACCGCCGACAACGGCGGGCTGAAGATTGCCTACATCGCGATGACGAACATCATCGCCAGCACGCCCGTGAAGCCGATCGACGGATACACGCCGCAGCAGCGCTTCTTCATCGCTTACGGGCAGATCTGGTGCCAGAACATCACCGATCAGCAGGCGCGCAAGCTGGCCATCATCGATCCGCACTCGCCCGGACGCTGGCGCGTGAATGGCGCGGTGCAGAACTCGGCCGCGTTCCAGCAAGCCTGGGGATGCAAAGCGGGACAGCCGATGGTGCGTGAGAATGCCTGCCGGGTGTGGTGAGACAGGTCAATCGTCGGCGAATCACGCGCGAGCGCGTTTTGAGGAGACTTGGGGTAGGCCTTTCCCTTTGCGTATCCAGCGACGCAACTTAGTCGTGGTACATCGCCAGGAGAAAGCTAATTAGGTTCGCCCTCTACAGAAGCCGGCGGGCAGACGTGGTCCCCAAATACGCGGCGCGCAGTTTGATGCGCCGTTTCTCCCCCGACGTAATCGGTCTTGCTGCCCCAGCCGCAAGTTTCGCACTTACAGCCGATGACGCCGGTTGCCATGTAAATTCTTAGCTTCGGTTCGCGGGTGAGATCTGGTTCACGCTCGTTCAGATGGCCAGTGTCTTGAGTGAGCATTGACGTTCCTAGATGTAGAAAGATGAGGGAGCCTAACTACAGTTCGACCCGAAAAGTGGCGCCGTACATATTTACGACCATACTTCGGTGCTGTCAACAATTCAATAGTGTTAAGTAGTTTTCAGCACGAAAGTACTCACTTAGTTGTATTACTACGAGCCTCTGATCGGGATGGTAAAATTAAAGGATTGCATGCCGGTAAAGACCGATTCTGTAGCTGTGTTGGATGCCCCTGAAGCGCGTCCTGCTGCCGCTATTCCCAAGAAAATAGGCTTCGTAAGCCTTGGCTGCCCCAAGAACCTGGTGGACAGCGAGGTGATGATGGGCCTGCTTTCGCAAGGTGGCGCGCAGATCACTCCCCGGGCCGAGGACGCCGACATTATCGTCGTCAACACCTGCTCGTTCATCGACACCGCCAAGCAGGAGTCCGTCGACACGATCCTCGAGATGGCGCAGCACAAGACCTCCGGCCGCGCGAAGAAGCTGATCGTTGCCGGCTGCCTGGTCGAGCGATACCGCAACGAGATCCAGAAGAACATCCCCGAAGTCGACGCCGTCGTCGGCACGGGAGAGCTGGAGCAGATTCTGAGCGCCGCTGGGATCGAGTCGCCCGCCCAGACCGATTCGCCATTCGTGATCCTGAACAGCCGTGCAGAAGGCGACAGGCGCGAGGCCGCCGGGCGCTTCTCCAAGGAAGGCTGGGACGGCGCCATCGCCGACCTCCCCAACTACCTTTACGACGAGAACACGCCACGCGTGCTGGCGACACCGAAGTATTCCGCCTACATCAAGATTGCCGAAGGCTGCGATCACCCTTGCTCCTTCTGCATCATTCCGCAGTTGCGCGGCAAGTTCCGCTCGCGACGCTTCGAGTCGGTCATCGCCGAGGCGCAGCACTTGGCGCAACAGGGCGTCCGCGAAGTCACGCTCATCGGCCAGGACACCACCTGTTACGGCGAAGATCTCGGCCTGAAAGACGGCCTGGCGCTCCTGCTGGTGCGGCTGGCAGAAATCGACGAGCTGCGCTGGATCCGCTTCCTCTACGCCTATCCCAACAAGATCACAGGCAGGCTGCTGGAGGCGATCGCAGCGCACGAGAAGATCTGCTCGTATATCGATGTGCCGTTGCAGCACGCTTCGCCGGCCGTTTTGAAGTCGATGAAGCGTGGCGCCGGCGCAGAGATCTTCCTGCGCTCCATAGAAAAGATGCGGCGCACGATTCCCGACCTCACGTTGCGCACATCTTTCATCGTCGGCTTTCCCGGCGAGACCGAACAGGACTTCGAGCAGCTCTCTGACTTCGTTCGCGAGGCGCAATTCGACTGGCTCGGTGTCTTCGGCTACTCCGATGAAGAGGGCGCGAAGGCCTTTGATCTCGGTAAGAAGGTTCCGGCGGGGGAAATCGAGCGCCGCCGCAGGAAGCTCATGTCGATCCAGAAGCAGATCAGCCGCAAGAAGAAGCGCGCGCTCGTCGGTCGCCAATTCGATCTGCTACTGGAAGGGCCATCGTCAGAGACCGATTTGCTGTGGCAGGGGCGCACCCCGATGCATGCGCCGGAGATCGACGGCACGGTTTACGTCAACGATTTTGGCGATCACGACGTCCGCGAAGGCCAGTTCTACCGCTGCGAGATTACCGAGGCGCACGACTACGATCTGGTCGCGAGAATCGTGTAAAACAGTGCCTAGTGATCAGTCGCTGGTGGTCCGTTGGGCTTCAATCACGGTTCATTCTGTGGAGAGGGCGGTGATCATCCACTAACTAGCCACTAGTCACTAGCCACTAACCACTAACCACTCGTTGTATGTCCAAGAAAAAACTTGTCAGCCTCCGCTGCCCCACCTGCCGTAAGATCGTGTTGCGCTCCGATCCGGAGTTTCCCTTCTGCAGCGAGCGCTGCCGGCTGATCGATCTCGGCAAGTGGGCCAGCGGTGGCTATGTCATCTCAACCCCGTTAAACGATCCGGAGAGCGACGATTCCAGCTATTCCAAGCCACATGATAAAAAGCCCAACTGAGCCGAGATACCCATCGTCTGCGCCGCTGTGGGCGCGATTGGTTGCCACCTTCTTCGGAGCCGGATTGCTGCGGCCGGCCCCCGGAAGCTGGGGATCGCTGGCCACCGCCTTGCTCTGGTGGCTGGTGGCCTCACGGCTTCCGCCGGCGGCGCGCCTGCCCATCATCATGGTTCTCATTGTCATTGTGGTCGCCATCGGCATCCCCGCGGCGACCCTGGAGGAGCGCGGCTGCGGCCGTAAAGACCCGTCGCAAGTCGTAATCGACGAAGTTGCCGGGCAACTGGTGACCTACATCGCGTGTCCCATCGTGTGGAAAGCGCTGCTCGCGGGCTTTATACTTTTCCGTGGATTCGACGTGCTGAAGCCGCCGCCTGTGCGCAGCCTGGAGAAGCTTCCAGGCGGAACGGGCATCGTGGTGGACGATTTGGGCGCGGGCGTTTATGCGCTGATCGTCCTTCAGGTGCTGCTGCACTTCGGCGTGCTTCGCTAACCGCCCGCGCTACTGAGTTGACGATGGATCGCAAAACCGGCACAAAAAACGTGAATGGCAATCCGCATATCGATGCCATCGAGCCGATTTGCGCTCTGCCCGGCGGCGAGGTGCGCATCCTCGGCAGCGGCCTGGGCCCGCACGAGCTGCGCCGGCCGCGCGTCAGCTTTGGCGATGTCGAAGGCCCGGTGATCATCAGCTCGGAACAGTTCATCGTCGCGCGCGTGCCCGACGGCGCGGCTTCCGGTGACGTCATCGTCTCCACCAATGGCTTCACCAGCAATCCCGGCGAAGTCCGCGTCGCCGTGCCTATCGCGGAGAACCTGCATCCCGTTGCCAATCCGGCGATCGATGCGCAAGGCAACATCTACGTAACGTTCTCGGGATCGCGCGGGCAGAAGGTCCCGGTCGCCATCTATCGCATTGACGCCAACTACAATGTCAAGCCATTCCTGCACGAGATGATGAACGCCACCGGCCTGGCCTTCGATCGGTCAGGAGGCCTGTACGTTTCGTCACGATACGATGGCACGGTCTATCGCGTCGCGCAGAACGGTACGATGACGTCGTACGCCGAAGGCATGGGCGTGGCGACGGGCATTGCCTTCGATCGCGACGGCAATCTTTACGTTGGCGACCGCAGCGGCACCATCTTCAAGATCGGTCGCGACCGCCAGATCTTTGTATTTGCGACGATTGAGCCGAGCGTCGCGGCTTATCACCTCGCCTTTGGCAACACCGGAAACCTTTACGTCACTGGGCCCACGACTTCCAGCTTCGACGCGGTGCACGAGATCGATCCGCATGGCCAGGTCCGCGAATACTATCGCGGGCTAGGGCGTCCGCAGGGAATCGCGGTCGATGTGGAAGACAATCTTTACGTCGTGGCTTCGCACAATGGCCGTCGCGGCGTAGTGAAGATCACGCCGGAGCGGCAGGCCTCGCTCGCAGTCTCCGGCCACAACCTGGTGGGACTGGCATTTGCGCCGGGCAGATCAGTCGTGCTCGCGACTACCAGCGGCGTGCATCATCTGCAATGGGACATCGAGGGCCGTTCGGTGCTTCCGGAGAATTAATTAACCACAGAGACACAGAGACACAGAGATTTGTTTGAACAAAAACCC
>DATFSK010000009.1:0-3653 GCA_035262645.1 Terriglobales bacterium
GTCCCAGCAGTTGTCCGTCACGTCCAAGCATTGGGACAAGGCACTCGGGCTCAAGCGGGCGCAAAATCGCTAGTGCCGGCGCTTCGCCTGTCGTCGGGACGATCTCCCAGGTCTGCCCGCGTTCGCGCATGTGTTCCAGCACCGGCAGGTGCGCCTGAAGTGTGCGAATTTCCGCGGACACGTCAGCCGCCGTTGTGAATTCGCCGTTGCTTTGACGAAAATAGACAGCCAGCATCGAAGGATGCAGCGCTTCGTCAATCTGCTGCCGCAGTAGCTCCGCAAGTTGTTCGCGGTTCGAGGCGTTGCGCGTCTTCGCCGCCAGGTCGATTAGGATCTGGCGCGTGTCATAAGCGCTGCGAAAGAACGCGCGATCCAGCCGTCGCGTGACGCGGCTTTCCATCTGGGCGCCACCCCAAACCAGAAAAATGCCCAGTGCCGCTCCAGCCGGGACCGCCACCCTATTCCTCTCAGGGAGATACCGTTGGAGCGCATGTGCCAACAACAGCGTTGCGCCGATTCCTGCCAGCAGGATGAGCAACAAGAACCCACGCTGCACCAGGAAATAACGGGCGCTTCGCTTGAGCAGGACAGGAATTTCCAGTGCCCGGTGTTTCACCACCGCATAGGCAAACGAGATGGGCAACAATGCCAGCGCGAGTATGGGTATGACGAAGAACCAGAACGGATAGGAGTAAAAGACCTTGTGCTGCATGACCGCAATTGCGCCGGTAATCATCATGGGCAAGATGCTGGCGGTTGCGCCCCACATCATGACCTGAATCTTGCGACGGTCGTTGGGCGTGGGAGCGGTCACCCGATTGAGGATGAGAGACAAGAGCCCGAGCCCAAAGCCGATGAACATATAAGTGCTGGAGACCGGAATCCAGACTTTGTCGCTCACTACGCTGCTCACCCTTAGTGCGGTGTAGGAACTGCCCGTAATTAGCGCTAGCAGGGCGAATGGCAGTGCACACAGCAGGGAAAGCGCGACCATTACATACCTCAACTTGGGGAGCCGTTTGTCGATCGGAGACTGCACCGGAAAGGTCGCGAAGAACCAGTAAAAAATCGCCGGCGTCAGGGGGTAGAACACCAGCATGTAGGTCAGCATGAAGCGGCGCATCGGTGGAGAAAGTACGCCTTCGAGAAAAGCAACCGGCGCCGCCGCAATGAATCCGGTAAACATGATGGCGAGCAGCCAGGCATTACGGTCTTCGAGCCGGAGAAACAAAACCAGCATGCCAACGATCAGAAAGGGCACCGGGTAGTAGTTGATTTCCTGGATGGCGAGCCACTTGGCGGGAGTAAGCCGCTCACGGGGCCGAGCAGGCCCCAATGGGATTTGCCTGGTGAGCAGTTTCGATTCGCCCGGGCGCTCAAGCTCGACAGTGACCACTTCGCCGGGTCTGCCGTGTGCGAACGCCGGGGCCATGGAGATGATGTGTTGGGGATAGCCGTTGACACGGAGGATCTTATCGCCGACGCGCAGTCCGGCTCTGTCCGCTGGGCCGTTGGGTGAGACTCTTTCTATTTCGACGTAGGGCGTGTAGGCGAGCTTCCATGCAATGCCGATACTAACCGGGGCAGACCAGCCCGCGTAGTACACCCAGACGAAGGTGTAGAGGATGGTGCCCACAGCGAACACGACGGCCGCTGCGAGCAGCCAGCGCCGCGGAATGGAACTGAGGCTGCGCATACGGTGACCCGTATGTTAACTCGTAGCTTCCTCGCTTGTCGGTGCTTCTTCGGCTAGTTCCTGCTCGGCCATGAACTCCAGCACTTCCTGCGGCGTGTTTGCCATCCATACCGGCGCAAACGACATGCGATGCATTGCTGTCGGGCCCTTTTCGCGCAGGGCTTTCAGGTGCAGTGGTGATCGGTAACCGACGTTGGATGAAAGACCGTAGCCGGGATAGACGGCGTCAAGCTCGCGAATCATGGCATCGCGCTCAACTTTGGCGATGATGGAAGCGGCCGCAATCGATGCCGACACAGCATCGCCGTGAAGGATGGCCGTCTGATCGCAGTTGAAGTTGATGCGCAGCGCGTCGATGAGCAGATGGTCGGGCACTGGCGCAAGCTTGACTACTGCTGCTTCCATAGCTTTCTTCGAGGCCCAATAGATGTTGATGGCGTCGATGGTAGCGACATCGACGGAGGCAATCGCCCAAGCCAGGCAATTCTCGCGAATCCGAGGCGCCAGCTTTTCCCGCGTCGCCCGGTCCAGCAGCTTGGAATCGCGAAGTCCGCGGATGCGATATTTCGGATCGAGGATGACCGCCGCCGCAAGGACTGGGCCGAAAAGGCAGCCGCGCCCGACTTCGTCCACGCCGGCAACGAGTGTTGCTCCCGAGGTCCAGGCCAGCTTCTCGTACTTCAGAGTGCACTTAAGCTTCTTGAGCAAGCGAAGTTTTTGCGTGGCTTTGGTGACGTCCAAATCGTTACGCAGACGGAAGCGCTTGCCGACGGTTTGCGTCGTGGGAGCCATGTCAGGCTCAGTGTAGGACAAATGTCGGTGGAAAAGTGGGTCCGATTCGGCAAGAAAAGAAGCAGGCACAGAACGTGAAGTCTCTGTGCCTCCGTGTCTCTGTGGTGAATTCCTCTTAGTGGGCCGACACTAGCTGCTCTTTCGCGGCATAGTGCGAGTCCACGTAGTCGTTAAGGATCTGAATAAACTCGGCCACGATGCGGTCCCCCTTGAGGGTTGTCATCAGGCGGCCATCGACATAGACGGGCGCCTTGGGCTCCTCGAACGTACCCGGCAGCGAGATGCCGAGGTTCGAGTGCTTCGACTCGCCCGGGCCGTTGACGACGCAGCCCATCACGGCGACCTTCATCTCTTCGACGCCGGCATGGCGGGTCTTCCACACCGGCATCTGCTCACGCAGGTAGGCCTGGATCTGCTCCGCCATCTCTTGGAAGAACGTGCTGGTGGTGCGGCCGCAGCCGGGGCAGGCCGTAACCTGGGGCGTGAAACTACGGATTCCCATGGACTGCAGAATCTGCTGGCCAACCGTCACTTCTTCGGTGCGGTCGCCGTTCGGAGCCGGGGTAAGAGAAACTCGAATCGTATCGCCGATGCCTTCTTGCAGTAGTACTCCCAGCGCAGCCGAACTGCTGACAATGCCTTTGGCCCCCATGCCCGCCTCGGTGAGGCCCAGGTGCAGCGCGTACTCGCAGCGCTTGGCGAGCTCTCGGTAGACGTCGATCAGGTCCTGTACGCCGCTGACTTTCGCGCTCAGGATGATCTGCTCCTTGTGCATGCTGTACTTCACCGCCAGCTCGGCGGAGCGTAATGCGCTCTGCACCATGGCTTCCATGGTCACATCGCGCGCATCTTTGGGCTCCTCGAGCTTCGAATTCTCGTCCATCAGGCGGGTCAGCAGTGTCTGGTCCAGCGATCCCCAGTTCACGCCGATACGCACCGGCTTGTCGTTCTCAATGGCCACTTCGATCATGGTGCGGAAGTTGTCGTCATCCTTCTTGCCGATCGAAACGTTGCCTGGGTTGATGCGGTACTTCGCCAGCGCTCGCGAGCAGTCAGGGTACTTCTTGAGCAGAATGTGTCCGTTGTAATGAAAATCGCCGATGATCGGCACACGGATGCCCAGCCGGTCGAGGCCATCGACGATAGGAGAGACCGCCTTGGCCGC
>DATFSK010000010.1:0-2331 GCA_035262645.1 Terriglobales bacterium
ATCCACCAGCAGCGCAATCGCCGTCGCGGTAGCGACAAAGGCGTCTCGCTGCAACCCGAATCCCTGCAGCGCCGCCGAGCGAATACCTCCCTGATTGCCGACCAATCCGCCGAACATTCCGGAAAACCCGCCAGCAATCCAGCCGGCGCGCTTGCCGAATTTCATTCTTGCAGCCAGCCCAGTGAGCCCGGTGATCCCCGCAAACACCAGCAGCACTCCCAGCACATATCCCAGGACAATGCTTCGCAACCAGATGTGCAGAAGCGCGCCCACTAAACCTCCCGCGGCACTGGTGATCCCGAAACTCCACAGTACACGCCGATCGACATGCTCACGAATCACGACGAAGCGCAATGCTGTGCCGATGAAATGGGGTATCGAGACGATCGCCACCGCGAGCTTGGTGCCGATCCAAGCGGACAAGAGCGGCGTAAGAATGCTGCCGATGCCGAAGCCCGAGATGGCGGCGATGGCCCCGGCAACAATTCCGGCGAACGTGAGCAGGAGGGTGTGGTTCACGACAAGAAAATCAATAATGGTTGTCTCATGCTCCCGACTGCGCGGCTTGACTCCTATCAGCTTGCATTTGCGGCGGGGCCGCGGGCTTGAGCTGCCCCGTAGCAATGATCCATGCGCTCAGCAACCCGAGCGGCACGTATCCAAGAACTCCCACTAAGGAGATGTAGATGTAATCGCCACCGCTGCCGCCCAGCAAGAGCAGGAACAGCGTTCCGCCCATCCCATTCGTAGCTGCGTGCGCCAAGCTGGAACACCAAATGCTATTGGACTTCAGCCGCAGCCAGCCGAAGATAATCGAGATGAGCACAGTCGCCACCGGAAATACCAGCAGCCCCAAAATCCGGTGATCGGGATAATTGTATCCGCGGAGGTTGACCGGATAGTGCCAGATACCCCAGATCACGCCCGTCCCGATGGCACTGAGCAAAGGCTGCTCCGGGAATAAACGCAATTGCAGATAGCCGCGCCAACCAAACTCCTCGCCGAACAGGATGGGCGTAGCAAAGATGGCGTTCACCGGCAGGCCCAACACTAAGAGCCAGGGATGCGCCAGCAAGGCTGGTGGCACGCCGCCAGGCATCACCTGTTTCAATCCGCGGATGAGCGTGAAGTCGGGCTTCGCCAATCCAAACAGAGGGGCGAGGATGACGATGCACCCCACGGCCACTAGCGGCAGCAGCCATCCGATCAGGTAGTACCGCCATTTCGACACGTCGATGGCGAGGCCCGCATCGCCGAATCCCTCGCGTGTGATCCATTTACGCACGATGAAAGCGGCAATTGCCGGGGCGAAGGCGCTGGGCATCGCCAGGATCTTGAACAGAGGATTGTCGATGGCGATCCCGCTGCGCAGAACAACTTCCCAGTTCAACCACGCGATCCCAAACGCGATCAGGATGAATGCGACGATGCCTTTGCGGTTGTTCATCGAAGCCTCAGGCACAACGGAATGTCAGGAGTGGAAGTCGGCGGCATCTTATCATCTGCGGCGCTGATTTTGGCCCTCTTTTCCACCTCTTCCACAGGCTACAGACGACGTGGCCAGCGCTTAAAATAGGAATAGCGATGCCCCAACCCGAATTCGTCCATCTCCACCTTCACACCGACTACTCCATGCTCGATGGCGCCTGCGAGGTCGAGCGCCTCGTCGGCCGCGTGAAGGAACTCGGCATGCCCGCGGTCGCTATGACCGACCACGGCAACATCTTTGGAGCTGTCGGCTTCGTCAATGCCGCCAAAGAAGCGGGTGTGAAGCCGATCCTGGGCTGCGAGCTCTACATTTGCAAGAAGGAAGACCACCGTGCTGCGCCGGAGGGCGACAGCTACAACCACCTCATCGTTCTTGCCGAGAACGATCTCGGTTATCGCAACCTGGTAAAGATCGTCTCCGAGGCTTCGCTGCATGGCTTCTACTACAAACCGCGCATCAGCAAAAAATTTCTCGCCGATCATTCGCAAGGTCTGATCGCTCTCTCTGCATGCCTGAAGGGCGAAGTCGCCGAGAACCTGGTAGAAGGCAAGTATGACGCCGCGCGCCAGGCCGCTTCGACGTTTCAGGACATCTTCGGCAAAGGCAATTTCTATCTGGAGATCCAGGACCAGGGCGTCCCCGACGAGCAGCGAATCCAGTCGAGCCTGCTCAAGCTTGAGCAGGACCTCGGTCTGCCCATGGTGGCCACTAACGACAGCCACTACCTGTGCGAGGAAGACGCGCACGCGCAGGACGTGATGGTCTGCATCCAGACCGGCAAATCGATCAACGACACCAACCGGCTGAAGTTCCACGGTAACCAGTTTTTCGTGAAAAGCGCC
>DATFSK010000011.1:0-2331 GCA_035262645.1 Terriglobales bacterium
CTCGCCGGGCGGTCGTAGAAGGTTGGAGCCAGCGGATAGATGGTCGCGCCGGCTTCGGCTGCCGCATCCATGTTGCGGATGTGGATCCGGTTCAGCGGCGCCTCGCGCACGCACAACACCAACGGTCGCTTTTCCTTCAGGCAGACGTCGGCCGCGCGCTCGATCAGGTTGCGCGTCAGGCCATGAGCGATGCCGGCCAGCGTTCCCATGCTGCAGGGAATTACAATCATGGCGTTCGTGGGGTAGGAGCCGCTGGCCACATTGGCGCCGATGTCGTCATTATTCTGCTGCTCAATCTTCGTTGATCTGGCGCCGAGCAGTTTCTGCACCAGGTCGCTGCGCCCCTTGACCTCCAACTCCTCGGCAAAAACCCGGAGAGCGTTGTCGGAGGCGATGAAGTTCACGTTCTTGATGCGCCAGTCCTGCTCCACTACCTGCAAGAGAGCGCGGGTGAACGGCGCGCCGCTGGCTCCGGTAGCGGCAATCGTAAGTACCTGAGGATTTGCCATGGGAATCGACCACTGAGGATAGGGAGACGGAGCGGCGGAGTCAAGAGCCGAGCAAGACTTGGTAATTGCGTAATTTGGTAATTAGGTAATTTTGAAACCTGCACGGCTGGACCTCTGCAATTACCCAATTACCAACTTAATCAATTACCAATTTTCTCCTGGTGTTAAGCTGAAGTCTCGCCATGGACGCATCGTCGCTGCGCAAGCTGCTGCAACAGGTCAAAGAAAGACGACTCAGCCCGGACGAGGCTGTGGCACGGCTGCGTCACATGCCGTTTGAAGACCTGGGCTTCGCCAAAATCGACCATCACCGGCGGCTGCGGGCGGGCATGCCCGAAGTCATATTTTCTCGCGGCAAGACCCCGTCCCAGGTCGCGCAGATCTTCAAACGTATGGCAGCGCGCGGCGGCAACGTTCTGGCCACCAAGGCGGATCAGAATCATTTTCGGGCGGTGAAGAAAGCGGTACGTAAAGCTGAGTATCGCGAGCTGGCGCAGGCCATCACGTTGCAAAAAGATATGTCAATTTACGGCAAAGGTACGATCGCCGTCATCTCTGCCGGCACTAGCGACATCCCGGTGGCCGAAGAGGCCGCGGTGACGGCGGAGATCATGGGCAACCATGTGGCCCATCTTTACGACGTGGGTGTGGCCGGCATCCATCGCCTTTTCTCGAACAAGAAAGTGCTGACCGATGCTCGCGTCGTGATCGTCTGTGCGGGAATGGAAGGCGCGTTGCCCAGTGTTGTGGGCGGACTCATCAGCGTTCCGGTCATTGCCGTTCCCACCAGCGTAGGGTACGGCGCTGCCTTCGACGGCCTGGCGGCGCTGCTGGGAATGCTAAATTCCTGCGCGTCCAACGTCAGCGTGGTGAATATCGATAACGGATTCGGCGCCGGCTATGTAGCGGCGATGATTAACCGTCTCTGAGCAAAAGGGTAATCCCATCATTCTTGGAAATTCATCGAGGCTGTCATCAGAACTCACGTCGACGAGAATGTTCCTTAAAGCCGGTTTTTATTCTTGCGGCTGGTATGGCACGAGTAAACTTCCTTCGGCTTCGCAAGCTCGCCTCGAGGACAGGCCCCTGGATACTTGTCCTGCTTAGAACTTTCCCCTAACCCTCTTAAGCCGTGCTGTTCCACTCTGCGTCGTTGCCTTTTCTTCGCAGAGCGCCTCCGCTGCTCACGTTTTCTAGCAACGCGGAAAACTTTCATCGCGTCTCAACACTCGGGTGTACAATCTGCATTAAGTGAGGGCCTGCGGACCTTCTAGGGATCTCCTCCCACGCCGAGGCAGGTATGAATGTTCACGTCAGCTACAAGGCAGGAAAGACTCCCGAAGTCGAGCACGAGTTCCAACATCAAATCCAGAAACTGCGCCGGCGGCTGCAAGTGTTCAAGCCCGGACTGGTCCACCTGCACGCTTTCGTGGAGCAGGAGAATCGCCACAACGCGAGTTCCTCACTGAACCTGCGCTTGCCGACCGGCCAGATGGCGGCCCAGCGCTCCGGCCAGAATGCACAGGCGGCCGTGAAGGCTGCGTTTGCCGATTTGTTGTCCCAGGTTACCAAGCATAAGGAATTGCTTCGCGGGCATTGGAGCCGCGAGTCGAGCCGGAGAGCCGGGAAGCGTGAGCCGACAAGATCGCCGGCAGTCCCGACGAAGGCGCCACCAGCAACTACGGTTGTCGAGAACACGATGGTCAACTGGATCAACGCCAATCTATTTCGTCTGCAGGAATTCGTGGACGGCGAGCTGCAACTACGCGTTGCGGCAGGACAGCTTCGCGAAGATCAGGTCAGCTGCGAAGAGGTGATCGAC
>DATFSK010000012.1:0-2566 GCA_035262645.1 Terriglobales bacterium
TCTGCACATTGTGAAGCAGTTGCTCGTAGCGTCGGTCAACAGTTACAGCCGTCCCGCTCTCGAAATCCGATGTCGCCTGGCGCACCGCTTCTGTCATTCGCGCGGGGATGAGCGAACCTATCTCTCGAGTCATCTTCTCGAAGCACTCTTGCGCCTCGCTCGCCAACTCGCGCTCTAATTCGCGAGCCTGCTCTCTCAGGCCTTGCGCCATTTCGTCGGCGCTCTCGCGGTATGCTTCTATCTCCGCCTTCCTTTGCGCGGCCAATTCTGCAGCGAAAGTCTCTTTTAAGGAGAGTTTCACTTCCTGCATTTGCCGCGGGGCAAAGTTCCGAAGCTCCCGCATGCTCAATTGCCGAGCATCGTCAATCGATCGCAGTGCATCTTGAATTCTGTCGTCTACTTGTTTTGCTACCGCTGCCTGCACTGCCTTCTCCGCCTCTTGCTGCAACTTTCCTTGCAGCGCGGCGATCAGTTCATCAGGTGTGACCACCGCGCGCTTTACCGGCGGAGCCCCGGCCGGCTGTGTGGCCAGCGATCGAGGAGCTTCGGGCGGCGGGGTACTAATAACCTGCGCCATTTTCGGTTCTGGCGTTCGCAGCGCCTCCAGTGGCCCTACTTTCGTTGTCTCCGATCCCGTCGCTTTCGCTGTCACCCCTGTCAATTTGGGCGTCGACGCATTCGTTCCTACGGCGCTCGTCCAGTCCGTCGGCGCCGGCACGACCCCCCAGACATTCCCTGGCGTTTCTAGTTCCACGCCAACCTGTTGCAGCTCCCGCAAGCTGGCCGGCGGATGGACGGAACGGACCATCGCACGCACGGTCTGTGGTTTGTCGCCACCGACGATCGACCCCACCAGCTGCAGCGTAACCGACGTTCCAACCCCATAGTCGTGGCGCGAGGGGTAGCGGCAGCCATGATTGCTCACAGTGATCGACGTCGTTCGCTCCATAAACGGCTCGCCAAATTGGTTCTGACCCAACACAATGAGTGGAACGGATTTTTCGATCCGGGTGCTTCGGCGAGTCGCAGCTGCTGCGTGATTTCCAGCTGAGTTGGAGTGCGGAGACTGACTCACGTGACCTTCCCAAGACGACCGATTCCTGAAGTGATTCAGCTTGACGGTAATTTATTTTAGGCTGCATGCGAGGCAGTCCACCGCCCGACCTGTCAGCTGATTTCCCATTAGTTAAGGGGCAGTAGCCCTTCACTGGGTGCGCTTCGCAGGCTTGAGCGTCCACGCCTGCAGTCGGGCCAATTCCATCAGGCGTGCAGAATGAAATCCCGGCGGGAAGATCGGCCAGGACCACAGTTTCGGCGAGTCTTCTGCGATGTATGTTTCCGTAGCCAGCCGCGCAGGCTCGATGGTCACCATCCCCGGCGCGCCGCCGTTGGCAGTGTCCTTCTTCGCGATTCGCGCCATCGCTACGAGAAACGCTTCGGGAGAAACCGCGGTACTGCCCAGCCACACGGCGTTAGGAATTTGGTGCTTATTCTGAATGAAATTGTGCAGGTCCTCGACGCTGCGTTCGAACTGCGACCACGATACTTCGACCGACCCCGTCAATCGCGCCGGCGGTAAGCTCGGCCCGTAGACAGTAGAAGGAAGAGTGATGGTCGCATCCCCGCTACGCTGAAGCACCAGGTGTTCGGCGATCAGCGTCATCACCTCGGCGGGCGAGAGGGTATAACCTCCATGATCCTGAAAGTTGACGTCTGATTCGACGCGCCCGGCAATCTCCGCGACTTCCTTGCTACTAAATCTGCGTTCCCTAGCACCATCGGCGTAAAGCACAGTGGCATCCGGCCCCGTAATGAACCGAACCTGCGGGAACGATTTCATGTAGCGGACCAGCTGCTCGAACCAGCTGAACGCGCGCTCTTGCGAATCGGGGGGCCGCAAAGGATAGATCTGCCATTGCTCGCGGGGAGGATTCGCCCCCGCCGCAAAGTTCAAATCCCAGAACCGGCTATGGATGAACTCGCAGGGGTGAAAATAGAGGCTGATCAGCCCGCCGCCGCCCTGCCGCATTTGTTCGTAGAACTGGCGGAACCTGGCCTCGCTCTCTTCGAGGTTGTTCCAGTCCTCATTGGGCCTAAGTTGCTGGCCTTCTCTGGTGTTGAAGACGTTGAGAAGCCCGCCATAGTAAAAGGGCTGGCCGTTTAGTCCGACATGCTCCGCCTCATCGAGATACAGACTCACGCCCCAACTCGTCAATGCGGGAAATGACTGCGGCGCCCATGAGCTGCCCGGCTGCCCGTAGCAACAGGGCTTCTGCCCGAAGATACGCTGTACGTCGTCAAAGCCGGGACGCTCACGCCGCGTGAACTCGGCCGTACCGCCTTCCCAATCGAGTAGCGCCTCATACTCGGCCGGCGTCGGATGCTGGCTATGCGTGTTGGCGTGATAGCCGATGGCATGCTTCTGAAGCGCCGCGATGACGTCAGTGCGATGCCGCCGTTCCAGCGTGCGCGCCTTCTCGCCAACCACCTTAAATGTTGCCCGGACTCCCTGTTCGGTCAGGAACGTTGCCAGCCGTTTCGCCGCGTCATCGCTGTTAGGCAGGAT
>DATFSK010000013.1:0-67977 GCA_035262645.1 Terriglobales bacterium
GCACCAGCCTGTTTGATCAGGTCGTGAACTTCACCCAGAGCGCATGCTCCAGCAACGGCTTCGGCTACAACGTTTGCTTGGAGAGCTCCACGTTCAGCGGTCCGACACTCAATGCCGGCACCTACTGGATCAACCTGGAGAGCGCCAGCGTTCCCAGCGGCGATCCGGTTTACTGGGACGAGAACTCCGGTCCGGCTTCGGCCTCGGAGAACTCCGTAGGATCGATTCCGTCCGAAGCGTTCACGGTAAATGGCACCCAGAACACCGGCACGGTCCCCGAGCCGAGCAGTATCCTCCTGCTTGGATCTGGAATTGTCGGCTTAGCGGGTGTCATGCGTCGCAGGCTGTTCTAGAGCGTAGCGATCGAAACCCACCTTAATTCATACGGACCATGAGCCGGAACCGCAGAGGTTCCGGCCTTTTTTTGCGACTGTGAATTGAGTTCGGAAGTATTCGCTTACGAATCGAACTTAACTTCCTCACGGCTCATTCTTCACGAATTCCCCTTGCTTACCCTCATCCCATGGATCGTAGGTCTGCACGAAGAGCATGCGATCGCTGATGGTGGGATGGTTCCACGCCCAGAACTCCCAGAACTTGTTCACATAGGGATAATCAAGCGAAACTTCCCCAAGCTTCTGGAACGCATTTGCGGCATTGAGCGAGGCATCCGGCACCAGCCCGTGAATCACCTCCAGCCCGTACTGGTCAGCCTGGTGCTCATAATGACGAGACACGCCATTGAACGCCGGCGTTGCAAAAAACACCAGCACCGATAGCACAAGCATGAGCAGCGGCAACGAAGACCAGTCCGCAAGCTCCGGAATCCCCCAGCGCGCCCCGTAGCGGACCACCATCCAGTTCGACACGCGGAATACGAGATACAGCAGCACCAGCAGCAGCAGCAGATCGATGGCAACTTCTTTCGGAATGTGGCCGAGGACGTAATGCCCCATCTCGTGCCCGAAGACGTAGAGCGTTTCGGGGATGGTCATGCGCTGCATCGTGGTGTCCCAGACCACGACGCGCTTGGTCGCCCCGAAGCCGGTGACGTATGCGTTCAGAGTCGTGCCCTTCTCGCTGGCTTTCATCTCATACATGCGCTCGGGCGGGATCTCCATGCCGCCGCGATGCACCACGCGTTCGATCTGCGCCACCAGGTCGGCATGGTGATCGGTGAGTGGCTCGAACTTGTTGAACATCGGCTCGATCCACACCGGCTCCACAAAAAGCACGAACACGACAATTGGAATCAGCGCCAGCCAGAAGTAGAACCACCAGCGCCGCGGGCTGCGGCGCAATACGGCGTAGAGAATCCAGCCAAGAAAGCTGGCGAAGATAAGCCCGAGCAGCAGACCCTTGCCCCAGTCGCCAAACCACGAGCCCCAATGCTGCACAGACAGCCCGTACTTCAGACTGACATGGTGCTCGTAGACGTCAAACGGCAGAGAGGCGATCTCCAGGACCAGCACAAAGAGCGACATCACCACCACGGCCTGCACAAAGCGTCTTCGCGATGCACGCTCCGCCCAGGTGCGCAGCCGCGGACCAAAGTGCGCCCTCAACATCACCCAGAGGATCAGGAATCCCCAGAGCGTCGTAACGAAATAGAGCGTGCCGTCCAGCAGGTAAAGCGCGTAGGCCTTTGACAATTTGTCCGGCGGCAACGAGTAATGCATCAGGGGATGTGGGGAGGCCACACTGGGTGTCGAAGCGTCTTGCCCTTGATAGGCGGATGCGCCCAGGCCGCTAAGCAACAGAAACAAAATCACAACAACGAGGGCCCGGGCCGCCGGCATGTGGCTCGATTTGATAAAAGTGCGCAGCCAGAGAGTCCAGCACCGGGAGTCGGGAATTGTGAACCCTCGCTGTGCAGGGTAATCTCCCTTGTTTTCAGTTACTTGACGACTCTCTAACAATGCTGCGAAATCGTTGAAAATCCAGCAGCTTATCATGGTTTTCCCTTGACTTTTTCGCATTCGGAGGTAACATAAAACTATCACCTCCGATCCATTTCAGGATCGAATGGGCCCGGAGCCAAGGAAATCGTCACCGCTCCTTGGCATTGGGCCCATTTTAATTGCTTGATGAACGCTAAACTGCTCTTTCTGGTTGGACTCATTTTCTGTCTGACACCCTGGGCCTCACCGCCGCTGGCTCTCTTGGCGGGGCTGATCTTTGGCGCAATCGCCACTCACCCTTACCCGAACGAATCCCGCCGCGCCTCCAAACTCATGCTGCAGATCGCCGTTGTTGGACTTGGCTTCGGCATGAATCTGCAAGAGGTACTCAAGGCCGGGAAGAGTGGTTTCCTGTACACCGCCCTCAGCATCACGTTTGCCATGGCACTGGGCATTCTCCTCGGCAAACTGATGGACGTGCGTCCACGCTCCGCTTTCCTCATTTCAACGGGAACGGCGATTTGCGGCGGCAGCGCGATCGCCGCCGTCGGTCCGATCACGGGCGCTACCGAAGACGAAATGTCTGTCTCGCTCGGCACGGTGTTCGTGCTCAACTCTGTTGCCCTGCTCACATTCCCGACCATCGGGCTTTGGCTGAAGCTATCGCAAAGCCAATTCGGACTGTGGGCCGCCCTCGCCATACATGACACCAGTTCGGTTGTTGGAGCATCCGCAAAGTACGGTGCGGTTGCGCTGGCGGTCGGCACCACTGTGAAACTGGCGCGCGCGCTTTGGATCGTCCCGATGTCAGTCGGGACAGCCGCGGTCAAAGGGAGCAAGAGCCGCATCCAGTGGCCCTGGTTCATTTTGTTCTTCTGCCTTGCGGCGGTTGCGAACACTTATCTCGCTCCGGGAGCGGCCGCCTACCACTTCCTCAGCGGCGCCGGAAAGGTGATGCTGATTGTCACCCTGTTTCTCATCGGAGCCAGCCTCTCACCCGCGGCATTGCGCAAAGTCGGTCCTCGCCCGCTTTTGCAAGGCGTCCTGCTCTGGGTTGTGGTGGCGGTGACGAGTCTGATGGCGATTCGTGCCAACTGGATACGAATCTAGGGTGAGACCACTGCCTCCAATCCGAGAAGTCCGCGGTGCGCGCCTCACCATCCGCGGAAACCTCCTCGTCATTTGTCTTCTGCTGTCCTCCCTGGCGTTCGCCGGCGAACAGACTGCGCCCACCTCAGCCACCGATGTCTGCCCCTCCTGCATCCGGCACAATCTCGAGTACCTCGCAGGACCTGCCCTTCACGGCCGAGGCAGCGGCACGACGGATGAGTATCACGCGGCCAAATTCATCGCGGCTCAATTGAAACACTACGGCTTAGCACCGTCGGCGGGCAATGGAAGCTACATCCAAACTGGAACGCTGATGACCCGAACTATCACCAGTCCGCCCGTAGTGAGCTTTACGGGCCCCGACGGCAAAAGCGTTTCCTGGAAACATGGCGAGCAGCTTGCGTTTTTTCGTTGTTCGCAACCGGCCCTATCCGCGCCGTTGCAGAAGTTGGATCTGAACGATCCGAATGTTTCGCCGAGTTCCGTGAAGCCGGGTGCCGCGGTAGTGCTCAAGCAGAAGGCCGGCACGGCCGCCGAAGGCATCGAGAGCACCATTACGGCTTACCTCGGAAGCAAAGCGTCTCTGGTAATCCTGCCTCAGCCCGCAGGCGGCGAAGGCCTGTTTCACCAGGTCTCAAGCCGATTGCCCCGGCCGGAGAGAAAGCTCGGCAACGAGCCGCCGCGCCCCGACGGAGTCATCCTGAAGCCCGAAGAAGCGCAACAGCTTTGGGCAATGCCGGAGGGAACGGTCATAACCGTTCGTGCAAGCGTAACTCCGTGGCGCGTGTCACATACCTGGAATGTTCTGGCAAAGATCGAGGGCAAGGATCAGCCCGATCAAATTGTTCTCCTCAGCGCCCATCTCGATCATCTCGGTATGAAGAACGGCAAAGTCTATCCCGGCGCCGATGACGACGCCTCGGGCACAGTGGCTGTGATGGAACTGGCGCGGGCGCTTGCAAAACAGCCGCAGCCTGAACGCACAATTGTGTTTGCGTTGTGGGGAAGCGAAGAGGCCGGCCTGGTCGGAGCGCGCTACTTTTTGCAGAACCCAACCTTCGATTTGAAAAACATCATCGCCAACCTAGAATTCGAGATGATCGCCCGTGCTGACCCTAAAGTGAAGCCCGACCAGTTATGGCTCACGGGATGGGAGCGGACGAACCTGGGACCAGAGCTCGCCACTCACGGCGCGGCGCTCGTGGGAGACCCACATCCGGATCAGGGCTTCTTCACGCGTTCGGACAACTTCGCGCTGGCGAAAGACGGCATCGTCGCGCAAACCGTTTCCAGCTACGGCCTGCACAAGGACTACCATCAGCCCACCGACAGCCTCGACAAGGTCGACTGGCAGCATCTCTACCGCGCCATCGGATCCATGATCGCGCCCATCAATTGGCTGGCCAACAGCAGCTTCACGCCCCAATGGAACGAAGGTCAGAGACCCTAGACAGGATCCCGTAGTTACTGCTGCAGAAGTTGGAGCCTTCCCGTGGCTGACGTCTTATACTGTCATACCAAACCATGAGAAAGAGTCGGGTTGCCCGTCAGAATTCGAACAACGGGCAGGGGAAATCGTGCCGCTGGTTCCGGTACGTGCTCCAGTCATGGTGTCGCACAACTGGACTTGTGGACATAGCGATGTATGGCATTGCCTGCGACAATCCAGATCACTCGCAGATCCCTCCTCTGCCTTTTCTCGTTCCTCGCAATATCGGCGGTCCTCGATACTTTTGTCGCCATCCATGCCTCGACTACTACCGATGAGTCCCATCACGTCGACTACGGCCTCCAAATCCTGCGCTTCGAGCCTGATCGTCATGCTGAACAATTCTGCGATAGCCAGGTGCCTATTTCGGCGTTAAACGCTGCGCCACAGGCGATGGCGTCGGCGCTTCGAAATCATCATCTGCTTGGCCCGGTCGCCTTCGCGCTTGGGAAGTATAAAGTTGTCCGGGCGCCTACGGTCTTCGCGACTCTGGGGCTGACAGTATTTATTTTCTTGTGGGTGTATGACCTTTACGGCGAGACAGCCGCTATTGCATCTTGCCTGCTCTGTACGCTCTCCCCGAGCCTGATTGCCCATGGAACGCTGGCGACCACCGACATGTATCACGCCCTGGGGATCGTTGCTGCCCTGTACTTCTTTCGCCGCTGGTTGTTCCAGCCTACCCTGGGCAATGCATTGGTCAGCGCTCTCTCGTTGGCGCTCGCGCAGATCGCCAAGGCCTTTGCGGTGGTCTTGTACGTCGTGGTTTGCCTTGCGATCGCCGCCGTCATGCTCAATTGGACATCCTTGCGAACTCTAAGCGTGAAGCGGGTTGTTGTGTTTACCGCAATGGCTGTGATTTCGTTGTTGGCTGTGCTCAATTGTGCGTATTGTTTCGATCGTACCTTCTTGCCGGTCAATGCCTATCATTTTGAGAGCCGGATGTTCAATCGTCTGCAGGCAATTCCTCTGCTCTCTCATGTTGCTGTCCCTTTTCCCTATCCATTTCTACAGGGGATGGACATGATGAAAGAGAGCGAAGACAGCGGGCGCTCCTTCGGCAATACCTATTTGCTGGGCATGCTTGGCGACACAAGCAATCCGGCGTTCCATGGATTCAAGTCATACTATGCGGTCGCATACTTCTATAAAGAGCCCATCGCGCTACAAATCCTGTTTATCTGGGGCCTTATCTGGATCGCACGCAATCGCAGCGTTGCAGATTTGGTTACTGCCGAAGGCCTGTTGCTCGCGGCGGCGGCAGTTCTGGTCGTATGGATGTCATTCTTCAGCAGGGCGCAGATTGGCATCAGGCACATCCTGCCCGCCCTGGCTATCGAAATCATCGTTGCAGCAGCGGCTTTTTCGAACTTCATGGCAAAATCATGGCCACAGAAAGCCGTCCTTTGCCTGCTCGCTTTATGGTTTGCGGTTTCAACCGCTCGTTATTATCCGGCGATGATTCCCTACATGAACGAGTGGGCAGGCGACCGGCGCTTCACCTACAGGCTTTTGGCGGACAGCAATCTGGATTGGGGACAGGACCAGCCGGAGGTGGACAAGTTTCTCGCCAAGAATCCTAACGTAATCGTAGATCCGCCACGTCTCATGGCCGGCCGCATTCTCGTGCGCGCCAATCGTCTGACCGGAGTCTATCGCTGGGATTCCGCAACCTACATCGCGGCGCGATATCAACCTGTCGCCCAGGTCGGATATGCGCACTTTCTGTTCGTGATTCCGGCGCAGGACGCTGCATCCGATGCACCAAAACACAATGCATCCCAATTCTGATACTGCGCTGGTGAGCGCCCAGGTTCGATCCTGAACGACGGCCTTTGATGCCGAATCTCTTACTCAGGCCGGCATGCTGTCTGAGGATGCGTCCGGCTGAGAGGCGACTCTCCGTCCGATGGTTGAACGTGAGCTCTCGGGAGTGAGCACCCAGACGAGATTCAGCAAAAGCAGTGGTTCGGCAACCTTCCGGTACCGCCCCTCCATGATCACTGCATTCTGCAAAGCCATCATTAATGTAAACAGCGTGACCGCGACAGGGATGAGTTCGACCCTGCGATGCACGAACTCGCGTACATTGAATGCGAAGACAAGAAATATCAGCGGCGCCCAAATCCAGCGGCTCAGGTATTCGAGCCTGCCGTCCCACTCCCCGGCCGTCGTTTCCGGCCATGATGGCGCGAAGAAGAAGAGGATAATGTTTTCCCGCCACTGCGCCAGCCACTCGTCACGGTCAGGAGTGAAGCGGTCGTAGGCTGCCTTCCAGTCGCGTTCTCCATGACCTGAACTGATCGTTAACCGCGCCGCGCTATTGCTCCATGCACGCCGCATGGCCCAGTGGCTCAGCGGCTCCAAGGGTCTTATGAAGCAGCTCGGAGATGCGAACTCCCCCTCATAGTCGCTGGACAGCGGATGGAAGCCGATCGACTCCACAGGGTGCGTGTAGTAGTGGAGCTGAATGCTCTTGACCCCCGATCGAAGTTGTATCCGTGTCATCCACGGATTACCCAGGGGCGCGACGAACCCAAGCTCTACCTTGCTGCGTACTGCCTGCGGCACGAGCATCACCAGGCTCAGTGCCGCTCCACATCCGATCAGCCACAGGGGCGTGGACCTTTTCCACCAGACCCACAGCAGACAGATTCCTGCGAGTGGCACGACCGTTGGTTTGGTGAGACAGGCGAGCGTCCAGAAGAACACACATGTCAGAACGGCCCCGCGTCCCCCATCCCGCAGATATCTCGCCGTCATCCAAAGCGCGATCCCTTCGAGCAGAAGCAGCATCGTCTCCATCATGATGAAGTGGTAGATGACAGCCAGTGACGGAGCCCACGCAATCAGTGCCCATACCCAAAGGGCTGGCGTCTTCTGGAGTCCAAAGGTGCGCGCCGCCATGTAGTAAGTCCACGGCATGAACACCGACAGGACTGCAGAAGCGAAAGCAATCAGATACCTGTTACAGGCTGTCAGTCGTTGCAGAACAAAGAGGTACACCTGGTAAACGATTGGATCGGCGGCGCCGGCATAGCCGCCTCTGGGGAAGTGCAGCCCATTCTCCCAGTGCCGCACCATGTCCATCCAAAGGTAGTCCATCGGGTTGTGCACAAAGCACAACAGCACGCGAAAGCACGATGCAGCGACGATCAACGCCATCAGGACTTTCGTCAATTGGAGGTGCGGCTTCTGATACCTCATGGATTAGCTTTCTTTCTTACATTGTCCCCCGTAAACATCGCAAGCTCATGACCTGATGCGCGCTCCGATTTGGCTACCATCTACGGCCCGCTGCCACAGTAAGAGAACCAGCCAGGAAATTACGCAGTGTCGGCCGAATCTTCTCAGCTCCGCAGTAGACCGCAATTCCGGCAGCCTATGACAGTTGGCACTGCTCCGCTGGTTGTGCGAGACTGAGCTTGCGGAAACCTTCTTCTTGTCCATGCAATCGAAAATGGTGTTCACCGGCACTCCGTCGGAGGTGGTTGAGTTTCCGCCGGCAACTTCACGGGCCTGTAGCTCAGCGGTTAGAGCAGGGGACTCATAATCCCTTGGTCGGGGGTTCGAATCCCTCCGGGCCCACCAGCCATGTCTACACCTGCCAACATGCGGCAATCTCTACTGGATATGATGGCCTTCCGAAAGAACTGGCGCACCTACCAGTCTCGGTTGCTCGATCAGCTTGACCTTTACCTTCAAGATAAGCGCTTTCATCTGGTGGCCGCGCCAGGCTCGGGAAAAACAGTTTTAGGACTTGAGATCATCAGGCGATTGAATCAAGCCACATTGGTTCTGGCGCCCACCATCACCATTCGCGATCAATGGGTCGATCGACTGATTGAGCTGTTCTTGCCTGCGGGCACTGGACAGCCTAGTTGGGTCTCGACAGAACTGAGGAAGCCTGCGTTACTGACGGTTACGACGTACCAGGCGCTGCATGCGGCGTGCGCTCAAGAGCCAGAACAGCAGAGCAACGGATCGGAAGACGAGAACGCTGCTGCGGACGATCTCGAGCCGGAAGACGGTAACGACGTCGCCAATCACCGTGGCCTAAATCGCACAGCCATCCCTGAATTTCTGCACCAGGCAGGATTCACCGCTCTGGTTGTAGACGAAGCCCATCATCTTCGAGCCGAGTGGTGGCGCACCCTGACGGCGGTTGCCGAACACTTGTCGCAGCCGACAATCGTTGCTCTCACCGCGACCCCTCCCTACGATGTCTCCTCCTTCGAATGGCAGCGATATGAGAAGCTGTGCGGTCCCATCGATGCCGAAGTTTCCGTCCCGGAATTGATCGAGGAAGGTGACCTCTGTCCGCACCAGGACTATGTGTACTTCAGTATGCCGACGGAAAAGGAGCAGAAGGTTATCTCCGAGTTCCGCGCTCTGGTCGATGACTTCCTATTTCGCCTGAAATCGAACCAGGCATTTAAGGAAGCTCTCCTCGCACACCCCTGGATCCTGGCTCCCGATGATCACATTGAGGACATACTCGATGATCCGGAATATCTGTCCAGCATGGTCATTTACCTCCATGCGGTTGAGCATGAAGTCCCGTCTGCTGTCCTCAGGGCACTCGGTTTATCACGCCGGCGGATTCCTTCGCTGAACAACGAATGGCTGGAAATTCTCCTCACTCATTGCCTCTATTCCGATGACGACACCTTCTCTCACGTGCAGCCGCTGCTGAAGTCGCTCCGCAATGAATTATTGGCAATCGGGGCTATTGAGCGGCGAAAGGTCACCCTGCAAAACCCCGCCGATCAACGGAAGCTGCTGACCACGTCGATCACGAAACTCAAATCGGTGGAGGAGATTGTCAGATTGGAGGCCGGTGCTCTTGAGGCTGATCTTCGTTGCGTCATACTTACCGATTTCATCCGCAAGACCGAGCTGCCGACATCGGCGAACGACGCCAACACTTTCGAAGACATCGGCATTGTTCCCGTTTTCGAGACTCTGCGCAGGGCTGCAGTGCCTGGCATTCGCCTCGGTGTGTTGAGTGGATCGCTGGTGATCGTTCCCAGTGCCATTGAAGATGACGTCCGGAAGCGTGCTGGCAACTTGGGGATCGATTTGCTCGACCTCTCCATTACTCCGCTGTTACACGATCCTGCTTTTTCGTCTGTCGAGATTCGCGGTGAGTACTATCGCGGTACAGTTCGCCTGATCACCTCACTCTTCCAACAAGGCGACATCACCGTCCTGGTCGGGACCAAATCGTTACTGGGAGAAGGCTGGGACGCTCCTTGCATCAATGCGCTGGTGCTGGCGAGCTTCGTCGGCTCCTTCGTCCTCTCCAACCAGATGCGAGGGCGCGCCATTCGCGTGGATCCGGCACGGCCGCAGAAAACCGCGAACATTTGGCACCTGGTTTGTGTCGAGCCGGGCCCGTTTGGCCCGGGAGACGACTACGAGCTGCTGGTTCGTCGTTGCTCGGCCTTTGTTGGCATTAGTGCCACTCGAATCGCGATCGAGAATGGAACGGAGCGCCTGGGGCTCGGACATCCTCCGTTCTCGCGCGATGAACTGGATCAGATCAACGGTCGAACGTTTAAACGCGCCCTCGACCGCGAAGGACTCCGCCAGCGTTGGCAGGAGGCTCTTAATGCCGGCACGCTCAAACAAATGACCGATGGCTTGAGAGCCCCGCCCGAATCGCTCCCCCATGGATTCGTGCTGGCAAACACAATCGTCGCTTTGTTGATTCAGGCCGGTTGGGTGGCTCTCCTGGTTCTTCAGTCTGTGGCAAGGGCGGCAGGGCGAGCTCGCCCCCAGGATTTTTGGACCGTGCTCATCGCTGGTTTGCTGCTTGCGGCGATTGCGAGTCTTCCATGGACCATCCTCGCTCTGTGGCGCTTCCTTCGGCACGGAACGCCTGAGGGCAGCATCAGGCAAATTGGGCTGGCGATTCTTGAGGCCCTTGAATTCGAGGGCTCCATTGACCGGCATGCCGGGAAGTTTCGCGTCTACTCCAACCGCAATCCGGACGGGAGCGTTTTCTGCTGGATTGGTGGAGGCACTGGCAAGGAGCAAGCGACTTTCCTGCGCGCACTCCGGGAAACCCTAGGCCCAATCGACAATGCGCGCTATCTCCTCGCCCGTCGCAGGATCTGGCGGCTGTTCCGTGAAGACTACTTTGCAGTACCGGAAATCCTGGCGCGAAAGAAAGATTTTGCAGAGATATTCGCTCAGCGTTGGAAGCGTTTTGTTGGTCCAGTTCAACTGGTGTACACCCGGACTACCGAAGGACGAAAGCTGCTGCTGCGCGCCAGAGGCCATTCTCTTTCGGGGAGTTTCCAAAAGCGCGCTGAGCGGGTGAGTTGTTGGAAGTAGGTGAAGGGCTGTCCATTTCTTAGTCGGCGAGCGTTCAGTATCTGGACTTTTGGCTCTACCGTGATTTCCAAAAGAGTTCTACTCCCAGCTGTATTCTGCTGATTGCAGATAAGTTAATTTTCCACGACTAAGTCGCAGCAGGATGGCCCGACGCTTGCTCTCCTACCGATGTCACGTTGGCGTTATATATCACTAGCACCTAGATGCTTATTGCCACTTGCGGAAACGCGAGTTGCATGCCCTGGTGCTGTGCCTTCTCACCCAAGCGCATGGGAGTGAGAATGGCGAAGCCTTATCTAACCAAACGCTCTCACCCGCAGATGGAAACAGCGATACAGACCCGAAGATGCTGGCTGGCCGCCTATACGCGTTCTCGGCACGAACATCAGATCGCCAATCAGCTTCAGCGAAAGAATGTTGAATGCCTTCTTCCAACCTATCAGCGCCTGGCGCGCTGGTCCGATCGCGTGCATCGCTCGGAAGCCCCACTGTTTCCCGGCTACGTCTTTGTCCACGTCTCCGACGGCGAGCGTGTTCCTGTTCTTGAGACCGTGGGAGTGGTCCACTTGGTCTCGGTCGCAGGTAAGCCGGCGGTCTTGGCCGATGCGGACATCGAACGCCTTCGCAGTTTCCTCTCGCGTCCGGGGGACATAGAGCCCCACCCATATCTACGACTTGGACAGCGCGTGCGGGTCAAGCACGGCCCCTTCGCCGGATACGAAGGTGTGCTGGCGGAAAAGCAGAATTCCGTGCGGCTGATCATCACTGTCGATCAAATCATGAAGTCTGTGGCAATCAACCTTCATGGCGCCGATGTTGAGCCCCTGAACTGAAACTTCTTTCGCCGTTCACCTTTCGGAACTCCACCTACTTGAAATGAGCACAAATGCTGGCGCGATAAGCGCAGCCGAAATTCCGCGGCTCACTGCCGTTGGCCATACAAGTCATCTTGCCTCCCTATGCACGGCAGCGGAGAAGTTGCTGGACTTCCTGGCCGTGCTGGGCGGCGTCTACATCGCGGACGCCTTATATCAGGTCCTGAAACCACAACGTGCCGCCGCTTACGCCATCGGTACCGCTTACTTTTGGGCGGCAGCGTTTGCTTTGCTGTTCGTCTTTCTTCTGGAGCGGCACGGTGGCTACCGGCCCTCGATGAGCCTTCTGGGCATCCGGGAAACCGAGCGCATATTGCGCGTGACCCTGCACGGTCTTCTGCTCGCTGTCCTAGCCGCCTATTTTTTTGCCGTTCCAGTTCCGCGCCTCGTATTCTCCCTGGCTGCTCTGACCGTCCCCCTCTGTCTCACGATCGAAAAATGGGAGATGCACAGAGTTCTGCGAATGGTTCGCAGCAAGGGCTTGGGCTCGCGTCGCGCCATCATCCTGGGCGCCGGGCCAGAGGCAAGACGGGTGTACTCAGCCCTGGTACGATCGCCGAAATTTGGCGTTGATCCTGTCGCCTTCGTCGACGACGGCCTGCAACACGGCGCGGCGGAAATTTACGAGCCGTCATATCATCCCAGGCACTCCGCCAGCGTGATCTCCGGACCGCTCTGCCCGGACCTGTTTCATCGCCTGCGGGCCTCAGTGTTGGTCATTGCGACCTCGGCTCTGGAGCGCGAAACCTTGTTGCTGACCATCGCCAAAGCGTCAGAAGCAGGGGTCAGCACCTACTTCGCACCTGGTGACTTGCCGGGACTCGGTGGATTGGTCGAATACTCTGAACTGGACGGCATCCTGCTCGCTCACCACACGCACGACGTAAGCCGGATGGTCTACAGATTCGGAAAGAGACTCCTCGATGTGGTGGTTGCCAGTATCGGGCTCGCCGTACTCGCGGTGCTTGCCCCCTTCGTCGCGATTGCCATCACCCTGACCTCAGCGGGACCGGTATTGTTCCGGCAACAGCGTGTCGGGGAAACGGGGCACCGTTTCACGATGTACAAATTTCGGACGATGTACCGTGAGGCCCCCGCTTACAGCCATTCCCCGGGGGCGGGAGACGATCCGAGAGTTACCCCGGTCGGCCGCTTTCTCCGTCACACCAGCATTGATGAACTGCCGCAACTCATCAACGTGCTCCTCGGGCACATGTCCTTGGTTGGCCCACGCCCCGAGATGCCCTTCATCGTCGAGCAATACACGCCGGTGCAGCGACTTCGGCTGACCGTGAAACCGGGAATCACCGGGCTCTGGCAGATCAGCCCGGCGCGCGCCTTTCCGATCATCGAAAATCTTGAATACGACTTTTACCTGATCGACGACTGTGTCGAGGGCTTGCTGCGATTGATGGCCAGCAACTATCGTGAGCCACTGAATCTGGGCACAGAGGAGATGGTCAGCGTAGATCAGCTGGTCGACATGGTCTGTGACGTCGCCGGGAAGAAGCTCACGAAACGGCACGAGCTCAATCGCCCGCAAGGGGTTCGCGGGCGCAATAGCGACAACTCCCGCCTGCGCGCGGTGCTTGGCTGGGAGCCTAAGACCCCGCTTCGCGAAGGGCTGAAGACAACTTACCGCTGGATCGAGGATGAGCTACGCAGGACAGGGCGTCTCGCGGAACCTGAGTTGGCCTATGCTTCCGACTAATCCGGGAGCGGCACCGCGCCGCGCCAATGTTCTC
The DNA here is from genome assembly GCA_035262645.1 of Terriglobales bacterium. Classification (GTDB taxonomy): domain Bacteria; phylum Acidobacteriota; class Terriglobia; order Terriglobales; family Acidobacteriaceae; genus Bog-257. The sequence continues at coordinate 13,463 of DATFSK010000013.1, forward strand.
GGAGTTGGCATCAGCGCGATCGACATGCAGGAGGCGGTTCTCCGGGCGCAGCAGCAGATTCGCGACAAACGTAAGGGATACATCTGCGTCACCGGCGTCCACGGGATCATGGAGGCGCTTTGTGACGCAGGCTTTCGTGGAATACTGAATCGCTCGTTCCTTTGCACCCCGGATGGCGTGCCGACGGTTTGGGTCGGACGACTGCAGGGTTTTTCCCGCATGCGGCGGGTCTACGGTCCCGACTTCATGCTGCAAATGTGCCGTCAGTCCGTCACCTCCGGCTGTCGGCATTTTCTGTATGGCGGAAATCCAGGAGTCGCCGAACAACTGAAACGACGGCTGGAGATACTGGTCCCCGGCATCAAAATTGTCGGCACGTTTACTCCGCCGTTTCGGCCGCTCTTATCGGCAGAGGAGGATGCGCTGATGGCCGCCGTTGAGGAGACGAGCCCTGACATCATCTGGGTTGGATTGAGCACGCCAAAACAGGAGCGCTTCATGGCGCAGATGATTCATCGCCTCGACACACATCTCATGGTAGGTGTCGGCGCAGCCTTTGATATCCACGCAGGGTTGCGACGGGATGCTCCCGGCTGGATGAAGCGCTGCGGTTTGCAATGGGTGCATCGTCTTCTACAAGAGCCCAAACGCCTGTGGAAACGATACTTCGCCAATAACCCGCGATTCGTTTGGAATATTGCCCTGCAGTTGTCGGGGATCAGGTCGTTCGAAATCAATGAATGACTTTTTGGCCGCGCGCTAGACCGGCAATACCTGATTTCGCCACAATCAAGCGGACCTTTATCCAGGTCCGCTTTTTTGTTTTGCTGAGTGTTCCGTGCCGATCAGCGAAAGTCCGCCAGCAGTTCCTTCACCAGCTTGGGCAGCACCTCTCCCGCCTTACCTAAGACCACCGTATCAAAGAAGGCACGATTCGCCGGTTCTTCCGGTCCGACATAGATCGCCTTTGCGCCATTCATCCGCGCCATGCGGACAAAACTGGCGGCAGGCTCCACTACACCGGAGCTTCCAACGGTGATGAGGTGCGTGCAAATTCGCAGTTGCTCGAAGATGCGGTCCATGGAATACGGGACCTCCCCGAACCAGCACACATGCGGGCGAAGCAGAGACCTGCATTCCGAGCAGGTGGGAATTTCGGCGAGCTTCATGTACAGACGTTCGTCGTCAAACGGTTTGGTGCGACAGCCCTCGCGCGAGCAGCGCGTCTGCATCAACCTTCCGTGCATGTGGACGATGTGGCGCGAGCCCGCGGCTTCATGCAGGGAATCGACGTTTTGTGTGCAGAGAAAGCATTGTTCATCCAGCATCAATTCCAGCCTGGCGAGGGCAAAGTGTGCGGCATTGGGCATCACTGAGGAGTGCCGCCTGCGGCGTTCCGAGTAGAACTGCCACACCATCTCAGGATTGGCGCGGAAAGCTTCGGGCGTGGCCACGTCCTGCACGCGATAACCACGCCACAGCCCATCAGCCCCGCGAAACGTTGGCAGACCGCTCTCGGCGCTGACGCCGGCGCCCGTCAAAACGAATACCCGATCCGTGGATGAGAGCGGCTGAATCATTTCCGATGCCCATTGCGCCTGCAAGCCAGCAGACTGCGCACGCGCCTTGGCGAATAATGGCGACACTATATACTGAAAGGTCCGGTACCGGTTGTCGCCCGAGGCGACCGCATCCCTCCGGCCGGTAAGGAATCTATAACTATTAGCGCTGTTTGAGCAACGGCCCGCTTCGGCATGAAAGCCTGGCCGTGGGAGCAGTCGTCCTTGTCCACCGTGATGATGAATGTTGACAGCGAAAAGCAGGAACGGGTAATGGACGCGTTCCGCCGCTGGGGATACCTTCAGGCCAACCTTGATCCGCTCGGGCACTTTGCGCCGCTGGCGCACCCCGACCTCGATATCTCCGGCGACGTGGCTGATGCCGCCCGGCGCGCATACAGCGGCAGCATCGGCGTCGAGTTCATGCACATCGCTGACCCGGAACGGCGGCAGTGGATACAAGAACGAATGGAGTCGAGCCGTTCGGAGGCGCTCGATCGCGGTCGCATCCTTGATCAGCTTGTGCGCGCGGATGTCTTCGAACAGACCATCCACTCGCGCTACATCGGCACCAAGCGATATTCCCTGGAAGGAAATACGGCGCTGATTCCGCTGCTGGACGAGATCTTGGATTCCGCTTCCAAATATGGCGCCGAGCAAGCCGTGCTGGCGATGAGTCATCGCGGGCGATTGAATGTCATCATCAACGTCGTGAGCCGTCCGGCGGCGGAGATCTTTGCCGGGTTCGAAGACGTCGATCCCCGTAGCGTTCTTGGCGGCGGCGATGTGAAATATCACATCGGCGCGACCGGCGTATACACGGCTGTGGACGGGCAGCAGATCCGTATTCACCTGGTTTCGAATCCCAGCCACCTGGAGGCCGTCGATCCGGTTGCGCTCGGCCGCGCCCGCGCCAAACAGACGCGCCTGGGTCGCGATGGAAAGAATCGCGTTCTCCCTATCCTGCTGCACGGTGACTCCGCATTTGCCGGCCAGGGAATTACTGCCGAGACGTTGAACCTGGCCAATCTTCGCGGCTACACAGTCGGCGGGACTGTGCACATCATCGTCAACAATCTGATCGGATTCACGACAAATCCCTGCGACGCATATTCAGGCCGGTTCTCTTCCGACCTTGCCAAGCGCCTGCCGATCCCGATTTTCCACGTGAATGGCGAAGACGTTGACGCTGTTGTGCGCGCCGGCCGAATGGCATTGGAGTATCGGGGTGAATTCGCCAGCGACGTAGTGGTCGATCTGATTGGCTTCCGCCGCCACGGCCATTCCGAGGTCGACGATCCGACCATCACGCAGCCGATCCTTTATCGCAAGATCAAAGATCATCCCATGTTGTACCAGATCTACGCCAAGAACGCGGATCTCGACGCGAAGCCTTACGTAGAGAAGTTTCAGGCTGAACTTGATGCCGCGCAGAAGGCCGGCAAGAGCATGGTCAAGAAGCCCGCGATGCGGCAGCTACCAAGCTACTGGGCGCCCTTCCATGGCGGTCCTTACAAGCCGGAGTACGAGGTTGACACGGGTCTTTCGGCGGAGAAACTGAACGAAATTACCGATGGCCTGGTGAAATATCCGGAGGATTTTCACATCCATCCCAAGGTGCAAAAGTTACTGGAGCAGCGGCGCGAAATGGGCTATGGAAAACGTCCGCTGGACTTTGGCATGGCGGAAGCGCTGGCTTTCGGCTCGCTTGCGGTGGAAGGCGTCCCAATCCGGTTGAGCGGCCAGGACAGCCGCCGCGGGACGTTCAATCAAAGGCATTCGGTACTGATCGACATCATCGATGAGAAGGAATACGTTCCGCTGTGCCACCTCGCTCCGGGCCAGGCACGAGTCGAGATCTACAACTCGGAGCTTTCCGAAGCGGCTGTGATGGGCTTTGAGTACGGTTTTGCACGCGATTATCCCGAGGCGCTGGTCGCGTGGGAGGCGCAATTCGGCGACTTCGCCAACGGGGCACAGATCGTCATCGACCAGTTCGTCGCCGCCGGCGAAGACAAATGGGACCTGCTGACCGGACTCGTGCTGCTGCTGCCGCATGGTCACGAAGGCCAGGGACCGGAGCATTCGAGCGGGCGCATCGAGCGCTATCTACAGCTGTGCGCGCGCGACAACATGCAGGTCTGTCAGCCTTCGACCGCGGGGCAATACTTCCATGTCCTGCGCCGGCAGGCCCTGCGCAAGTGGCGCAAGCCGCTCATCTGTTTCACGCCGAAAAGCATGTTGCGGCACCCTGAGGCGTTATCGCCACTGTCGGAACTGGAACGGCCGCGCTTCCTTACTGTCATTCCCGATGAGAGCGCGTTGGCTGCGAAACGTGTTCTGCTCTGCACCGGGAAGATAGGTCAGGAGCTGCGGATGGAACGCGTGAAGATGAAGACTGCCGGTCCGGCGATTGTGTCCTTGGAGCAGTTGTATCCCTTTCCCGAGACTGCCTTGCAGGAAGTTTTCAGCCTCTACAAAAACGCGACCGAGTTTATCTGGGTACAGGAGGAGCCGGCGAATATGGGCGCGCTCTTGTTCGTTTCGCCGCGACTGAAGCGGATCCTGGGCTCGAAGGTGCGCAGTATCAAACGCGCACCGAATTCTACGCCCGCGACCGGCTCAGCCAAGGCCCATGAACTCGAACAGAAGACCCTGATTACGCTGGCTCTGGGTAAGGGAGAGTAAGCCGGGCCTTGCAGCTTGGATCTCCCAGACTGGTTCCGACATTTTTAGTCCCCTCACCGCAACGCGACTCCCTAAGTTTCTTTCGATTGCTCCGCCATGAGCGAGTGCCGCTTCCAGTCCCCTTTTGACCTTGCCGATGTCTCTCACGAGCCTTTTTTTCTTGACCAACCGTGTTGGTTTTCCTATGCTGGCAACTCGACTGAGGTTGCCTGTGGGGTTGCAAGAGCAAGTGCATACTTGCTTTTTAGCTGACGGGAAAGGTTCACAAAAACAAGGGTTGTTGCACCAAGAGCACTCGGGACGTCCGTCCGCTAAAGCGAGCGATTGCAGGGCAATTTCTGATTCGCACCGATCCCCTCCCTAAGCGAGGATAGCGAAGCTTTGTCCGTTTCACACGACACATCCGCGCTTCTGTCACCATCAACGGTGCAGGCGGATGGTCCTGAGAAGTGGTATGCGGCATACACCACGCCGCGTCACGAGAAGACGGTTGCTCGCCATCTGCAAACTCGGCAGATCGAATCGTTCCTGCCTCTGTACAGTTCGCTGCGGCGATGGAAGAACGGTTGCCGGGTGACGGTCGCCGAACCTCTGTTTCCCAGTTACATCTTCGTCCACATAGCGCGTCGCGAATCAGTAAAGGTTCTGCAAGTTCCCGGGGTGATTTCGATTGTAAGCGCGGGGCGCGAGCCCTCTGCACTTCCCGCTTCCGAAATTGAGTCGCTGCGTTGCAGTATTCCCACACGCAAGTTTGAACCTCATCCGTACCTCGTGGCCGGCGACAAGGTGCGAATCCGGTCCGGTTCGCTGGCGGGTCTCGTCGGGGTGCTGGTGCGCAGGAAAAACGATCTGCGGGTGGTGCTCACCCTGGATTTGATTCGGCAAAGCGTTGCCGTAGAGATCGACATCGACGAGATCGAACCGCTCAGGCAGTAAATTCCATCAGCCGACCTTCAGCCTGAACAAAGGATTTATACCCGTGAAAAAGGCAGCGGAGAAAAGTGTCACCGAAGTTCGTATTGTTGAGGCCGCGGCCCAATTATTTTCGCGCCAGGGATATAGGGGCGCCAGCACGCGAGAGATCGCGCAGTTGGCCGGCGTGAACGAAGCGACCCTGTTCCGATACTTCGCTCGCAAGGCAGAACTGTTCCTCGCAGCCGCCGAGTCCAGATTGACTCGCCTGAAGCTGGGCAGAGATCTGCAAAACGGTCTGGCCATGGATCTTGCGCCGGACATCGTTGTTCCCATGCTGGTGGATTTCCTGGTCAATGTTCTGGCGCAGAATCCAGAGTTGATGCGCCTGGCATATGTTGCGGGGTTCGAGCTACCCGAAGCCGACCGGGTTTTTCGCGAGCATCTTGGTTCCATCTTCGATGCGGTGAATGCATACTTCGCCCGCTGCGCCGCGCGAGGCGCCATTTGCAATCTGGAACCTACGTTCGCAACTCTGGGCCTGGCCGGCGCGGTGAGTGCCCATCGTAATCTCCATCATCTATTCACCGGTCGCGACTTGCCATCGGATGTGGAAGCCTTAGCGCCGGGGTATGCCCAATTGTGGCTGAACGCTTTGCGCCAGTTGCCGTCTGAATCTACGGGCAATGGCTCAGGACGAGCGGCGGACTAGCGCCACCCGATGTTGTCTACCGATTTTGTGCTCGATCATCCCCTCAGGTTTGGAGAGCCACTTTGAAATCTGTTGCGGAAACAGAGATAATCCGGTACTTGCCTCCGAGACACAGGTTTAACTGTTGCGCGAAGAGCTGGCTGGTATTCGCCGCCGCACTCGTGTTCCCCCTGGCGGCGATGGGATTGCCGCAGAGTTCCTATCAATCGCAGGACGACACCAAGCGGCCAGAGCAGCAGACTCTCGACCAGCAGCAGCAAACCTATAATCCGCAGCAGCAGACATACACTCCGCAGCAACAGAGTGCTTATCCGTCGCAGACGCAGACTCCGGAGGGCGTGCCATCACAGACCCCAACGGTGATCTTGGATGATACTCATACGCTTCCGACGCAAAAGCCCTCCAAGCCAACCGAGCAAGTCGAAACCCTTAAGACCAGAACTGTCGAACTGACCGATTTCCAGCAGATGGTGGCTACGTCCCTGGGCCAGACTCTGCCTATCTATGGGCAGTCGCTCTTTGAAACCGTGCCTACGACATTTGCGCCGGCCGATCGTGTACCCGTGAGCGCCGACTACATTATCGGTCCTGGCGACGAGCTGTTGATCCGGGCCTGGGGACAGATCGATCTGGATGTGCACAGCAGAGTCGATCGCAACGGCGCAGTCTACATCCCTAAGGTAGGCAACCTGAATGTTGCGGGGCTTCGCTACGATCAGCTCCAGGGATTCCTGAAGTCACACATCGGCCGCATTTATCAAAACTTCGATTTGAATGTCTCGATGGGCGAGTTGCGTTCGATTGATGTCTACGTAGTGGGTCAGGCAAGACGTCCCGGGCGTTACACGATCAGCGGCCTTAGCACGTTGACCAACGCGGTGTTCGCGTGCGGTGGTCCCTCGCCGACAGGATCGATGCGCCATATCCAGCTAAAACGCGGTTCTACCGTCGTAACCGAATTCGATCTTTACGACCTCCTGCTGAAAGGTGACCGAAGCAAAGACGTTCAACTTCAGGCGCAGGATGTTATGTACTTCGCGCCCGTGGGCCCGCAGGTGGCCATGGGAGGCGAGGTCAATACGCCCGCCATTTACGAACTAAGAAACGAGAGTACGTTGCAGGATGCTCTGCAACTTTCGGGCGGACTCTCGACCACGGCTTATGGAGGAAAGGTCTACGTCGAGCAGATCAAGGACCGGGAAAATCGCAGTATTGAAGAGATCAAGCTCGATGCCTCCGGGCTCGGCCGCCCCTTGAAGGACGGTGACGTCCTCAACTTTGTTCCGATTTCACCGCGTTTTGTGAACTCGGTTACGCTGCGTGGCAATGTGGCGTCTCCTGGGCGTTATCCGTGGCACGAGGGAATGCGAGTCACGGACCTAATACCTAACCGCGAGTTCCTCATCACACGGCAGTACTGGAACCAGCAGAATGAGATCAATTTGCAGATGCAGGCCGTAGGCTCGCGCCTGACGGGCCAATTGAACGACGTCAGAAGGAACGCTCCCGAAATCAACTGGGACTACGCCGTGATTCAGCGAATCAGCGAGAAGGACCTTTCGACAGAGCTGATTCCCTTCAATCTGGGAAAAGCGGTGCTGAACCATGAGGATGCCAGCAATCTAGTTCTTAAGCCGGGGGACGTCGTCACGATCTTCTCCCAGGCCGACCTGCGTGTCCCACGTGAGCAGCAAACGAAACTTGTAAGACTCGAAGGCGAATTTGTTTCAGCCGGAATTTACCGCGCTCAGCCGAGTCAGGGGTTGCGCGATCTGGTTGCCTCGGCGGGCGGATTAGCGCCATCGGCTTACCTCTACGCGGCTGTGTTCACGCGCGAATCGACGCGGAAGCAGCAGCAAGAGCGCCTGGATATGGTGATCGCGCAGATGGAGCGCGACCTGGCGCGACAGGCAGCAACATCCAGTCGAAATGCCCGTAACGCCGACGAAACGGCTGCGGCACGGGCGACGATGGAGGCGCAGCGCGCCAATCTCGAGAAGCTGCGGCAGTTAAAGGCTGACGGAAGGATCGTGCTGAATCTTCATCCCAATGACACCGGTGTTCAGGACATTCCCGACATCCCGCTGGAAGATGGCGACGAGTTGTACGTGCCGAGCCGGCCGATCGTCGTCAGTGTTGTTGGTGACGTTTATAACCAGGGATCCTTTCTACAGCGTGAGGGCAAAACCGTCTCGCGCTATCTGCGGGACGCAGGTGGGCCGACGCGTGCCGCCGACAAGAGCAAGATCTTTGTCGTTCGGGCCAATGGGGCCGTGGTCAGCAAGGATGCCGCTAGCGGCTTTTGGTCCGGTGGCTTTGAAAGTATGGTGCTGATGCCGGGAGATACGGTGGTGGTGCCCGAACAACTGAATCCCGGCCAGGCTCTGCGTAATTTCAAGGACTGGTCGCAGATTCTGTTCAACTTCGGATTGGCTGCAGCTGCGATCAACGTACTGAAGTAATCGCACGGGACGCCCACAGCGTGAGTGGTGCAGTGGGCCAGGCAGGGAAGCGGGTTATGTCTGCAGGTTCCAAATTGTCGGAAATGCACAGTGGCAGTAGGCCGGAGTTGCAGGATGTTGTGGTCGTTGCTCCGGTCGAAGCTGAGCAGAGAGGCGAGAAGGAGATCGATATGATCGACTTCCTGCTGCTTCTGGCTCGCAATAAGGCGAGCATTCTGAAGTTGACGGCGGCCGCAACCGTCGTCGCGGTGATTGTCTCGTTCGCGCTTCCTAAAACCTACACCGCTACCACCACGATCCTGCCGCCAGAACAGTCGCAATCCTCTGCCAGCTTGCTGCTTGGACAAATTGGAATATTGAACGGACTCTCGAGCAGCGATCTCGGTCTGAAGAGTCCGGGCGATTTGTTCGTGGCCATGCTGAGAAGCCGCTCCATCGAAGACAGCATCATCGATAAATTCGATTTGCGCCGTGAGTACGGAGTCAAGCACTACCAGGACGCGCGAAAGAAGCTGGAAAGCCGTACGAACATCAATGCGGGCGATGAAGGGCTGATATCGGTCAGCGTTACGGACCGCGATCCGAAGCGCGCAGCCGACCTGGCCAACGCCTACGTCGAAGATCTCCATACCATGAACTCCGACCTCGCGGTCTCCGAAGCGTCGCAGCGCCGCCTCTTCTATGAGCAGAAGCTGGATACAGAGCGCGAACAATTGTCACAGGCTGAGTTGGCGCTCAAGCAGGCACAAGAGAAGACCGGTTTGCTGCAGCCTGATGCGCAGGCGAAAGCCATCATCCAAAGCGTTGCCGACATGCGCGCGCAGGTGGCCATCAAAGAAGTGCAGGTCGGAGCGATGCGGACGTACGCGACCAAAGATAATCCTGACTTGCGCCGGGCCGAGCAAGAGCTGGCGGGCTTACGCGCGCAGCTGGCGAAGATGCAACGCAATACCGGCGAGAGCGGAAACGGCAACGTCGAGCTGCCCACGCGGCAATTGCCGCAAGCGGAGTTGGAATATATCCGTCGCGCCCGTGATTTGAAGTATCACGAGGCACTGTATGAGTTCCTCAGCAAACAGCTGGAGGCGGCGCGATTAGACGAAGCCAAGGACGCCATCGTCGTGCAGGTGGTCGATAAGGCCGTTACGCCGGAGAAGAAGTCCGGCCCGCGGCGCATGCTCATCGTCTCAATTACAGCGATTGCGGTGTTCTTGCTCTCCTGTTTCTGGATCATTTTGCGCGAAGCAGTTCGGCGAAAAGAGCAGGACCCGAATTCGCGCGCGCGCCTGCACATGTTGCGGCATTACCTCAAATGTTCTGTCCGTAATCCATGAGCCCTTGCGCGATCTGCACGATAAGGGCATGCCGCGATCCCACCAAAAGATTCTAATTTCCGAGGAAATTAGGCTGAGAAATGGTGTCTCTGGTAGTTACAACATGTAACCGGGTTACGGAGTTGGAGCAGTTAATTGTCAGCCTGGAAGCGCGGACGTACAACTGCTCGTCTCCCTATCAATCCGGGGAAGACCTCGTCGTCCGCGCGAAACCCGAGCCATCCTGAGCGGGCCAACACGCAAATGCGGATACTCTACGACCATCAGGTATTTTCGCTGCAGAATGCGGGCGGGGCGTCGCGATATTTCTACGAGCTTGCGAAGTTCCTGAACACTGTGCCCGATGCCCAAACCGTAGTGTGGTTAGGCATCACCGGGACAGTTTATCCGTTCCGCGCGTTGAACCATTCAAGGACACGGGTGAGTTCTTTGCCGGAATGGTTAGCGCCTGGCATGCTGCGCTACCTGGCGAACGAATTGTGGAGCAATATGGCCGCTCCCTTTCAGGGCAGGATGGACATTTATCATCCGACAACCTACATGAAGGTGCCGCTGGTGCGGGCGGCGCGCGTTGTTGCCACGCACCATGACTGCACTCACGAGCGCTTCCCGGAGTTTTTTCCCGACGCCAAGAAGATTTTCTGGGCGCGCAAACGGCTTTTTCCGGAAGTGGATGCCATCATCTGTGTCTCGGAATCTTGCAGGCAGGACTTGCTGCAGTTCTATAACGTCGATCCCGCAAAGACGTTCGTCATCCATCACGGTGTGACTCAACTGCCCCGGAGTGCGGAAGCCGGCGCCGAACTTCGAAAGCATCTGCGGCGCGATTATCTGCTGTATGTCGGGATGCGGGCTGAGTTCAAGAACTTCGATGGCCTGCTGCAGGCGTTTCGTGAGACGAAACTGTACGAGTCGATGGATCTTCTGGTCCTGGGAGGCAAGCAACTGAACGCCGACGAGCAGGCGAGGATCACCACCATGGGGTTGAAGGGCTGCGTCATCTCATTGCCGCGAGTTTCCGACGGGTTGTTGGCGGAGGCTTATGCTGGCGCGCGGTTGTTCGTCTACCCATCCTTCAACGAGGGGTTCGGATTCCCGCCCCTGGAAGCGATGTCGCTGAATTGTCCAGTGCTGGCGAGCCGCATTCCGGCGGTGACAGAAGTGTGTCGGGATGTACCGTTCTACTTCGATCCGCAAGACCAGGCTTCATTTGAACGCGAACTTTCGCGAGCGGTAAGCGACGAAGCGGCACGGCAGCGGTCCATCGAACGAGGCCGAGAACTGGCCGGACAGTATAGCTGGGAGGATTGCGGACAAAAGACATTGGCGCTATATCGCCAGTGCCAATAATTTGCGACAATGGCCAGCACGCGTTCTCTTCAGGGCGTTAACCGGAAATTTATTGAGCGATGTCACAGCTGAAAGAGCTGCTGTACAGTGATCTGGCACGGCAATACGAGTTGGAAGGCAAGCGTGACGTGCGACCTAACCTTTTTCGGTTTCTCGCTCGCCTGCTGCACTTGCGGTATCTTCCAAACGTTTTATTCCGGACCAGTCGTGCGGCAATGCTGGCGGGAATACCGATCCTTCCTAAGCTGCTGACATACGCCAACGTGATTCTGTTTGGGCTGGAAGTGACACCAAAATGTGAAATCGGCCCCGGCATATTTTTCGCGCATCCGACCGGTTGCACGATCGGGGCGTGGAAAATCGGTCGTAACGCGACTATTTTCCAGGGCGTGGGGCTGGGCTCATTGCATCCTGATATGGGGTTCAACAAAGACGTCCGGTGCGAAATTGGGAATAACGTTATTTTGGGAGCCGGGTGCAAAATTCTGGGCCCGTGGTATGTTGGAGACAACGTCACCGTGGGCGCTAATTCTGTTGTGCTGGGCTCGATTTCGCCCAATCAAAGCGTGCTAGGTATTCCGGCACGGGCGGTACGATCGTCAACAAGGACCTCGAATGACTAAGCAGCCACCGCTGGATCTCACGGTCATCATCCCCAATTACAACACGCGCGATCTTCTGCGAAGTTGTATCGAATCGGTTTATCGCTATACGGATGGAATTACGTTCGAGGTCATTTGCGTCGATGGTAACTCTCCCGACGGCAGCGCGACGATGGTTGCTGAGGAGTTTCGGGAAGTAATTCTGGTCCGGAACAGTTCCAATGAATCGTATGCGCGCAGTGTGAATCAAGGCCTGCGAATGGCGCGCGGGCGCTATGCCTGCTTCTTGGATAGCGACACACTGCTCATCGAGAATGCATTAGCGCCACTGGTCCGGTTCATGGATGAGCATCCCGATATCGCCGTTTGCGGCCCCAAGCTGCTGAATCCCGATGGGAGCGTTCAACACCACATTCGCAGCTTTACCGGGGTGGGGATCTTTCTTCTGCAAAGCCTTGACTGGCACAAGCTCTTTCCCAAGAGCAAGCTGATGAATCGGTACTACCACACGGATTTCGATTATTCCAAGGCGCAGTCAGTGGAGAGCATCGGGACAAGCGTGTACATGATTCGCCGCTCTACCTGGGAGAGGGTGGGCCTGCTGGATGAACGCTTTCGCTGGGCTATGCCCGATCTGGCTTACAACTACACGCTGCATCAGCTGCGCTACAAGGTCTACTACACGCCGTGCGCCGCCGTGGTACATTTCGGCGGGCAGACTGCGAGTCAGGACGTTCTCAGGGCGTTGCGTGAACAATGCCAGGGATTGATCGACTTCAGCGACGCGTATGACTACTTTGGAAAAAGCCGCCTGACAAAAACTGTTGTTCGCTTTGGTGTCCGGGCGCGCTACTTCAGCAAAGTACTTGGATATTACTTCAGTTCCGACAAACGAGTGATCAAGGGTCCCGGCGCGCCAGCCAAAGAAACAGCGGCGCAGATAGGACACATGAAACGGCCACCAAGCCGTGAACACCTCCGTAAGGAGATGGAACAGGTAAGGGGCACCTCGTTTTCTCAGTCCGGATCCGACGCGGATTCCGTTGCGAGCCAATAGGGTCGGCGGAATTGTCGGCGGAGCGACCGCCAGCAGATCGCAAAGGGCCGCAACGCCAGCCATAACAGCGAGCCATCAGAAATCAATCTCAACAAGCCTTGAGGACTGGTTTGCAGGCTGCGGATTTCTTCTAAAGCTAGAGCGGCGGAGTAGGTCATCCTGCGGTAGGCGCTGAGGCGTACATCCAACTCGCTGGCCCAGCGATTGACAATTTCCATGACCCGTGGCGGCATGGGATAGATCGACCCTACACATTCGGCTGCTTGCGTGGCTCTCGCCAGTAAGGCGGGACTACGTTGCGGCGCACGAGGTGGAACACGAAGGCGAATGGCCGGACGAGCTGCGAGCCGATCGAGCCTTGCCGAATGAGCCGAACGAATCCTGTAGCGCACGAGTTCGCGCTTTTCATTTCTTCCAGGGCGATAGCTGTGAAGTGACGACGCCGGCAAAGTGCCACAGTGTGAGAGTCGAGCTGATCTGCCCAACAGTCAACCAGCCAAAGAACCTCGCGATGCATCTCGAGTGCCACAGTGTGGGACATACTTTCGGGATGCATGCGATATCTGCACACCGGTTCCTGAACTGCCCGGACGCCATACTTCTGTGCGACCGCAACGTAGAGGTAGTAGTCGGGAATGATCCGGACCTCGTGCGGTATGCCGCCGATGGTCTCGATGGCTGAGCGACGGAACATCGCCGAGCTCATGGCAATGAAGCAGGAGTCGGCGAAAAGCTGCGTGAAGATGTCGCCTTCAGGTAACGGTTTGTATTCGTGAGTCTGATCGTAATCGCGCTCAAGCCCGCTGGAGTAAAAGCGGATGGTCCGGCCATAGATGAGGCCGACATTGGTATCTGCGAGGGCCAGCTGCCGCTCCAGCTTTGCGGGAAGCCAGATGTCGTCCTGATCGAGGAAGGCAACCCACTCGCCTGTGGCCTGGCGGATCGCGTCTTGCCTGGCTTTACCGAGCGGCACGTCGTCCGGCGAGAGAAAGTAGCGGATCCTGGGGTCCGAGTATTCGGCAACCATGGCGGCGCTGGCATCGGTTGAGCGATCGTCCCAGACAATCATTTCCCAATCTTCGCTGGTCTGTTCCAGAACGCTGTCGATGGCCTCGCGCAAGGTCGCGGCGCCGTTGCGAACGTTCATGATGACGCTTACCAGAGGCATATGCGCATTCAGGTGAGAGAGAGCCGGTCAGCCGATCACCAGACCTGATAGGAAGAGACGAGCACACAGTACAGCAGAAGTTGCCAAAACGCTACCGCAAGAGAGGTGACGCCGCAGACAAACAAGAATGTATCGACGCGGCCAAGGCTGGCAGGGATCCCAATGAGCGTGATCGCGCGAATCGTGCCGAAAATAGCGGCGATCCCGAACATAGCTACGGCCAGGCCGACACGAGACCGGGTGCCTGTTGTTGAGCTCTGCCGCTCCCGCAAGGGAGCCGCGCGATACCAAAGAAGGACCCAGACCGCCAGCGCCAGCATTCCGACGACCGAGCTTAGATACTGCAGAACACTGAAGAGCGGCACGCGGTGATCGATAACGGGGACACGCACCCAGATGCGCATGAAGGCAAAATGCTCCCAAGGCCATGAATGCGCGTGGGTGAAGGCATCCCAGAGCAGGTGACTGGCAATGCCGAGCACCGTTGCAGCAAGGATTGCGAAGAAGCGGCGTGCCGGGAAAAAACTGAAGTTGCCTTCGGCGCTAAGCCTTTCCTGCATGCCGGTGGGCAGCAGTTCGATGATCGGCCGCTTGATGATGTGAAAGAACCAGAGGGCGATGAGCGACGCGGGAAGCGTGAACCACAGCAGGCTGGGGAAGTGATGCCCCCAATCGCGGTAGGCTTCGGTACCGACGATGTAGGGAAAGTCGGGCGCCATGCTGCCGACGATGAACGCCGACCAAACCAGATTGAATCTTCGTAAGGGCAGAACAGCAGCGGCGTGAGAGACGGTGAACGGCATCCGACGTCAGAGAACTCGTACTCAGCTCAGTCAGTATAGCGGAAGAGGAAAGCGGGCCGCTAAGCTGCAAAAATCAATTACAATCAGCAGGCTATTTCAACCAACTTGACCCAGGGATCTATGAAACGCGCTCCGCTGGCTACCACTCCAGCACACGCAGAAGAGGCTTGTACCGCCGAGTCTGGTAGCGGACATCGCATTCCACTGAAAGTAGTCGATCTGCCCGCGATTGCGGGAGGCGTGCCCGTGCGTTCGCGCGAGGCGCGGCTGGTGTTTGGCGCGCCGCTAATTGGGGAGGCGGAGATCGCTTCCGTTGCCGAATGCCTGCGCAGCCGCTGGATCGGATTAGGGCCGAAGGTTGAGGAGTTCGAGCGCGAATTCGCCCGCTACAAAGGCGCGCCCTATGCCGCGGCGGTGAGTAGCGGAACGGCGGCGATTCATCTCGCTTTGCTGGCGCTGGGGATCGGCCCTGGGGATGAAGTCATCGCGCCGGCCATGACATTCTGCTCGACCGTGCACTCCATCCTTCACGCGGGAGCGGAGCCAGTACTGCTGGATTGCGACCGGGCCACATTCAACATCGATCCGGCCCTCATCGAGGCGAAGATCACAGCCCGTACCAGGGCGATCCTCGTTGTCCATATGTGCGGACGCTGCTGCGACATGGAGCCGGTCCTGGACATTGCCCATAGACACGGGCTTCGTGTGATCGAGGACTGCGCCCATGCGATTGAAGCAAGCTACCGGGGGCACGCGGCTGGCTTGATGGGCGACGCGGGCTGCTTCAGCTTTTATCCCACCAAGAACGTTGCGACATGCGATGGCGGCATGGTGATCACGCGCGACCAGGAGCTACACCAGCATGTGAAGGTGCTTTCCCTGCATGGAATGACGGCTGATGCATGGAGCCGGTTTGTCGGTGGACCTCGCGGATATGAGGTGGTGGAGGCCGGGTTCAAATACAACATGACTGATATTGCGGCAGCACTGGCCCTGCCACAGCTTCTTTGTGTCGATGAACATTGGCGGAAGCGGGAGCAGATCTGGCGGGCCTACAACGAGCATCTGCAAGGGCTGCCTCTGGTGTTGCCGGCGCCGTTGGAGAGCGAATCGCGGCATGCCTATCACCTGTACACGCCGCTTCTGCCACTGGAAGAACTTGGTGTATCACGGGAAAAGATTATCGCAGCGCTGGATGCAGAGAACATCGGCGTGGGAATCCACTACGTTCCCGTTCATCAGCAGCCTTACTATCGCCGGTGTTTCGGATTCTCCGACGAGGATTTTCCAAACGCAAGCTACGTTGGAGAACGTACCATTTCATTACCACTCTCGCCTGCGATGTCGGAGCAGGACGTGCATGACGTTGCCAACGCCCTGAGCAGAATCTTCCGGTACTACAAAGCTGCCGCATGAACGGGGGACCTCGGTGTGTTGAATTGGTGCTGGTTCTAAGTTTCCTGCTCTCCGGCGCCCCTGCCGCCTCTGCTCAGCAAGACGCTTCCTCTTCTTCTCCCACGCAGCAAGCTGAAGAGGGTACTTCACCACCCGCCAAGACTGTCTCTCACCCCAACGAAAGCGAGTTCTTCATTCATCTGGCCGAAGATCAGAAGGCCATCTGGACCAGTCCGTTTCATCTGAAGGCACGGGATGCAAAGTGGCTGGTGCCGATGGGCGGTATCGCAACCGGACTGTTCGTTACCGATCCGCAAAGCTCCTACGCTATGCGGCTGAACAACCTGGATGCGTGGAAGCTCGGTTCCGATGTGGGCGTTGCTGCCGCCGGGGGAATGACCGCCGCATCATACGTTTGGGGACGCCTGGCGCATAACGATCGGGCGCGGGAGACGGGCGTGCTGGCGACGGAAGCTATGATTAATGCCTTCGGCGTCGATTATGCGCTGAAAGGGATAACCGGCCGCGAGGCGCCGATCCCATCGAACTTCCAGAACATCTTCTTTCATGGAGGGCTGTCGTTTCCGTCGGACCATGCGGCGGTGACGTGGGCTTTTGCGTCGGTGGTTGCGCAGGAGTATCCGCATCCGGTGACAGAATTCGGGGCATACGGGTTGGCGCTGGGCGTCAGCATAGCGCGTGCTGCGGCGGACCAGCACTTTCTCTCTGACGTGTTCATTGGCGGATTGCTTGGGTATCAGATCGGACGGCATGTTTACAAAGTCCGGCACAACCCCGAGATCGACGATGACTTGAAGATTGTCGCGGAGGAGACTTCGGCGCCGCGTCCGACAAATTTCGCCAGCGTTCATGTGCCGCTTGACAGTTGGATCTATCCGGCGATGGAACGGCTGATCGGGCAAGCCTACATCGATACGGCGTTTCTAGGAATACGGCCGTGGACGCGCATGTCGTGCGCAAACATGCTCATCCAGATGAACTCCAGGGTCGAGTTCCACACGGATGTGCCGCCGGAAATCTGGGAGCTGAAGAAAACTCTGGATGAGGAGTTCGCGCCGGAGATCGCGACCTGGGAAGGGCATCCGACGGAGTCGTTGCAATTGGATTCCGTTTACACGCGGGTGACCAGCATTTCCGGCGCGCCGGTGAACGACAGCTACCACTTTGGCCAGACGCTCATCAATGATTATGGTCGCCCATATTGGCAAGGGTGGAACAACATCAGCGGGTTTAGCGCCAGCGCCAACGACGGTCGTTTCGCGTTTTACGTTGACGGCGAATATCAGTACTCGCCAACCATCCCGGGATATCCATTGTCCGTCCGACAGGTAATTGCGAATGTAGACGAAAATCCGCTTCAGCCTCCGGAGCCGGTTCGCGCTAATCAGTTTCGCCTGCTCGACACCTACGCGATGATGAAGTACGGCGGCATGGACATTTCCGTGGGCAAGCAGAGCATGTGGTGGGGCCCAGGCGAGAGCGGCGCCTTGCTGATGAGTAACAACGCAGCGCCGTTCTGGATGATCCAGGTTAACCGGCAGGAGCCGACGAATATTCCCGGATTGTCGAAGTTTCTCGGGCCATTTGAATTCGCCAACTTCTTTGGTGCGCTCGCCGGCCATCAATTTCCTCCCGGTGCTTACTTTTTCGGACAGAAAGTCAGTTTCAAGCCGACGGAGAACCTGGAGTTCGGATTTACCCGCGATGATGTGTGGGGCGGGCAGGGACATGTACCGATTACGCTTGGAGCGTTTTGGAATTCCTTTACCAGCTTCACCGATGTATCGCCCGCAGTGAAGTTCTCGCGCAACGATCCGGGCGCGCGCCATGCGAGTTTCGATTTTTCTTATCGCTTGCCGTTTGTGCGGAGATGGCTGACGCTGTACACGGATTCACTGGTCCACGATGACGTTAATCCCGTAAGCGCGCCACGACGCTCGGCGATCAATCCCGGCATTTATCTGACGCACTTTCCCGGTCTGCCGAAGCTGGACTTCCGCGCGGAAGCGGTTTACACAGATCCGCCAACCGTGGCCAGCATGGGCGGCCACTTCATCTACTGGGAAGTGGTGTATCACGATGCATATCTGAATGACCGCTACCTGATGGGCAACTGGATCGGCCGCGAGGGCAAAGGTTATCAGGCGTGGAGTACCTATCATCTAAGCCCGAAGAGCAGCATCCAGGTAGCGGTGAGGAATAGCAAGATCGCCGATGATTTCATTCCCGGCGGCAGTACACAGTGGGATTGGAACGCGTCGGCCACGCTGTGGTTCCATAAGAATCTCGAGATCCAACCCTTCCTGCAATACGAAACGTGGTGGGTGCCGGTGCTGGCTCCCACACGTCAGCACGACTTCGCCACGTCCATCCAGATCACGTGGTGGCCCTCCACGATCGGCGCCCGCCGAGCCAGCCAGTAGCCCCCCAAAGCAGCAGTGCCCCGCCAGCGATCACCAGACCAGATATGATTCCCGCACGCATCATTGATCGATGCTGCGCATCGGTGCGCTTCTTCACGAGTTCGGCTTCGGGGTACATCTGGCGC
This sequence comes from Terriglobales bacterium, assembly GCA_035262645.1. Taxonomy (GTDB): domain Bacteria; phylum Acidobacteriota; class Terriglobia; order Terriglobales; family Acidobacteriaceae; genus Bog-257. The sequence goes on from DATFSK010000013.1 coordinate 32,074, forward strand.
ACACCCTTCTCTTCATCGAGCGCCAGGCGCATGACCTCGGCAAGGTGCAGGGCGTGGCGCGGAGTGTCTTGCTGGATCTGTTCGCGGCAACTGAAGCCGTCGGCCATGACGAGCGTCGACGGTCCGGCTTTTCGGACGGCGGGAAATAACGCTCGCTCGCCGCACTTCTGTGAAACCTCGTACTTGTCATTCTCGAATCCGAAGGAACCTGCCATGCCGCAACAGCCTGTATTTAGTAGTTCGAAGTCCAGGCCCATCTTCCTCATCACGGCTTCGTCGTCGTACATGCGCATGATGGCTTTGTGATGGCAATGTCCCTGCACGATGGCTTTTCGACGCAACGTCGGCGGGGTGTAGTTCTTCACCTTCTTCTCGAGGAACTCGGACAATGTGAACGTGTTCTCCATGAGGCGATGGGCTAGCCGCGATTCCGGCATCAGGCCGTTGAGTTCGTCGCGAAACACCGAACAGCAGCTGGGTTCGAGTACGACCATCGGTGTGCCGTCGGCAATGTCGTCCGCCAGGGTTTCCAGAATGTTGTTCAGGTACTGTTTGGCGCGATCGAGGAAACCGTAGTCGTAGAGCGGCCGACCGCAGCAGAGATCCTCCATCGGCACCTGCACCTGATATCCGAAGTGCTCCAGAACTTCAGTTGCTGCCTGCGCGGTTTCGGGGAAGAAATGATTGTTGAAGGTGTCGGCCCAGAGGATGACCTTTGACTGGCCGACATTAGGCGCCTCGCGTTTACGGAACCATGACTTGAACGTCTCCGGCGCAAAGGCGGGGATCTGACGCGCTTGCGGCATGCCGGCGATTATCTTGGCGAGCGCGCTGAGACCCGGCAGTTGCGTAACCAGGTTCACGAATCCCGGCGCGAGAGAGGCGAGGCGTGCCCACTGGTCGATCAGGCCGAACGCATACGCATGTCGCGGGCGCAAGCGGCCCTCCCAGTAGTGGGAGAGGAACTCCGCTTTGTAGGTAGCCATGTCTACGTTGACGGGGCAGTCGCCCTTGCAGCCTTTGCACGCCAGGCACAGATCGAGCGCTTCTTTGACGCTCTCATCGCGCCAGCCATTGGCGATGACGTCGCCGTGCAGCATCTCCCAGAGATGATGAGCGCGGCCGCGCGTGGTGTGGCGCTCCTCATGCGTGACCATGAAGCTGGGACACATGGTGTCGTCTTCAGCTTTCTTGCCATTCTGGCGACGGCATTTGCCGATACCGATGCAGCGCAAGGCCGCATGTGCGAAGCTGCCGCCGTCTTCGGGCCACTTGAAGTGAGTTTCGGCTTCCGGCGGATTGTAGCCCGCGCCGAGGCGTAAGTTCTCGTCCATGCGATGAGCAGCGACGACTTTGCCCGGGTTCATCTTCCAGTCGGGATCCCAGATTGATTTGAATTCGCGAAACGCCTGGATCAACTCCTCGCCAAACATTTTGTTGAGGAACTCGCCGCGCGCCTGGCCGTCGCCGTGTTCGCCGCTAAGACTCCCACCGTACCTCACGCACAAGTCGGTCGCCTCTTCCATGAAGGACCGCCACTTCTTGATGCCGGCTTCGGTGGTCACGTTGAAATCTACGTGGCAATGGACGCAGCCATGGCCGAAGTGGCCGTAGAGCGCGGGATTGTACTCGTACTTCTGGAACAGAGCCCGCAGGTCGCGGAGATAGCTGCCGAGTTTTTCCGGGGCGACGGCCGAGTCTTCCCAACCAGGCCAGGTATCGGGATTGCCGGGAACAAAGGCGGTCGCGCCAAGGCCGGACTCGCGCACCTCCCAAAGCCGCGCCATCTCTTCTTTATCGGTGAAGAGGCGCATGCTTGGCATGCCAGGCTTGCCTTTGAGCGACTCCATCACACGTTGCGCGATCTCCTCGGCATCCTCTCTTTTCTCCGCGCCGAACTCTGCCATTAACCAGCCCTTGCCCTCGGGAAGCATGCCGAGGAAGCGGCGATGCGGGCCGCCTTTTTTCTCGATGTTCTGGTAGAGGTGGTGATCGATACCTTCAAGCGCGGTGGGCTTGAAGGGATTGATGTCGACGACGTGGTCGGCAGCCTCGTAGGCGTCGGGATAGCCAAGCATCAGGATCACGCGCTCGGCCTTGGCGTCGATCAGCCTGCACTTGGCCTCGAGTATGGTGACGAGCGTGCCTTCGCTTCCCACGAGCGCGCGCGCGAGGTTGAAGCGGCCGTCCTCGCTTGGGAGCAACTGGTCAAGGTTGTAGCCCGAGACGCGACGCGGAATTGGCGGGTATTTCTCGCGAATGAGATCGGCGTAGAGGTCGCGAAGGGATTTCAGGTGGCGGAAGATGTCGCCGGTGCGGCCACCTTTGCGGATGTTCTCGTCGAGCTCGGCTTCGGTCATCCAGCCCAACGTCATGCGAGTGCCGTCGTAGAGAAGCACCTCGAGCTCTTCAATGTTTGCGTCGGTCTTGCCGGACATCTGGGCGTGCGCGCCGCAGGAGTTGTTGCCGATCATGCCGCCGAAGCAGCAATGAGTGTGGGTGGCGGGATCGGGGCCCCACGTCAGGAGATTGTCGCTGTCTTTCATCACCCGGTTGCGAAGTTCATCGCAGACTGTTCCGGGTAAAACCCTGGCCCAGCGCTCGGAGGTGTTCACCTCGAGCACGCCGTGCATGTACTTGGACCAGTCGATGACGATGGCGACATTACAGCACTGGCCGGCGAGACTGGTGCCCCCTCCACGAGAGAGCAGCGGGATGCCGTATCTTCTGCAGGCGGCGACCGTCTGTACGACATCTTCTTTTGACTTGGGAATGACGACACCGATCGGCACCTGGCGATAGTTCGATGCGTCAACGGCGTACATGGCCTTGGTGCCGGGATCGAAGCGGACCTCTCCGCCGATATTCTCGCGCAGCTCTGATTCGAGAGCTTCGAGCATGGCAGACGAACTGTCCAGGGGAGAGGGCTTACTCTTCAATTCATCTGGGGTGATGAGCGTGTCTCTGGGGCTGGGCATTTTCCTCGCCTTTTTGATTTGTGCCGTCGGCTGAAGCCGACGTGGGTAATAGTAAGCTGTCCTTGGCGCTGATCTGAAGGTCCCCGCTACCCTCGTTGAGCGCCGCCCAAGCTCGATTGCTCACGCCGCGTATCGCTCGGCGTCGGCGCGCTTCAGCTCCAATCCTAATCCTGGGCGCGAGAGATCGGGACGAAGTTCTCCGTTCATCAACTGTGGAAAGCCGTCGAATGAAGATGAAAGGGAAGGCTATTTTACGCTGGGGCTCGATTCGAAGAAGCGGCAGATAGCAAGTCCGTGGTCGATCACCGCCAGACCAGTGGAACGCGTGGTGGATGGGTTGACGAGTCGCCCGCCGGGCAAATAAGCGGCGTCCGCCGTTGCGAATGGGACTCGCAGCAGTGGACACCGTTTGTCGCCCTATAAGCCGGTTGTAACGCCGGTTTCTACCACACTGTCAGCTTCGCAGCATCGATCCATTCGTGATAGCCCTGGCCGCTGGCATTCACGTCAAGCTGCCACTGCGTGCCGATATTGTCAGACCATCCCAAGTTCTTGGAGCTACGGGTCAGGTTGATGGTGTAACTATGGCCGTCGACGATGAGGGTCTGGTACGTGTATTGGTGCGAGGTGGTGTTGGTAGTGATGTACCACTGAATGTGATGCCAGGTGTTCGGGCTGAACCTGGGGCACGAGACCGATGTGTGATTCCAGTGGCCGTTGTATTCATCCCAGATGTCCCAGGTGCCGGCACCGTAATTACACTGGGTGCCCATCATGTAGTTGTACCCGTGGACGAACTGGAAGGCGTCAAACTCCAGGGCCTGGCCGGCGGATTGGGAAGCATTGTCGACCTGGAAGTAGAAGTCCCACTCGAAGTTGTGTACGCCGTTGTTGGCTCCGAATTTCGTCCACCACAGGGCATTCGACCAGACGCCGGAGTTATAGAACTCAGTGCTGGCGCCGTCGCGCGAAGGAGGATTCTGGTTGCGCGCCATCCAGTAACTGCCGCTGCCGCTGCCGCCGGAGCATCCGCGATCATGGCACCAGTTCCAGTTGGATCGGTCGTCGATGTTATTGAAGACGATCGCGTTCGAGGGAGGCGAAGGCCAACCGCCACCACCACCCCCGCCACCACCGCTGGTGATCGTGATCTGCTCAGTAACCGTGCCATAAGCGCCGCTGCTATCCCAGGCACGAGTGACCAGCTGATGATTTCCTACGGCCCCGTTGATACTGGCGCTGATGGAGTTGGTAGCGCCTGTGCTGTAGACATTGTTGCCATCGAGATAAACCTGCCACCCGGTGATCGAATAATTGCTGTTGGCGTTGGCGTTCAGGGTAAAAGGAGAGCTTACTTGGGCGCCATTGGTGGGGGATGTGACGGTTACGCTTACGGAGGCTACAGCAGCTAGCGAGAATGACAGACAAACGGCTACTAGTAAGAATGCGCGCTGCATCAATAACTGCTCCTTCGCTTGTGGATTTTTCCTTTCAGACTCAGTTGGCGCATTTGGCGGGCACAATCGTTCGCGTCAGCCCGATGAGTGAGTATCTCGTCCGGGGAGGGAAACACGAATCGGGCTTTCTGCCTAGACTGGAGGGCTACTTATACTGTCCCCTTTCGGGGGAGAACTAGGTGTGAAAAAGACTGGATTTTGAATAATTTGGCGTGCAGAGGAGCGTCCGATTCGCAATTGACGCGGGAACCGTGCCCGGAGCCCAGTAACGGCGAGGTTATGGCAGCGCTTGTCTCCGGCTGCGCCTAAGCAATTCAACCCGTGGCAAGTTGGGTTCCCATAAAAATTCGGCAGTCTCCTGATCCCCAACACGCTGATCAGGACACTGCCGAATGCTTACGGTCGTTCAGCGAGGCTTACTGCATTACCAGGCGGTGAGTTTCACCCTGTCGGTCCATTCGTGATAGCCCTGGCCGGTGGCATTCACGTCCAGCTGGAACTGCTGCCCCAAATTGTCCGACCAGCCGTTATGTTTCGCGGCGCGGGTGATATTCACCGGAATGACTTGCCCGTCGATTGCCATGGTGACGAAGGTGTACTTATGAGTGCTGGTGTTGGTGGTCGTGTACCACTGCAGATGATGCCAGGTTCCGGGGCTGAACTTCGGACATGAGATGGAGGAACGGACCCAGCGGCCATTGTATGTGTCCCAGGTGTCCCAGACTCCATAACCGTAGTCGCATTGCGTGCCCATCATGTAGTTATAACCACCGACAAACTGAAAAACATCAAATTCAAGCGCCTGGGCGGAGTGTTGTGAGTTGCTGTCGACGTAGAAATAGATGTCCCAAAGAAAGTTGTGCAAGCCATCGTGAGCGCCGACCTTGTGATACCAAAGAGCGTTGGCCCACACGCCGGAGTTGTAGAACTCAGTAGCGGCTCCGTCACGGGACGGGCTGGTCTGGTTCCGGGCCATCCAATAGGTACCCTGACCGCTGCCACCAGCGCAGCTGGGATTGTGGCACCAGGTCCAGCTGCTGCTATCGTCGATATTGCTGAAAACGGTTGCGTTGGATGGAGGTGAGGGAAGGCTGGTAGCAGCGGCTGTCAATGGGAGAGTGAGGAGAATGGCGGCAAGAACGAATACAAATATGAGTGCACGGTGCATTAATGTCTCCTTTGCTTAGGGATTATTTTTCTTGCGGACTCAGAGGCGGCTGTCGGCAGAGTTGCCGGAATAAATTAAAGCGCTGAGGTGAGTATCTCGTCTGAGAAGGGAAACGCGAATAAGGGGTTCTTCTTAGATGGAACACCTAGATTTACTGCGGGAAAATTGCGGGAACTAGGTAATTTTTGGATTGTAAGTCACACAACGTAAAGGCAGAAGATGAGTCGACAAAGGCTCGCCGGTTTCTAATGCCCGGAACCTTAGATTCGAGCCTGGGCAGAGTGCCCTGATGCCATGCCATTTTGCGATGATAGGATTCCTTACTGATGGTTACTTTTGTTGTGCTGCGCGTGGTCTCGGTCATCCTGCTGATCGCCGCTAACGCGTTCTTTGTGGCGGCTGAGTTCGCCCTGGTCAGCGTACGCGCCACGCGAATCCAGCAGATGATCGCGGCGGGGCGCATCGGCGCGCGCACGGTACAGAAGCTGCATCAGAAGCTCGACCATGTTCTTAATGCGGTGCAGTTCGGAGTAACGGTCTCCAGCCTGGCGCTGGGCTGGATTGGCGAGGCGTCGATCGCGCACATCTTTGAGCGGCTGTTGGCTCCGCTGCCACACTCGCACTTCTATGCCCATGCCATCGCGGTAATTTTGGCCTTCGCACTGATGACTTACCTGGTGGTCATTATGGGCGAGGTGGTGCCGAAGTCGATTGCGCTGCAACGGACGGAGCGGGTTGCGCTTGCCGTTGCTGGACCGATGGACTTCTTCATGACGGTAACGGCGCCGTTCCTGGCATTCATGACGGCGTCGACTCGCACGGTGCTGAAGGCTTTCGGGCTGCGGCAGATGCGGGAGGGCGGCGTGCATTCGGCGGAGGAACTGAAGCTGATTGTTTCGGCCAGCCGCCGGCTGGGGGTGCTGGGGACGTCGCAGGAGGAGCTGATCCTGCGCGCGGTAGATCTGGAGAACATTACAGTGCGGGAGATTATGGTGCCGCGGCCGGACATCTTCTCGTTGCCGGGGAACCTGACGCTGGAGGAGGCGTTGCAGCAGGTGGTGGATGACCAGCACTCGCGAATACCGGTTTATGATCCACTGCGCGGGCCGGAGCACATCATCGGTGTCCTCTATTCGAAGGACCTGATGCGCTGGCTGCGTTATCGCGTGAACCGTACGGCATCGGGGCGGCCGGTTACTCGTCCGAGCGGGCTTGAGGTACGGCACATTATGCGCGAGGTGCTGGTGGTTCCGGAGACCAAGCAGTTGACCGACTTGCTGATCGAATTCAAGACACGCAAACGTCATCTGGCGGTAGTAGTGGATGAGTTCGGCTCGACGGCTGGGCTGGTGACGGTGGAAGATGTCCTGGAGCAACTGGTCGGCGAGATCGAAGACGAATTTGACGTGAGTGGAAGGCCTTTGCTGCCGGGCGCCACCTCGATGGTGCTGGACGGGGCGGTGAATATTCGCGACCTGGAATCGCAATACCAGATTTCTCTGCCGCGTGATGAGGGATTCGAGACGCTGGCGGGATTTATTCTGGGGCAGCTGCAGCGCATCCCGAAGGCAGGCGACAGTTTCGAGTATGAAGGACGCCGTTACGCCGTGGCTGCGATGGATGGATTGCGTGTGGAAAGCGTAAAGATCGAAAATGCGCAGGCGGCGCAATCGCCGCAAACTCCTTCGGCTGTGCCAACCGTTCACTGATGCTGCGCTATCTCTTCTCACGACTGCTGTATATGCTGCCCGTGGTATGGGTGGTGGTGTCGGTGGTTTTTCTGCTGATCCATCTGGTGCCGGGCGATCCGATTCAACAGATGCTTGGCGAGGGCGCCGCCGCAACGGACGTAGCGGCCGCACGTCATGCCTACGGGCTGGATGTGCCCCTCGGGCAGCAGTACGTGAACTACTGGCGCGGCATTGTGCACGGCGACCTGGGAAAGTCGCTGCGGCTGAATCAGAACGTGGGCCACATCATCGCGCAGGCGTACCCGGCGACCATGGAGTTGACGGTCGCGGCGCTGATTGTGGCGCTGGGGTTGTCGATTCCTGCCGGAGTGCGGTCGGCCCTGCGGCGCAATCGCTGGGACGATCGCGTGCTCAGCATCGTTTCGCTGCTGGGCCTGTCGTTTCCAAATTTCGCGCTGGGGCCGATCCTGATCTTGTTCTTCGCGATCGAGCTGGGATGGTTGCCGGTGTCGGGCTCGGGATCGCTGGCGCATCTGGTGCTGCCGGCAATCACGATGGGCGGGGCGCTGGCGGCGATCCTCACCCGCATGGTGCGGACATCGATGCTGGAGGAGCTGGGGCAGGATTACATTCGCACGGCGCGCGCCAAGGGCTTGCCGGAGAGGACGGTGGTGTACCGGCATGCGTTGCGTAATGCCATGATTCCCATCCTGACGGTGGTTGGCTTGCAATTCGGCGCGCTGCTGGCAGGCGCGATTGTTACCGAGACGATCTTTTCCTGGCCCGGCATCGGGCGGTTGACGATCACTGCCATCTCGAATCGCGATTACTACCTGGTCCAGGGTTGCATCCTGATGATCGGGTTAACGTATGTGCTGGTGAATTTTGTGACGGACGTGTTGTACTCGGCGTTCAATCCCCGGATACGCCAGTGACATCCGTACTTGATTTCTTGCTATAGCGGGTTTCCAATTTCATGCTAGTAGCATCTTTCCCAGTACAGTGGAGGGAGTCATGGGCTGGAACAGTACGGGTCGGCATGCGGATCGCAAGAGAAAGCGCATTTCTGCTGATGTGACGAAGGCAGGCCTTAGCGCTCGCAAGAGGAAGAGCCAGCCCAGCTCAGCGCACCCTGGTCCCGAGGAGGAGCCGGAGAGGCCGCAACCGGCGTCAGGACGCACCGGTATCGTGTCGGTGAATGGGCGGGATGTGGAGAGGATGCACTGCCGGCAGTCGTAGGCCCTCAGCACTGCGGCTAAAGGCCGCTTCAAGAGATACCGCGTAACTGCACCGCTTCAGCGGTGCTCCACCGAATGTGCCGCCGCTCCGGGGCGTGAAAACCGTGCCGTCCCTACGGGACTCGACTAATCTATTGGCGTCCTGGGCCAGGCTGAACACCACCCCTACGGGGTTCGGCCGTCTGCAGGCCTTAGTTCACACTCTACGTCACCGATCCTGCAAATTTCGCGACGCCGCGGAAATCCTGATCCGCCGACCAGCATCCAACGCGTCTTGCAAAAGAGCCGCGGCGTTACAGGCCATTGCCGTTCTTGGCCAGCTGGGTTTTGGCGCTTTGCAGTTCGGGGCGATCGGAGTGGGTTCCGCCGTCGCAGTTCTTCAGCAGCTGGGCGTAGTACGAGTTGGCTTTTTGCGGCTGATGCGTCAGTTCTGCCGCCTGGGCAGCGCCGGCGAGGCCATTGAAGCGATTGGGATCGATCTTCATCGACTGCTCGTATTCGGCCAGCGCTTTGTCGGGCTGATTGAGGGCGAGCAGCATATCGGCGAGCATCTCGCGCGCAGGAATCGCGACTTCCCCTTTGCCTAACTTGTCCTGTTTGTCCGCCACTTCAGTCATCAACTGTATCGCCTTGTCATTCTGCTTTTCGGCGAAGGCGAGCCACGCCTGCACTTCACTGCGATCGAAGTTAGGGCCGTCGAGCATGTAAGCGTACTTCGATTTGCGGATGGCATCTTCGGCATCGGCAAACTTCTTCGCGCTGCTGCGGGCTGCCGCCACATCGCCGGTGCGAGCGGCGCCAATGGTCTGCGCCCAGTAGGTGATGGTTTGCACATATGGCGGCGCATCCGGCGCGGGCTGGAGCGCTGCCGCTGCTTTCCAGTCGTGCATCTCCAGAGCGTACAGGGCGGGGAAATCGGCCCGGGCAAAGCCAAAGTACTGCAGCATTCCCGAGTCACCGTCCTTCATCGGCATGGAGACGATTTGTTTTTCTTTCGCGAGTATCTGCTGTGCGGGCTGGTCCTGGCCCGTCTGGAGATAGGCGTAGAGCAGGAAGTGCATGGCATGCAGCTCGTGGCCCTGCATGTACATCGCACTCGACTGGCCGATGATGGCCACCGACTTTTGATTGGCCTGGATGTCCTCCTGCCAGAGGCCGAGCCGCGCGAAGATGTGCGATGGCATATGGACAGCGTGTGCGGATGACGGAGCGATCTCCGCGTATCGACGGGCGGCATCGAGCGCCTCGGGAGCCATTTCCGGCGAGTCGCAGGAGTGGATGATGTAGTGCGCCAGGCCGGGATGCGCGGGCTCCTTCTCGAAGAGCGGCATCAATACCGCAACCGCCTTCTTGTCAGCCGTGTGCTGCGTGTCGCCGGGAGGGTCGGCGGCCAGCAGAGAGAGCGCATAGAACGCGCCGGCTTCCAGATCGTTCGGATACTGCTGATAGAGCTTTCCCATTGCGTCGGAGTAAGCTGCGGCGCGCTTGAGATAGTCATCCTTGGGATCGTTGTAGAAGAGCGCGATCGCGGCGATGTAGGCCTGCTCGCGTGGAGTCTTCGCGCCGATCTTCTGCGCGGTGGCGATCTCGTCGTGACCGCGTTCCATCGCCTTCGTGTCGGGGCGCTCCCAGATCTGGTGATACTGGCTCATGGCGATGCCCCAGTGAGCCATCGCGCAGCCGGGATCGGTCTTGGTGATCTCGACAAATTGCTGCTCGGCGTCCTCGTATCCGAAGGAGTGGAGGAGGGCGACGCCGCGCTCGAAAGATTTCTGCGAGGCCGGCGCGCAGGAAACCGGGAAGGAGACCTTGCCGAGTTGCTCGGTGGCGTCGTGATGGTGGTGCATTTCGTCTTCCTGCGCCATGATGGGTGCGGCGGTCAGGAGGCACAGGCAGACCAGGAGACATACGGAAGATTGCAGGCAGCGCATGAATCACCTCTTGCGAATGCGGGTAATACTTTATCGGAATAGACGACGGGAGACCAAATGTGGACCGCGGGCTTACGCCCGCGGCTAACACAAATAGCGCCGCTGCGCGGCTAGTGCGGCTGCTGGTAGAGGCCGATCAGGTTGCCCCCGGGATCGGTGAAGCGCGCTGTGATCTCCGGGGCGTCGGCGCCGATGGGCTGCACGATCTTGCCGCCGTTGGCCTCGACCTTTTTCACCGTGTCTTCGACGCTGTCGACCATGATGTAGAAAAGAAGACCGGCGGTGGTCATGGGCGGGCGGCCGACGATCCAGGTGCCGCTGACTTCGCCGACGCCGTCGTCGAAGGCGATGCTGCCGTCGTTGCGCTTGCGAATGTTCCAGCCGAAGGTCTTCTGATAGAAGTCCGAGGAACGCGCCACGTCGGTAGCGGGCATTTCGAGGTAGCAGATTTTTCCGTTGGAGAAAGTCGGCGGCATGGGGTGCTCCTTATGAAAACGGACGTGATTGTAGGACAAGACTCGTTGACCAGGCAAATGACGGCACGCTTTTAGCTGTCGGCTGTTAGCTCTCAGCTTTTGGCTTTACCAACTCTACCGTTCATCGTCTCACCAGACTTTGCAGACCTGATCTGCGGGCTTGACCATTGGAGAGCCCGGTTTGCAGGAGAAGGCTGCGCCGAACTCCGGCATGTTTACGACGACGCCGTTGATGCGGTACTTCGCGGGCGAGTGCGGGTCGGTGATGGCTCGCGCACGCAAGTCCTCCGGGCGATCGTTTTCGCAGGCCCATTGCGCGAAGCCGACAAAGAAGCGCTGGTCGGGAGTCAGCCCATCACGGTCCGTCAGCTTCATGTTCTTGTCGGCGTCCTGCCACGCGATGTAAGCGAGGATGGTCCCGCCCAGGTCGGCGACGTCTTCACCCTCGGTCAGCTTCGAGTTGATGTGGATGTCGTCGACAATGATGTACTTCGCATACTGATCGACCACGCAGTCGGCATGTTTTACGAACTGCTCGGCATCTTTTGTCGTCCACCAATCTTTCAGATTGCCCTTCGCGTCGTACTGTCGGCCTTCGTCATCGAAGCCGTGGGTCAGCTCATGGCCGATGGTTGAGCCGGTGTTGCCGTAGTTGGGCGCGTCGTCCATCTTCGCGTCGTAGAGCGGCGGCTGGAGAACGCCGGCGGGGAAGTTGATGTCGTTCATCTGGCCGCTGTAGTAGGCGTTGACGGTCGGCGGCGTCATGTCCCATTCGCTGCGATCGGTGGGCTTGCCGACTTTGTTGAACTCGCGATGGTTCTCGAACTCGGTGGCGCGCTCGGCATTGCCGTAGAAGTCGTCGCGTGCAATCACGACTGAGCTGTAGTCGCGCCATTTGTCGGGGTATCCGACCTTGTTGCGGATGGCGTGGAGCTTGTTGAGGGCCTGCTGCTTGGTCGCGGGACTCATCCAGTCGAGCTGCTGGATGCGCGCGGCCATTGCGTCTTCAACCAGCTGCGTCATGTGCACCGTGTCCGCTTTCAACTGCGGCGGGAAGGTCTTGCGCACGTACGCCTGGCCGAGCGCTTCGCCAAGCTGGTCGTCGACGTATTGCACGCAGCGCTTCCAGCGAGGCTGGAGTTCCTTGGCGCCGTGCAGATACTTACGGTAGAAGTCGAAGTTCGCATTGACGAAGGCAGAGGAGAGATACGGGGCGTTGGAATGAGCGAGGTGCCAGCGCAGGTAGACTTTCCAGTCGTCGAGTGGGACCGATGTCAGCTGCGCGTTCAGGCCTTTCATGAAGTCCGGAGATTCGACATTGAGAGTTTCAAAGGGAGGAACCCGGCTGGCCGAGAAATAGTTTGTCCAGTCGAAGTCGGGCGCCAGCTTCTGGAGGTCGGCCGTCTTCATCTTATGCGTGACCTTGTACGGATCGCGGCGCTCAACACGGGTGAGGGAGGCCTTGGCGAGAGCGGTCTCGATGCGCATGACGGTCGCAGCTTCCTGCTGCGCAACATTGGCAGGGTCACCCAGAAGCTCGAACATCTGCTGCACGTGCTGCACGTAACGCTCGCGGATCTCCTTGGATTTCGGATCGTCCTTGGTGTAGTAATCGCGATCGGGAAGACCGAGGCCGCCCTGAGCGACGGCGGCAATCATCATGTCGGAGTTGTCGGGATCAGGCTCAGAGCCGCTGCCGAAGAGCATAGTGTCGCCCGCCAGGTGCAGCCTGGCGACCAGCGGCGCCATATCGCGGACGTTCTGCAGCGCCTGGATCTGCTTCAAGGCCGGCTGCATCGGCTGACCGCCGAGCTTCTCGACCGCCGACTCGTCCATGCAGGCGGCGTAGTAGTCGCCAATCTTCTGCGTGACCTCGTCCCGGTCCTTCGCCATAGATGCCTGCTCGAGAATCGCGCGCAGGTAGGCGAGATTGTCTTCATAGAGCTTGCCGTAAACGCTCCACGAAGTCTGGTCGGGTGGGATAGGATTGTTCTTCTCCCAGCCGCCGCAGGAATAGTGATAGAAATCGACGCAAGGATCGACGGAGCGATCCATGGAGGGGACGTCGAGGCTGGGCGTGTAGGCGAGCGTCGGCTCAACGTACATGTTGGTTTGCGGTGCGGCGGAAGAGGAAGTCTGGGATTGCTGCGCGCTGGCGCCGGCGCCGGCGGCAAGAAGAAGACACAGGATTGATAGGAGTGCTCTGAAGCGCATGATGTTCTCCAGGTAACCGATGAGGATAGCAGAGCAGGGGAGCGATTCGAAGCAGGCGGGGCCGAGAGGAGCGATGGATGTGGCCAGCAACAGGAGCTTTCTCCTGAAAAGGGAACAGTTTTCCCAAAGTCGCGTTGGTGAGTTTGAGAAGCCAAAAAAGAGCTTGCATTTAGTGACGATTCAGTTACTCTGCTAGACCTATACGCGTACGCACTTTGCGGTCGCCCATGCTTCGTGGCCTCGTCAGCGGTTGGAGGTGCAAAGGCCAACCCGGCTTGGCGGGCCGATCCCCCGGAGTAGCGTCGAAACCCAGCTTCTACCGCTCGACAAGGAGATTCATGAAAGGGGCAAAACCTTTTCTGTACTTGCTGTTGGGAATCGTGGTGTGTGTCATCATAAGCGGCTGTGCCGCCAAGGCCCCGGCGAACGGCCCGGGAGCACTGAATATCGCGCAGTTCACCCTGTCGCAAGGCGTTCCGGGCATATCGTATCGGCAGTTGCTGATCGCTTCGGGAGGTACGCAACCTTATACCTGGTCGATCAGTTCAGGATCGCTACCTCCGGGACTGAATCTGACCAGTGACGGAATTATCAGCGGTACTCCCACGACGACCGGGACGTTCAGTTTCACGGCAAAAGTGGTGGACTCACAGACCCCGGTGCAGGCGGTCACGATGCAGAATTTCAGCATCATGATCAACCCACCGCTGTCGCTGGCCTCGATGGCCCTTCCCAATGGGATCGTAGGCAACACATACCTGACCACAGTGCAGGCGAGCAACGGTGTTGCCCCCTACGCGTATACGCTGGTGTTCGGCAGCCTGCCGCCGTGCGCTCCGAACCCGCCGTGCACCGATGGAACCATGACGCTCACGACGGACATGCCGCCGATGGGAGGAGGGCCGAACACGGGGACCATCAAAACTCCGAGCGACGGAATGATGCTGAGCACGCTGAGCGATGCGGGCGTATACGACTTCACCATCCAGGCGACCGACGCGCTGGGCGAAGTGGCGACGGCGACCTTCTCCATTACCGTGACGGGAAGGCTGCAGGGACCGTATGCCTTCACCTTCAACGGCTTTAACCAGAACCTGGGACAGCCGTTCTATATGGTGGGCAGTTTCATTGCCGACGGTAACGGAGGCATAACCAGCGGGGTCTTCGATCAAGCGAGTCCGAGCGGAGTCAATAGCAACGTTGCGTTCACCGGAACCTATAACCTCCCGGTGGGCAGCACCACGGGCACGATCACGATCACTTCGTCGCTGGGGATGAGCAACTACAGCATCACGGTTTCCACCACAAGCGATTCGCAACTGATCGAAACCGACATGAATGTCTACGGCTCCGGCCTGGTGAAGAAGCAATCAACCACCGCGCTGCCGGTCAGTGCGTCGTCGTATGCATTCGGACTGTTCGGCGCCGACAGCAGCGGGAATCGTTATGCGGGAGCGGGAGCGTTCCTGCTCGACACCATGCTGAACGTCACGGGCGGCGAGGAGGACACCAACGATAACGGTACCGCCTCAGGCCAGCTCACCATCAGCGGCGGGACGCTGGCCAATCCTGATGGGATGACGGGACGCGGCACACTCACATTAACGATCGGTGGGACCGACTACCACTACGCCTATTACACGAGTTCGATATTGACGAACGAACTCGTAGCACTGGCGACGGACACCGGTGGCCCGTTCACGATCGTCGACCTGCTGCCGCAGGCCGCGGGTGGCGTGACCGGCAACTTCTCCAATTCCACACTCACTTGCCAGGGGCCGGGGGCGTGCTCGGTTATGAGCGTCAACGGGGCCACGGGTTCGGCGGTGCCGCAGGCCGGGATCGGGACGGCGACCTTCGACGGCATGGGAACTATCACGCGCTCGGGCATTGACATGTTGCCCGGTTTCTTCATGGACCAGAGCGTTGGCGGCACGGTGTCGCAGCTCAGCTACTGTACGTCTGACGATCCTAGTCCGTGTACTTACAACGTGGACACCACCGGACGCGTTACGGTTACGTTGACCGATTCAGGAGGTAACCCGGTAGCGAATCCTCCGGTGTGGTATCTGGTGACGAAGAATAGCGGCTTCATTGTCGGCACCGATCCCGCGGTCACCTCAGGAAGGTTGGTGCCGCAATCGGGAGCACCCTTCACCGTGGCTCAGCTCCTGGGCTCGTATCTGGGCGGCACGATCACGCCGACGACTTCCAGCGTTACGAACGAACTCGACGTAGCTGGAACGCCGCCGCCGGGTGGAACGTGGGCTGTTACCTACCAGACCAACGGCCCCGGAGGCTACCAGATGAACAACATGCCGTTCATGGGCCCATACACGTTCGATACAACTTACGGACCTGCCTTCGGCAGATTCACCGTCGCCACTACGGGAGGGCAGCCGGTGTTGATTCTTTACATTGCCGGCACAGGCTCTGCCGGAGCGACGGGAGGCAAAACAGGGCTGCTTTATTTGAACGTGGGCCTGTATGACGGAACGGCTGACCCGAATCCCAGACTGACGAGCCTGGGACGGTAGGCTTTCTCCTCTGTCCTGCAACGGCCGGTATCGCAAGGTACCGGCCGTTCTGTTTTTGTTCTGAGCTGCGGCAGAAAATCCTGGCGGGAGTTTATCGCAACATCGGCTGATAAGGCACAGGCCTGCCTTCGATGATTGCAGCGGGATTACGGTTGACCAGGGCATCGGCAACCGATGAGCCGGCCAGTTGCGAAACGATATCGCGTGCGGCGGAGAGCACGGGCTGGCGATAGACAGGATCATGCGCGTCGCTGGCGATGACGTGTACGGCTTCGCGATGCAGAAGCCACTCCAGCATCTTCTGCGAACGGCCGCCCCAGGTGCCGGTGACGGCATTCGCGGTGACCTGCACCAGGCAGCCCTGCTCGACGAAATCCATCACCATCTCGGCGCTCTTCAGCAGCACCGGGTTGCGCTCGGGATGGGTGATGATGGGGACCAGGCCGCGGCTGGAGAAGGCGAAGAGATCACGCTTGACGCTTGGGGGAACGCTCTCGTCACTGAACTCGACCAGCAGGTATTGCGAGTCGCCGATGGTATAGCGCTGCGGATGTTCGAGCGCGTCTTCAATGTTGTCGCGTGAGAAGTGGAAGTCGCAGCCCAGGCTGAAGGTCAGCCTGCCATCGGCAACATCGCTGAGCTGGCCAAGCATTTCGGTATAGCGCTCGCGATTGTATTCGTAGGCGTCATTGCTGTGCGGGGTGGCGACGATGTGGGTGATGCCGTCTTCGGCGGCGATGCGGCACATCTGGGCCGTCATCTCCCATGATTTGGAGCCGTCATCGATTCCCGGCAGGATGTGGCAGTGGATATCAACCATGGTTCGTCAGATGCCTCGGTTTAACGGTTTCGGCGGTTGCGATTTGCCGGTCGGCCGCAGGCTTCAACCGGATACTCCAGCTGACACAAGAGAGTACTAAGTAGTTATAAGTTTCAGGTTAACCACGATGCAAACTCAACGCTACCCAGCATTGGAAGTCCGCTAGGGGAGAAGGGATAATCGGGCGCTGGTGGCGGGCAGTTTTGATACTTCGTAAACCATTGAAATCATTGGTTCCAGTCTGGCAATTCTGGTCTATCATTTTGATATCGCACTCCAGATTATTCTTGACTCGTTTCTATACACGGAAGCATCATAATAGAGCTGGCGGTCTGCCTTTTGGGCCGTCAGCGTCCATTTGGAAGAAAGCAACATAAGTACTTGCCGGCTCGCTACCGGCTCTGCCCGCAGCCCCTGGGCTTAATGAGGGGGCGAAAGGTCGCCGAAAGGCGGCCTTTGCCGTTTCAGGGATAAATTTGCCGATACTGCGAGCGAGAATAATTGCCGTGATTCTGCGGATGGCATGTCACCACTTCCAGTCGGGCCTGAGCTACGCGCCTGCATACCAAGATTTCAAATTTACATGATGCTGGTACGTTGAGAAATTCTTTGATGTAAAGCGTGTCGCCCGTACGCTTCTTTCCAACCACCGGCTGGGCGATCAATTCCAAAACGACATTGGGACGGGCGATGATGAGGGGAAGAGAACGAAAGCGTTGAAATCGGTAGGCTTCGTATCCACCAAAACCCGCGTTTGTGCTCTGGCCATTCCTGATGCGCTCGATGTGCTTCTGTGGTTTGGTAATTTCGATTGTTGCGCCCTTCTGAAAGAGCTTAATCAGATGCGCGAAGCTCTCCGGCCTGAATTGCACACGATGCCCGCGGAAATCATTAAAGACCGGCGCGCACAGATTCTGTTCGTACCATAGGAGCATATGGCGCAAGTCGTGTAGCCAGATCCGGGGTGGCGCAGCTTCGATCACAAATCACCAGTGAACTCGACAAAGCGGTATAACGCGTGCCGCGAGGGACCAGATGCCGTTCAAAGAAGGAACAGCCGCGAATAGGCTGGCCTCTAGTCAGCTTCCGATTGGTGAGCTGCCTATGAAGCGGCGTCGAAACAGGCTACTGATACCGCTCGCGCATGAACTCCGTGATTTTGTCGTAGGCCTCGCTGAGCACCGGCTCCGGGGGCAGAAAGACGATGCGCATGTGACGCGTGCCCGGCTTTTCGCCGAAGCCGGAGCCGTGCACCACCAGGACATGTTTCTGCTTGAGCAGGTCGGTGACGAACGTCAGGTCGTCTTCCGGGATCTCCAGTGAAGGATGCGCGTAGAACGCCCCTTTTGGCGCAACCAGCTTGACGTGCGGGGTGCGTTTCGCCCATTGCACGGTGAGATCGGCGCGGCGTTTGAGTTTGCGCAGCACTTCTTCCAGATGGTCCTGGGGACCCTCCAGCGCGGGCTTGATGGCGTGCTGGAAAGGGTGCGGCGCTGAGAGTCTCGCGCGCAGCAGGCGGTGCACGGCTTCCATGTAAGGGCGAACGACCCGTCGCGGCCCGGTGGCAATCGCCCAGCCGATACGCCAGCCGGGTACCAGATACGCCTTGGACAGTCCGTTGAAGGTGACCATCGGGACGTCGGTAGCGAGGGTCGCGATCGAAATGTGCTTTTCCTTGGGATCGAAGATCAGCTTGTCGTAGATCTCGTCGGCAAAGATGATGAGGTTGTGCCGGCGCGCCAGCTCCAGGATCTTCTCCAGCGTACGTTTTGAGTAGACTGCGCCCGTGGGGTTGTTGGGGGTGATCAGCAGGATAGCGCGCGTGCGCGAGTTGATCTTGCGTGCGATGTCGTCGACGTCGGGCTCCCATCCGTTGTCTTCGTCGAGCTCGTACGGATTGGCAGGACAATCCAGCTTGGCCATGATGGCGCCGTAGAGCGGGTATTCGGGACTGGGGGTGAGCACGTTGTCGCCCGGGTTGAGCAGCGCGGTCAGGCAGGTGTCGATGACCTCACCGCTGCCGATGCCGATAAAGATGCTCTGAATCTCGCTGAAGCCGTTACTCTCGGCCTGATTGCGAATGGCTTCCACCGCGGGCTTGATGCCGAGCGATTCGGCGTAGCCGTTGTGGCCATCGACCATCGCCTTCAGCACCGCTTCGATCATGTGCGGCGGTGTGTGGAAGTCAAACTTGCAGGGGTCGCCGATGTTGAGATAGAGGATCTGGTGGCCTTCGCGCGCCACCTCTTCAGCGGCGACGGCCAGATCGCGGATGGCATAGCGCACGTTCATCATGCGGCTGGCGGCCATGACTTCGGCAACGGCTTTGGTGACCATAAGTGCGTCCTTAGGGCTGTCGGCTATCGGCCGTCAGCTAAAGATCCATTGTGGCATGAGGGACGGTGCGGAGGACAGATGCGGATTTCCGAAGGGCCCGCGGGCCGTCCCTGCCGGGACGGCTGCAATGGGACGCGTGCAATCAGACCGGACGAGCGGAATGAGACCAACTTCGGACATCTGAGAACAAGCCGTGTCGTTGCTACGCTCAGCTGCGAGCTGTTTCGGACAGCAGCAACCCGGAAAAACTATTCCGGACGGTCGATCTGGGCCTTCTGCAATTTGTCGGAGTAATCGACGTAGACCGACTTCCACTCGGTGTAGAAGTCGATGGCGCCGATTCCGCCTTCACGATGGCCGTTGCCCGTGGCCTTCACGCCGCCGAATGGCAAATGCACCTCGGCGCCGATCGTCGGGGCGTTGATGTAGGTGATGCCGGCGTACAGATCGCGCATCGCGGTGAACGCCTTGTTCACGTCCTTGGTGTAGATCGAGGACGAGAGACCGTACTCGATGTCATTGGCGATTTCGATGGCCTGCTCCAGCCCGTCGCACGGGATCAGTGAGACGACCGGCCCAAAGATTTCTTCCTGGGCAATGCGCATTTTGGGATCGACGTCGCTGAAGACGGTGGGAGCGACGAACCAGCCGTGGTTGTACGCCTCGCCTTCCAGGCGATGTCCGCCGCAGAGCATCTTCGCGCCTTCGTCCTTGCCGATCTTGATGTACTTCAGGTCGGTCTCCATCTGCGAGGAGTTGACGGCCGGGCCCATGTCGACGCTCTCGTCGAGGCCGTTGCCGACCTTCAGCTTCTGCGCGCGCGCGACCAGCTCGTCGGCGAACTTCTTGTAGACGCCCTTCTGGATAATGATGCGGCTGGTGGCGGTGCAGCGCTGGCCCGTGGTCCCGAAGGCGCCCCACAGTGCGCCATCCAGCGCCAGGTCGAGATTCGCATCGTCGAGGACGATCATCGGGTTCTTTCCGCCGAGCTCGAGCGAGCAGTGCTTGAAGGTCTTCGCAGCTTCCTGTCCGACGACGCGGCCGACCGCGGTGGAGCCGGTGAGCGAGACCGCGCGCACGTCGGCATGCTCGACCATCGGGGTGCCGACTTCGCTGCCGAAGCCGCTAACGACGTTGACGACGCCTGCCGGAATTCCGGCGTCGGCGAGCGCCTGCACGAAGTTGAAGGTGGAGAGCGGCGTGTCCTGCGCGGGCTTGATGACCGCGGTGTTGCCTGCGACCAGCGCCGGGAAGAGCTTCCACGAGGGAATCGCCATCGGGAAGTTCCACGGCGTAATCATGCAGCAGACGCCGAGCGGCTGGCGCACGGCCATGGCGAACTTGTTGGGCAGCTCCGACGGTACGGTCGGCCCGAAGAGGCGGCGGCCTTCGCCGGCAGTGTAGTAGCCGCAATCGATGGCCTCCTGCACGTCGCCGCGAGTCTCCTTGATGACCTTGCCCATCTCGCGCGTCATCAGCTGCGCGTATTCTTCCTTGCGCTGGATGAGAATTTCGGAGGCCTTGTAAAGCATCTCGGCGCGACGGGGCGCGGGGACGAGACGCCACTTCTTGAAGGCCAGCTTGGCGGCGTCGATCGCGACATCGACGTCGCGCTTGTCGGATTTCTGGAAGACGCCGACTACCTCGCGGGTGTCGGCGGGGTTAAGGTTCTCGAAGGTGCGGCCGGTGCGGCTCTCCACCCACTCGCCGCCAATGAAGTTCTTATAAGTACGCGGCTGCGCGCCGGTGCGAATGCTGGGCGCCTTCTGCTCCATGGTCGCCATGATGACTGCCTCCTGAAGATAAGTCCGAATCTTTAATGCTAGCTGGTGGCGCGGAGCTTGTCACTTCAGGCTGCGTCATTCGCTAAGCTGCGGATTCGATTGGCGCTGGGCTGTCTCCGGAACAGGCAGCCGCACCTGCTCGATTATCGGGCGCAGATTTTTTTGTTTTCCTGGCGCAAAATCGTACTATGCTTAGCGCAAGCTCCCGCCTTTAGCCGACCAAGTCACCATCAGGAGGTGAAGTATGATGCCCCTGGCACAGGGTTGTAACTTCTTCTTTCGGCGAGCACTATGCGGGTTTTTCTCCAGGCGACGAGTGACGGGCAGCGCAAGTTGCCTGGTCGCGGCGATGCTGCTCGTGCTGCCGGTTGCACGCGCGGCCGGACAGAGCGGCGGCACTTCGGACGGCGTCCCGACAGCCCCGTCCACGCCTAGTGACGGGCAGCGTGGCAACCAAACGGAGGGAAACTCCGGCAACCGGGGCACGGTATACGTGCCGGTCTGGACCCCGCCACTGCCGGACCTGCATCCCGAGTGTGCCGGCAATAGCCCCGGCGATTATGAGCGGCGAGCGGAAGCGCTGGACAAGAATGGGCCGCAGATGCCGCCCATCTACGTTTGGAACGCTTCGCAGTTTTCCATCATGGGGTTCTCGAAGGGAAACTGGCCGATCTTCATCGACTATGTTCTGGAGCATCCGGGAACGCTGCTGGTCGTGATTGCGCCTGACGGCAGGTCTCCGCACGTTTTTCTCACCAACAGCGAAGCGGGACATACCAATGCCCGCTTTCAGCTTCCGGCGAATATGGGAGACGACCTGCGTGTCTCGCAATATCTGATTCTGCCGCTGGGAAAGAACCTGGGACTGCATGTTCTGGGAATCTCGGCAGGACCGCAGGCGGTTGGTTCGATGGGGATCGATCAGGTGAGCTTCGGCCCGAACAGCATACAGATCGCGCATCATCAGAAGGCGCAGTACAGCTTCCACGCGATCAAAGACTTCAAGAAGAGCGGCGTAACGTTCATTCGCCTGGTTAAGTCGAACTCAGGCGAGATCATTGCCGCCGATGTCGGCGAGAAGAATGTGGGATCGGTGATTCGCGACGCAGCGAAAAACGGCGATTGGGACGGAACTCCGAAGCCGCCGAAGGATGCGGTGAAGCAATATCCGCCCGAGCAGCAACGATGGCTTCAGGAGCCGACGGGCGTGCACGTTCTGCAGGTGCGCGCGTGGTTTGGCGTGAATGAGGGCGGGGACTGGGTGTTTGCGTCCTCCGATACTCAAGTGACGGTGCAATAGGAACCATGCCGGAAGCCGCCCAAGCGCACGACAGCGCAGCAAAAGGGAGCGAGTCGTCCGCAGGCCGCCGCGCGTTCTGGCGAGGGCAGACGGGCGCAAGAGTGGCGTCGCTGCTGTGTTTAGCCGCCGCGGTGGTGTTGGAGTACTTCCTTGTAAACCTGCCCATCGCCCAGGAGGTCGGCGGACAGTTTCATCCGGCGATCGCGAAGGCGGGACTTCAGGCGGTCGCCTTCCAGAAGCCCGAAGTGGACGACTCGGGGAATTTCGCCTTCGAATACAGTCCCTCGACAGAAGCCGATCCGGTGACGGTGGACGCTTACTTTGACAACGCCCAGCTTTCGCCGGAGACGCTGCAGGCCTTCCACTCGCTTCAGGTTGCCGCGCCTTCCTCTGCCGCCGGCATCATCTATGCAACCAGCGCGGTGAAAAATGGCGCGTGCGCCACGAAATTCGAAGTGAAACCCGTATCGCCGCCGGCGAGCGTGCGCTTCTCGCAGACCGAAGGCGAGTCGCTCGCTGGATTTCGCAATCTCGGGATCTCGATTCTGGGCAGCGATGCCGAGGTGACTCTGACATCGGCGGGCGCGATGCAGAACCTGCTTTCCCCGTGCAAGGTGGAGTTGTCGATTGGCGACTGGAAGCAAACCACGGGAGGATTCTTCCCCATCAAGATTCGCGTTCCGGCGGGCGCCAATTTTCGCTTCCGCTGGCAGCATTTGAAGGAAGCGACGAATACCTGGGACAACAAGAGCGCGGCCCTGCCGTTGTTACAGTTCGGTTCGGGAGGCGACGAGTTCAGCGCCGGCGCCGTTCAAATCGGCAGCCTGAAGAGCGAATCGTCGAAGCCCGCTGCGCTGGAAGCGATTGCTGACCGCAAGACGGCTCTGACGATCGACTCCTTTGCCATTGACAAAGACAATCTGGCGATCACCGCGTCCGGCACGGGACGAGTCCTCAAGAACGGGACCGTGATAACCAAGACCGATGTCCTGCAAGTGTTGAATAAGAACCCACTGCTCTCGGCGCTGTTTGGGGCAGGGAACGTGGCCCTGCTGGGCTGGGTCGGGCGCTCGTGGTTTCCTTCGCGGAAAAAGAAGAAGAAGTGACTCGTCGACAAATTCGCGCCCTAATGAATCACTCGTTTGCGGTGGTCGGTGCGGCTGGCCTCTTGATCAGCTCTTGATATGACCACTATGTTAGAGGGATGAGGAAAGCCTCCAGCGTCCTGGTGCCGGTGATCTCGGTCAACCGGAAATCTTCCCAGCCTTTACATAAGCAAATCTACGATGCGTATCGTTCGCTGATCAGCTCCGGCAGCCTGCGGCCGGGTCAGCAGATACCCTCGAGCCGGGCGCAGGCTCTTGAGCTGAAAGCTTCGCGCATTCCTGTGCTCACGGCGTACGCGCAGTTGCTGGCCGAAGGCTACTGTGAGACGCGGAACGGCGCGGGTACATTCGTCAGCGCGTCGTTGCCGGACCAGGCGACGCCTCCCGCGCGTCGCCCCGGCGCGTCGACGCCGAGCCGTAGCTCATCGCGACGGGTTTCGCGGCGCGCTTGCCTGCTTGCGCCGTATAAGACCGTGCCATGGCTGCGCGGGCTGGGCGCCTTCAACCTCAGCCAGCCGGCCTACGATTACTTTCCCTTCCGTGTGTGGACGAGCCTGGTGGTGCGGCACTCCCGCAATCCGCGTGCGCGAGCACTGCACTACGGAGGGCCGCTCGGATCGGAAGAATTGCGCGAGGCAATCTGCACCTATCTCCGCACCGCCCGCGCAGTGCGCTGCGAGCCGTCGCAGGTCATGATCGTCTCCGGCTCGCAGCAGGCGCTGGAGCTCACTGCGCGTGTGCTGCTCGATGCCGGTGATCCGGCCTGGGTGGAAGAGCCCGGCTATTGGCTGACGCGACAGGTGCTTCGCGCGGCAGGATGCAGGTCGATTCCAGTTCCCGTCGACAATGATGGCCTGAACGTCGCGGCAGGCATTCGCCAGTGCCGAAGCGCGAAGGCGATATACATCACGCCATCGCATCAGTTCCCGCTGGGGGCGACGATGAGCGCCGGCCGCCGCCTGCAAGTGCTGGATTGGGCGGAACGCAGCGGCGCATGGATTGTCGAGGATGACTATGACAGCGAGTATCGCTACGGCAGCATGCCCATTGCCTCGCTCCAGGGACTCGATCGCAACGCCCGCGCCCTCTACATTGGGACCTTCAGTAAGACGCTGTTTCCCGCCTTGCGCGTCGGCTATCTGGTGATCCCGCCGGACCTGGTCGACCGCTTTGCCGGCATTCGCAACGCCATGGACCTGGGGCCGGCGCACCTATACCAGGCTGTGCTCACGGATTTCCTCAACGAAGGCCATTATGCGCGCCACATTCGCCGCATGCGGCTGCTGTACGAAGAGCGTCGAACCGCGCTGGTTGAAAGACTGGGCGAGCACTTCGATTCCCGGCTGGAGATCCTGGGCGTCGAAGCCGGCATGCATCTGGCGGTGGCGTTGCCCGGGCGAGTTCGCGACACGGAAATTGCCGAGCGCGCGGCGCACGAGAAGCTCTGGCTGGTTCCCCTGTCGTCCACCTATCTGGAAAAGCCTGCGCGCCAGGGATTCATTCTCGGCTTTGCCGGTACGACCGTGGCGGAGATGCCTCACGCGGTGCGTCACCTGAAAAATATCCTGGACCAGTAGAGTCGGCGTCATCGACCGAAATTGACTTCTATCCACCACGGGAGCACGGAAGCCACGAAAAAAAATCAGCAAAAATGATTCGTAGTGTCTCAGTTTGAATCTCGGGATTGAGAAGTGGACCTGTGGTTATTGGTCACATCGACAATGCGGCGCACAGGTAGTGTTCAACCTCACCTCAGCGTGACGCCGGCTCATGCTATTGTGAAAAAACGTGAGAGGGAGATTTACAGCGTGGCAAAACTTGTCTACGGATTGAGCCAGTCCCTTGATGGCTACGTCGACCACATGAAGCTTGGGCCGCCTGCACCCGCGGCCTTCCGTCACTTCATCGAGCTGGTGCGCGGCGCGACGGGCCTCATTTACGGTCGCCGCACGTACGAGATCATGCGTTATTGGGAGGAAGATCTTCCTGATTGGGACGCGGAGGATCGCGAGTTTGCGGCGGTGTGGCGGAGCCGGCAGAAGTGGGTCGTGTCGCGTTCCCTCAAGTCAGTTGGCCCCAACTCGAAGCTTGTCGCGGATGACTTCGAGAAGGTGATCCGCAGGATGAAGGCCGAGATGGCTGGCGAGATTCACGTTGCCGGACCAGTCCTGGCGCAAAGCCTGACCGAGGCCGGTCTTGTCGATGAGTATCGACTCTACCTCCGCCCCGTCGTGCTTGGTGGTGGCCAGCCATTCTTCGCGGGCCCCCGGCCGCCGCTCCACCTGGTGGCCAGCGACTTAATCGCCCAGGACCTGATTCGGTTGACGTACGTTCCTGCTTAATCGCGCGACTCGCCCCACGGACTGCGCTCAGAAATTCAAACTGAGACACTACCAAATAATTCCGTGCCTTCCGTGCTTCCCTGGTGAAATCTCCGGCTGTATTGGCGAAAAACGGCAAGGGTCCCGGGGTGCTTTCAAAGTGGTAATACACAAATCGCCCAAAGCGGTTATTGAGCCAACCACCACAATCGGCGAAATTAGAAGCAGCAGTGGTGTGTCCCTATGGTTTCTTGTGCGTTCAGATTGTTGTCTGCGGCTATGCCGCTCCCTCCTACTCAAGTTTTCTGGCCGTACTTCGCGGGAATTTGCGTGCTGGTAGTCGGTCTCGCGACAATTCTCAGAAGTGATCTTCGGCAAAAGCACGGCATCGACCGGGCGATAGTCTTTGGCCCGCTGTTTATCGCCTTCCCCATGGGAGTCTTTGGCGCGGACCATTTTGTTTTTGCTACCGAAATAGCGACCATCGTGCCGCCATGGATGCCGTGGCACATGTTTTGGACCTACTTTGTGGGGACGGCGTTGATTGCGGCGGCTTTCAGCATCGCGCTCCGAAGATACTCCACGTTATCGGCAACCCTGCTGGGCTTCATGCTGTTCTGCTTCGTGGCGATGATACATATCCCCGGTTTGCTGGCGACCCCGAAGGACCGCTTTGCGCTGGCAATCTTGCTGAGGGACAGCTCGTTCGGGGCGGGCGCGCTGGCCCTTGCCCTGGCTCAAGCGCAGCATCCGCTGCGCGGTTCGCGACCGATGATTCTCCTGCTGCGCTACGTTATTGCGATTGCGGCGGTGATCTACGGCGTGGAACATTTTCTCCATCCCCAGTACGTTCCTGTGATCCCGCTGCGGATGCCGATGCCGGCGTGGTTTCCGGGGCATTTGCTTTTGGCGTATATCACGGGCGGCGTGCTCATCGCCTGCGGGCTCGCGTTGATGGTGAACTGGCATGCCCGGTCGGC
This sequence comes from Terriglobales bacterium, assembly GCA_035262645.1. Lineage (GTDB taxonomy): Bacteria > Acidobacteriota > Terriglobia > Terriglobales > Acidobacteriaceae > Bog-257. Next base: position 58,412 of record DATFSK010000013.1, read on the forward strand.
AGCGGCGTGGTTGGGGATTTTCGTCTTCTGGGTTGTTATGGCGGTGTACCTGCCGATCTTGATTGCCAACATTGGGGACATCAGCAAAGGCTTGAATTATTTTGCCGACACGATTGTGTTCAGCGGAAGTGCGTTGTTGTTGGCTGGGATCCTGCCTGGGGAAGGGAGCGCTGCAGAAGTGGCGGCCGCAAACCGTGCCGCCCCTGCAGCAGCCCGGTTGGGAAATGAGCCCGCCGAGTGAAGGCCACGTGCGGTCCCTGCCGGGACCGTGAATCAATTTATGGAAGCCTATCCAGGAGCGTCGCGACGCCGGCCGCGGCGCGTAACATCCGTCCCGCCAGGGACGGCTCAGCTTAGCCCAGGACAAAGTCCTGGGTACGCTCACCATCAAAATCCCCGGTCCCGGCAGGGACTGCCGGTGGAAGAGCCGAACAATTGCGCACGAATCACCTATGCACGCGTCCCGCCAGGGACGGCTCAGCTTAGCCCAGGACGCAGTCCTGGGTACGCTCACCATCAAAATCCCCGGTCCCGGCAGGGACTATGGGCCGACCGACCAGCAGGAAGAGGTGAAGTTGACAGCGGCTGCGGCGATCGCCCAGTTGTCGGCGGTGAGGTAAGGGCGGCGGCCATTAGCTTTTAGCGAGCTACGTCTTTCAGCTTCGTCCAGTAAGAATTTATTGCCTGATTTGTTGCCCGCTGAAATCTCGTTGAAGGATTTGTCCAGGTTTTGGCTGGTCAAGATTGCCATGGATTGAGGACTGTGGTTCCTGTGTTTTGAAAATCGCTGACGTTACGGGTCACGATGGTAAGGCCGTGCACGAGCGCCGTGGCCGCGATGAGAGCGTCACGATCCGAACGTCGATTTGGCACATGCAGGGTGGCGCAACGCCGGGCAACAGCAGTATCAATCGGCAGAATCCGACCATTGAATGTAGGCAACACGTGTCTGTCCATCCATGTTCGCAGTATGTCAGCCTGATTCCGGTCCCGTCGCTCGATGAGAAGGATGCCTATTTCCAACTCCAGAATTGAGATTGCGGACAAGTAAAGGCTCGCCGCAGGAAGCGCTTGCGCCCAGGTTCTGACACTGCGCTGCGCCTTTCTGCCCTTCCTTAGCTCGGAGACTACGTTCGTATCGAGGATGTACATCAGGACAAATCCGCCCGCTTGTGAAGCCTGCCCGTTAAGCGAGGCGGCTCAAATTGAATTTCGGCGGCTTCCGGCATCGCCAATAAGTCGGCGGCATTCTCCTCGCCATGCGTGAGCCATTCATACTCCTCAGCCGTGAGGAGTACATGGGACAAACGGCCACGGTTCGTGATGAAGACAGGCCCTCTCCTGGCGGCCCTTTTTGCCTTGCTTGTATCTTGATTGAACTCCCGGCTCGAAAATTTTGTGACGCTCATGCTGGACACCTCTCAATGTAGCAACATAGCTACAATATAAACCTCCTCAGTGGGAATGTACAATAAGCCCTCATGATTCGCTCAATCATCTTTCCCCGCGTTCTCGGAAAATCGCTGGAGGAGTTGCAGCCGGCGCTCGATCTTTTGCGGGCGCTGGGATTCGCTCCCGGCAACGAGTGGCACGAGGGCGGCAGCCACGGTATCGAGATGCTCGCGCCGAGTGGCGGAATCGAGTTCATTGCCGCTCCAGATGCGCCCAGCGTCGACGCGATGGTTGAGGTTTCCGATGCGGATGCCGCTTGGGAGATCGCGAAGAAACGGGGCGTGAAGATTCGACGGGAGATTGGAGACACGCCTTATGGGGCGCGGTTGTTTGAGGTCGAGGTCGGCGGTTTGCGGATGGGATTTCTCACGTATGCCAGGAAGCCCGGAGAGGGCGGCGGGGTGGAGGGCCGACTCGACGGGCGCGGGAAGCGATTTGCACTGGTCGTCAGCCGCTTCAATTCGTTCGTCACGGAGAGGCTGCTGGATGGGGCGTTGCAGGCGCTCCGACAATGTGGGACAGCGGGCTCCGATATGACGATCGCACATGTGCCGGGGGCGTTTGAGATTCCGTCAGCTGCGCGAAGCCTCGCCGAGACAGGTAAGTACGATGCGATTATCTGCATCGGTTGCCTGCTGCGCGGCGATACGCTGCATTATGAAGTGATTGCCAACGAAGTTACGCGCGGGGTGGGGCAATCGGCGCAGGAGACAGGCGTGCCGCACGCGTTTGCCGTGCTCACTTGCGATACGCTGCAGCAGGCGATCGACCGCGCTGGACTGAAGGCGGGCAATAAGGGATTTGAAGCGGGGCTGGCGGCGGTGGAGATGGCATCGTTGCGGGGAATGGTTACGAATTCCGCGGGCGCACCGGACGGTAAGCGATGACCACCAAGTCCGGGACCCGGCGCAAGTCGCGCGAGTTGGCGCTGCAGATGCTGTTTCAGCTCGATCTTGGCCGTCAGCAGCCTGACGAAGTGCGGCGCACATTCTGGAGCGAGCGCAAAGATCTCGACGCCAAGGTTCGCGACTTTGCCGATGCGCTGTTTCGCGTGGCCTGCGAGCGGCAGGAGGAAATCGGGCAGATCATCGAGCGCAACGCCGAGCACTGGCGCATGGATCGCATGGCAGCGGTCGATCGCAATCTGTTGCGCGTGGGAGTGGCGGAATTTCTTGGCTTCCCCAAGACGCCGCCGGCGGTGGTCATCAACGAAGCGATTGAGATTGCGCGGCGATTTTCGACGCCGGAGTCGGTACAGTTCGTGAACGGCGTGCTGGATAGCGTGGCGCGCGAGTTGACGGAGAAAAAATCTGCCGGTTGAACCTATTGCGCAGTCACCCTTCCCGCATTTTCCACTCGTTTGGTGTGCAGCAACTCAACGATCGCCTGATACAACTTTGTTCGTACCTCGTGGCGCTCGTGAGCGCGGGCGATATAGCGCACGACGAGGTTGACCCCGAGGTTCGTGGGGCGGACTTCGATGGCCGGAACGGCTGAGAAGGTCTGTATCGCCGAGCTGTGCGTTACACGTCGCCACTCCTGCTCGGCCAACTGCGCGTCGTTTTGCGTGTTCTCCCTCACCAGCTTCAGCACCGATTTGGTCAGCTCGTATGGATCTTCGCCGGCGGGGATGAGGATGTTCAGCTCGTCCCAGAGCCATTGTCCGGTCGTAGTGAAGTTGAAGTAGTGGCCCTCGATCGCAAAGCTGTTAACGAAGGAGACGCGGCGGCCGGTGGGATGTCCGGCGTCATTCCAGTTGCCGGTTTCCAGCAGGATGGTACGCAGCAGGCCGACGTCGAGCACTTCGCCGCCGATGCCGTTAATCTCCACCCAGTCGCCGACACGAATGCCGTTCTTTCCCATTAGGATGAACCAGCCGAAGAAGGCGACGATGAAGTCTTTGAGCGCGACCGTGAGTCCCGCGCCGGCAAGCGCCAGTACGGTCGAGAGCTGACTGGGCGGGCCAAAGAGCACGAGCAGGATGACGAGCACGCCCAACGTCTGCGCGATGAAACGCATGGTCAGGCGCGCGGTGCTGAGGCGGCGACGGTCGGGACCGAGGCGGACGTAGAAGCGCTCGATGGCGCCTTCGGCAATCACCAGGCAGAGCAGTGCGAGCACGATCCAGAGCAGCGACCGCAGGATCGCGTGCAGGGCGGCGCGGATTTGTTCGGCGACGATGGCGGCCCAGTCGCCGTAAACCGCCGCCAGCTGCTTTTCGAGATCGATGCGCTTGTCATAGGACGCGAGCGTCTTCGTGTTCTGCGAGAGGCTTTGCAACTTGGCCAGCTTGCCGGTCGGTTGCGCGGAGTTGTCAGCCGCGCTGGGAGCGGGAGTTGTGTCGGAAGCGATGTCGGTCCACTCGTCGCTGTCGCCGATGCCTTTTTGCAGTGCATCGTGTTTGTTGGCCAGGGTCGCGGCCAGGTTTGTGGCTTGCTGTTGCGCATCGAGCAGGCGCTGATGGTTCTGGCGCAGGCGCGTCCAGGTGCGGAATTCAGAAAGAAGATTTCCTCCAACGCCGAAGTTCTGCGGCTTGCTCGGAGTTACCGCGTTCGTGTTGCCGTGCTGGATGCTGCTCTCATGCTCCTTGAGCTCCTGCTGCACCAGCGCTTCGGGATCGCCGCCCGCGCGGATCAAGTCCTCCTTGGCGTCTTCGAGAGCGTCCTGTAAGAGCGCGACCTGCGCCTTGCCGATTTCCAATTGCTGTTGAAGGATGCCGGCGTCGTACTTGCCGGGCTTGGCGGCAAGCTGCGTGAGCTTGTCGACCTCGGCCTGCTCGGTCTGCAGATGAGCCTGGAGGCTTTTGACGCGTTGATTGATGTCGGAAATTTCTTTGCTCTGCGGCGGCGGCGTTTCTTTTGCTTTCCGCAGGGCGCTGGCGAAGGCGATGTCGATTTCGCGATCGGAGAGCTGGATCGCCTGGGTTGCGAGCTCCTGTTCCTCGGCGGTACTGGCGATGGATTGCATGGCGATGGCCGTACGGTAGGGAGTCCGATCGACAATGGTTTTCTTGGCAGGCGTCTTGATGTGGCGGCGTAGTTTGGAGGCGCCGTTGTCCTGGGTGATGACCAGGGCGACGAGGGCCGCGATCACCAGGAGCGAGAGGCCGAGGATGAGGAATTTTCGTGCGCCCCGGAACATGCAGAGCTAACTATAGCGCCGGTGGGGGGAAATCAGAAGCGTGCGGTCCCACCGGGACCGGGATCATTTTTATTGAGGCCTACCCAGGACTTCGTCCTGGGCTAAGCTGAGTCGTCCTGAGCCAGCTGAGTCGTCCCTGCGGGACGAGTGTCTACCGGGCAAGCAGCTTTTTCAGGCGGACTTCGGAGCCGTGATCGGCGTAGGTCACCTCGTCGACAAGGCTGCGCATGAGGTGCATGCCGCGGCCGTGCTCCGTCAAGTTGATGGCGACGTCGGTGGTTGTAGACGCGGAGGTGTCGAAGCCTTCGCCGGGATCTTTGACAGTGATGGTGATCGCGGAGGGATTGAACTCGACGCTACAGCGGATCAGTTTCTCCGGATGATTGCGGGCGCCGTGCAGGACGGCATTCGCCAGCGCTTCCTGCAGTGCGATGAGAATGTCGGTCTCGTCCTGCTCGGCAATTTTTTGTTCGTGGATAAAATCCATGATGCAGTCGCGGGCCGCATTCATGGCTCCCAGCGTGCCGGGGAAGACGAACTCCCGGGCGAGAGTTCGCGGCTCCACGGATTCGCTGGTCACGGGCAAACGTATCGTCCTCAGGCGCTCATGGCCCGTTCGCCGGCTAGCGCAAGTTCCAGCGCGTCAAGGTCAGAGAACTGGAGCAGCGAGTTCAGGTTCGTGAGCGAAAGAAGCCGGCGAACTCGCGGCGAAGGATTCGCCACCCTGACGCTGCGGTCCCCCTGCTGTGCGCGGCAATGAAGGTCGACCAGCAGGCCGAGGCCGGCGGCGTCGAGGGCATGCACTTGGTGTAGATCGAGCACAACGCGGCGTTCCGGCCGCCCTTCGGCCATGCAGCGCAGTGTCTCGGCTTCCACCCCCAGCACAATGCGTCCGGAGCACAGGAGTGTCACGACGGGCGGTGAGCTTTGTATATCGATTCTCAACATAAGTTCCGCAAAAGCTCCTATCCCTGAAATACGTCAGGGAAGCGCAAATAGTTTCTGGAGTAAAGACGTTTCGTTGTCTCCAGTATGCTCAAGGTTGGTTGCAGAATGATGAAAAACGGGTTGAATCTTCGGATTCCGGGTGCAGTTCGAATTATGCGTTTGAAATGAGTTTCATAGCGTTTGGATATGAATCAGTGTGTCATGTTTTGATGGAGCGGGGAGGCGTTTGGGTGCAGAATTCGGTGGAAAAGAGGTGACCAGGGAGGTTCAATTTCGAGTTCAAGCGAGAGAGCGGCGCATCATGAACGTAAAAGGCAGCGGATTAGCAGTCTCGGCCGTCATCGTAGTCGTTGTGGCGGCGCTCACATTGCTTGTCGTCACGGGCTTTCTGACCCCTCAACGTTTTGCGTTGGCAGGTTTGGGGGTAATGGTCGTAGGGGCCATCGCCTGGTCCATTCTGTTGAAGCGTAGCCGCGGAGGCAGCGACGAGATCGACACGAACGCCGACGGCAAAGTTCAGGGTGGCGAGAGGCCTAAGTACATTCTGGTTACTTTACTTCTTCTCTGGTTGGTCGCCACGTTTTGGATGACGAGGGGTGGGCCGTGGGGACCACGCTTGGTTGGGGCTGCGGTCCTGGTGCTGGTTTTGGTCGGGGTGATATTGCGCAGGACGACGCAGGTGAAATGAAGATGTGCGGTCCCTGCCGGGACCGGGGGATCATTTTATGGAAGGGCCCCCAGGACTTCGTCCTGGGCTAAGCTGAGTCGTCCCTAGCGGGACGGATTCGTAGGTGATTCAAGCACTCTGGCGGCGAAGGCGCAGAGCTAATTCCTAATTGCTAATTGCTAATTACTAATTGCTAATTGCTAATTGCTTCCATTCTCCCGCCCGCGTTTCTTGATTTCGATGTTCAGGCGCTTGATCTTCTGGTTCAGCGTCGAGAGAGGGATGCGGAAGCGATCGGCGGCTTCGGTCTGGTTCCAGCCGCACTTTTCCAGCATGTCGCCTATGACACGCCGCTCGCATTCTTCGATGATCTCGAAGAGCGAGGCGTCGGGGCGATGGTCGATGAGGGCAAAGGCGCTGCCACGGCCGGTCAAGTTTTCGGGCAGCAGGTCGGGCGTCAGGGATGTGCCTGTCGCGAGCACTACGGCGCGCTCGATCACGTTTTCCAGTTCGCGGACGTTGCCCGGCCAGTCGTGGTCCATCAGCGGACGCAGGGCTTCCGGCGTGAGGCGCAGGCGGGGCTTGTCATTCTCCAGCGAGAACTTTTCCATGAAGTGCTCAGCCAGCAGAGGAATGTCGTTCTTGCGCTGACGCAGCGGCGGCAGGTCGATTGTGATCACGTTGAGGCGATAGAAGAGGTCTTCGCGGAACTTGCCTTCTTTTACCTGCTGCTTCAAATCGACGTTGGTCGCGGCGATGATGCGCGCGTCGACCTGAATTTCGTTGACGCCGCCAAGGTGCATGAACTTCTTGTCCTGAAGCACGCGCAGAATCTTGGCTTGCGTCTCCAGGCTCATGGTGCCGATCTCGTCGAGGAAGATTGTGCCGCGGTCGGCGACCTCGAAGAGTCCCTTCTTGCTTACGACCGCGCTGGTGAAGGCGCCTTTGACGTGGCCGAAGAGTGTCGACTCGAGCAGATCGGCAGGCATCGAGCCGGTGTTGACCGGCACGAAGGCGCGATTGCTGCGCGGCGAGTTCATGTGGATCGCTTTCGCGATCACTTCCTTGCCCGTTCCGCTCTCGCCTTGCAGGAGCACGGTCGAGCGGCTGGGCGCGACCTGCGCAACCAGATCGAAGATGCGCAGCATGGGCTCGCTCTTGCCGATGATGTGCTCGAAGTTGTAGCGCTGCTTCAGGGCGCGCTTGAGCTGGACGACTTCTTCCTCGGCGCGACGGCGGCCGACGGCGGTACGCACGTCGGCAAGCAGCTTCTCGTTGTCCCACGGCTTCTGGATGAAGTTGGTTGCTCCGGCCTGCATCGCGTTTACCGCGTTTTCAACCGTGCCGTAGGCGGTGATCATGATGACCGGAAGCTCGGAGTCGCGCTCGCGGATATCGCGCAGGACCTCGATGCCATTGCGCTCGGGCAAGGCGAAATCGAGGAGGATGAGATCGAAGGGGCGCTCGGCGATGCGTGTCAGGCCTTCGTCGCCGTCATTCGCCACTTCCACGGAATAGCCTTCAAACTCCAGCAGGGTTTGCAGTGATTCTCGGATCGCGGCTTCGTCGTCGACGATCAGTACCGAACCGGCGGAGGCGAACTCATCGCGGCCGGCAGTGTCTCGAATGATGGTCGCTTCAGGCACTGACAGCCTTTCTGACTAGCGGAAACTCCATGATGAATGTGGTGCCGCGCCCGGGCGCGCTGTCGACGCGAATCTTCCCGGCGTGCTCCTGGATGATGCCGTACGTAACCGAGAGGCCAAGTCCCGTGCCGCCGGTGTGGCCGGTCGTCGGCTTGCTCTTGGTGGTGAAGAACGGATCGTAAATGCGATGAATGTGTTCCTGCGCGATGCCTGTGCCCGTGTCGGAGACCTTCACCTGAATATGCTGGCCATTGTTGGTGCTGATACTCAGCGTGCCGCCGCCGGGCATGGCGTCCTTGGCGTTCAGGAAGAGGTTGAGGAAGACCTGTTGCAGCTTCCCGGTATTGCCATGGATGGTCGGCAGGTCGGGATAGAGGTCGTGCTGCACGGTAATGCGCGCGGTCTTGAACTGGTGCTCGAGTAGGGTCAACGTATCTTTGATGACGCGATTGAGGTCGACGTCGGTAAATTCGCTGCTGGAAGTGCGCGAGAAGTTCAGCAGGCTGTTGACGATCTCCGAGGCGCGGAAGGTCTGCTTGGTGATCTTGTCGAGCAGGACCGATTGCTTGTCGTCGTGGTGCACCTGCTTGGCGAGCATCTGCGCATAGGAGGAGATGACGGCCAGCGGCGTATTGACCTCGTGCGCGACACCCGCGGCGAGCAAGCCGATGGACGAAAGCTTTTCCGCCTGCGAGAGCTGCGACTCCAGCTCGATGCGCTCGGTGATGTCGTCGACGATGAGCAGGCGGCCGATGACACTGAAGTCCTTGCTGACCAGCGGGGCGATGGCGATGTTGGCGACGCGCGCCTCGCCGGCTGTGTTGAGGCGGAACTTGTAGAGGTTGTGAATGCCCTGGCTCTGGCGCACGCGATAATACTCTTCCGCGAAAGCAGCCGGCAGCACCTCGGCTAGTTGCCGTCCGATGGCCTGAGCGCGCGGCAGCGCGAACATGACTTCCATCTGCGAATTCCAGGACTCGATGCGGTCTTCGAGATCGACGGCCATCACGCCGACGCTGATCGACTCCACGATGTTCTCGCTGAACTCCTTGAGACGCTCGTACTGGCCGGCTTTTTCCTCCAGCGACTGGTAGAGGCGCGCGTTCTGGAAGGCGATACCGATGTAGCCGGCGAGAGTTTCCAGCAGCTGCACGTCTTCGCTGGAGAGGAAGTCGCCCTCGACCGTCTTTCCGAGGCCGAGCACGGCAATCATGCGATTCATCACCGTGCATGGGATATAGTAATTCAGCTCGAGGCGGCGAATCGCCTGCCGCGCTGATGGAGTTTCGCGGACGGCCTGATTCGTGTTGTCGAAGAACAGGTGTCCGGCCTGCCACTCGGGACGCTCAACGTGCAGAAAATCGAGGCTGAGGCCGCTGGTGTTGGCGATGCCGTACGATTTCGCGAGATAGAACTGCTCCGGACTTTCGGGTTCCGAGAGGAAGATGGCCAGCCGGTCGACCAGCAAGGTGCGCGAGAGGCGGTCGACGATGGACGTGAGCATCTTGTCGAGATCGGTCTCGGAGTTGAGATCGCGGCCGAACTCGATGAGCGTGCGCCGGTAGTCGTAACGTTTGCGGTAGAAGAACTTGTCCAGGCTCTCCTGCACCCACTTCTTGAAGGGGTCGAACAGTATGGCGGTAACCGCGATGGCGACAACCAGGCCGATCGGCCCGATGTTCGGGAAGTTCTGATGGAACAGCACCGACGCC
>DATFSK010000014.1:0-3507 GCA_035262645.1 Terriglobales bacterium
GGCGCGCCCAAACAGCTCACATTTCATTCGGCGAATGACACGGTCGTCGGCTGGACGCCCGACAGCCAGTACGTCATCTTCAACTCGTCGCGCGGGCTGATGTATCCCGGCATTCCGAATTTGTATGAAGTTCCGGCAGAAGGCGGCCTGGAAAAGCCGCTGCCGACGGATTGGGGCTATTGGGGATCGTTCTCGCCCGATGGCGCGAAGTTTGCGTTCAACCGCCACCCGATGGTCTGGTGGCGACAGCACTATCGCGGTTCGTATGCCGCGGATCTCTGGGTGCTCGATGTCGCGTCGAAGAAGTACACGAAATACAGTGGGGGCGACGACGATTACAAGGGCAACTGGTTCTGGCCGATGATCGCCTCGAATGGCGACATTTATTTCGTCAGCGATCGCCTGCCCAATGAGCGCAACATCAAGCCGGGCAGCCGCGAAGTGCTGAAGTCGGCCAACAACATCTGGAAGCTCACTCCTGGTGGCAAGCCTGTACAGGTGACGCACTTCACCGACGGCAAGCTTTACTTCCCCTCCATCTCTTCCGACGGCAAGACCATCGTTTACGAAGAGAACTTCGGGCTATGGAAGCTTGATACGCAAACTGGCAAGACCAGCGAGATCAAGCTGAATATCGCAAGTGATGAGCAGGAGAACAATCTGGAAATCATCACGGTGCGCAACGAAGCGGACGGCTACGATCTTTCGCCGAGCGGCAAGCGCGCCGCGATTACGACGCACGGCGAGATCTTCACCGTCGCAACCGATCGAGGCGACGTTGAGCGCGTGACCAATTCGTTTTCGCGCGAGACGCAGCCAGCATGGTCATCCGACGGCAAATGGATCGCGTTCGTCAGCGACCAGTCAGGCCAGGACGAAGTCTGTATTGCGCACGAAGACAGTACGGGTCTGAAGAAAATTTCCGACGGCCCAACGGAAAAATCCAACCTTCGATGGTCGCCGGATTCGAAAACGCTGGTTTACTCCACCAGCGATCACAAACTGAATCGCGTCGATCTCGACACCGGCGCAACCAGGACTCTGGCCACCAACCCGGCCAGCACGTTTTTAGGCACCCAATGGTCACCCGATGGCAAGTGGCTCGCCTACTCGCGCATGGATAATGACCTGCGACCGCACGTTTTCGTCATCCCTTCAAACGGCGGCCAAGAACATCATGTTGGCAACGATGATCTCCTGTTTGCTGAAACCAATCCTGTGTGGACGCCGGATGGCAAACGCCTGCTCTTCCTTGCGGGCCTCGATCAGCAGGGCTCGGCAACTCTGCGTCGTCCGACCCTGCAGCTCTACAGTGTGGCACTGACGAAAGAAGAAAAGAACATTGCTGATCGCGGCGTCGATTCAGAAGACGAAGCGCAGGCTGCCGACCGGTTGAATCGCCAGCGCGGCGCCGAAGCTCGCGCTGCCGCAGCGGGCGACCAGCCGCGCGTTGATGTGAAGATCGAATTCGATGGCATCGAGCGTCGCTCGCGGCAGATTACGCGGCTCGCCGATAACGTCTCGAGCCCAGCAGTTTCTCCGGACAGCCGCAGCTATGCGTTTGTCGCGACTGCCCAAGAAGACGGCCGGGCGATGCCGGTGGTCTACACCATCGCGGAAGATGGCTCGCAACTGACGCGGCTGGCGCAACCCGCACCGAATCGCGAGAGCGATGAAGAAGCCCCTCCCGCTGCCGGCGGCTTTGGCGGCGGCATCAACACATTGAAGTTCGCGCGCGATGGCCGCACGCTTTACTACTACGAGGGCCGGGGCATTTATAGCGTCGCAGTTCCGGCCTCGGCAGGGGCGGGAGCTGCAGGCCCGGGCGCCGCTGCTGCTGCCGCTGGCGCAGGCACGCAGGGCGCAGGCGCAGCCGGACGTGCCACGCCACGCCGCATCAACTTCACGGCGCGCGTTGAGGTCGATCATCAGGCCGAGCGCAAGCAGGTGTTCGAAGAGTCGTGGCGGATCATGAAGAACCGCTTCTACGATCCTGAGATGCACGGAGCTGACTGGGCCAAAGCGCGCGCCACCTATGGGCCGCTGATGGAGTACGTCGCAGATCAGGAAGAGATGCATGACCTGATCAGCGAAATGATCGGCGAGATGAATGCCTCACACACCGGCATCAGCGCGCAGCCCACGCCGGAGCAGCGCGATCACGCCACGCAAACCCGCTTCCCCGGTTTTGAAATGGAGCCGGCCGATGGGTACTACAAGGTCAGCTACATCTATCGCGACGGCCCTGCTGACAAAGACTACGTGAACATCGATTCTGGCAACTACATCTTGGCAATCGACGGCCACGAGATGAAAGCCGGTGACAATTATTGGAGGTATTTGGGTGCACCGCGGGGGCAGAAGATTGACTTCGTGGTCAATTCCAAGCCGACACTGGAAGGTGCTTGGCATGCGCGTGTCACTCCGGTGAACCAGCAGGCCTACACTACGCTCCAATACGAACGCTGGGTTGACCAGCGGCGGGCGATTGTCGATAAGCTTTCGAATGGCGAAGTCGGCTATCTGCACATTCGCAGCATGGATGAGCCTTCCTTCCGCAAGTTCATGCGGGACCTGGTGGACAATCATGACAAAAAAGCCCTGATCATCGATCAGCGGTTTAATCCTGGCGGCGGCATCGATCAGGAGCTGCTCGAAGTACTGAGTCAGAGGCAGTATCAGAAGACGCGCGGGCGCGGCTCGGTCGAGGTCAGCCGTCCAGAGCAGGCGTTCTTCGGACCCATGGTCGTGATGGAGAACGAGCGTTCAACAAGTGATGCGGAAGTCTTTCCTGATGGCTTCCGCACCCTGGGATTGGGCAAGGTGGTTGGCGTGACAACCTACGGCGCGGTCATTGGCACTGGCGCTTACACGCTGCTCGATGGTTCTTCGATCCGTACACCTGCAACCGGTCTGTGGAACGTCAAGGGCTACAACCTCGAAAACTACGGCGTGCCACCCGACGTGTATGTTGATAACTCGCCTGACGACTTCCTCGCCGGCCGCGACGCCCAGTTGGAAAAGGCCGTCGAGGTGCTAAAACAGCAAATCCAGGAAAAGGAGCGCGGCGTGAAGACTGCTTCAGCCTCAGGCAAGTGATTTCCGGGAGCATCACAAGGGGCGGCTTCGGCCGCCCTTTTTGTTTTGCAAGCACAGCCTGTGCGTTTATACTCCAGCGTTTTGAAGCGCCTCTGCGGTTCATTCTCCTTGGAGAGCCCAATGCGACGAAAATCTCTGTTAATTGCACTAATGGTGTCCGCATCCGTAAGCCTTGCCCAATCCAACCTCACCTGTGAAGAAAAAATGGTCCCCATGCGCGACGGCGCGCATCTGCAGACCGTCATCTGCCGTCCACAAGGCGAAACGCAGCCCCTGCCGATCATGTTCACCCGCACTCCATATGGCGTGCCGAATGTGAATGATCCGCCGCGGCGGACGCCGCTCGAGGACCACCCGTACATCTGGGTGTTTCAGAACATTCGTGGACGATTCAAGTCCGAGGGCACC
>DATFSK010000015.1:0-162100 GCA_035262645.1 Terriglobales bacterium
CCCTTCCACCTCTTTGGCAAACAGAGTTCCGTCGGTCTTTGTGACCCCTTCAATGCGGACAACCTGATTCAAGGTGCTGCCGATATTCGTGACACCGTCAGAGAATTGCGTTGTGCTGTCGGTGGCGAAATCCAGCGATGCTCCCCCTTGTGCGATTTTTACCGTCATCGTTGTGCCTGATACGGCGGTTACCTGGCCGACGATATTCTCCAACTCGCCGTCGTCATCCTTCTGGTCATCTTCGGCCGCAATCGCGTTGCTGGTGAATGAGAAGGACGAGCCAGAGAAGTTAAACCCGGTAATGTTGCCCGCCGAATCGCTGGAAATCGAGTTCGCCACACTCAAGTCCACGTTGAGCACGGAAGCGGTGCTCCCAACCGTAAGCGGTGGGTTGAAAGTGACAGTGACATTCTGAGTTGGCGCCCCTTCTAGTTTCGTGAGTGTACCGTCGGCATTCACGAAGGTCATCTGCGGATTCAGGATCGTGATCTCAGCGCTGGAGAATGTTCCCTGCGGAAAGTCGGTGATACTAAACGGCTCGAACTTTCCAGATCGGTGAGTGAACTCAAGCCGCCCAGAGGGAATTGTCACGGAGGTCTGTGTGCCGGTAGTGGACGTCACGGTCATGGGACTTCCGAGGGTCAGCTCGAACGAAACAATGCGGTCCGCCGGGGCGTCGCCCATTCTGACCTGAACTTTCGCCGAGCTACTGCTGGAGCCCCCGCCTCCGCCAGTGCCCCCAGTGCCTCCACCGCCGCCCAAACCACTCGTACTAGGGCTGGATCCCGTGCTGCTGCCGCAACCGACACCGATTGCGACGACAACGAGAATGCCAACGATCATCAGATACTGCACCAACGAGAACTGGTCCTTACGGACTTTGCCGCTGCTGAACATAGCTTGCTCCCCCACATTTTCTGGACTTCAACCTGCTCTCCCATCGGGAGGGGCGCCGGTTGTGACGACGCAGGCGACCGTGACTAGCAGATCCGCCCGCGTCGTTATCGCGGATTTAAGGGCCAGGTATCCGCAGCGTCAAGTGACTAGCATGTGGAACGTGTGTGACCAGCTAATCCACTGAATCCGAGTAAGTTTGCGCTCAGCGTTTATTCCCATTTTGGGAATGTTCTTAACAAGAATCAGTAAGTTTGCAATTCCGTGACAAAAAAGGACTTCGTGGTTCTTACACTCCAAAGCATTCGGGGGGCACATGGTAGCTGATCAGGCGTTGATTGAGAGGAGCCCAGTACAGGCTCCCACACATGCGGACGTTGTTCGTTTTGGTGCCTACCAGCTTGACATGCGGCTCGGCATGCTTCGGAAACACGGGTTGCCGATAAAACTTGCTGGACAACCTTTGCGGGTGTTGAGGCTGCTTGTGGAGCGGCCTGGGATATTGGTTACTCGGGCAGAGCTACGCGAACAGCTGTGGCCGGATGGTGTGTATGTGGATTTTGAGCGCAGCTTGAACAGCGCAATAAAGAAGTTGCGGAGAGCCTTGCAGGAAGACCCCCACGCGCCACGGTATATCGAGACCCAGCCGCGTTACGGGTACCGCTTTATTGGCGAAGTCGAAGCACCACCACTAGTTGAACCGCCGCTTCACCTCAGCCTCGCCACCGAGGAATGCACTCGGGTCTCACGCGGCGCCGGATGGTTGGCGGCACTTAGCAAGGGTCGGTACGCTGTTTACGCTACTCTCGCGCTTCTCTTCTTATTCGTCGGCTTCGGGGTTCTGGGCTTCAGCCGAAGAGCTCAGTCCAAGACCAGACCAGGTCCGGTCAAGCAAGCGCATTTTCGCTCCTCAGTAGCGCTACTCGGATTGAAGAACTTATCGGCGCAGCAACCCAGAGAGTGGCTCTCGAACGCCATTACCGGAATGCTCGCGACAGAACTCGCCCAGGGTGAAACGGTCCGAGTGGTCAGCGCGGAGAATGTCGCTCGCGCAAAACTGGAACTTGGAATCACGAGCCAGGAGTATACGCAGGAAAAACTGCGCGCACTACGCAGCTATCTCGGCAGCGATTATCTCGTGACAGGGTCCTACCTATCTTCAGGAGATGGGCCGTCGGAACAGATCCGTCTCGACCTTCGTCTACAGGAAGCAATCTCCGGAGAGACGCTTGCCAGCGTCGCCATGACGGGCACGCAGTCAGAGCTGATCGACCTGGTGTCTCAGGCAGGGCACGCGCTGCGCACGAAGCTGAGCTCCGCCGCCGCGCCGGAAGGTGATGTCGATTGGCGTACTGTCCTCCCAGCAAATCTTGAGGCTTCGCGGCTGTATTCACAGGCTCTGGCGCATCTGCGGAGGGCGGAAGCGCACCCGGCAACAGAGCTCCTCCAGAGGTGCATTGCGATCCAGCCAACTTTCGCGCTCGGGCATGCTTCATTAGCCGAGGCATGGTCCGCCCTCGGTTACAACACGCGCGCAATGGCCTCAGCCCAGATCGCGCTGTCATTGGCGAATTCTCTCCCTGAAGATGAGCGATTGGCAGTCGAAGGACGATATTACGAGTTGAAGCGGGATTGGTCGGGCGCTATGGACGTGTATCGCCATCTGTGGCACGACTACCCTGATGATATCGATTCTGGCCTGCGGCTCGCAGGCGTCGAAACTTTCACAGGCAAGCTGAACGAAGCGTTGGCGACGGTGTCCGCCTTGCGATCGATACCAGGTGTGGCAGCGGATGATCCGCGGATCGATTTGGCCGAGGGCCTGATTGCAAAGCAGGCGCAGAACTACGACCGTGAAGCCGTGCTGGCGGCTAAAGTATTGAGCACAGCACGTAAATTGGGAGCGCCAGCGCTACAGGCGCGTGCGGACATGCTTGCGGCAGACGCGCTGCAGCATCAGCTCAAGGCGCAGCAGGCTGAGGAAGCTTATGCGCAGGCGGAAGCACTCTTCGAACGAGGGTCGGACCATTCTGGAAGTGCCAGGGCATATACGGAGATGGGACGGCTTCAGTCGCAGGAAGGCGATTTGGCCGGAGCGAGGCGGAGTCTTGAACAGGCGCGAGACCTCTTGCGCATCCTCGGTGATGAATTGCGTCTATGCTCGGCATTAAATGAGCTGGCGAGAATTTCCCGGCTGCAAGGTGACGTAGATGGGGCGGAGCGTCTCGAATCTGAAGCCAGTCGCATCCTTGAACAATCTCGGTCAGCGGGCCTATCCTAAATCGCTCCCAGCACCGCCAGCGGTTACAACCCAAATGTGTGCCAGCTAACTTCGTATCAGCCCGTTTCTAGCCACCTGTGCATCGGCCGATCAGGCATTGCTGTTACTCCACGACGTCCGTTGTCGGCTCCTCACGGATTGTGTGACGCATCTCATTCGGTGAGAGCCGCTCACTCCACGTCCTGCAGCACACCGGTCTTCACCGGACTCCCCGCCTGGCTCGCGTGCTCCTTCAGCCAATCCGCTTCGTTCGGGATAGTGATGGGCTCCAGCTGCTCTTTTTGCAGGCCGCTATTGAGTCCTGGCAGTTCTGCCGCGGTCAGCTTGTTGAAATCAGCGACCACATCTTCCAGTTCACGGTTTAGCGAGTCCGCCCGTGCCACCTGGTAGGCCGTTGGCCGACCCTCGTACCGCAGCACGTCAGCATAGAGTTGGCCCACATGTTCGCGGATGCGCTCTTCCCCGGTGATCGCGCCGCCTTCTTTCGTAGCCACAATCTCCCCGCGAAGTTTGTCCGCCTTGCTCGAGAACTGCACCAAGCTCGCACGTAACGGCGCGTCCTTCGATAGCTTGGCGGCACGTGTATTTGCGCCGTCGCGCGCCCCCTGGATCGCCGCTACCTCATAGCTCATGTGTCCCAGCATTCTGTAGATCTTCATCGCCTCGTCATAGTTCGCCTTGCGGTCGTCCATCCCGAACGTGGCGCGCGGATCGAGCTCCAGCGTCAGGCGTCCCTCGTAAACCTTGTCGCCCTTCAAAAGCTTCACCGTATACGATCCTGGCAGCACCCGCGGCCCCTGCGAGGCTCGGAATCCCTGTGCAGCCGGGGGAATAAGCGGTGGAGACAGCCGCATCGACCATGAAGCGCGGTTCAGTCCCTTGTGCTTGCTGCGAGGAGCGAATTCCGCCAGCTTGTTGCCACTGGAGTCGAACACCTGTAGCTTCAGGTCACCAAAGATGTGCCGTTTCGCCTGATAGAAAGTGATGGACGCATCGTTTGGCCGGCTTGGCCCAGTGAATGTCGCATCGCCCTCCGGCCATCCTCCATTGGCGTTGAAATACTGGATCGCAGGCGGCCCTGGAAGCACTACCGCGTCAGCCGCCATCATTTCCGGCGTGAGCTGGCGTAGCGGTGAAATGTCGTCGATGATCCAGATGCCGCGGCCATGAGTGGCCAGCACCAAGTCTGAAGTACGAGGCTCTACAACGATGTCTCGCACCGCCACGGCCGGAAAGTTGCTGCCCTTGTATTGGGCCCATTGCTGCCCGCCATCCACCGAGATCCACAGCCCAAACTCAGTACCCACAAACAGCACGTTGGGACTCTTCGTATCCTCGGTGATCACGTGGGCATAGCCGCTTACCCCATTCTCCGCCAGCTTCAGCGAGGTCCAGGTGTTGCCGTAATCGCTGGTCTTGTATGCATAAGGCATCATATCGCCGTATGTATGACGGTCGAATGTAACGTAAGCGGTGCCGTCGTCGAAGCGTCCCGCGACTACCGTCGAGACCCACGAATTTGCACCGAGGCCCTTCACGTTGCGCACTACATTGGTCCACGTCTTCGCGCCATCACGGGTGATCTGCAGGTTGCCGTCATCCGTGCCCACCCAGATGATTTGCCCGTTGCGAGGCGATTCCGAAATTGAATAGATCGAGGTGTGCATCTCCGCCGACGAGTTGTCGATGGTCACGCCTCCCGATTCCTCCTGCTTCTGCTTCTCCGGATTATTCGTTGTCAGGTCAGGTGAGATACGATCCCACGTTTGCCCTTGATCGCGCGAGCGAAACAGATATTGCGCGCCGATGTAAATCGTTCCCTTTTCGTTGGGGCTCATGTGGATCGGCGTGTTCCAATTGAAGCGCAGCTTAGGTTCGCGATAGCCTGGAAGAGGCTTGATGGAACGCACTTCTAATGAATGCCGGTTGACTCGGCCAATCTCGCCCCCCTGTGACTCGGCGTATATGTAGTCCGCATCCGACTTGTCTTCGAACATCCAGAAGCCGTCTCCGCCGAACATGTTTTCCCACTGTGCATTGCCCACTCCATCCGGATAGGACGAGTCTCCCACCCAACTGCTGTTGTCCTGAAGCCCGCCATAGACATGGTATGGATCGGCATTATCAGTACTGACGTGGTAGAACTGCGACACCGGAAGATTTAACTCGTGCGCCCAACGCGTGCCGCCGTCCTGGCTGGTCCACAGGCCGCCATCGTCGCCCACATAAATCAGGTTGGGGTTGCTGGGATCGATCCATAAATCGTGAAAGTCGCCGTGTGCGGTCGCCACATTGCTGAAACTGGTGCCGCCGTTCACACTCAGCAGCAACTCCAGATCGGTTTTGAAGATCTTGTTCTCATTGATCGGATCGACAATGAGATTAGCGAAATAAAATGATCGCCAGATCATGTACTGGCTGGCGTCGAGACGTTTCCAGTTCGTCCCGCCGTCATCGGAGCGAAACAGCGCGCTGTCTTTCGCTTCGATCATGGCATACACGACCTGCGGCTTGGAGGGCGCCACCGCCAGCGCAATGCGTCCCCACGGCTTCTCTGGTAGGCCCTTGCTGTTGGCCGCGGTCAACTCGGTCCAATGGTCGCCACCGTCATCTGAGCGGTAGATTCCGCTTCCCGGGCCGCCGGAGCGGAACGTCCATCCTTGCCTGCGGAAGTCCCACATTGAGGCATAAATGGTCGAGGGGTGCATCGGACTTGCCGCCAACATGCCGCAACCAGCGGACGGATTTGCGCCAGCGAGCACGCGGGTCCAGGTCTTGCCCCCATCGCTGGACTCAAACACCCCTCCGGCATCGCTGTCGTTCCATGCGTGCCCAGTGGCGCACGCCAACACGCGATCACCGTTCTTGGGGTCGACGAT
Source organism: Terriglobales bacterium (assembly GCA_035262645.1). Taxonomy (GTDB): domain Bacteria; phylum Acidobacteriota; class Terriglobia; order Terriglobales; family Acidobacteriaceae; genus Bog-257. Next base: position 6,055 of record DATFSK010000015.1, read on the forward strand.
GATCTTGGCAATGTGTTCCGAATCCTTGAGACCAACATTCGTCCAGTTCTCGCCGCCGTCGGTGGACTTGTAGATTCCGTCGCCAATTGACACGCTGTTCCGCATCCATGATTCGCCGGTCCCCACCCAAACGTTCTTCGAGTTGGAGGGATCAATCGCCACCGCGCCAATCGACTGCACGCTCTCACGGTCGAACACCGGCTTGAAGGTCGTACCGCCGTTGATCGACTTCCACACGCCTCCACTCGCCGTTCCTACGAATAGCGTGATGCGACCGTTTTGGTTTACCCCGGTCACCGCCGCGATGCGACCGCTCATCGTGGCCGACCCGATGTTGCGCGCTGGCAATCCCGAAACGGCGGCGCTGGTGATTTGGGGCAGGTTCTGCGCGCGCAGGAACACAGTCGCGCTCATCAGTACGAGCGCTGCCCAGGGCAGCACGATCACGACCCTACGGCGGGTACTAATCGAATTACTCATTATTGGTGTACCTTTTGCGAGCCTCCAAGGACCAATGGGAAGCACCTCAATTGCTTCATATTGATACAAGGGTCGCAACTCAGAATATTCGTCGATGATGGCGACGTTCAACGCCTACTGCTTCAAGCTTGTCGGCACCGCGAACTGCGACTGCTCAAGCGGCACATTCACTTCTATCTTGTCGATGCTCATCGTCACCGGATGCGCCGGGTCGTTCTTAGGCCAGAAAGCCAACGAGAACGGATACATGACCCCATCCACCACCTTGTACGAGCCATACTCAGTAACTTGCTCCTTGACCGATCCGCGAATGAACTCCTGCGACTCGCGACGAATCTCCAGATACGAATCGGGATCAAGATCGTAGTACAGTACATCGCCGTCCTTGAGCGTGACCTTCAGTCGCAGGGCATCGTCGCCGTCCACAGTGTCGTGACCCATATACTCAACGGTATTGCCCTTGGCTTTATAGTCCACCAGCGGCCCGTCGATGTCGGCTTCCAGTTGCAGATCGCGCAAATCGTCTTCACCCATCAGTTGGGGTTCCTTGCGGCCGCTAAAAGGCAGGATGGCCCATCCTTGCTTGCCGTCATAGGCCTGCACCGATGTCATTCCTGCCCTGGTGGTGTCTTGACGCATCTCGTTGGGACGCTTGCGCTCAATGACGACCACGACCGGCGAACGACCGGAACGCTCCGCCCGCCCGGTGATTCGCAGTGTCTTTACGGCGTTAATCTTGTTCAAGCCGCCCCTTGCCTCGATGTTCTTCTGTATCAACTCCTCGGCCGTTTGCGATAGTGAGTAAACGCTTAGGCACAGAACTGCCGCGGGGAGCAAAAGCGAGCCTTTCATGCAGCCACCTCGGGCTTAGGATCCAGGAAGCCTTTTGTTCGACAACTCGGACCGTCTGACAAGGTAAACGTGAAGCAGTATACGCCGGAGCCTATCGGAGTCATGGTTTGGACGGTTATGGTTTGGACGGTCGCGAGAGACGTGGCCCGCAACCGTTGTTTCCAAACCGGCTTCTCGGAGGTTAGGCCCTACCTCTTTGGGCAAGCCCCCAATTGTCTGGTAGGCCGCTTTGTATCAATTCCATGTAAGCCTGCGCCCAAGTGTGGAGCAGCAAGGATGCCGACTCCTCTTAGCTCCCTTTACAAGCCGTTTCGAGCTTTGGATCACTGATGATAACGCTTGGCGCGCATAGGCGACATGAATGCGGGTAAGAAAACGCAATGGGACGATGACCTGGAACCGTTGTAGTGCAGTGGTCACTCAGACCAATTGCGGGCGTCAAAGAAACACCACACCCGGATTAACCCTGAAATAAAGTCCCGCAAGTATGCACCCACTTGTCCCTCTTTCTGCGGCCTTTACGGGTTAGTGAATAGGGCTGCAAGGAGTGGGTTGCGTGCCGTTATGGCTTGGCTGCGCTTACAGGTCGGCGATTCCAACGAATGTGGCTGAAATGCCTATGGACACTCTGCATGGGTTTATTTCTTGGCTGGTGTGGTTCAGTCCACCGATGTCACCTACACACCCAGACTTGGAAACCTACATCCGTCGGGTTACCCGCAAATCACGAGGGAATCACCGGCCGCGCATCGACCTAAGAGACATTCAAAGGCACACTCGAGGCACTCGAACAGGAGTCCCGCGCTAGAGTCTTCATTGACCCCCGAGCGGTCTTCCGGTCCTGTCATCAAGGCAGTTCAGAGTGAACGTATCCGAAGACTGCGCATCTTTGGCCATGATCGCGATGTTCGGATGGAACGATGCCCGGGTGGCCTGCAGTGCGCTCCCGCCGCCCTTCACCAATGAAGTGAAGGAGAATTATGATGAGCGCAAAAGGCAATGAGAGATTCAGCGGGACACCAGCGCTCCGGAGTCAGGCTGCACGTCATGGCGTTGTGCCGGCAAGCTGCACTGTGATTCTTGGATTTTTGAGCTTTCTCGTCCTGGCCGCAGCCGCTGCACACGGGCAGTACGTGACTATCACCGGGAACTCGATTGCTCACTTTCAGGCGACCTTCGCAACTGAAGAGTTCCCTCATCTTCTCGCGAGCCAAGTCAACATTTGGGGCGTTGACTCGGTCCCGTGTTCGTATTTCCTCAGCACAAACGGCAACGGAACGCCACTGCTGTACTTCTACGTTCCAGCACAGACCACCGTAGCAGTCTTGATTGACTCGACAAAGGACATCCGAACGGGGGTCCCAGTCGCCCAACACATGCTATGCATAGAGACGACCATTGGGCTACTGCTGCGCCGAAATCCAAACATCAAAATCGTCGTCGCGAATACCCCACCGTGGACGCAATTCAATCCCTGTACAAACGCAAACAACCCTCCAACTATCCTTACGGCGATGCAAGCCTATAACGCAGCCTACGCAGACCCGACCACCGGTCTCCAGGCGCTGTATCCGAATAACGTCCGGGTAGCTGACGTTTACACTCCAGCCGCGGAGTCGAATGGTTGGGCGAACCCGTTCTACATGAGTGGCCCGTGTGGGACACACCCGGGAGCCGAATTTATCTGGAGCATAAGCTGGGGCCATTTCGTCTCCTCATATACCACTCTGGTAATGGGAGCGATTAACGATCAGTGGTGAGAAAGATGGTACGTTTGGCGAGAAAGCAGAACTAGACCTGGAAGAATGTCCCAAGCCACTTGTCGATCTGCAGGTCTTGGTCGATTTCGTCTGGGAAGATCACCGCCTGGCTGCCGCTCTATGACATTCAAGTTTTGCTCGAACGATAAATCGTACTCGGCGGCGGACCATCTCATTAATCGCCATTACAAAAGTAAACGGTCAACCCCGGCCTCGGACACATTTCAGCAGCGTCCCGAGGTCGACCGTCTCGTGTGAGACTTGTTGCCTGGATCTTTCGGTAACGGAATACTCATTCCCATAGGCCGACTTGTGGGGATGATAGATGAAATTACATTGAGCAAAAACAGCGGAACAGTGAATTGGTGGCGTGTTTCAGGGCTGCTGTCCGGCAGAACAGGCATCTTCTGATAGACCTGGGCGGCAACTTCCATGCCGATGGCTCAGCAATCACCCGAGTCCATGCAACCGCCAGCAGGCTATTCAAAAGCAGATTCAAAACTGGCCAAAGGAGACTTACACTTCGGCCGACCCTGCATTTGAGAAATCGCGTCAGCATGCTGCGGCGATTAAAGCCTACACCGCTCAAGAGATTGCGCAGGGCGCGAAGTCAGGACAATGGGCCGCCATGAACCAGAAGAGTGGAGCGACTCTCAACCAGACAGCCAACAGCGTGTTCCCCGCCAAGCCACAAACTATCTGACGTTATCGGGGGAGGAAACACGTCACGGATGATGTGCTCGTGGATCCCGTGTACGGTTGCGCCGAACAAGATGGCCCGGCCAGATACCCCGGCATAAAGCCGGCTAGCAATCGCGCGCCCGGTGGCAAGTACCACCGGGATACCGATGGACATTCCTACTGCGATTCGGGATCACCGGTAATAACGGAACCATGGCGATCAGTTGCTCCGGGCCGTGGCTCGTCGTCTTGCAATGCTACGTGCGCCATAGACGTCAAGTAAGTCGCTCCCCGCTCTCTCATGCAATTGTCCCATCCGCTGGTCAACGTGTACGAGTGCGCCTTTGGAATAAGTTCGGCTGAAATCAGTTTTCACGTTAGCGTCCAGATACCATCTGGAATTCGAGGTTCTTGTGCATGCCATCGTCAGCGTGCCTTTGGCCGCTTTTTTCGTCTTTTTGGCGGGCTTTAACGCATGGATCATGTTGACCAGCACTGGCGGGTCTCCGCGCAGCCGCAGGTTGTGGACGCAAATCCACCGAACTTGCGGTTATTCGTTCATCGCTCTGTTCGTGATCTTTTGTTATTTCATGCTCTTACGAATTAAGGGGTCGTCAGACGAACTCTCGCCGCGGCTCGTGCTACATGTCGGTCTTGCACTGATCCTGGGTCCTCTGCTTTTGGCAAAAGTGATTGTCGTCAGATATCAAAAGGCCGCGTGGGGTCTTCTGATGGCGTTAGGTATCAGCATTTTTGCTGCCGCCTTCACTCTGGTTACGCTGAATGTCTCCGTACACTATCAGCGCAACGCTTCAGCTCACAAGGTGCCTCATTCCATCTCGCTCATCTTCGTTGTGCTAACGGTCACTCTGGCGTTGGTTGCACTTCTCGTCCGGGCTAAACAAACGAAACCCAAACCGAACACGGCGACCGCTTCTTCAGAGAAACCAATCGATAGAGAATCTAGTAAACAGACGGACGAGAGTTCGAAACTAACCCTGGTACGGATTGAATCACAAGCGACGGACGCCAAGACACTGCGGTTTCTACTACCACAAGGTCAGCCTCTTAACGCCCGCCCCGGCCAGTTCCTGACATTCCAATGGCCCATCGACGGAAGAACGGTCATGCGTTCGTACTCTATCTGCTCTTCTCCGACTCAGACTGGATATATTGAGATCACCGCCAAACGTGTAGAAAACGGATGCGTTTCTGTATTTCTCAATGATCGAGCTAGCGTCGGCTTAACAGTCAACGCTCGAGGTCCATACGGCAAATTCTATTTTGATGAGTCCATGCATCGACGAATCGTGTTGATCGCTGGTGGAAGCGGAATCACACCGATGATGGCCATGCTGCTATACATTGACGATTTATGTATTCCGGTAGACGTAACGCTTATCTATTGTGTTCGCACCGAAAAAGATGTCTTTTTCAAAGAGGAACTCGCGGCCCTTCGTGAGCGATTGAACTCCTTCCGGTGCGTTCTGGTCTTGTCTCGTCCGGGTTCCAACTGGGAGGGCTGGAAAGGCCACTTGCGACATGAGATTTTGGAACGTGAACTGGAGAGACCTTCCGAATCAACAATGTTCTTATGTGGGCCGCCAGCGTTTATGGAGCTTGCCCGCACGTTACTAAAAGACATGGAGATTGACTCTTCCAAAATTCTGCAAGAGAGTTTTGGGGGTGTGATTGCGGGAGAAACACGCACCCCTGGGGCTGGTCCGCTTGAAATGAGGTTCTCTCGTTCCGCAGTCACGTTCAAGGTTTCCCCTGACCAGACTCTATTGGAAAGTTCGGAAAAAAACGGCCTAATGATTCCGTACGGTTGTCGGCAAGGCATTTGCGGTACGTGTGCTACCAAGCTGCTCAGCGGCAAGGTCCGGATGGAACCTGAAGACGCCCTGAATGCCGAGTTGCGCTCACAAGGAATAATCCTTCCATGCATAAGTCGGCCTCTCTGCGACGTTACATTGGATGCCTAACAGCGGGATCTGCATCTTGGGCAAACTGTGGCGGAATCACAGGCTCATCCTTGGCAGTCTCTGTTGCCTGAATGTTACCCAATTCCATTTCTAGCTGGCTCCTAAGCTCGTTCTGCAGTCGCTTGAATTGCGCGAAGTATTTCCCGATGTGACGAGCTATCTCAGGCAGTTTTTTGGGGCCGAACATGATCAATGCAAGCAGCACGATAAAAATAATATCCGGCATACCAGTTTCAGCCCCAAGCGGCTCCCATAGGGTGTCGGTCATTCACTCGGTTTCTCGAACCAGTGGATTGGTCGCAACAATCTTCCACGTGGCCTTGTTGCTTATGTAGCATTGCTAGGAAGAGGAGCATCATGTTCTGCAATTCCCCTTGTTCGTCTTTCCAGGCAGCATCTAGCAGGTGAACGCAACTGCGCTATGACCAACTTCGATCACCGACCGTTCGTCGTCTCATAGTTCTATGGATTGTCGGTGTCACTTAACGTTCAGTCGGTTCTTCAGTAGACGAGGAGACAATCGCTTTATCCTTTACCGAGTCTCGAAAGCTTCGAATGCCGTCACCAAGACCTTTTCCTAACTCAGGAAGTTTCCTGGGCCCAAAAACAAGCAGAGCGATGAAGAGGACTACCAGCAAGGGTGCATCGGCTGAAACAAACCTTCAAACATAATGACCTCGCGTTAGATTAGGTTGTATGCAGGATGGACAGGACCCGTCCGCAACTGTAGCTGGAAGGTGGAAACCGCAGCTGCTCGCGGATCCTGCTCACCCCTTCTGCATTACCGGCCATCAGTTAGACCGGTAATTTTGTACCGCGGCCCTGATTAGCCCGCTGTGCGCGATTGTCATCGAGAACATGTCGCGCACCATGGCTGCGCTGCCTCAGATTCCGCGCTGAGCTGCGTCTGCCTCTTGGGCCAACTGCACAAATTCCGCGAAGAATTCTTGCGTCTGGCCAATAAACAGCCCGTCGTTAATCAGCGCTTTTGCAAATGCGACCGCCGCACCCTTCGTCTCGCTTGGGCGGATAATCGAAACGGGGGGAAGCTGCTTGCTGAGAAACTCGGTTGGTTCGGGCATGATCAGATTCGTTTGGAAGTCCTCGCCACCAAACGGAGAAGCATTCAGATTGGGGAAGGCCACCTTAACTCCAGTCAGCGGATCAGTGACGCTGACGTTAGGCGCATTGCCGGCTTTGTCATGCCAGGTCTGGAAGTGGGCGATCTCCACTCCGCCGATGCTGAGCACGACACGCAGGGCTTCAACGTTCGTTACCCTCTGCGCAAGCTGAATGTAGAGACTGGCGCCACCCTGCTCGATAAAAGCAAAGTGGAAGCCTGCCGTGTTCGCGATCGCCTGAGTAAAATCGGCGGAGTTCAGGTCCCTGTCCGAACGCGGGATCGCCGTATGCTTGCCTACCGCCAGTGAAGGTATCGCCTGGGGGAAGCTGTCACCGAAATCCGGATTCTGAGTACGACTGCGAAGGCGAGTCCACCATGATGTGTCCACTGTAAGCTGCATCAGGTTTGTGAGTCGCCCGATCTGCTGGGCGCCCGTAGCCTTGCTGCTGGGAAGGGTGCGGAAGTGATCCAGGTTTACTGGCTGCGCGCCCTTTGAAACCAGATAGGCATTGATGAATGTCTCATGGGTCAATTCATCCTCGGTATTGTCGTGAATGTACTGGGCCATGTCGCCATCGAGCTGATTCAAAGCTAATGTATAGGGAATGTTGCCGCCGGTAAGGCCGGGAAGCTCATTGTCCTGTACTCCGCCAAGCTCGGCATATTGCAGCCACAGATCAGTTTCGATGATTTCGGCTGCGGCCAAGTATCGAAGAATGGCAATGTCACCTTTAGTGAGACTGCCGGTCGCGGTGTCCTGGGCTATAGCAGTCAGGCCATGACCTAATAGGCCCATGCCTACTGTCGCGGCGCCTGCCGCAATGGTGCCGTTCTTGATAAATGACCGGCGATTTACCGGTCGACTCAGCATTTCCTCAACATTTTTCATAGATATGTTCCTTCTGCCTGGTAGTGAAGCTATTCTGCTGGTTGCTGGGCTTGTTGTTTTATCTGGGAAGTAGAGTAGTTTTGTCGATCGAGTTGGATACCTGCTGTCCCTGAAGCGCGCCCGCCAGATGGTCAAAGCGGAAGTGCTGTCCGGCAAAGATGCGGCTCAATCCTGCCTCTTGTGCTGCTGCAGAGAAGCTGGTGAAATGGCGCTCCACGCCTGGAACTACCTCGGACGTGACGGCGAAGTTGAAATTGTCACCAAGAACAAAGGCCAAAGCTTGAGCCGCGGCACTACTGGTGGCGCTGTGCGCGCCGGGATAGGAAGGATCGGGCGCGGTCTTGGTCGTCAGAGGCAGCCAATCCGGATCAAAATTGAATTCCGCAGCAGTGACGGGGCGCCAGTTGTGGTAAATGTACTTGGCGTTGAAGAAGGAGATCGTAGTATCCGCCATGCCAAAGTTGACCAGGGCAAACAGCCGTGCAGTCTGCTCGATGTTGAGATGGTGCGCTATAGCGGCGGTCTGTGCGATCTCATTCCAGTAGTTTTGGATTTTGCCATTCCAGAATTTTCCGATTGCGGTCTGTTCCGGAGTGCGCGTAGTGCTGTTGTTCTCGCCTATGCTTTGCACCTCGGCAAGGTCCCGAATATATTCCGCGTCGGTCAGCGCCGGAGGCGGAGCAGGAAGGAATTGGTTTGCATTGGTGATCGCAAACGGGGTGACATCACCCCACTGGGTGAAATCAGCCGGCGTGAAATCCGGCGGAGTGGGGCGCCAGAAACCCGGGACGAGCTTTGACTGGAAGGGCGGAGGCGTCACATCCGCACCGTCGTTGGCACGAAGGGCCAGGATTTGGGCTGCGACTGTTTGCCCCACCGCGATACCGCCGCTCTTCGCGCTGCCGTCTGGAATGCCGGCCAGGTCTTGCTGAAGTTCGCTGTCCAGCGTGGTCTGAAATTTAGGGTATAGCGAGACCAGTACGTCATGGGCGGCCTGGTCAGCTGCGGCGACTTGGGATGCTTGCGGTGCGGCGTCAGCCAGGTGAACTAGATACGGAATGAAGTCACCAGCGATGTTACTCACGGCGTCAAAGATGGCAGCGTGCAGAATGGCGAAGCTGCGCGTGGAATGAATGGTTGCAGGTTGCGCACCGGGGGTGCGAACGATGACCAGCAGAGTTTTATTCCACTCTATGACCGGGTTGGCCGGCAGAGCGGAAGGTCCGGGAGAAGGTACAGCGTTCGCCGCCGTACCAGTTCCTGCGATCTGGGCGTGAAGACTAGCGCAAGCGAGCGCAAGGGTTGCCAACTGTTTGAGCATAACCTTTATCCCTTTTGTGCTTTCTTTTCGGATTTGAGGCCCGGCAGTGAAGGACCACAAGCAAGGCGCTCACGTTGCATAGAACCGATTGGAGGCTTTTTTATTCCATGGGCGAGAGAAGAAGTGGTCTCACTAGATTGACGAGATGGCAGTTATTTATCGATAGTATGCGGAAGGTCACGACACTAGAACTATAAGTCAAGAGTAAGAAAACACTAAACTTCCCCTATAAACTACAGCGGTTCATCTACAGCATTCGCAACCAGCAAGAAGGCAGATGTTCACAAGAACTTGACTAGTTAGTGACAAAAAGTTTGATCCCGGCTAACTATTGTTTCGAGTGCAGCGGAACTGACGAACAGCAATGAAGAGCGTGGACCAGCTTATGTGGGCGGACCATTCCGCTGCGAGGCTGTCGCTGGTGACGTCGGTTTATCGCCCGTCATCTCGGTTAGATCGACCTGAGGCGAGAGCTCGTGTCTGAACCTGCTGACTAAGATCGCCACTGTAATCGCTATGTAGAGAACTCCGGTCACGCCCTCCAGTGCCGCTAGTATGCGAGCTCCCCCGCTGAGCGGCACGATATCGCCGTAACCGATGGTGGAGAGCGTTATGAGACTGAAATAAAGCAAGTCCGTCTCACGGTCGGCCGGGCGGCTTCCAATTTGAATTGAACCTGGATGGAAAGCATCCATGGCCAGGTAAAGCGTCGTCCATAACAAGCCAAGCAACAGATAAATGTTGACGGCAGTGTAGAGCTGCGCCTGAGTGACGGAGCGAGAATTCCTGAGATACGAGAAAAGGCCCGTAGCCGTAAGTGCGAAGAACGCAGCCAGAAATCCCCATCGAATTCCGGTCAGTACTCGACTGCGGAACGTATTACCCGCCACCACAAAGATCACATTACCTAACGCCAACAGAACCGAGGGCCACACCCACCTCTTTATCTGGGACAGACGGAAGATGGATATGACGACAGGTATGAACATTACTGCAGCGAGCACTAGTCGGCTCCAGGTTCCTTGGTCTAACACCGGAGTCAACAGAATGGCCAGCAGTAGGGACATGAGGAGCAACAAGTCTGGTCTCGATCGAAGTTTCATCTGCATGCAATACCTCAACAACGCGCATTCTATCGAGTACTCAACAAAAGAGCCCATATTGTAAATAATCCGGCTGAGCGATCGAGAATGAAAATCATGCGGCCATCGTGGAGGTGCATGCATCGAATTGCGTTAGGAGAAAACTTGTGAAAGCTGCTGTCGTGCCCGCTGTGAGCAGTTCGTGGCAGATCCAGGATGTTCCCCAACCACAACCGGGACCTGGTCAAGTGCTGGTGAAGATGCACGCTAGCGGCATCTGCTATACCGACGTACATCAGACCCTGGGACACCTTCCTGGAGAATTTCCTCGAATCCTTGGCCACGAGCCAGTGGGCGAGATCGTCGCCGCTTCTCCTGATGTAACCATTCGCAAGGTAGGCGACCGCGTGGGCACCGCATGGATTCAATCTACCTGTGGTCGCTGCGAATGGTGCCAGCGCGGCCGGAGAATGTTCTGCCCCTACCTGAAGGGCACGGGGGGCGAGGCGCAAGGCGGTCACGCCGAGTACATGCTGATGAACGCCGACACCACGTACCTGATTCCTGACAAGGTTTCCTACGAGCAAGCCGCGCCGATCTTTTGCGCCGGGTATACCGTTTATGGCGGGCTCCGCTGGGCCGATCCGCAGCCGCATGAGCGAGTGGCGGTACTGGGAATCGGAGGGCTTGGACACCTGGCGGTGCAACACGCGAAGGCTGCGGGCTTCGACACCATCGCGATTTCGCACTCCCCCGAAAAGGATAAGATGATTCGCGAACTGGGCGCGGATGAAATTGTCCGCGACGGAAAGAGCCTTTCTGCTGCGGGCGGCGCCGACATTATCCTCAGCACTTCCAACTCGACCAAATCCATGATGGACAGCATTCAAGGTCTGCGCCCGGACGGCAGGTTCATTGTCATGGGCGCCGATGACGAACCCCTTTCGCTCCCCCTGGTCGAGTTGCTCTTCAAGCGCATCAAAATCATCGGCAGCCAGCAAAATGGTCCCGAATATCTCTATGAAGCCCTGGATTACGTGGCCCAAGGAAAGGTCAAACCCATCATTGAGACCTATCCGCTAGCTGAGGCTGCGAAAGCCTACGAACGCGTTGTGGAGGGCAAGGCTCGCTTCCGAGCCGTCCTCACGATGTAGGCCGTGCTTGTCTCACACTCGGCAATCTCTTCATGTGGCGATTCAAAGTCGCCGCCTTTTCGAGTGAATGAAAACGTCCAAAGGTCTGATTTCACCGGCTGGCTGTACTACTACTTCATCACGTCCGCAGGAGCATGGGACGGACACTTGCATCTCTCAATGCCTCGCACTGTTAGTTTTGCCAGTTCCTATCGCGTGAGATCGGACATAGGATGTGGGCACTCCTACCTCGCGATTCGCGTCACGCCACGTGCTTACAAAAAGCTGGCATAAGGAGAGCTACTCAGTTTAAGAGGTGATACGTATGAAGAAGAGAAGCTTTGTCTACCTATTGAGCTCGTTGTGTCTGATTACAACGCTGTCATTTGCACAGAGCGAGTTTCCGACGGTGGAACTCGCCGGTGGTTATTCGTATGTCAACTTGAATCCACAGATTGTGAGCAGCCAAAACCTGAATGGCGGTGGCGGCGCGTTTGTCTATAACCTCGCCCCGCTCCTCGGGATCAAAGCCGATTTCATGGGGTATGCCGTCGGTACCGGCTGGACGACCTATCTCCGGAACCGTTATGGCTTCGCGGGATCAGCCAGCGGCAATGCCTTCACCTACATGTTCGGTCCGCAAATCAAGAAGCACTCTGGCAAATACCAGCCCTTCGGAGAGGCCCTGTTTGGCTCCTTCCACTCCAACGGCTACGGCACGCTGATCCGCTGCATTCAGAACAACGGATGCAGTGGTGTGAATGGGAACGGAAACAACAATGGGTTTGCGATGGAATTTGGCGGCGGCCTTGACATTCCTCTCTCCACGCATGTGCAGATTCGTCCCGTTGAAGTGGACTACCTTTATGCACACTTCAGCGCCAACCACATTCGCGGCTATTCAGCCGGTCTGAACAATTTCAAATACTTCGGCGGTGTCAACTTCACGCTTGGAGGTAGTAGCCAATAAGCATAAAGGCCATGGCTGGTGGCTGATAACCTCCGATGAAAAACCGGTGTGAACAAGCCGGGCTTTCCGGAGAGCGTGGCTGTAACGATTAAGAGCTGCGGATAAGCTGACAAACTTTCGATCTTTCTACGCCTCGGAAGCAACTGCACGTAAGCTCAATCCAACGGGCGCTCGCCGAAGCGCCCGTTGTTCGTCAGCCCTCTCACCACAGCAACTTCAGAGCGAATTGAATCTGTCTGGAACTTGTGGAAGTGCTGGTTATGGCGCCGGCGGTCGGAGAAACGCCAGATGGGGTAAACACAATAAGATTGGGTGTATTGAAATTCGTGTGGTTCAGGATGTTGAAGATCTCGGTCCGGAACTGCAGGTTGAAGCGCTCGCTAAGCCTGGTATCTTTGATGGCGGAAAAATCCCAATCAAAGAGACCCGGGCCGGTCAAAGAATCTCTGCCCAGATTTCCATAGAATCCGCTATTGGGTGGCGGCTGCAAGAAAGCTGCGGGGTTGAACCATTGCGCCGGGGTTCCGATGATCGCCGAGCCGGTGAAATCAGGGTTGGCGAACGGCCGCACCGGGTTGCGAGTGTCGCCATTGTTCGACGGGTTGTAGCTGAGCTGGGGGGTGAAAGGAAAGCCGCTCTGCGCGAGTACGACGCTGGTGATCGACCATCCGCCCACGAAACCGTTCGCCAGGCCGCTGAGATGGTTGGCGTACATCTTTCCACTGCCAAAGGGCAGCGCGTAAACCAGGCTTACTGAGCCCAGGTTCCTCACGTCGTACGTCGCAGGTCCCCAATCAGCCCGGATGTCGTAGGGATTGGCCACTAATCCGGGTGCATTGCCGGCAGTTGTCTGGTTCAGCGAGTCGCCGTCATCCAGCGCCTTCGACCACGTATAGGTTGCGCGGAAGGAAAGATCATGGCTGAAGCGATGGTTCAGGTCGAGCTGTGCGGCGTTGTAGCTGCTGTCGCCGACAGAAAAGTACGTCCACGTGTTGGCCAGCGTTTTGTTGGCCTTCGGCGTACCGGCAGGAATGTAGAACGTCCCGGCGGGTACCGGTGTGCCTGCGAGTGGAGCCGGGAAGGTACTGGGATAGACCGCGGGGCAGGGATATGCCGGACAGATTGTCGGGATTGGCGTATTGGCATCGACGCCCACAAGCTCGTGATACCCATGGGATCCCACGTAGCCAATCGTGAAGGTGGTATTTGGGGTGATCTCCTGCTCGATCCTGAGCGACCAGGAAATCAGGGTCGGCATTTTAAGATTCGGCTGTACTCCACCGGGAACCAGCAAAGCTTTTGGCGGAACCGGCGCCAGGGGATTGATGGGAAGTTTCGATACCGGCAAGGAAGCAATGCTGTAAGTGGGATTGAATGGAGCATTCTGATCCATCCTGTATCCCAGGGCGTCTTGCAGGTCGTTGTAAATTCCGAAGCCGGCGCGCACCACCGTCTTATCCAGGATTGGACTCCAGGCGAAACCCACTCGTGGCTGAGGCAGAAACTTTGCATTGTTTACGGTGAAAGAGTTGCTGGAAATTCGCGGCTCGTCGGAGATGACGCCATTGGGGAATGTGTAATTGGCCGCTCGTCCATGAGCTTCGTTCCACCCGGTGGAGAACTCGTCGCGGAATCCCAGCGAGAGTGTGAACCTGGGAGTCAGGCGAATCACGTCTTGTGCATAAAACGCGCCGAATAATGAACGCCAGTTCATCTGCGTCGGCGCCGGGTCATACAGAAAAGAACTCGTTACTCCCGCCAGAAATGTCTGCAAGCTGGCGAAAGTTGCCTGCCCGTACTGGCTGAGCGCCAGCGTTTCGTTGGACTGAAACTGCTGGAGCCATGCCCCGAAGCTGAACTGATGCACACCGTGTGTCCAGCTTACGCGCTCTTCGTAGGTGTAAACGTTGCGGGCTACGGTGAGATTGCTGCCATTGTTGCTGCCAGCCAAGCCTATCTGTGCCTGTGGATTGGAAGCGGCGCTTCCTCCAACCACGACTGCGCCGACCGGAAGCCCAAGCAAAAAGCCCGGCACATCTGCGGCCGGCGTTCCCGGCGTTGGTTCTCCGGTGAAGAAATAACCGGCGCGCGAATAGCCGAAGCGAGCGGTATTCAAAAGGCTGGGTGAAAAGACATGGGTCTCTTCCAGGCTTGCAACCTGCTCCCGCAGATTCAGGGTGTCGGTGCTGTACGGATCGAGGATGGTCGCAGTGACATCTCCACCATCGTCGATGGTGTAAACCGCCGAGAACGTGTCCCTGGAGGAAAAGATGTGATCGAAGCGGGCGGTGCCGAAGTCCTCGCGAATGGTCTGAGGCGGACTGCTTGAAACTGCAGAGATTCCGTTAAAGGTTGGGTCGCCAGGTGACGGCGTGGGCCAGAGGTTCAGCAGGGGCTGGACGCTGGGCGCTGCGGCGGCACGCGAAGCTAAAGAGGGCACGAACGCGACCGACGTCTGGTGCAGGTTCTGACGGTATCCTTCGTAATTGAGGAAGACGAAGGTCTTGTCCTTCTGGATGGGGCCGCCCAGGGCAGCGCCGAATTGATTGCGCTGGAATGGGGGTGTGGAGGGGCCATCGAAATAGTTCCTCGCATTGAGCACGTTGTTGCGCAGAAACTCATAGACCGAACCGTGCCACTGATTGCTGCCTGACTGGGTGACGATTGTCACCTGAGCCCCGGGATGCATGCCGTATTCCGCGCCATACGAGTCGCGGAGAACGTTGAACTCACGCACGGCGTCGACGCCCATCAGGTTTCCGCTGGGCCCACCGGGTTGCATATTGTTCTCCGCAGTTCCGGTGAATTCCACGCCGTTCAGCAAGAACAGGTTTTGTTGAGGACGATTACCGGAAACGGCGAAGTTATTGCCCGTGGTTGAGTTCGACACACCGGTGCCGCCGGTCTTCTGCGAGGTGAAGTTGACGACAGCAGGATTAAGAGGGAACAGCAAGTCGTAGCTTCGTCCGTTGAGGGGCAGGGCCTTGACCTCTTTTTCGCCCACCAAACCGGAGATGTCCTGGGTTGTGGTATTAGCCACGGGAACATCGCCGACAACCTTCACCTGCTCGTCAACTTTTCCGACACGCAAGCTCATGTCGGCGGTGGCATCCTGGCCGACCACGAGCGAAACTCCGGAGCGAAGTTGCTCGGCGAAACCGCTCTTCGACGCTCGAAGCTCATACTTGCCGATCGGAAGCGCAATCAACTGGTAGCGTCCTGCCTGATCGGTAATGGTGGAGCGGGTGAAACTGGTGTCGACATTCGCGGCCGTGACGGAGGCTCCCGTGATGGCAGCGCCGGTCTGATCTGTGACTCGGCCCGACAGATTTGCCGACACCTGCGCGATTGCCGGAAGGGACGATAGGAACAGCAACGACAGAAGCACAAACCATGAACGGCGGCGCGCAGCAGACATCATTTTCCCCGTGCTGGAGATGTTGGAGGTTTGGAAACGGCGGTCCGACCCGGGACGAGGGGGCATCGTTGATTTAATCGGATCGAATCGTTAATGTCAAACAGATCTAGCTAAGTGATGGTGAGCGCATGGGGGCGGCGCGAACGCAACAGATCGTATCGACGAGAATTATGACGACACTCGCAGGTTGGGTGCAGGGCGGGAGCCTGATGCGGAAGCCATGGCGACGAGACGGGGAACCGCGCAGGCTGGCATATGGTCGCACGTTACATTGTGCGGCACACCTGCTATGCTCGGCGACGGCTTTTCTATCGCTCTATTCAGGACGGAGGTCTGACAGTGTGGCAGGTTCATCCCTGGCTGGCGATTGGAGTAGCGGCATCTACGGCTGCGACGGATGCGGTGTACGTGATGTTCAGCGCGGCGGTGGCGTCGCGGCGGCGCGTGCCTGCGGCGACGTGGAGCAGCGTATGGTATCTGCTGTCGGCGTTTGCGGTGATCAGTTATACGAGGAACTGGATCTACGTGTGCTTTGCGGCGCTGGGTTCGTGGGTTGGGGCGTACGTGTCGATGACGCTGCTACGCAGGCCGGCCGCGATGAAGCATGACCGGGGAGAGCCCAAGAGCTCGACGTGATCCGACGCTGTCACTGCTGACGAGTCAGAACAGTTCTCGCCTGCGTGCGATGCTAAAGTCTGGACCTGGGAACTGCGCCGTGCCTCGGTCCTGGGCCAAACTCTTCGCCGCGACTGCGGCACTCGATTAGTACTTTCCACTTGAAAGAAACGTCTCAATAGCGAAACCTGTAACGGATCTGCAGGCCGATCATACGAGGGTCGGCCCAATGGGTGCCGCCGAAGGTGTTGCTGTTGTCGATCTGGTAGCGGTTATTGCCGATGTTGGTGCTGACCAGGCGTGCGGTGAAGCTCTCGCCGAAATTCTTTCCGACCGATAAATCAAACGTGTAGTAAGAGGGGAGATGGTTCGGGCCATCGCCGTTGAGGAAGCCTGAGCCGTAGTTGAAGGTGATCCCGGCGAAGCTGCGCCAGGGCAGGTCTCCTTCGGCCCCGGCAGAGAACGTGTTCCGCTGGTCGTGATCGAGGAAGTAGCCGCCTTGCGGAGGAGGGGTGAAATCGGTGAGACCGCCGGTGACTGCTCCGAAGCCCTGGACGGTCTGGTTGGAATAGACGGCGTGCGCGCGGAAGCGATGCAGCAGCAGAGGAGAACGCAGCGTGGTCTCGAAGCCTTCGACGCGGCCGGCTTGAATGGTGAGTGGGAGAAAGATATTGGAGTTGCCGAGCGCATCGTGGTCGAAGTAGTTTTGCGCGCCGGTGTGGAAATAAGTTTCGCTGAGCGTCCAGCCGTGAAAGGGAATCGCGATGCCGTACTCCTGCTGAATATCGCGTTCGCCTTGCAGCGGCAGGAAGGTGAATCCCTGGCTGGCGGCGAACTGCACGAGGGGACCGGAGACAGTATCGAGCGGCGGGGGCTGATAGAAGTACGAATAGGCCGCGCGCAGCACCCAGTTGAGCTTCGGGAGTTGAATGGAGACGCCAAGGCGCGGATCGGCGGCGTTCTCATTGAGCTCGCCGGCGAAATGCGTGAGGCGGATGCCGCCGCTCAGAGTCAGCCACCGGGTGGCTTTGAACTGGTCTTCCAGAAAGAGCGCTTCGAGATTGCCGCCGGGAAAGACGCGCTGGCTGAACTGGTCGCCGGAGCCGTCGTTCGCAATCACGGAGAAGAACGAGTTGTCCTGCTGCGCGAAGGCGTATAGGCCGACGCGCGCATTGTTGCGCTGGTTGATGGCGGCGAGGGTGATCTGTCCGCCTTCGTAGTTGGAGGCGCGATTGTCGGTGGCGATGGGAACGTCGCTGAGACCGCCTTCGTAAGCCGTGCGGTTGAAGTGATAAAAGGGCGAAACGATCAGGCTGAGGCCGGGACTGTAGCTGTGCGCCCAGGTGAAGGTGCTGAAGATGTCCTGCTCGCGCTCGCGATCGTCAACGCCGGCGGCTTGCATGTCGGGCGTGTTCGGGACCTGGTAGTAATCGAGGCGCAGGCCGGCGACGAAGCGAAGCTGGTCTTTGGAATTTGGATTGTAGAGCAGGGAAGTGAAGGCGCCGCCGCCTTGCGCCTGATTGTGCAGATTGACGGGCGTGGGCGGCTCGAGCCCCCACTCGGTGCTGTTGCCGCTGCCGCTGACGTAGTAGGCGAATTTTTCAGTGTGATCGCCGAAGCTGAGCCAGTCATCGGTCTGATTGTAGTTGCCGTAACCGGCGATCAACTCCGCCTCACGATTGCGCTCGAAGCCGCTGTTGGGCGCCACGTTGAAGAGGCCGTAGATGCGATCGCCATATTCAGCGGCGTAGCTGCCCGTTTCGGCTTGCAGGTAGGAGATGTCTTTGGGATTGAATTGCGGACCGACGCTGGATGCGATGGCGGTGTTGGGAACGGGAACGCCGTCGATGGCCCAGGTGACCTGATGACCGCCGCGGACATGCAGCTGGTCATGGACCATGTAGGAGCCGGGGACGAAGTTGGTGATCATTTTGAAGCTGGTGCTGGAGTCGACGCCGGCGTACTGGAAGATTTGTTTCTGCGAGATGAGGATGTCGCGACGGGGGGAATCGGGATCAACAGCTTCAGGCGAGGCGGTGACAGTAACTTCTTCCTTCGCGCCGGCGAGAGCGAGCGCGTAATGCAGAACTGGCGCCGATCCTGAGACGACGGTTAGCGCCTGCGATTGCGTGGTGAAACCGGAAGCGTCGACGGTGACGGTGTACTTGCCGAGGGGGACGGCGTCGAAGTAGAACTCGCCGTCGTTGCTGGTGGCGATGGTCTGCTTGTATTGCGAGTCGGCGGCCTGGAGGGTGATCTGAGCGCCGGCGACGGGATGGTGCTGGGGGTCGTGAACAACACCGCGAACGTTGCCGAAGACCGTGGCCGCGGCCGGTAGATACGCGGCGAGGAGCAGCGCCAGGAGTCCACGGATAGGGAACGGTCGAGTCATGAGATTCATCCCACAATGTGGGATGGGGGAACAGCAATGGGCCGCCGGGTCGAGCTGTTATCGGCCGGCCGAACGGCCCGCTGAAAACGTCGAACCGCAGGTCCCCTTCGCGCCGAAGCGCTCCGCGGGGATGACAATAAGAAACGGCTTAGACGCCGGCCTGACGGCCAGCCCTACTCCGTAAACACGAAAAACAAGCAGGAACTAAGCGAGGGGAGGGCCGCGTTTAGGAGGAACCAGCGACGAATTTTGCGAAACACGCGGTGACGGGAAAGGAGTGGAATCGCTCCAATTCGCATTCAGCAACAAAGTTTGCGCGGCAATGCGAAGTGCGGTCGTCGAGTGCGAAAGCAAAGCTGCGGAACGACGGTATGGACAAATGGCCGCGACGGAAGAGAAGCCATCCGATTGCGCCGGAGCTGCACAGTGATGCCGGCCATTGCGGCGGCAGCAGGCGTGGACGGGTGCAGGCGCCGAGAAAAATGGCGGTGCAATCGGTCCAAGCAGCACTACCAGCAGCAAACTGGCGAACCACCGTCGCATGAGCAGGGATTTTACTATACGCACAAGGGCGACGTGTCTCGGAGTTGTGACAATCTCGCAAATCGCGCGTCTCATCCGCTGTGCCCATTACAATAAGGATCATTCAGACCACGTTAGCCGGAGAGACTGAGTGCGCTATCTGATCGTCATTCTTGCCGTGATTGGGATTGCGGTTTCGTCGCTTGCGTTGAAGGTGCATTACGACGATCCCGGCAAAGAGCCGTGCAGTATCAACGAGAGGTGGGATTGCGGCGTGGTCAATCACAGCCCGTACGCGGTGATTCTAGGCGTGCCGGTGGCGGCGATCGGGATCGCGGGATATCTGCTGATTGGGGTGCTGGGGTTTGCGCGGCGCAGAGGTTGGCTGCTGGCGGCGACGCTGGTTGGGTTCGCGTTTGCGTTGTATCTGACGAACGTCGAGGCACACGTGCTCGAGGTGTATTGCCTGTATTGCGTGATCTCGCAGGGGATCATTGCGTTGCTGGCGTTGCTGGCGATTGGGTGGGTGGTCTCGGTGCGGATGCGGGCGCGCACGGCGTAGTCGGAACATCGAGGCGTCCCTGCCGGGACTACAGCTCAGCGGCTAGTCCAAACCAGATTCGTTGTTCGATTGCGCCGCTGAGGGCTGCATGAGCTGGCGCAGGGCTTCGATGTAGGCCATCAACTGCGCGACCAGGTCGCCGGCGCGGGCTGCGTCTCTGGCCAGGCTGGCCTGTTCGACGGCGAGCGCCATCGCCTCACCGCTGGCCGCGCCCAGATAGCCGAGGCTTCCTTTGAGCGAATGTGCAGCCTCGCGCAGCGCCCCAAAATCCTTCTGCGAAAGCGATTGCGTGAGGCGGCTGGCGAACTTGGGATATTCTTCGAAGAAAATGGCGATCAGCTCAACTAACAGAGACTCGTCACCTCCGACCCGTTCCAACGCAGCCGCGTAATTCCAACCGCCGGACATGGTAGCGGCGCCTCCGATGCGCACGGCAACTCAGTATTTTTATCGGCGGATGGAGCGCGAGCTTGAACGCGCGGTCACCAGCTGGAAGGCAATGCGTCAGCCAGTTCGGTGGTGAGCGACCACTCGATGGCGCGCATCTTTTCCGAGCCGAGCTTTTGGCCATCGAAGGTGATGTAAAAGACGTCGTGGGCGACCGGGCCTTCGGTGTCGATCAGCGCGATCTCGATGCTGCAGCCTTCCGCCGTCAAAGCCGAGCTGATGGTGTGCAGCAGTCCAGGCCGGTCCTGGGTGACGACCTCCAGCATGGTGCTGCGCATAGAACAATCGTTGTCGTAGCGCAGGCGAGTTTCGATCGTAAGCTTAAGCGGCCGTTGATCGGCTTTCAGCCGCGATTCCACCAGGGGCTCGAGCGGAACTTCGCCCATGAGGACCTCGCGCACCGAGCGTTGAAAGCGCTCGCGCTCGGGAGGATTGAGTTCCAAAGTCTGGAACCGGTCCCTGAAGTGAAAGACGTCCACAACGGTTCCCGCACGATTGGAAAAGGCGGCGGCTTTGCTGATGTCCATTCCCCATGCATAGAGAATGCCGGCGATGGTACGGAAGAGGCCGGGGCGGTCAGTGGTGACGACGGTCAGCACATGATGTCCGTTGGTCTCTCGCGGTGCGAGCTGCACGGGCTCGCCGGCGAGGCGGCGGGCCAGGGCGAAGTGTCGCACGACTTCTTCCGCAGAGTGCGACAGCACGTAGCGCTGTGGCAGGCCGTCGAGGAAGTCCAGCATTTCGGAGCGACGCGCCGGCATGAGCGAGACAATCTTCTCAATGGCTTCGCTGGAGGCATCGGCATCGAGCCGCTCATCATCGGCACTGCGATCGAAGTAACTTGCCGTGCGCGTATACAGCCGCCACAGGTTCTCGGCTTTCCACGGAGTGAGCGCCTCGGGATTCACAGCCTTGATGTCGGCCAGCGTCATCAGGGTGAGCATCTTCATGCGCTCCGGGGTGCCGATTTTGGCGGCAAGCTCGCGCACGGTTGTGGGGTCGTAGATATCGCGGCGGCGCATGGTGGAAGAGATTTCGAGATGATGGGCGATGAGGAAGCAGACGGTGGCGGCGTCTTCTTCCGAAAGCTGCATCCGTTCGGTGGCAGAGGCAGCGAGTTGCAGGCTGCCGTGGACATGATCGGCGCCTTCCAGCCCTTTGCCGGTATCGTGCAACAGGAGCGCGAGGAAGAGCAGCTCCGGGTGCTCCAGCTCGGAGATGAGCTGCGCGAAGGGTTGCAGCGGACCTTCGCGCTCATGCTCGAGCTGATGCAGGACGCCAATGGCGGTGAACGTATGCTCGTCCACGGTGTAGCGGTGATAGAGATCGCGCAAGACCAGCAGGTCGATGGCTTCGAACTCGGGCAAGGCGCGGGTGAGCAGGTTCAGCGAATGCATGGTGCGCAGCGCATCGGCGGCGTGCGATTGGGTAAGAATTTCGCGCAAATGCTGCCAGAGAAAGCCGTCCTGGGGCATCGTTTCCGCCAGCCGTACGTGCGCATCGTTGAGGCGGCGCTCGGCATCGGCACTCAGCGCAAAGCCATGGCGGCCAAGGAACGTGAACAGACGCAACACAACGGCGGCTTCGCGGGTGTCGGCGCTCTGCTGGAAGAACACGCGGCCATCGAGGACGGAGAACTCAGAGTTGGAGACGCGCGATCGCCAGTGCTGAAAGGAGCGGTAGAGCGACGAGCGTTCCTGCGACACCAGCGCCAGCAGTTGCGACGTGTTGCGATAGACGGCTTTCGCGTGTCGGAAATATAGGCGCATCCATTCCGAGGGAGAAACGGGGCCGGAGCCAGTGGCGATGCCGCGCGCAGCGAGCTCTTCCTGCGCCGCCCAGGTAATGGTGTTGTCGTCGCGGCCGTGGCGATAGTGGAGATGGCAGCGGGTGGAGCACAGAAACTCCGTCGCACTCAACATTTCGCTCGGCGAGGAGTTCTGGCGGACGCTGATGAGGTCCGGCCTGCGGCCTGCCGCGAGCGCGGCAATCATGCCGATCCACTTTGTGACATGGCAGTCGCGCAGGCCGCCAGGGCCGTCTTTCAGGTTCGGCTCCAGATGAAAGATGGTGTGCGCGAACCGCTCATGGCGAAGGCGGGTCATCTCAGAGAGCCGTTGCAGGAGGTCATCCGAATCGCGCGCAATGAGCTGGGGCAAAGTCCTGGCGTGCAGGCCCGCAAATAACTCCGAATCACCCGCAAGAAAGCGGCAGTCGAGGAGAGACAGGGTGAACTCGAGATTGTTCTGCTCGAAGCGGCCGCAGTCCGTCAGCGTGCGCACGGTGGGGCTTACCCGGAGACCACAGTCCCACATTGTCTGACAAAAGGCGGTAACCCGGTCCTTGATGCGGTCGCGTGAAAGCTCGTCTTCCGTGAGGAAGAGCAGGTCAACGTCGGAATAAGGAAACAGCTCGCTTCTGCCAAAGCCACCGGTGGCGATCAGGGCGCAGTTGCGTTGTCCCGGGCCGAATTGCTGCTCCCACACTGTGAGAGCAAGCCTGTCGACAATGCGGGTGCGGCTGCTCAGGGAAGCCAGGCCGGAACCCGCAGCCTCAAAATCCCGCTGGACACGCAGGAAATCCTGGCGATATTGATCGCGCGAGGCGCCCGGGGCCGAAGGGAGAGCGGAGATGGGAACAGAAGGCGGCTGCGGCTGGGTGGTCATAGGGCGTTCTCGCCGCGGTCGTCGTTGCGGATGCGAATGGCCTCGTCGACGCGCGCCAGGAAGATCTTGCCGTCACCGATTTTGCCGGTGCGGGCAGCGCTGGTGATCGCCTGGACAGCGCGCTCGACGAGGTGGTCAGGGAGAACCATTTCGATCTTGATCTTGGGCAGCAGGTCGACGCTGTATTCGCGGCCGCGATAGAACTCGGTGTGGCCCTTCTGGCGGCCGTGGCCGCGGACCTCGGTCACGGTCATGCCTTCGACACCGATTTCGATGAGGGCGTCTTTGACGGCGTCGAATTTGGCGGGTTGGATCACGGTTTCGAGTTTGGTCATATGCGTACGGATTGCGCCGTCCCTGCGGGACTCCGAATTCTTTTCCGACATTGCCCCAGCGCTTACGCGCTGGGCTGCGATTGCTTCGCCCTTAGGGCTCGGCTCGAACTCCGGGTGCTTGATTCTGGACGCGCGCGGCACATTCTCCGGAGCAAGCTCTACCGACTAGGGCATCGATGCCTCCCAGTAGTAACCTTCTTCGCCGTGTTGCGTGAGATCGAGGCCCTGGACTTCGTCTTCCGCCGAGACGCGGACGCCGAGGACGAGATTCACGATCTGCAAGATGACGTAAGTACCGACAACCGCCAGAACAATCGCGATCACGACGCCCACGGCCTGGTTCGCCAGCTGGCGAAAGTTGCCGTCGATCATGCCGGAAGGCAGCACCTGTCCATGCCCATCTTTGAATATCGGATTCACCGCGCTAGTGGCGAATACGCCGGTGAGGAGCGCGCCGATGGTCCCGCCTGCGCCGTGGACGCCGAAGGCATCGAGCGAGTCGTCGTAACCGAGGCGGGCTTTCACCATGGCGACCATCGTGTAGCAGAAGACGCCGGCGATGAGGCCGATGAGCAGTGCGGACATTGGGCCGACAAATCCTGCGGCGGGAGTAATCGCGACCAGTCCGGCGACGGAGCCGGAGATAGCGCCGAGCACGCTGGGCTTGCCGTTACGAATCCACTCGGCCACGGCCCAGCCGATGGCAGCGGTCGCGGCAGCGAAATGCGTTGCGACGAAGGCGCTGGTGGCGAGCGGGCCGGCGCTCAGCGCGCTGCCGGCGTTAAAGCCGAACCATCCCACCCACAGCAGACATGCGCCGATGAAGCTGAGTACCACACTGTGGGGAGGCATCGGCTCCTTGGGAAAGCCGACGCGATGGCCGAGAAAGAGGGCGCAGACGAGGGCGGAAACTCCCGAGGTAATGTGCACGACGGTACCACCGGCGAAGTCGAGCGTGGGGAAGCGCCCGCCGAGGCCGGCGTTCAGCAGGCCGCCTTTGCCCCAGACCATGTGCGCCATGGGCGCGTAGACGACCAGCGACCAGAGCGTCATGAAGAGCACCATGGCGCTGAACTTCATGCGCTCGGCAAAGGCGCCGCAGATGAGTGCCGGGGTGATGATGGCGAACATCAGCTGGTAGACCATGAAGGTCTGCTGCGGGATGGTGGCAGCGTAATCGGCGTCCGGCGCTGCGCCGACGTTGTGCAGGAAGGCGTGCTCGACGCCGCCGATGAAGCTGGTGCCGGAGGCGAAGCAAAGGCTGTAGCCGATGACGGCCCACAGCACGGTGATGAGCGCCATCATGGCGAAGCTTTGCATCATGGTGGCCAGCACGTTCTTCTTGCGCACGAGGCCGCCGTAGAAGAGGGCGAGACCGGGACCGGTCATCAGCAGCACCAGCGCGGAACAGACCAGCATCCAGGCGTTGTCGGCGGAGCCTTTGGCGTCGGCAATCTGCTGCTGCAATTGCGCGATGCGGTCGGTCGGGACAGCTTGCGCCGCCAATGTGCCGGCGAAGGCTAAGGTCATAAAAATGGGTGCGAGTTTTCGGGACAACCTCATGCAGTACTCCCGCCAACGAAGCTGAATCGGTGGAGGCCCGGGTTCGGGCATGTGCAAATCCGGTTTCGAGAAATCGGGTTTGTGGTCTGCGGCGCGGCCATGGAATCGATTGCGTGCTAAGAGATTTTGAATATCCGGTTTTGCGGGAAATGAGAAATTCAAAGTATTTATGCGCAAGATCAGTTTGGGTTATCGGAGGAGAGTCGCCGGTTGTCCGTTGCCGGTTGTCAGGTAAAACCTCGCTATGTAGCTGTTGCGGTTGCAGTTGGGCGACCCGGATGCTTGGATGGGAAGGCAACGATGGCGGACTGGCTGGTCATCTTTTATAAGCAAGAGAGTATTATTCTGGCACGGACATAGGTGGTGGAGGTGGGGATGTACAGGATCGTCACCGTGGAGCGCGAGTACGGCGCGGGCGGAAGCCTGGTGGCGGCTGACTTGGCGCGCCGCAAGGGCTGGCAACTGCTCGACCAGCAGCTGACGTGCGAGATCGCGAGGCTGGCATCGGTGGATGAGCATGCCGTCGCGCGCCGCGAGGAGCGCTGCGATCCGCTGCTGCATCGGCTGGCGAAGGTTTTCTGGCGCGGAAGTTATGAGCGTTCGCTACCCATCTCGGATGAGAAGCTTTTTGGCGCTGACGAACTGGTGGAGCACGCGCACGAGGTCATCGAGAAGAAGGCGAAGGAAGGGAACTGTGTGATCGTAGGGCGCGGCGCGCCGTACATTTTGCGCGCGCGGCCGGATGCGTTTCACGTTTTCGTCTATGGCTCGCGCGAGAAGAAGATCGAGCGGCTGGTGAAGCTGAAGATGAGTGAGAAGGAAGCCACGGAGATGGTCGACACCATCGACCGCGAGCGAGCGGCGTTCGTGCGCAAGTACTTCAACGCGGAGTGGCCATGCCGGCGGTTGTATCACCTGATGTTGAACTCCGATCATGGAATTGAGCACGTTACCGACACCATCATGGCGACGATGGAGGCCCTGGAGCGGCAAGGGAAGCTGGAGCCGCCGGGCAAGGGCGTGAACCTTGAGCGGGTAAAGCAGCCTGTGGGATGACGCCGCGCGTGTTTGCGCTCCCTCCTTTTTGAAACAGCGAATTAACCACAGAGACACAGAGTCACAGAGGGAAAAGCTTCCCGCACGGCGGTCACCATTCACCTCCTCCCGAATTGAATTCGTCACAGCACACCTGTGACGGCTGTGCTTGCACTATGTTCCGCCAGGGCTAGACTGAGGATGCGCGAGGTTGCCGACCGCAAGGAGGTAGCCAGAATGCGAAAACTCTCCTCGAGAAGTCCGCGAGCGAAACGCGGAACCCCGACTACAAAGAGGTTTGTGAAAGACGTCTCCGGCGATTGAGGAGAGTTGTCAGTACTGCTCTTGTCGATTTATCTCAACTGCGGGTCGAGGGCCCGCCACAAACCTCTTTGGGAGGGCGCTATGCCACTGAACAAGGTGAAGGCATTCCTCGATGGTCATCGCACGAAATACGTCCTCATTTCGCACTCCAAGGCCTACACGGCGCAGGGCATCGCCGCCATCTCGCACATCCCGGGCAAGGAACTTGCCAAAACGGTCATCTTGAAACTTGATGGTGCGCTTGCCATGGCGGTGCTGCCCGCGTCGTATCAAGTCGACCTGGAGGCGCTGCGCCGCGCCACCGGCGTGCAGGTGGCGGAGCTGGCCAGCGAGCGCGAGTTCAAACAGCACTTCGCCGATTGCGAGACGGGAGCGATGCCGCCTTTCGGCAATCTGTACAGCATCCCGGTGTACGTCGACCAGACGCTGACGGAAGACCACGAGATCGCCTTCAACGCCGGCTCGCATTACGAGCTGATCAAGATGGCGTACCGCGATTTCGAGCGCCTGGTGAAGCCGGAGGTGATGGCGTTCTCCACCGCGCGCGAGCACGTGCTGGTGTGAGTGGAGCTTGACCGGACGGAGCGGCGCAAATTCCCGCATCGCCCGCAGGTCCAAGCCCCAGCAGGGGCTGCGGCGATGTTGCGCTGCTCCGCCGGCCGTAGAGTTCGCAGACGAGGGCCCGTGGTCGGGAGCAAGGCCGAGTCCCGATCTGCCGTTCGATCCGGTATCGAACAGGATCGCCCCTGCTGGCGAGGGCCCCGTCTGCGCTTGTCTTCTCGGGCAGCATCGTGTCCAGACTACCGACTGTTGGTGCATCGGTGAGGGGCAATCCAGAAATTGCTCCAGGCTACAAGCCGGCCTGTGTTCCGTTAAGGCGCAGCGCTGCGTCGCATCTTCCCGAAGCCCGTTTCTGGGCAACTTGCAGCTGCCCGTATCTTCAGTGAAGTTTGGCGTATTCAGCTTTGGCTTGCTGATAGATCGGAATATCGGGATCGGCATCCTTCCAGAGAGTGAGAAACTCCTGATACGAGCTGCGCGCGGCCACCTTGTCGCCCATCATCAGCTGCGCGCGGGCAAGCTGCAAACGTGCCAGCGGTCCGTTGATGGAATTGCCGATCAGCCCAGGATAGGCGAGCATCTTGCGAAATTCGCCAGCGGCTTTGTCAGGCTTTCCGGCACTCAAGTAGGCCTCACCACGCACGTAGGCGGATTCCAGCGAGAAAGCATCCCCAAACCTCAAGTCATAGGGTGCGGCGCGCTCGAGCGCCTGGAGTGCAGCTTCCGGGTGGTGTTGCTCAAGGGCGATCTGCGCGCGCAGCGTCGGCAAGTCACACCCCTGGATGAGCGTGTTTACCGGATTCTCCCGATCAATCCGCTCGCCGATTTTCCAGGCGTGATCTCTATCTCCAATCCGGGCGAGAGCGAGTGCAGTTAGCTGGGAGGCGCGCCGGTTGAGATTTAGCTTGAGGGCGTGCAAAGAAAAATTCCGCGCCTGCTTCATATCCCCGACTTTGGCGGCGCGCAGGGCGGCCACGGCCAGCCACTCGCCGCCGCGCTCTGCCGACTTGGCGGCTGCAGCTTGGTCGGCAGCGCGGCGCGAAAGTTCGTTGGCCTTCCGCAGACGGCCAAAATATCCTTCGGTCTCGGACTGCTCGCGCGTGAGGAAGTCCACAACCGCTGGTTTGTCCGCGGCCCAGCGAAGTTGCTCTTGCATCCCTTCCTCATCTTTGGCCAAAAACGCGAGACGATAGCTGCCCCAACGCAGGTTCCACGCGTCCAGCTTGTGGCGGTAGGCCTGATCGAGCGCCTGTTTGGCCTCTTCCACGCGGTTGAGGGCCATGTAAGAGAAAGCCAGGTTGCCATGCGCCGACATTTGGTCGGGCATGGCGCGGGCGCATTCCCGCTCGGCTTCGATAGAGCGCTCATATTCGCCCATCAGGCGCAGGACGTAACCGAGGTTGCTTCGCGACCGAATAGCGGCAGGAAGATCGCGGGTCACCTGTTCGAGGGTCGCAATGGCTTTGTCGAACTCGCCTGTGACATCGATGTAGTAGAGGACTGCGGTGTCGAGCCGGTCGCGGACGGTGCTGCGCTCGCGCAGCTCGAAGGCTTTGGTGAAGTTCTGCACTTCGCCCTCGCGGTTGATGAGATTGTTGTAACAAGCTCCCAGCCAGCGGTAGGCAAGGGCAAAGTTGCCGTCGAGTTCGATGGCCCGCGAGAACGAGGCTACGGCTTCCGGGTTGCCGTAGCGCATTCTTCCCGCTGCGAAGGCCTGAAGCGATTCGAGGGAGGCGCTGGAAGCTTCCTCGAGCGGTTGGTTGTAGGTCTGCAAGGAAGCCTTCGGCTCGCCTAACTGCTGTCGCAGCGTAAAAGTCGCCGCATCGAGATTCTTAACGATGTGACCGCGCTCGGTCGCGCGTGACGAGCTTCGCGCCAGCAACCCACCGGTCTTGCAATTGTGTGCGGCGAGTTTGATTTCGTATTCGTTTCCGATGTCGGCGATCGAGCCCTCCACATAAGCTGCGCTATTGGTGTGCAGGCAAACGTCGCGGGCAAGCCACGCGGTCAAGCGCTCGTCGCCAGGTTTGTTCATCGATTTCAAGGCTTCGGAAATCTTCTCCGGTAGCAGGAGATTGAGAAATGGCGTCTGTCCGAGCGAGATGTCTAGTGCCGGTTGCAACGCCGTGTCGAGCACGGGATCGTGGGTGAGATTGGTAAATTCCGCCAGTACGATGGTGTCGTCGGCGGTGAGGTGAACGGTATTCCTCGAGCGTATGAAGAACCAGGCTGTGACGAAGGCGATCGCGAGCGCGGCGGCCGCGAGAGCATATTGCCAGCGCACTCGCAGACGTGCGGGGGTGAGCAACGACTGAAGCTCGGCACGCATGTCGGCCGCGGACTGGTACCGCAGATTGCGGTCCTTTTGCAGCGCCTTGTTGAGGACGTTTTCAAGTTGCGGCGAGATGGCCGGGTTCACCTGCCGCGCCGGAAGTGGATCCTGGTGCAGGATGGCGTCTTGCACCTGGGCGGCAGTTTCGCCCGAAAATGCCTGCTGTCCGGTGGCCATCTGGTAGAGAACGAGCCCGAAGGCGAACAGGTCGGTTCGTGCATCGAGGGTCTCGCCACGCACCTGTTCCGGCGACATGTAGGAAGCCGTGCCCAAGGCACTGCCGGGTCGCGTCAGATGGGGAGCGATGCTTGTCTCAGGTGATGCGTAAAGGCCTGCATCGACAGCGCGCGCGGGCTCGTCTTCGAAATGAGATTCCAACAGTTTGGCCAGTCCGAAGTCGAGAACCTTTACCGCACCTTTACTCGTAAGGAAGATGTTCGCCGGCTTGATGTCGCGATGAATAATGCCCTGTTCGTGCGCAGCTTCCAGGGCGTTCGCTATTCCGGTGCCGATGCTCAGCAATTCCGGGAGAGCGATGCCTGCCTTCGGAGCCGATCCAGGCATTCGGTCGCGAAGGGTCTCACCTTCCAGCAGTTCCATCTCTATGAACGGCTGGCCCTCGTGCTCCTGCACCGAGTAAATGGTGCAGATGTTGGGATGGTTGAGTGACGAGGCCGTGCGGGCCTCGCGCTCGAATCGCTGCAACGCGCTGGGGTCGCCGGCGAGCTCCTCGGGAAGAAACTTCAGGGCGACGCGTCGTCCAAGCCTCAAGTCTTCGGCCTCGTAGACGACACCCATGCCACCACCACCGATCACCTGAAGCACGCGGTAGTGGGCGACCTTCTTGCCGATCAGACCACCTGAATCGGGAGGCGCCGGAGCAGGGGGGAGAACGTCATCGCCGGGAGCGCTCAGGTCGGGTAGCGGCTGGACAGCAACGATGAAGCGGTAGCCGCGGCGGCCGACGGTCTCGACGTATATCGGTTGATCGGCCGAGTCGCCCAAGGCGGAGCGCAGCCTGCGTACGGCGGCGTAGATGCCGAGGTCGAACTCAACCTCCGTGCCGTTCGGCCATAGCTTGTTCCTGATCTGATCGCGGTCCACCACCTCACCTGGGTGGACGAGAAGCATCAGCAAAATTTGAAGCGGCTTCTCCTGCAGACGGACACGATTGCCGTCTTGGCAAAGCTCGCCCGCCTTTACGTCGAGCACGAAATTCCCGAATCGCAGTCGTTTTGGAAGATCGCCGGGTATAGGTGCCTCGCCCCTGTGGCCGTGGGTTGCTGTTTGTCTGGGGAGTTTAGCACCACGGAGAGCCGCTTCCCAGATTTCCGAGACTGCCAATTCGCTAGGAAAGCGTGACTTCAACCGAACCTTGCTCTTCGCAAATCAAGCATTTGCAAGCACTTATGAGTGTCATGATCGCGTCAGGGAAAGGTCAGGCGCGCACCATAGACATCTCGCGTCCGGTTGGGCACAGTGGCGCAGCGCTCCCAAATCGAATTCCAAGGAGTAGCCAAAATGAGGTCGACACAAATGAGATTGGCCATCGCGGTCACGCTGCTCGCCCTGCCGATGTGCCTGGCGGCGCAGAGCAACTCACCCGCAAATCCACTGCACCACACGTACCGACTCATTGACATAGGAACATTTGGTGGTGCTCAAAGTTTTGTAAACGAGCAGTTCAACGGTTCGCCGAGTCTGAACAACCACGGCGACCTTGTTGGCGCCGCTGAAACCCTTATTCCACTGAATCAATACAGCAATGGTTTCCCTTGCTTTCCCGGCCCCAACGTTAACCATGCGTTTCGATATCACGCTGGTGAGGTCGCCGATTTAGGTGCTCTATCCCCAGCGAGCACCAATTGCAGCAACGGCCAAAGCACGAATGAGATAGGAGACGTCGCAGGAGTTTCGGAGAATGGCGTCGTCGATCCCGTCCTGGGAATCAATGCAATGCACGGGTTCATCTTCAGGGATGGCGAGCTGGTCGACCTGGGAACGCTAGGGGGAAATATTAGTTATGGAGGTTCCATAAACACCCGTGGTCAAGTAGTCGGATTTACAACCAATGCAATACCGGACCCGTACTCGTTTTATTACGCCTTGGTGCAGGGGTCGCCGAACGGAACCCAAACACGGGGATATGTATGGCAGAACGGGGGTATGCAAGACCTCGGTACGCTTGGGGGGCCAGATGGCAACGCGTTTTTCGTCAATGAAGGGGGCCAGATCTCAGGAGCGGCATACACAAATTCCACGCCAAACCAAACCACTGGAGTGCCGACTGTGGACCCCTTCCTTTGGCAGAACGGCAGGATGCTGGATCTCGGCACGCTGGGAGGTGCCTTCGGCACCCCGGACGCTATGAACAATCGCGGACAGGTTGTAGGACCCTCGAATCTTGCGGGGGACCAAACCTTCCATCCTTTCCTGTGGGACGGGCATGAACTGCTGGACCTTGGCACGTTGGGCGGGGACAACGGCGAGGCGCTTGCAATTAGTGATGCCGGAGAAGTTGTAGGCAAGGCGGACTTGCCCGATCAGACCCATGATGCATTTCTTTGGAGCGGCGGGGTTATGACCGACCTCGGATCATTTCCCGGTTATCCGTGTACTCGCGCCAATCACATTAACGGCCAACGCCAAATTGTAGGAAACACCTCCGACTGTGAGCATGCATTGCGGGCTGTCCTCTGGGAACACGGGCAACCCGGAGTCGACTTGAACGAGCTTATCCCGCCAGATTCACCCTTACTCTTGACAGACGCCGTGGAGATCAATGATCGCGGTGAGATCGCCGGCGCTGGCGTACCTGCCGGCTGCCAGCCTCAGGATGCGGACACCTGCGGACACGCGTATCTGTTGATTCCCAATGGTGACTGCGACAGCAATTGCGAACAGAGGATCGCCGATAGCGAACGCGCAGCCCTAAGTGCGCCCGCGAATATCAAACGAACAGTGCCACAGACACCCGCGGAGCGCGCCCGCGGTACCATGCGCCAGCGCTACCATCTTCCCGGCCAGCCAGCCGCACCGCGAGGTTGAAAAACAACGCTCATCGCCGACGGGAGCGGCGTCTCTCCCCTGTATTGCGTTCCGCTCCGACAATTCTGATTAGGCTCAAGAGTATTTCGCGACCAGCTGAAGGGGAGAGCTTGCGTCGCCCTAACCGCAAAGGAGAATGACATGCAACACCAGATCAGGATGTGGAGTATCGCAACAACATTGTTGGCCATGGTGGTGATGCCCATAGGCACCGCGGCGCAGAGCAGTTCCTCGCCGGTGGTACATCACACTTACACCTTGATTGACATGGGTACGTTCGGAGGGCCGCAGACCTACCCGAATATCGTTCAGGGTGTTCAGTCACTCAGCCAGACTGGAGTGCTCTCGGGCTGTTCGGAGACGGCGATGTCGAACCCGAAGTATCCAACGGCAATCCCTTTCTGTTTCCGCCGCCCGAGCCCGACCCGTACATTGTCCATGCTTTTCAGTACAGCAATGACGTTGTGACGGATATGGGAGCTTTGCCGGGCTCTAATACGAGCTGCGCGCTCTGGACAAACGACTAAGGCCTAACAACCGGCGCTTCGGAGAATGGGCAGATCGATCCGCTCACGGGTTGGCCCGAGATCGAAGCGGTGCTGTGGCGGAATGGACAACTGCTCCCCCTGGGCACGCTCGGCGGCTACGAGAGCTTTCCGGTGTCGGTAAATAACGGTGGGCAAGTGACCGGATTTGCGACCAACTCCGTACCCGACGATCTGTTCGGCTTTGGTACGCAGGTGCGTGCCTTCCTGTGGCAAGGAGGGACAATGCGGGACCTGGGAACTCTGGGCGGTCCGGATGCGTTTGGGATCGTCGTGAACGATGGCGGCCAGGTGCTCGGCTTCTCGCTCACCGCGGACCTGCGAGGCGATGCGTTTCTCTGGCAGAACGGTGTCTTCAGCGACATCCCGGATGCGATCGGCGGAACTGAGATCAATCCTTTTTTCCTCAATAACCAGGGCATGGTGATCGGAAACGCCAGCGTCGTCGATGACCAGGTGTTCCATCCCTTTCTGTGGCAAAACGGAGTCATGCAGGACCTCGGGACTTTCGGCGGGACCGATGGGGAGGCGGTTTGGGTGAATCAACGCGGCCAGGTTGTCGGCACCGCCAACTTCGCAGGCGATACCACCCATCATGCGTTCCTATGGCAGAACGGTACGCTGATCGATCTTGTTCCGGCACCCGGCTATAATTGCAGCGGCGGTGCCGCCATTAATTCGGTAGGCCAGGCGGTAGGTTTCTCATCCGATTGTCACCAATCCCACGCTCCGATGCTGTGGGAGGGAGGAGAGGCCATCGACCTCAGTACCCTCACCAATGTCCCGCCCAATATGTACATCGCAGGGGCACTCAATATCAACAACCAGGGACAGATTGCGGCGGTGGGAGTTGTGGACAACGCCTACCTGCATGCGCTGTTACTGGTCCCCAGCGGCATCTGCAGCGGCAGCTGCCAAAACAATATCGCGGCATCGAAGGCAGCCAAGGCACTCAGCACTCCGGGTCCCAAGTCCTCGGCGGGCTTTTCGGATCCATATGCCAATGGCTCACGCGGCCACTCAGCAATATCGCGGCTCTTGCGCAACACAGTCAGGTGAAGCGCGACCTCAGCCCGGCCGAGGCATGGGCACGAGCGGCAAGCATCGGCATAAAGGCGGGACGGGACAGATACTCATAGGAGCGGCAGGGCGCGGGCGTTGTGGCGCTCTGCCGTTTTTTGTTTATGGGAAAAGGTTGCCGGGAAGGAGTCGTCAGTTGTCGGTTGTCAGTTGTCGGTGGTCAGACGGTGCGGCCTCGCGCTCAACGTCAGGAGACAACGATGACGTGCCGGAGCCTACTTCTCTGCAGCATCCGGCGACAAAGGTAAGCATCACAATCGCACTGCGTCGCTCTGCGGTACAATTTCCTCGCAACATACGAGGAGAACTCACATGCGTCGGTTGGTATTGATCGCACTCTTACTCTTCTGCATTGGTGGCGTGGCGATGGCACAGCAATCCATGACAGGATCGATGCAGAACGCTCCCGCGCGCAAGTCGCCGCTGGCCGAATACGCGGGCGCGTGGATTGGGACCTTCGAAGGCCACGCCTGGCTGACGCTTCGCCTGACGCTACAGGGCGCCGAGATCACCGGGACCGTTCAGCATCCGCACGACGTGAAGTTTACCGATCAGGGCGAGCTGAAGAGCGTGAGCGAGGAGCAGGCGACGGCGGCGGTGCAGAATTCTGTGCTGACCAACGATGGGCTGCTGCTGACGGTGAAGGATCCAGACACGCAGGAGACCGATCGCTACCTGCTGCGCCTGACCAGCGCCGGCACGGGCGAGGTGAAGATGGTGGCGATGTCGATGCCGCCGGGAATGCCGAAGCCCAAGCCATGGAAGGTGACGAAGGTCGGGGCGAACGCGGTCACGCCGACGCGTTGATCGCTGCCGCTGGTCAGCGGGCGATTTCTGCAGCCACACCGATGAGCAGCGACAGCAGGCCCGCGAGCACCAGTCCTATCGCCAGTCCGGGCGCGCGGCTCTTCGGAAACAGCTGCCGGTATTGCTGGATCAGTTCCCGCCCATGCAGCACGGGCGCTCCGCTCGGCGTTGCATCGCTGGAGCGCATCATCAGCACGGTGCGCAGCGCGACTCCCGAGATCAGCAGAAGAACGCCGGCGATGATGAGCCACGTGGCTGCGGTCGCCATTTTCCCGTACTCCCTGCTCTGTTACGGCGATGATAACCCGGCAGGGGAAGATGCGCGCCAGGTTTCCTCGCGCTTCCGCCGCCCAGAGAGCCGCTGGTACACTGCTACGCATACCAATGACCTCCCCAATTCTGCGGCTGCTCGGGGCGCTGGCCGGACTTGGCAGCGCCATCCTGTGCTGGTTCTTGGGAACTACTCTGGCAGGGCCGCTGCGGCTGCACACCTTGTTCAAGCTGGATGGAGCGCACTACGCGCTGATGGCGTTCCTGCTCGTGCCGGCGCTGATCCTCGCCGTGGTCGCGCTGTTCTGGGTGCCGCCGCGCGTCTCCGGCGGAGGCCCGCTGCCTGAAGGCCGACGCTGGCGCATCGCGCTGGTGCTGCTGTTTGTCGCTGCACTGGCTCTGGGATTGGCTCGCTGAACTGCGCTTTGCGATCGACAGGAGCGGCGTGGTCCAGCCTGACACCGTTCTTCTTCAGCTCGACCCAAGCGGAGAAACGGTAAAAATCCGCGCCACCGCTCCCTGTCGAATGTCTGGAGGCACCTGCTGCTGCGGTCCGAGGAGAAAAGACCACCCCCAGACAATGAAATAGGTTGGATCCGGATTCAAACAGAAGGGATGCGGCGATGCAAGGACGGAATCGGAATGGCGCAAAATTGCGCGGGAATTACGAATAGCGCCGTAGCCGCACAATCCATCGCAGAAATACTAGTGTTTCGGCGCGACAAGTCCTGCGCGCCCGGCGACTTCCAGCCGTACTTCGGCCCGCCGCAAGGCGAAGAGAGTCGCATCGTAGTCGAGATCCGGCGCAGCCCGGCGAAGGGCTTCTTCCGCTCGCGCCTTGGCTTCCTGCGCGCGCTTCACGTCGATCTCCTCGGCGCGTTCGGCTGTATCAGCCAGGATCGTGACTTTGTCGGGCAGCACCTCGGCGAATCCCCACGAGACCGCGAGGTACTGCGTCGTGGCTCCGTGAGTGTAGCTGATCTCGCCGATCATCAACTCGGTGAGCAGCGGTGCGTGTCCCGGCAGCACGCCGAGATAACCGCTCTTGCCGGGAATCTGCACCTGGTCGACCTCTTCGCTCACCAGTTGCTTGTCCGGCGTCACGATCTGTAGATGTAGTGTCTCAGCCATAAAGAAGTTGTCGGTTGTCCGTTGTCAGCGACGGGCCTGCGCGCGTCCCGCCGTCGGCAAATTACTAATTACTAATTGCTAATTGCTAATTGCTAATTGCTTTTTCTATCCCTGCGCCTTCATCTTCTCGGCCTCTTCCAGCACCTCGTTGATGTCGCCCTTCATGTAGAAGGCCTGCTCCGGGACGCCGTCGTGCTTGCCATCGACGATTTCCTGGAAGCTGCGCACCGTGTCATCGATCTTTACGTAGCGTCCCTTCAGGCCGGTAAACTGCTCGGCCACAAAGAAAGGCTGCGAGAGGAACTTCTGGATCTTGCGCGCGCGCTGTACGGTGAGCTTTTGGTCTTCACTCAACTCATCGATGCCGAGAATCGCGATGATGTCCTGCAGGTCTTTGTAGCTCTGCAGCACGCGCTTCACCGCCTGCGCGCAGTTGTAGTGTGCGTCGCCCACGACGCGCGGATCGAGAATGCGCGAGGTCGACGCCAGCGGATCGACCGCCGGATAAATTCCCAGCTCGGAGATCTGCCGCGACAGCACCGTCGTCGCGTCCAGGTGAGCGAACGTCGTCGCCGGCGCAGGATCGGTAAGATCGTCAGCGGGCACATAAATCGCCTGCACCGACGTTACCGAACCCTTCTTCGTCGACGTGATGCGCTCCTGCAATTCGCCCATCTCGGTCGCGAGATTCGGCTGATATCCCACAGCCGAAGGCATACGTCCCAGCAGCGTGGATACTTCCGATCCAGCCTGGGTGAAGCGGAAGATGTTGTCGATGAACAGCAGCGTGTCCGAACCTTCCTGGTCGCGGAAGTACTCAGCGACAGTGAGCGCCGACAGCGCAACGCGCAGACGCGCTCCCGGCGGCTCCGTCATCTGGCCATAAATCAGCGCGGCCTTCGACTTCCCAGGCTCCTTGATATTGACGACGCCCGACTCCTGCATTTCCAGCCACAGGTCATTGCCTTCGCGCGTGCGCTCGCCTACGCCGGCGAACACGGAGAAGCCACCGTGCTTCAGCGCGACGTTGTTGATGAGCTCCATGATGACGACGGTCTTGCCCACGCCTGCGCCGCCAAAGAGGCCGATCTTGCCGCCCTTCAGGAACGGCTGGATCAGGTCGATGACCTTCACACCGGTCTCGAACATCTCCATCTCGGTCGACTGCTCGTCGAATGCGGGCGCCTGCCGATGGATAGGATTGCGCGTCTTGGTATTCACCGGCCCGAGCTTGTCCACCGGATTGCCGATGACGTTCAGCACGCGGCCCAGCGTCTCGCGCCCGACGGGAACTGTGATCGGCCCGCCAAGGTCGATGGCCTTCATGCCGCGCACCATGCCTTCGGTCGGTTCCATGGCGACGCAGCGCACACGCCCTTCGCCGAGTTGCTGCTCGACTTCGAGGATGACGTTGAGCGGCGACGGCGTGTTGAAGCCGTCACTGGTGACGCGCAGCGCCGTGTAAATCGGCGGCAACGCCGTTTCGGAGAATTGCACGTCCACCGCGGGACCTGCGACCTGTATTACCTGTCCGATATTTTCTGCCATAAACCTAGCTCTCGGCTGTCGGCTCTCGGCCGTCAGCTAAATCTCGAATCTGAACCCTCAACCAGTACTGCGCGAAGCGTTTGCTTTGGCCGACAGCCGATAGCGGCTGCTGCCTTACAGCGCCGCAGCGCCACTCACGATCTCGATAATTTCCTTCGTGATCGCGGCCTGGCGTGCGCGGTTCATCGTCAGCGTCAGCGAGTCGATCACCTCGCTGGCATTGTTGCTGGCCGAATCCATCGCCGTCATGCGCGCCGCGTTCTCCGCCGCCACCGACTCCAGCATTGACTGGAAAATTTGCAGCACCACGTAGCGCGGCAAAATGCCGGCAAAAATCTCTCCCGGCGGCTGCTCGTAGATGTAGTCGACGTTCGCTGGAAATTCCTTCGCCTGCCGTTCCAGTTCCGTTTCGCCCGGTTCCCTCAGACTTATGCCGGCGCCGAGCGCCGCCTCGCCCATGCGCTCTCGCTCTTCCACCGGAAATTCTTCCGTCAGGGCCACCTCGCGCCGTCCGATCTCCTGCACCGGCAAGATACGTTGCGCGATCAGGCGCTGCGAGATCACCGACTTGAACTCGTTGTAAATCACATAAATCGAGTCAATCTCGGCATCCTTATAAGCCTGAATAATGCGCTCGACGATCTCGGATACCGCCTCGTACTCCAATTTCCCCAGCACGTTCAAGTGTTCGCCGATGATCTCAATCCTGCCCGCGCGGTCCTTGCTTCCGGCAGGCCGCACCGGATACCGGCGCCGCATGTAATCGCGTCCCTTACGGCCCACCGCCGCGATGCTGACGTTCTTATCTTTAAAGAATGCGATGAACTTCGCGGCCGCCTTCAACACGTTTGCATTGAACGCCCCAGCCAGCCCGCGATCGCCAGTCACCAGTACCAGCAGAATGTTCTGCTCGGGCCTCTTGGCCAGCAGCGGATGTTTGGGCTCGCCCGTCTTCTCATCCATCAGATCGCCGCGCTCGATCAGCGAGCGTAGAACGTTGGTGATCATCAGCGCATACGGCCGCGATGCCAGTGCGCGCTCCTGGGCCCGGCGCAGCTTCGCTGCTGCCACCATCTTCATGGCTTTGGTGATCTGCCGCGTGTTCTTCACGCTGCGGATACGCCGCCGGATGTCTCGTATGTTCGCCATGTTCGTCTACAATCCGAAATCCAACATCAACCTGTGTCATCCTGAGCGGAGGTGCGCTTCTTTCGCGCACCGGAGTCGAAGGACCCTATTCCGCCAGACTCCTACGCCGTCGCCTTTGCTACTTCCCGATGCTCGCTCGCGAAGCGCTCCTTATATTCCTTGATGGTCTTCGTCAGCCCCGCGCGCAAATCATCATCGAGAACTTTCTTCTCCTCGATACTCCGGAGTAGCCCGGCGTTCGTGCTCTCCACGTACGAGTACAGCCCCTTTTCGAACTCGCGCAACTGCTCCACCGGCATATCGTCAAGCAATCCCTGCGTGCCGGCATAAATAATCAGAATCTGCCTGGAGAAGGGAAGCGGCGCGTACTGCCCCTGCTTCAGGATCTCCGTCAGTCGCTGACCGCGCGCCAGCTGCGCCTGCGTCGCTTTGTCCAGATCGCTGCCGAACTGCGAGAACGCCGCCAGCTCGCGGAACTGCGCCAGGTCCAGTCGCAACGTGCCCGCCACCTGCCGCATAGCCTTGATCTGCGCGTTGCCGCCCACGCGGCTCACCGACAGACCCACGTTCACTGCCGGACGCACCCCCGAGTTGAACAGGTCAGTCTCCAGATAAATCTGCCCATCGGTAATCGAAATCACGTTCGTCGGAATGTACGCCGAAACGTCGCCCGCTTGCGTTTCGATGATCGGCAGCGCCGTCAGCGAGCCGCCGCCAAGATCGTTGCTCAGCTTTGCCGCGCGCTCCAGCAACCGCGAGTGGAGATAGAACACATCGCCCGGATACGCCTCGCGTCCCGGCGGACGCCGCAGCAGCAGCGAGATCTCGCGATACGCCACGGCGTGCTTGGAAAGATCGTCGTAGATGCAAAGCGCGTGCCGCTTGTTGTCGCGGAAGTACTCGCCCATCGCGCACGCCGCGTAGGGTGCGATGTACTGCATCGGCGCCGGATCGGACGCTGACGCCGAGACGACGATGGTGTACTCCATCGCGCCGTAATCTTCCAGCGTCTTCACAACCTGGGCCACCGACGAGCGCTTCTGCCCGATCGCGCAATAAATGCAGATCAGGTCGCGGCCCTTGCTGTTGATGATGGTGTCGAGCGCGACTGCGGTCTTGCCCGTCTGCCGGTCGCCGATGATCAGCTCGCGCTGTCCACGGCCAATCGGAATCATCGAGTCGATGGCCTTCAGACCTGTCGCCATCGGCTCCTTCACCGGCTGGCGATCGATGACGCCCGGTGCCAGACGCTCCAACGCGATGTAGTCACTGGTATTGATCGGACCTTTATCGTCAATCGGCTGGCCAAGCGAATCGACCACGCGCCCGATCAGCGCATCGCCCACCGGCACGCTCATGATGCGGCCCGTGCGCTTCACCTCGTCGCCTTCTTCGACTTCGGTGTAGTCACCCATCAGCACCACGCCCACCTGGTCTTCTTCCAGGTTCATGGCGATGCCCGCGACATCGTGCGGGAAGGAAATTAGCTCGCCGGCCATGACCTTGTCGAGGCCATACACGCGCGCGATACCATCGCCGATGGACATGACCGTGCCGACCTCGTCGACCGCGATCTTCGATTCGTAGTTATCGATCTGCTCGCGAATGAGCTTTGTGATCTCGTCTGCTTTGATCTGCGCCATAAGATTCCGTTCACCCTAATCTTGTCATCCTGAGCGGAGGTGCGCTTCTTGCGCACCGGAGTCGAAGGACCCCTATTCCGTTCAACTTTCCTCTCATCCCGAGCGGAGTGCCCGCCGCTTTGAAAGGGGACGCCTTCAGCTGTGCCGTCGCGCCCCTATTTAGTTGGTCATCTCGTCGAGGGACCTGCTTTTGCTCTGCGCGTTCACCGTCAGTGCTAGCATCCCTAAAATTGTCATCCCGAGCGAAGCGAGGGATCTGCGGTTCGGCCGCGAGGCAATGCCTACGCCAGACTCAACTCCTGCCGCATCTTCTCCAGCTGCCCGCGCACTGAGCCGTCATAAATCGTGCTGCCCGCCCGCACCACAACTCCACCCAGCAAATCCGGGTTCGACACATACTTCGTGCGAACTTTCTTCCCGGTCATGCGCTCAACCCGCTGCTCCAACTCGCGCTTCTCTTCTGCCGACAGCGGCCGCGCGCTGGAAACTTCCACTTCCGTGAACCCCAGCTGCGCATCCAGCTCGCTCTCGAACGCTCGCACGATGTCGTCCAGAATCCCAATCCGCCGGTGATCGATCAGCACGGCCATGAAGTTCCGGATCGGTTTCACCGCTCCAATCTGCTTCACGATGGCGTCCAGCACTGCGCGCTTCTGCTCGGGAGGAATTGCCGGCGACTCCCACACCTTCCGCAGCTCAATGCTCTCGTGCACCGCATCCACAATCGAGCGCAGCTGCTGGCGTGCGCTCTCGCCGTCGATATGCTGCTCGAGGATCACCTCGACCAATGCTCGCGCGTAACGGCTGGCAACGGCGGCCATCTATTTGCCATCCTTTCCGAGCTGCTCGACAAACTCGCGCACCAGCGCCTGGTCGGTCCGGTCATCGACGCGAATCTCGCTCGCCGCCAGGTCAACCGCCAGCGAGGCGGCATAACCCTTCAACTCGCGACGCGCATTGCGCGCGATGGCATCGATCTCGGCTTCCGCCGCCGCCACGATCTTTTGCTTGTCTTCTTCCGCAGCCTGCCGGATGCGCTGTTCTTCCGCGGCCGCTTCGCGCTCGGCCGATGCGCGAATCTCGCCAACCTCGGCATCGAGCTTACTCAAGCGCGACTCAATTTCGCTCAGCCGGCGCGATGCATCGGCGCTGGCAGCCTCCGCGTCCTTGATGCCCTTCTGAATGGCAGCGGTACGGTCGCGAAAGGCCTGCGGCAATTTCGCTTTCAGCAGTATGTAGAAAAACCCGGCGACGCCGAGGAAATTCAGAAGAATAGAAATCAGGAAGGAAGCATCAGGACCGATGCCAAGCTTGTGGCCCCACTTCTCAGCGGTGTGCGCCGCCTGCTCCGTCGTCTGCCCCAGGATCCCGCCGATGCCGGTGTTTCCGTCGCCGCCGCTGTGCTCTTCAGCAGTGGCTTGGTGGGCAGCAGCGTTGCGCTGCTCGGCCTGCTGTTTGGTCGATTCGTCAGAATTCTGAGCCGCAAGGCTACCCACCAGCATGCAAGCTGCAAAGAGGATTGCCGCCCAGCGGCCGAGGATTCGCCGCTTCATGCCGGACCGCCTACTGCGGGCGCCGCCCCGGCGGGCTTCAGAATGGTGCGGATGATCTCCGATGCGAGGCGTTGCGCTTCGCCCTGCAAGCCCGCGCGTGCCGCTGCCGTGTCCTGCTCAATGCTCTGTTTGGCTTGCCGGATCTGCTCCTGCGCGCGCTGCCGCGCTTCGGTCTGCGCCTGCGCGCGCATCTGCTGCGCCTGCTGGCGTCGTGCCTCCTGCGCCTTGAACACCGCCAGCTTCGCCTCGCGCAGCTTCAGCTCATACTCCTGGGTACGCGCCTCAGCCGAGGCTACATCCGTACGCGCTTTCGCCACTGCGCCTTCCGTGCGCTCGCGACGCTCCGTCAACACCCGCTGCAGCGGCTTTCGCAGAATGTTTTGGTAGATGGCATAGATCAACAGCAGCATTACCGCTGTAGGAATGGCGTCGAGCAGTAATTGGCCCGCTTGTTGAAGAGTGGTATCCATTCTTTGTCGTTGAGTGCCTACTGCTGAAGATGCACTGAGGGCGCTAGGGAAATAACTGGAACTATTGAAACTAACAGAGGTTAATGGCCAATGTCAACGAACGCCGGCATCGCTTGTGCCCTTAATTTGACGCTTTGGCAGCCTTGTTGCATAGTCTGTTGCGGAGAGGAGCCTTCTGTGAACGCGAAAGAGAAACTGACCTCTATTGGCCAGCCAGTTCCGGAGCTGCCGGTCGCTGATGTTGAACGCGCGCAACAGCATTATCGTGATGCCCTAGGCTTTGAGATAGGGTGGCTTTACCCGGGCAAAGGGATCGGAGCCGTCTCCCGCGGTCACGTCGCGATTTTTTTTCGCAGGAGGGAGCCGCCCTTCGAACCGGCCATTCACTGGATATTCGCCGAAGACATCGATGCCTCGTATAAGGAGCTGCGATCCTCAGGCGCGAACATCGTGGAACCTCTGGAAAAAAAGCCTTGGGGACTGCGTCAGTTCACCGTGCAGGACCTGGACGGCAACCTCTTCTACTTCCATCATGACTGACCAAATCGAGCTGATCGTCTTTCCTTATATTGTCGTCAGGAAGCTTCACGAGAGAAAGGAAAGCGCTACCTCTCCTGCAATACCTGGCACGAATACGTCTTCACCACCAGCCACACGCTCCCGCCCTCACGCAATTGCAACGCCTCCCGCGCCGCCGGCGTAATGTGCACTTCCAACTCCACTCCGCAATCCACCCTCGCAATCACCATCACATCGCGCTGCTCCAGTAACCCAATCGTCCCCTGAAAAACATTGCGCGCGCTCAGCCCCTGCGGCACGGCCGATGCCAGCAAAATGTCTCCCGCCCTGATCCCGACCGTCAACCGTCGCGATACATCCACGCGCGACAGCGGAACCTCAAGATCCAGCGTCGTACCCGCAACCCGGCACGTCATCGTCCCCTGCTCGGGATGGTCAGCGGAGAAGATGCACTCGAAGATGTTCTCGAATCCCGCCAGCTGCGCGACGGTTTCCGATT
This sequence comes from Terriglobales bacterium, assembly GCA_035262645.1. Classification (GTDB taxonomy): domain Bacteria; phylum Acidobacteriota; class Terriglobia; order Terriglobales; family Acidobacteriaceae; genus Bog-257. The sequence goes on from DATFSK010000015.1 coordinate 49,365, forward strand.
GCGGCCGCCGCAGCACTTCATGCGGCGATCCCCGCGCCACAATCCGTCCCGCATCCATCGCAATCACGTTCTCGCCCAGCGCAAAGACCTCCTCGCGCTGATGCGTGACATAAAGTATTGGAATCTGCTGCTCGCGATTCCATACGCGAAGGTCGTCCACGATCTGCGACTTCGTCACCGCATCCAGCGCCGTCAGCGGCTCGTCCAGCAGCAGCAGTTGCGGCCGCGTCACCAGTGTGCGCGCAAGTGCCACGCGTTGACGCTCGCCCCCGGAGAGCTCCCCCGGCCGCCGCTCCGCCAGCGCCGCAATCCGAAATGCCTCCAGCACCTGACCAACACGCGCCTGCCGCTCCGCGCCGCCAAGCCCGTTCAGCCCGTACTCCACGTTGCTCCGAACATCCATGTGAGGAAATAGCGCCAGCGATTGCATCAGATATCCCAGAGCTCGCCGGTTCGGCGGCAGATTCAGCGCCGTTGCCGAATCAAACAGCGTGCTCGCGCCGATCGCGATCCGTCCTGCTCCCGGCCGTTGCAGCCCGGCGATGCAATCGAGCACCGTCGTCTTGCCTGCGCCCGATGCGCCGAAAAGTATGGTGAACCCCGCTGCCGCCGTAAACTCCACATCCAGTGTGAACGACAATCGCTCGCCGCCGGCGAAACTCTTGCGCAGCCGTACGCTGAGTTCTGGCCCTGCGACAGGAGGGCCGCTCATTTCCATCCCCACATGCTCAAGGCCGCTCGGCCGCGTAATCCGTACAGCGCTGCCAGCAGCACGAAGCAAAGTACGAGCAGCAATAACGCAGCATGATTTGCCGCCGCATAATCCAGCGCTTCCACTTGATCAAAGATGAGAATGGAGATGGTGCGTGTCGCACCCGGAATGTTGCCGCCGATCATCAGCACCACGCCGAACTCGCCCAGCGTATGCGCGAAGCTCAGCACGAATCCCGTGATCACGCCCGGCGCACCCAGGGGCAGCACGATGCGCCAGAACGTTCTCCACCGCGACGCCCCCAGCAACGCCGATGCCTCCATCAACTTGCGGTCGATCGCCGCGAACGATGTCGCCATCGGCTGCACCGCGAATGGCAGGCTATATAGCACCGATCCCACAACCAGGCCCGCGAAGGTGAAGGCCAGCGGCTGGCCGGTGAGCGCCTGATACCAGCGCCCCACTGGGCTCTGCGTCCCGATCGCCACCAGAACATAGAAGCCGAGCACCGTCGGGGGCAATACGATCGGCAGGGAGACGATGGCTTCGAGGAAGAACTTCCATCGCCGCCGCGAATACGCCAGCCAGTACGCCAGCGGCACTCCGATGATCAGCAGAATCACCGACACGGTGAGCGACAGCCGAAGACTCAGACCCAGTGCTTCGCCGATCATGGACGTGACGGAACGCGGAAGCCATATTGCTCCAGCACCGCCCCTCCCTCGGGCGAAGTCACGTAATCAAGGAATGCCTGCGCCGCCTGCTTCTGCTTCGACGATGACACAATCCCCGCGTCCTGCCGGATCTCCGGATACGCATCCTGGGGCAACTCCCAGTACTTGCCTTTGTCCTTCATTGTGGGAGACATCGCCAGCGAAAGCGCGATCAGCCCCGCCTGTGCATTTTCAGACTCCACAAACTGCGCAGCCTGGCCGATGTCCTCGCCCAGCACCAGTTTGTCCTTGACCAGGCCTTGAATGATGTAGTGATCCAGCGCAGCCATCGCAGCTCGTCCATAGGGTGCATGCTCAGGATTCGCGATCGCAATCCTCTTCACCGACGAATCGAGCAGCAGATCCATCTTCATCTTCTGGGGATCGAGCTTCGAGCCGGCCGGCACCCACAGAACCAGCCGCCCAAGCGCATACGTGCGCAGGGAAGCGCTGTCCATCTTTCCCGCCACGGCAAGCTTCTTGGGATATTCGGCGTCGGCGGAGAAGAAAAGATCGAACGGCGCCCCATTCTCGATCTCCGAATAGAAGTTGCCTGATGCCCCAAACGACGACGCTACCTTATTACCTGTCTTCTGCCCGAAGCGCGACGCCAGATCGTTCATGGCAAAGTTAAGGTCGGTTGCCGCCCCCACACGAATCTTCTGTGCAGCCAGAGGAGTCAGCAGGCAGAGCGACGCCATGAAGATCAGCAGCTTGTTCACGTGAGGCAGGCCGACTCCTTCCATCCCATTGGATAGCTTACACGGATCGCTAAAGCACAACGATTTTAGCCGATTCCTGGGGAGATGCAGAGCAGGCGGTAACCCGCAGCGGATTACTAGCAGAACGTTACAACCCATCCGCTCTCTGGCACGAAAAGGCTGCAGTCCACGGTCGCTTTGTGCTTTCCTGCTTGACCGCCTTCACGTTTTCTGTAAAAGTATGCCCACGAAGCTCATGTGGGGGAGCCGTTGTGGAGTCCAGCTGTCCTACAGTGGAGTTCGACCGCTCCAAATTAATGATACGCATTGAGGTAACTCTCAACGCCGATCCCACCGCTATCAGTCCTGTGGTGGAAGGCATCATGGAGATGGCGCGCGGATTGGAATGCGCGTCAGGCAAGGAATTTGAGATCGAGACCGCGCTCCGCGAGGCTCTCGCCAATGCCATCGTCCATGGCTGCAAGAACGATCCCAGCAAGAAAGTCCAATGCTGCGTAGGTTGCGACGACGAGCGCGGCATGCTCATCGTTGTTCGCGATCCCGGCGCCGGCTTCGACCCCTTCGAGATTCCCGACCCATGCCGTGGCGAAAATGTCTTCTCCAACCACGGCCGCGGCATCTACCTGATCAACCAGCTGATGGACGAGGTGAAGTTCGAGAAGAACGGCACCGAAATTCACATGCGGAAGTACTAAGCGCCTATTTTGTTGCGCCGGTCTCCAGACCGGCTGTATCGCAGACCTCTGGATCCGCGATCAAAGTTCCTAGCCCGCGAACGCCTTCGCCAGGAATCGCGAGATGTGCCACGCGTCCATGTACTTGTACGGTGTCTCGCCCAGCGAATAATGCCCGCACGGCAGCGCCTTGATCGTGGTATCCAACCCGCGCCGCAAGAATTCGCCCGCCGTCTGCACGGAGAATTCGGGCAGAAACGTCAGGTCATACCGCCCATAGATCATCAGCGACTTCTTCGGCCAGCGCTTGAACTTGTCGAAGTACACGATCGGGCTGATGCACAGCCAAACCCGGCGCAACTGCTCCTGCGTCAGCACCGGCTCCACGCCCTTGCGGATGTGCTGCGTCGACTGGCCCGTCCACACCACATCGCCGAACGCCGTCGACGCGTGGTTGAACACGTTCACGCGAATCCGTGGATCATGCGCGCTCGCCAAAAATGCGTAGCACGATCCCAGGCTCGTCCCTACAATCCCTAGCCGCGAATACCCGCGCTGCTCCAGCCAATCCATGCAGGCGCGGATGTCGGCGATACCTTGCCGCGTCGCATCGATCGTCCGTCCCACATTGGCTGACACCGCATAGTCCGCCCGCGTAATCCCCGCAGGCCGCCGGATGTCGTGATACGGCATGCTCAGTCTCAGGGCCGCAATGCCCAGCATGTTGAACAGCCGGCACAACGCGTTCTGGCTCACCCCATCGGCGTTCCACTGCGGCAGAAGCACCACCGCGCGATGTCCATTGGCCGGAAACCAGCGCGCATTGACGCGATTGTTCTCGTGATAAGGCGACGGCACTGGCGAGGTAAAGCGCAGGAACTTGCCCCACTCGTCTTTGATCGGCTTCTTGGGAGGCTCGCTGCCGGTGTGGAAAAGTTCGACCTTCCGATGCTCGATATGAAAGTCGGCCGGCGTCTTGTACGCAAAGAACTCGTCGCTGTTGTGGATCAACTGCTCATTGACCGCGCCGAAGTACTCGACCATCGCCGCATGGTCAGTCTGGTCCTGCGGCACGGCAACGCGACCAACCCCGGGCCACTGCGTCGTCCAATCCGCCCCCCACTCAAACGGGCGCACGACGCGATTGTTGTCGCGCGAAGTCATGCGCGACTCCCAGTCATGGATCCAGCGGCGGTAGCGTTCTCGCATCTGAGAGGATGTTATCGCGCCGGGCAGTCAATCACAGAGGGCACGCCAATAAACACGGGCATTTCCACGCCGAACGGCGCTCACGCGCACTGAGTGGAAACTGAAAATACCGCCGCGGGCTGCACATCATGCTGAACTCCCATGACCCAGAGGTTGTATCCCCCTCCTACCCTCAGGGGATGTCCACAACTCCCGCCTCGGCTACTCTGCCCCCATGCAACTCATACAGATTGGGGAAATCAGACAGAAGACGGTTCTCGACCTGGTGCAAGAGATGGCCGCACGCCAGCTCGCCGAGATCGATCAGCTCAAAGCTAACGCACAGAAGCGCGCCAACGACCGTTCTCATCGCCGTCGCCGGCGCTGCACGGCCGCGCGTTAATGGCCCTTGCCGATCTTGTTCTCCAGGATTGAAGTGTCCTGCTTCTTCGTGGTGGGCAGCACGGTGTACTTGGGATCGCTATACGTCCCGCCAATCTTCAGAGTAACAATCGACCCCTGCTGCTTCTTCGCCGAAGTCAACGGCTGAATAACCTTCAACAAGAACGATTTCACCCCGGTGGTCGCCTTCGACAGCTGCGTCTCGAGGTGCATATACCCTTGCAGATCGATGTCTTCGTTTTTTAGATTGTAGGTGCCGTTGACGTGTGCCGTAGCCCCGGGCACATCGAAGGAGACGTCGCTCAGATGCGCCACTCCCTCGCGTAGCGCGACATGACCTTTGATATTCGACAGCACTCGTCCGGGATCATAGCTGTCATTCCCGCGCCTGTCGTTCTCATCCTCCACTTCATCGGCCTTGCCTCGCGCGCGCGCGCTCAGCACATCGATATCTTTCTGCGTTTCAGGATGCGGGTATTGTGCCCCCGAAATTCCGAAGTCGCCCTCCAGGCGAATTTTGTCGATGAACGGCCGGTCGTCAGGCGGAAACGTCGCCTTGGCGCGGAAGATGATCGGTCCCGACATCGCCGGCTTCTTATCGTTCACGAATAGCCATAGCAGATCCTGTACGCGAGCATGATCCGAATACAACTGCAGTGCGGCGGTCTTGCCCTTGGCGTTTCCCTCTGACTCGATTGGGCCAGCCGCGACCACGGTTGTACGCCCAAACTGCGCCGTAACCGACTCGAGCACCACGTCTCCATTCAGTCCATCAACAAGGGCCTTGTAATGCGTCACCAGATGCAGCGGATGGCCGCTTCTCGTCACCTGGAAGTCCGGCGTATTCGTGGCACCCTGCACCGTGATGTGCTGCAGCAGGCCATCGAAGCTGCCCTTCGACGCCAATGTTCCCGCAATCCCGTGAAACACTCCCAGGTTCATACGCTCGACGTCATAGGTGCCGGACATGATCGTCTGTCCAGCGGCGCCGGGTCTCACCGGACTGAACTTTCCTTCAACGAAGATCTCTGCCGGGGGCAGGGGCAGAAAAATCGTCGCGCGATACAGCAACGGCTGTCCTTGCACCAAATTGTGCAGCGCGAGCTTAGGAATGCGATACACCAGAGGCTGCTTGCCCGCCTTGTCGGGCAAGAACTCAACTTCGGCGCCGTCGGCAATGATCTTGCCAATCGTCACGCCCACTCCCAATTTGCCAAGCTCGACCGGCAATAGCGCCGCTCCGCTCGTCTCCGACTGCGCTTGCGAGCTCCCTTTCGCCGGGATCGTGATGTGGATGCGCTCCGCGCGAACAAGGGTGATGTGGTGAAAGAGCAGCGTGTGATAGCTGCCCATGATTCTGAGCTTGTCGATCGTCGCGAGCGACGGGCCCGGCGTACTGCCACGACGAAACGTCACGCCTTGCGCAATACAGCCGGGATGAGGAAAGTAAATCCGCTGAAACCTGGCAATTTGGACTGTGCTGCCCGATTGCTGTTGCAACGCCTGCGCTACCGCATTTCGTGTGAATGGCCAGTTCACTACAGTCAGAATGGCGAGTACGATGACCGCAACAACGATGACAGCAGCCGCAATCGCCATCCAGCGCCAGCGTCGTACTGGACGGCCGGCAACACTCGCGGATTGGCGTTCCTCAATCTGTAGCGGCATTGCAGTGAGTTCCTTGCGCAAGGACCGCGCGCGAAGGCTGATGTCTTTTAGGATGGCGCGTCCGTGACATCGGTTTTCCGCGTGAGGCCTTTCTCGGCGCACGAATTTCACCCTCCGCATCACGCCGTGACCTTAGACTTTCATCTTCTGTACTCACAGATGCCTAAGTAGAAATTTCGGCCACAGATCAGTCATTGATGGGGAACCCCGCTCGTGTTCCCGCTCCTATACTCGTCGCGTACGACCCAAGTTCTGTGCAGGCACATTTTCATCGCGCGCCGCTGATGTATTTGCTGCGTCCGCCGGAGTCCTTGGATGTCGAGAATTTACGCCGCTTCCTGCGTGGCCGTTACGCTAAGCCTCGCATTCTCTATTCACGCCGCCAATTACAATCAGGTCATCCCAAACACCACGCTCACGGCTCAGACCACCAACAACACTTCAGCTGCTGATACGTTCCCCGGATGCGAGATCACCACCGTCACCAACGGCCAATGCGTCGACAATGGCAACCTCGCTGCCAGCAACGTCAGCAAGGTCAACGTCCATACTTTGCTTTCGGAAACGCAACAGGGAGCGAAGATCTACACCACGTACATTCCGTACTGGGTCCACGGGACGCATCCAAACATCGGCTACAGCTCCAGCGATCCCGCGCAGGTCACGCGATAGATCACCGACCTGACGAGCCGAGGCTTCGATGGCGTACTGGTGGATTGGTACGGTCCGGGCAGCTACGAGGAGAGCGCGACCGAGATTCTGAAGACACAGATCGAGCAGCAGTCCATACTCGACTTCGCGCTGATGATCGACCAGGGCGCCATCGAGTGGCACTCCTGCTATCCCACTTGTTCGGCCACACAGGCGCTGCTGAACATCATTGCCTACGCGCGCCAGCAGGGCTACTTCAGCTCACCAGCGGCCATTCGCAACAGCGACGGCAAAAGCATCGTTGTGCAATTTGGCATGGGGTCTTACAATATCAACTGGTCGACGATCGAGAACCAGAACTCGGACCTGGAGTGGATCTTCCAGAACGCCAGTAGCTTTACGAACGCCTACACGATCGGCGCCTTCGGCTGGCTTTCGCCGAAGAATCCGCTGCAGGACGGCTACGAGGGCCTGGACTACACGCAGTACTTCGAGTCCATCGCCGGCCAGTACCCATCGAAGAAGAACTGGGCGTCCACGTGGAAGGGCTTCGACGACACCGTCGCGAGCTGGTCGCCGCCCGGCGGCCGCCACATCCAGCAGTTGTGCGGCAAGACCTGGTTCGACTCCTGGGGCGCGGTGCGCGCCTACACTGGCCGCCTCGATGCCGTGCAGGTTGTTACCTGGCACGACTACGAAGAAGGCACCGAGGTCCAGACCGGCATCGACAACTGCCTCAGCATCTCGGCCAGCATGAGTGGCAATACGCTGAGCTGGAGCGTGCCGGATGAATCGACGCTCGATCACTATACCGCTTACATCTCGACCGATGGCCAGAACCTGATGTCGCTGGGCGACTACTACGTCGGCACGAACTCCCTGGACCTGTCGCAGTTCAACTTTGATTCGGGAGTGTATCGGGTGTTCGTTCAGGCGGTAGGCAAACCGAGCGTCAAAAACCAGATGTCAAACGGCGCGCTTTACAGGATTGTCAGGCGGCTGCCGATCACAAACGCCAATTAGAGGCCGCTGCCTCGGCTGATCGGAACATTGCTTTCAGGTAGTGCTGTGGGGGTCGGCCAACAACCGGGCGCTGCCTGCAGTTGGGTTTCAGTCGTGCGAATCATCAACCAGTGACGCACGACTGAAACCTGTTGTCCTTTGTCCCGGCCACACCGCACTCCCAGCCGCTTAGCGCTGGCAAGCACAGCGATCCAGGTATTGTGAGAAAGTTGCTGCTTACCAGACCCTGGCCACTAGCCACTAGCCACTAGCCACTGCTTTTACAAAATCCGCCAGCAATCCATACGCCGTGGTCATTAACGTCGGATCCTTCTCGGTGATGATCAGCTCCGGCAGCACATCGGTTTCGAAACTGATCATCGACGATGTCCCCTTCACCTGTGCCAAAGGATCCTCCAGGCGCAACCGCTGCGGCCTCACCTCGGCCGTGATGCTCCCCTCGGCTGACCGTCGCGCGCTGCATACCAGCTTCCATGCGTTGCCGTTCGCGCCCGCCTCCCGCAGTTGATCCGCTGTGATGCCGCGAATGCCCTGGCGCCGCACATCACCGATCTTCAGTTCGGCATCCATCAGTACATTCGCCAGCGCGACCACCTTCACTGCCGCATCCACGCCCTCGATGTCGTCGGTCGGATCGCTTTCCGCGACTCCCAGTGCCTGCGCCTGGCGCACCGCGTCATCAAAAGTCATCCCCGATTCCATGCCTTCCAGGATCACATTGGTCGTGGAATTGAGCACCCCGCGAAAGGCGCGAATCTCCACTGCCGGCATGGTCTCGCGAAACAGCGAAAAGATCGGCACGCCATCCATCACCGCCGACTCAAAGAGAAACCTGCGCCCCTTCGCGGCCGCCAGTTCGGTCAGCTCACGATAGGCGTGGATGACGGGCCCCTTGTTGGCGCTGATCGCGTGTGCGCCCATTTCCAGCGCCGCACGAATGTGATCGATGGCGGGCTGCCCGCTTGCCGCATTTAGGGAACTCATTTCAAACAGGGCATCAGCCTCGCCAGACTTTAGCCACTCGCGAACATCCCCAGCCCTCTCACCTTCGGAGACATCGCCCCCCATCAGCTTCTCCGGCGTGAACCCATCGCGAGCTACCAGCCAGCCCAGCCGCCGCGACGCTACTCCGGTCAGCCGCCATGCGATCCCGTACTTGTTTCTGAGCTCCTGCCGTTTTTCCAGAAGCAGAGCGACGAACGCCCGCCCCACATTCCCCAAGCCAACGATGCATAGGTTGTGCGTGCAAATATCCATTTTGTCTGGACACTTCAGGGCAGCTCGATTGTAAACACGGCATCCGCTCCCAACCTACCGGCCAAACGCGCCCCCCACTCGATTTCCGCTCGTTTTTCGTACCCCGGCCGCCGCCTTCTGCATCCATTCTGGTGAAGCTGGTCACGCCCGGGCAGCCGTCACAAAATTCGCTGGCGTCGGCGGGGCGAGCCTCGGATATAATCACGAGTTAAACTGAATACGGAATGCTGCCGATCTCTCGACCCTCGCCGACCAACATCAACGTGGATTGCCATCTGCTTGCATCAGCCACGGCCCCGCAGCAAAAAAGATTTGTACTCACTCCGCTTTTCAAGGAGCTTCGGAATGGCCATTAAAGCAAGTGAATTCGTTTGGCACAACGGTCACCTGGTCCCCTGGGATGACGCCAAGATCCACGTCATGTCGCACGTGGTCAATTACGGCTCGTCGGTGTTCGAGGGCATCCGTTGCTACCACACGGCAAAGGGGCCCGCGATCTTCCGCCTGCGGGACCACATGCTTCGCCTGCTGCAATCGAGCAAGGTCTACCGCATCGACGTCGACTACTCGCTCGACGAGCTGGTGCGGGCAACCGTGGACCTGGTCGCCGCCAACAAGGTCGCGCCCTGCTACATCCGCCCCATCGTGCTGCGCGGATACGGCCAGGTCGGCGTCAACCCGTTCAACTCGCCAACCGAGGTTTACATTGCCAACTACGAGTGGGGCAAATATCTCGGCAGCCCCGACTCCGACGACGGCGTCGACGTCTGCGTCTCCTCCTGGACGCGCCTTGCTCCCAACACCTTGCCGACCATGGCCAAGGCCGGCGCGAATTACATGAACTCGCAGCTCATCAAGATGGAAGCCATCGTCAATGGTTATGCTGAAGGCATCGCCCTCGACGTCAACGGCTACGTCAGCGAAGGCTCGGGCGAGAACGTCTTCGTCGTACACAAAGACCGCATCTACACTCCGCCGCTCGGCACCAGCGTGTTGCCCGGCATCACCCGCAACTCGGTGTTGCACATCGCGCATGAGCTCGGCATTCCCGTGATCGAGCAGATCATTCCGCGCGAGATGCTTTACATCTGCGACGAGCTCTTCTTCAGCGGAACGGCAGCGGAGATCACGCCGATCCGCTCGGTCGACAAGATCACCGTCGGCCGCGGCGTCGCCGGCCCGATTACGAAAGCCGTGCGCAAGGAGTTCTACGGCATCGTAAACGGCGTTGCCGAAGACCGCTTCGGCTGGATGACGAGTGTCCCAATCAAGCAGCCTGTCAGCGTGTAAGCGAAATCGGTGCAAAAGAGAAGGGCGCAAGCAATTGCGCCCTTTTTCATGCATGCGTAACGAAATACCTGGGTGAAGCGGAACGTTCCCGCAGCTTTCGAAGTCCCGTCTTTCAACAATGCTGCCTGATCATCAGGCTTGAACTCGCCGGTCCGGCCGCCAATCCTGCCACGGAAGGGCGATGCCGTTGAACCGCAGATACGCGATCATCTGGCCCATGTGTTCATGGGTGTGCGACAGCAGGCGGAGGTAGGCGCGTCGCACCGTTGTGTCTTCGCCGAAGAAACGCAGCCGCCTTTCAAGCTCTGCATCGCCGGCTTCGGTGAAGGACTGCGACACCTTCTGCAGCGACCGTTTCAACAACGTTACGATGGCATCCTTCTCGCGCATGCTTGCCGCCAAGCCGTCATTCCTGCGGATGAGCCCCGTAAATCTCGCCTCCCCCTCGGGCGGAAGGCCGGCGTACAAGTCCGCAGGAGCAGCTACGCCGATCACATCGAGAAGCATGAAGTTGCCGGTCGCCACGTGGACGAACACCTCGCCGATTGAGCGCGCCTTCGCCGCCGGGCGCCAGTCGTACTGGCCGGCGGGAATGCATTCCGCCATGGCGACCGTCTGCCGCTCGGCAATTTCCAGCTCCCACAGGAACTCACCGCGAAAACCCGCAATGCGCGTTGTCATGCAACCAAGAATACAACCGCAAAAGCCGATCAGAATCCTACTAAGCTACCCTGGCCTTCCCGGGCAAGGAGGGACGGGCCTCCGACAAAATTTGCAGAGTTGGCGGCTACAGGGACCATATAAAGACCAAGGCCATTCCACAGAGATGCCGACTTAAGTGCCGGTGCGGCTTAGGGTTCCGGTTACACGGTTTCGGAAGGCCTCTGGGCCTGCAAGGGCGAATTTGCAGGAGCCAAAAGGCTTGCTGTTTTGCGAGCTGAGACAGATTGTAATTATCAGTAAGTTAACACCACGTTAGATGTAGTAATTTACGACATAAGCGCTATAGACTTTGGGACTAAGGCTCGCCTACACTTTTCCGCAATTGTTCAGGGCATCATGGTGCACTCGGTTATTGGCCGTTGATGCCCGAACGGGGATCCCGCATTGAATTAGGCATCGCTTGCCTTAGCTGGCCGCTGTTCAAGGCGCGATGCGCTCGAGATTCGTTCGCGCGGAGGCGTCACTGTGAAAAGTTTGTTTCTGGCCGTTCGTCTATCTCTCACCCGACAACTCAATCAATTTGGCAGAGGCGAAGAAGGTCAAGCGCTGGTGCTCACGGCTCTTGGACTGCTGGTTCTGCTGCTCATGGCTGGACTTGGTGTCGATGTCGGCTACCTGCGTTATCAGAAGCAACAAATGCAGAAAGCCGCGGATGCCGGCGCCATAGCCGGCGCCTCCGCCATGATCTACGACGGCTCGAGCTCGCCTAACATCACTACCGCTGCTCAGGCCGACGCCGCTGCCAACGGATACACCAACGGCACGAACGGCATCTCGGTGCAGGTGAACGTGCCGCCGCAGACCCCAGGCGATCCCTTCCAGGGCAAAGACAACTACGTGGAAGTAATCGTCGCGCAGACGCGCCCGACGTTCTTCATGCGCGTGGGCGGCTTCGACAACGTTTATGTCCGCAGCCGCGCGATCGCGTCCTCGGTGGGCAGCTCCGACGGTTGCATCTATGCCCTGGATCCTGTCGACAAGAAGACCTTCTTGATCAACGGTAACGTGGGTATCAGCTCCAATTGCGGCATCCTGGTGAACTCCAGCGACGGTGACGCGCTGCACAAGAATGGCGTCAGCGGGACTGTTGACGCCAGCTCCATTGGTGTTGTCGGTGGCTATAGCGGCTCTGGATTCAATCCCACGCCGGTCGCCGGCATCGCGCCTTTCACCGATCCTCTGGCCTCGGTGCAAGCTCCTACCGATTACCCGACCACGTGTGACTCTGCCCACACCAACGTCGTCATCAACAACAACAACAACCTACAAAACCTCACTCAAGGTACCTATTGCGGCGGCATCACCATAGGCGGCAACGCGAATGTCACCTTCGGCGCCGGTACCTACGTTCTACTTGGTGGAGGACTGACGGTCACTGGCGGGGCGACAATAACCGGCGGCGGCGTCACCTTCTACAACACTGGAAATTCGACATACCCCTATGCGCCAATCAAAGTAGCTGGTTCCTCCAGCACGACCCTCACCGCTCCCAGCGCTGGCCCGCTGGCCGGAATCCTCTTCTTCCAGGACCGCTCCATAACGGACCACACGTTACTGAACACCATCAACGGTTCCAATGGAGCGATTTACACCGGTGTTCTCTATTTCCCGACCACGCCTTTGCGGTACACCGGCACGCCGGTGAACAATGCCTACGAGATCATCATCGCGTGGACGCTGGAATTCAACGGGAATACCACAATTACGAACCATTACACGACGCTGCCGAACGGCGCATCGCCGATCCAAAGCGCAGTGCTGGTGGAGTAGGCGGGATTTGTAGAGCGGCGCTTCAGCGCCGTGTGAAGAAACGGTTTGCGATACAGGCTTTCCCTCGCTGCTTAATGCTGCGGCGGAAAGCCTGAATTTTTGCGCGAGCGCCCTGGGACGCCGGGCGTGAAGGCCGGCTCTACCGGACCCGAGAATACCCGCTTCCATCGCCCGCCCTTGCTTACTTCCCCCGGCGGGCTTGTTTGTTATTTACGGCCGATTTCTTTCCCTTCGGCAGGCCATCGCTACCGTCTCTCTGCGCGTCCGAAACCTCTACCACGCTCAGCACCACGCCGTCGATGCGGTTGTCCAGAGTCTTGTAAGGCGAGAGCCGAAAGCGATACCAGCGCTTGTCTTTGTCCTGCACGTCATATTGCTGCGTTTGCGCGTCCCGGACGATGTCCACCATCACCTGCTCCAGCCAGGGCAGGTCTATATTGAACTTGAGGCGCGGAATCGGCCTTCCGATGTCCGTATTCATCAGGCCCAGCAACGTGCCGGCCTGCGCAGTAAAGCGCCGCACGGTCAGGTCGGAACCCACCATCAGCATCGGCAGATCGACGTTGTTCAGCAGGTTGTTCAGATCATTATTAATCTGCGTCAGCATGTCATTACGGTGCTGCATCTCCTCGTTGACCGTGTGCAGCTCTTCATTTGCCGATTCCAACTCCTCCTTCGAAGTCTGGAGCTCTTCATTGGTGCTTTGCAGCTCCTCGTTGCCCGACTGGATCTCTTCGTTAGCCGACTGCAACTCCTCGTTCGTCGCCTCCTGCGCCTCGATGATCGACTGCAGATATTCCTTGGTCGCCGTCAGTTCTTGCCGCAGCTGGGCAATCTGCTCATCCTTGGCTGCTCGCTCCGCGTCGGTCAGTGGACCGGCGGTCACGGGCGCGACTGCGATATGTTCTGCCTCCGGGGCCTGTGGCTCAAACACGATCAGGTAATTGCCCGCCTCCTGCGGCGAGGGATTAAACGGTACGACGCGAATGGTGACTACCTTGGATTCTCCGTTCGTATCGACATGAATGTTGGGCCGCCTGCTCTCACCCTTGCTTTTGCGCGCTTCCTCAACGACCCTTTGCAGCTCGAACAACAATCCAGGCTTCGCCATCTTCAGCAGATGCAGGCTGGCCTTGCCATGAGGCAACTCGAGAAATGACCCCGTGCGGCCCCGCGTCTGCAGAATTTCCATCTGCTCATTCACCACAACGGCCGGCGGCGCATAATGGGCCAGCAAGAGCCGGTCGGCTTCCCGCTGCAGCTCGATGGGCGCCTTGATTGTGTCATGCGGCTTGGCGGCCGGTGTGCCCCCGCCGCTTCCTTCCGGGCTTGTGTCGGGCACTCCGACCGCCAGGCCGAAGGTTACCGGGGAGGAAACCATCCGTTTGCGATAAATTTTTTGTTTTTTGTCGACCATATCGAACAGCTCGGATCCCGCTCCCAACAAGCCTTCCGTACTGCCGATGATCAGGAAGCCAGTCGGGTTCAGGGCGTAATGAAAGATCGGAATGACCTTCTTCTGCAGGGCCTGGCTGAGATAGATCATCACGTTGCGGCAGCTGATCAGGTCCATCCGCGAGAACGGCGGATCACTAAAGACATTCTGTGTGGAAAAAATGCACAGGTCGCGAACCGTCTTGCCAATCTGGTACCCGGCATCGGTCTTATGGAAGAACCGTCGCAGGCGGGCCGGCGAAATATCGGCGCCAATACTCTCCTTGTAAATGCCTACCCGCGCCTTCTGGATCGCTCCCTCGCTCAGATCGGTGCCGAAGATTTGCACCGGAACTTCCGTCTTTTCCTCGCCCAAATACTCCATCAGCGAAATTGCGATCGAGTACGTTTCCTCTCCCGTCGAGCAGCCTGGCACCCATATGCGAATGGGATTTGCGGGCGTCATTCGCGCCTTCACGATGGCTGGATAAACTTCCTTCTTCAGCGCCTCAAATGCCTCCGGGTTGCGGAAGAAGCTGGTGACATTAATCAGCAGGTCCTGATAGAGGGAATTCACTTCGTTGCGATCGCGATGCAGGATTGCTGTGTATTCGCTGAGCTTGTGGACGCGATTGAGCGCCATGCGCCGCTGGATGCGGCGTCCGATTGTCGGCGGCTTGTATTCGGAAAAATCAACTCCCGTGGCTCGCCGCAGCAGGCGGAAAACCTGCCCCATAAAGGCGTCGGTCGTTTCCTGGCTTTCCGCTCCTGGCTCCAGCAGTTTTCCCGCGACGTAGGGGTGCTGCCGGATGCGGTCCAGTTCCTTGGCAATGCCTTCGGGCGGCAAAATAAAATCGACAGCACCGGCGGAAATAGCGCTGGCAGGCATGCCATCGTACTTCGCCGTGCGTGGGTCCTGTGCGAAGGTAATGCCACCCTCGCCCTTAATCGCGGCCAAGCCGAGCGTGCCGTCCGTAGCCGTACCCGACAACACCACACCAATGGCATTTCTGCTCTGGTCGGTGGCCAGCGAGCGCAGGAAGATATCGATCGTGGTATTGACCGTGTGTGGTTCCTGCCGCTCCGACAAAACCAGCACGCCCGCTTGGATGGTCATGTCGCAGTTGGGCGGGATCACGTACACGTGGTCTGGCTGTACACGCATTCCGTTCTGCGCCGTCAGCACGGGTATCGACGTTGTTCGCGAAAGGATCTGCGAGAACGCGCTCTCGCGCGAGGGGTCAAGGTGCGGCACCAGGATGAGCGATAACCCAGGATGTGGCGAAAGCGCCTTGAGAAACGAGGTGAACGCTTCCAATCCGCCGGCGGAGGCGCCGATCCCTACGATAGGAAAGCTGTCTCTGGCGTGATCGCCAGACGAGTTCGCGGCCTTCCCCTTGGTTTTTTCCTTTCCGGCGCCTTCCGATTTACGAGTTGAGCGCGAGGGTGTCATGAGAAATCCGCAGCCTGGGCATGGAGACTGCTAACGGCCAGAATGTACAGGAGTGGTACATCTAGACCACTCCGGCATAGGTGTCATATTGTCGAAGATTATAACTCCCGATTTTCTTCTGCCTCCTGCTATCCCGCTTGCGATTGCACCTGCATCAAACCTTGTGAAAACGCTTATACCGCCCCTTCGTCAGTAGGATGCCTGGCAATGCCCGCGGGAGAATACAAACCGGCAAAACGCGCTAATACCATTGCAGACGAAGAAGAAGCCAGGCACCTCCTGGAACGGGCAGAGAAGCTGGCGGTTAAGACCCGGCTTCTGATAGAACAAACCGAACAATTGCTCGCCCAAACCAGAAAGCTGCTGGCGAAATCCGATGTCAAGTTGATGTGAGAATGGCCCGGGCGTTATGCCTGTGCTGTCTTACGGCCAATAAAGCGGCAGACGGGACGCAGACAATTTTTTTCTCGTCTTGGATGACGCTGCCCGCACCCTCTCCGACGTTGCACGCAACATCCGCGCATGGCGTCGCAGCCGGCGCGCCTGGTCCATTAGCAACAGCATGCGCTCTCACCTCATGCCGGTTTCTTCCAGAACTCGGAGCACCGACTCTGCGTGTGTTTCTACGGGCAGCATTAGCTTCCAGCTTCCGTGAATCGGGCGTCCAGCCTCTTGCCGTCGATCAGTTTACTTTGCTCGCGTGCAGCGGCTTATTGCCAGCATCGCCATCACGATTCCGATTCATGTTCCACTCGTCATAAAGCGACCTGAACCTTCGGACCTCCTCGCGCAGTACGGCACGGCTGATGGCAACGTCCTGGACCAATCCTTCTATCTCTTTCATGGCTCTGCGAAATTCCTCTAGACCCGCCGCAAGCTGGAGCCTCGCCTCCTCGTCTTTCTTCAACGACGCGTTCGCCTGCGGGCGGAATGCGCGCCGTCCCCTCTGTACCCACGCCTCCAAGTCGTCGCGGTGCGCCATTACCACATTTCGTGGCGCGCCATCGGGACGAAGGATAGGAAGCCCCAGCGTCGCCTCCCAACGTTGCACAGTCCGTACTCCCTTGCCGAGGAAGGCGGCAATTTCTTTCCACGAAGTCAGAAGTTTGCTTCCCGCCAGATTAGCTTCGGACATTCCAGAACCCCCGCGCCTCTGGTTTTCGAACGGATATTTGATCGAATTCTACGCCGGAATTGCGTTGCGGGAAATGGTCCGGATTAAGGTAACCGTCCAGCATCAATGAGGTGCGGCCTTTCCGGCTGCTCACCTTGATTCTGGGTATAAGCCATTTGGCCGCTTATTCCTCGCTCGCAAACTTCATGCTTGTGACTATCCGCCTCCACCCATTCGATTGTTTTCGAATGAGTGAGCCCTACTACCGAACCCGTGGCAGCAGCTCGGCATCAGGCACCAGGTTCTCAATCAGGTCCAACATGTCGTTAGGACTGCTGGCGCCCTTGATCAGCAGCGCATCCACGCTTTCCCTCGCGCTGACGGGAACATTCGGATCCCCGGTCAACATGATCAGTGCGACCTTCGGCCAGCTTTCCCGAATGGTGCGCGACAGTTCTTCGCCATTCACCTTTCCGGAAAGGTGGTAATCGATAAGGATGAGATCGATGGGATGCTGATCAAGGGCGTCCAGGCAGGCGGGGGCGTCAGTAACGGTGACGACTTCGCATCCGAACTGCTGAAGCATCAACTTGCGAATCAGCAGACTGTCTGCCCGGTCGTCGACGCAGAGGATGGTCGGCTTCCTGGCCATAGTTTGCCACCTGGCAACTCAGATGCCAGATCGCACCCCGACCGTTGTTTGACACGGGCCCTGCGCGCCCTATATCCCACGAAGGGAGGGTGTAAGTGCATCACTTCTGTTGCATCGAGGCGATGTATTTCGTCAGGTTTCGCACCCGCAGCTGCGTGGCTGCGGTGTCGTGCCCGCTCAAGTTCGAAAACACCGGTCCCCACACCGGCATCTCCTTGCTTCCGTGAGCCGGCATCGTCGAGTCGCCCTTGATGACCTGAGCCACGTGCTGCTCCGGGAAGGTGCCGCCGTTTTTCGCCGCTAATTGCGTGAGATCCGTCGGCGTAGCTTTCAGCGCCGATGCGGCCGGGCCATTGCCTTTTCCGCCTTGCCCGTGACAGGACGCGCAATACGCGTCATACATCTGCCGTCCAGATGTGGGGTTTGTGTACCCCGCGGGAACGTTCTTGATTTCAGTCTTGCCGGCCTGTGCTGGGGCAGTATTTTGCGCGCTAAGACAGGCGGCGGATAGAAGCAGGAGAGCGATCAGGCAGAAAATGCGAACGCGCATAGAACCTTCTTTCGGGCGCGAAGATGCGGTTACACCAACCCACAACTATGAAACACGCCCCGCAACCCCACAAGGCTCTACATCACACCACCTTCGGTTATGCAACCGCCGCTGATGCTTTAGAACGCCATCTCCTTCAACTCCGGGCTCACCATCAGCGGCGCCTCCGTCGCCTGCTGAACATCTTCCACCGTCAACCCCGGCGCGATCTCCTCCAGCACCAGCCCGCTCTGTGTCACCCGGATGTACGCCATCTCCGTCACAATCGTATCCACCACGCGCAACCCGGTGATCGGCAGTGTGCACCGCTTCAGAATCTTGGGACCTCCATCGCGCGTGGTGTGCTCCATGGCGACGATCACGCGCTTGGCGCTGGCCACCAGGTCCATCGCGCCGCCCATGCCCTTGACCATCTTGCCGGGGATCATCCAGTTGGCGAGATTGCCGTCCTCGTCCACTTCCATCGCGCCCAGCACGCTCAGGTCGATGTGCCCGCCGCGAATCATCGCAAACGATTCCGCGCTGGAGAAGAATGCCGTGCCCGGCAGCTCGGTCACCGTCTCTTTGCCGGCATTAATGAGATCGGGATCCTCGGTGCCGGACATCGGATACGGCCCCACGCCCATCATCCCGTTCTCGCTTTGCAATACGACTTCAATTCCCGGCGGCACGCAGTTGGCCACCAGCGTGGGCATGCCAATGCCGAGATTGACGTAGAAGCCATCGCGCAACTCGCGCGCCACGCGCCGCACAATGCGATCGCGCTTCTCAGTGTCCTTCTGCTTTGCGATATTCGGAGTCGTCGCCATAATCTCAAGCCCCTAATCCCTAATCCCCAGCCCCTTACCCCTTCCGCACCGTCCGACGCTCAATCCGCTTCTCGTAATCCTGGCCCTGAAAAATGCGATGCACGTACACACTCGGCGTGTGCACCTGATCGGCATCGATCTCCCCCGGCTCAACCAGATGCTCGACCTCGACAATCGTGACCTCTGCCGCCGTCGCCATCATGGGATTAAAATTCCGCGCCGTCTTGCGGTACACAAGGTTTCCCCACTTGTCGCCCTTCCACGCCTTGATGAGCGCGAAGTCGGCCGTCATGCCGCGTTCCAGCACATAGGGCTTGCCATCGAAGTCGCGCGTCTCTTTCCCTTCGGCGACCACCGTACCGAATCCCGTTGGCGTGAAGAACGCCGGAATCCCCGCGCCACCAGCGCGAATCCTCTCCGCCAGCGTTCCCTGCGGAACCAGTTCGAGATCGATGCGTCCGGTCAGCACCATGTCTTCCAGCAGCTTATTCTCGCCAACGTAGCTGCCTTTGTGAGACTTGATCTGCCCGGCTGCAAGCATGAGCCCCAGCCCAAAGTCGTCTACGCCGACGTTGTTGCTGATGGTATTCAGGTTCTTCACGCCCTTCTTCACCAGCGCGCGAATCAGGTTCTCCGGAATACCGCACAGCCCGAAGCCGCCGACCATGATGGTCGCGCCGTCCTGAATGTCGTGCACCGCATCATCGGCGTTCGCGACTACTTTGTTCATTGGCATAAGCGTTTTCGTCCGACCCGCGATTGTACCGAGCCGCATCGGCCTCGTGCAAAACGCAGCCCCTGTGATTGCTCCCGTAGGAAGTGCTGGCCCTGGTGAGTTGTTGAAACCCTTTGATTGTGAGTGAATATCGCAAGCCCCACCCGGTTCCGAAAAGGAGACCAGCCGTGTCCGACAGCGTATCGACCTTGCTGACTCGCAATCTTCAGGACGTCTTCGGTGAAAACGACCCCGCGCGTCGTCGTGCGGCCATCGACGAGATCTACACCGAAGATGGCGTGTTCTACGACCCCAACAGGGGCGTGTACCGTGGCCGCGATGAGATCGATCGCGTCGCAGGCGCGATAAGGGCTACTCACCCTGACTTTCGATATCAGCCAATTGCCGCGCCCGAGGAATCGGGCAACGGCGGGCGAGTCAAATGGGTGGCGGGCAGCCCTGGTGAGGCGCCAGCTTACGCCGGGACTGATTTCATCATTGACCGTGACGGCCGCATTGCCGCCGTCTATCTGTTTTTCGACAAGCTACCCTGAGCGGGACTCTGCCGTGGGATGTCTCCGCCCCCGTACAACCGGCGTTTACGTCAGGATCTTCCGAATCTGCTCCAGATGATTCACATCATGCCCGGCGATCTGCTGCGCCAGGTCGCGAACGCTCATCTTTCCGCGCTCCGCATGCATGCCGTAACGCTCCCACTGCTCCGGAGTGAGCCGCTCAAACATCCGCAGATTGCTCGCACGCAACAACCGAAACAGCTCCAGCGATTCGGCCGGGCTAGCCGACGCGTAATTTCCCAACTTATGCCACAGCTCCTGATCGAACGGTGACAGCGGACCGCCATTGTGCTCGATCATCTGTCGATATCGCCACGCAGCTCCGATTTCCGCGTCCGCCAGGTGCGCCAGCACCTCCGCCACCGACCACTTCGCCGGATCAGGCCGCTTCGTGAGCTTGTCCGACGAAGCCCCGGCGATCAACTGCGCGAGCGCACTGGCTGTTTCGCGCTGCACAGCCATCGCATCCTTACCCTCTACGTAAGACATAATGCGGGCCTTGTATTCCGCTACTGTTTCCACGAGAGTCCTCCAAGGGGAATATTCCTTCAGTTTAGACGCTCGATTGCAAATCGTGCATCTGCCCCACGACGCGTGCTCCGCTCCGTAGTTCGTTTACAATCCAGAATCGACTGAATTTCAGTTCGGAGCCCTCAACTCTCGGATGCGCACCCTACATCGCCTCGCCTTCGTTCTCTTCGTCGCCACAGCTGCCTTCTCTCAAACGTCCCAATCATCGCCTTCAACACCTCAAGACTGGCGCGCCATTCACAACTCGGCCATCATCATCGACACCCATGCCGACACGCCGGGCCGCCTCGTCGACGAGAACTTCGATCTTGCGCAGGACGCGGGCACCGGCTATCTCGACTTCAACAAGATCAAGGCCGGCAATCTCGGCGCCCAATTCTTCTCCATCTGGGTTGAACCCAAGGCCAACAAGGGCAACGAGGCCAAGCGCGCCCTCGACATGATCGACGCGGTCTATGAGCAGGCGCGCCGCCATCCCGACAAGATGATGATGGCCTACGGGACGCACGACATCGTCGTCGCGCATCAAGAGCACAAGCTCGCCGCGCTGCTCGGAGTGGAAGGTGGTCACGCAATCGAGGGCGACATCCGCATCCTGCGCGACTACTACCGTCTCGGCGTCCGCTACATGACTCTGACCTGGTCGAATACCAACGAGATCGGCGATTCCAGCGGTGATATGGATGACAAGAACATCCAGCGCCATGGCGGCCTCACTCCCTTCGGACGCGAAGTGGTCGAGGAGATGAACCGCCTGGGCATGATCGTCGACATCTCGCATGTTGCCGACTCGACGTTCTACCAGGCGCTGGAGTTGAGCAAGGCGCCGGTTATCGCGTCGCATTCGTCGTCACGCGCGCTCACCAACGCCCCGCGCAATATGACCGACGACATGTTGCGCGCCCTCGCCGCCAAGAACGGCGTCGCACAGGTGAACTTCTATTGCGCCTTCGTCTCACAGAAGTATCTGGACGCCGCGAAGCAGCTCAGAGTCCAGCATGACCCGGATTATGAGAAGGTGCAATCACTGTTCATCAAGCCGCAGACGCCGGAGACCGCGAAAGAATTAGCTGAGGCCAAGGCGAAGCTCGCACCCAAGCTGCCACGACCGCCGCTCAGCGATCTGATCGACCATATCGACCATATGGCGAAGGTCGCCGGTGTTGACCATGTCGGACTGGGCTCGGATTTCGACGGCATTGACTGCTCGCCGCAGGGGCTCGACTCGGTTGCCGATTTGCCGAAAATCACCGAGGCCTTGTCCCAGCGCGGCTACACAGCCGCCGATCTTGATAAGATTCTTGGCGGCAATCTGCTGCGCGTATTCGGCCAGGTAGAAAAGGTCTCGCGGCAGATGCAAAGGCAGTGACTAGTGGTCAGTGGCCAGTGGCTAGTTGCTGGCGGATAGTTGTTGTGAAATAAGAAGCCGCGTTGACCTGCATCGGTTGGTGCCGGGGCGCTGCTTGAGCGCCGTGACCGCAACCGGCCGTGGACTCCAACGTGGTCGCGCGATCGTCTTACTAACCACTAGCCACTAGCCACTGATTTTGGAGACATCATGCACAAACTCATCATCGCTGTCCTCGCACTCACCACCTTCGCTGCCGCCCAAGCTACAACCTCGCAGCAGCACGCCGCCAGCGAAAAGAGCGCCCAGAAGGCGGCCGAGCCGACCGCTGTCATTGAAACCAGCATGGGCAACATCACCTGCACGCTGTTTCCTGACAAAGCGTCACAGTCGGTGGCCAACTTCATCGGCCTTGCCACCGGCACCAAGGAATGGAAGGACCCCAAGACCGGCAAGATGATGAAGGGCGTGCCGCTCTACAACGGAACCATCTTCCATCGGGTCATCCCCAACTTCATGATCCAGGGTGGCGATCCTCTGGGTACCGGCAGCGGCGATCCCGGCTACCAGATCAAGGACGAGACCAGCCCCGACCTGACCTTCGATCAGCCTGGCCGTCTCGCCTACGCCAACAGCGGCCCCAACACCAACGGCTCGCAGTTCTTCATTACCGAGGCGGCCACGCCGTGGCTCAACGGCCACTACAGCATCTTCGGGCAGTGCCAGGATATCGACCTGGTGAAGAAGATCGCGCGCCTGCCCAGGAACGGTAACGACAAACCGGACAGTCCGCCGAAAATCATTACCATCAAGATCAGTGGGGCAGGCCACACGGCTGGGGCTGCAACTCATAAGAGCATGAGCTCACAAACAGGCGCGAAGAAGTCCGCGCCGGCTTCGCAGTAGGCGGCGCGCCGCTACCGCGTATGGACGCAAGCCCGTGCTCGAAGGCCCTTCCCGATTCGAGACGTTTTTTCCCGGCGGGCAATAATCACCGTTGCAAGTGAGGTGCGTCACAGCACCCCAGTGCGCTCTCATTCACAATGACTCAGGGATGGGTAGCCAGAGGGGTACCTGCCGGGAGTGTCGATCATGTCTGAAGATAAGCGCGATGTGCTGGAAGTCCTTCGTTATGAACTGAATTTCCTCGAACAGGGCGGCTACGGCAACTGGTACAGCACGCCTTGGGGGCCGGCCTCCATCTTCCAGGATTCCCTTACCTGCCCCAATCATGGCGATCCCACGCGCCCTCATGCCTGCCGCGAGTGCCTGCTCTGGGACTTCGTGCCCGAGCAGTACCGCACCGAAGATGTTCCCTGCCACCACATTCCACTGAATCGCAACGGCGTCACCATTGCCACCCCAAACCAGACCGAAGAGGATCTGCGCGAAAACGTTAAACATTGGCTGAAGCGCACCATTGCACGAATCGAGGCTGAGCGCGCAGCCCAGACCAGGAACTCAAAGAAGTCGGCCTGAGCCGACAGCCGCGCCGTCATTTGGATTCCCATTTTGGAACAAGCAACCGTTTCCTTCTGTTCTTTACCGTCCCATCCCCTTGCTTTGCAATTACAATCCCCCTGATCTTTTCACTCGGGGGATTTCTTCATGCAACGCAGCTTTGCCTCCTTGAGACCGCAAGAGGTCTTGCACATTGCTCTCTGCATCGAGCAGCGCAACGCCGGTATCTATCATCGCTTCGCCGAAATGTTCACCGAGTTTGGCGATCCCGAGTCGCTGGAGATCGCAGCTGTGTTCTGGGAGATGGCGGTCGAAGAGCGCGAGCATCATGCCTTGCTTGAGCGCCAGTACATACAACAGTACGGCAATCCCGTCCGCTCGTTCTCCGAGGAAGAACTGGTTGAGTTTATCGAGGTGCCCCGTCTGGAGCACGGCGACGTCTTCGGCGCCGTGGATGGCCTCGCCGCGCGCCAGGCCGCCCTGCAGGTGGCATTGCAGGCCGAGGTCAGCGCGCAACTCTTCTACACCAGGATGACCGAGCAAACCGCCGATGCCGCCCTCCGCCAGACTTATTACAACCTGGCGCAGATGGAGGACGGTCACGTCGCGTTTCTCGAAGCGAAGCTGTCTCAGGACACCACCGCCAAACCTATTCTGCAGTGAGCAGGCCGGCCCTTGGAAACACTATCAGCGTTCCGGCTCATTAGAGTCCTTCTTGCCGCGCAGTTCTTCTTTCACTTTACGGCGCACGATTCCGTGAAACCGCTTCTTGCCCTCCGGCCGTAAGTGCTTTGCCCATTCGCCCGAGGCAGTGTCGGTCGGCTTATCTGTGCGTGCCATGTTTGCCTCCCGCCTATCGCACCTTCAGCCCATACTTCTGCGTTGAAGGCGGCACAATCCCGTTCATCCGCAGATACTCGACAAGCTGCCCATAATGATCGGAGACATGCCACACCGCTGCCACGGCCACCCCCAGCTTCGTGTTCGGCGCCGCATACCGTCCATTCACGCGGGCCAAAGCGTTCTGCGTGTTGATGGTCGTCAGCACCTTGTTACCGTAGTCGAACGATTCGCGCAGGTATTGCAGCAATTCCTCTTTACTCTGCGCCTTCGCTGGCCCGCCCCTCTCGCATCCTTCCGGCGGCGTTTTGCCCTCGATCTCGTTGAAGAACGCAAAATTCGCGCAGGCCACGTGTTTTACCTGCTCGCCAAACGAGCGCGCGTCCTTGAAACTTCCCGCGGTCGGGATGAATGAATACTTGTCGGCGGGCATTGCTTCAGCCAACGCAAGAAACTGTCGCTGGGCGAGCTCCAGCATTTCCCCCACGCTCTCCGCGATGTTCTTCGGAATCTCATCCTGCTGAGCCCAGGCGGGAGAAGCAGCCAATATCAAAGCCAAGGCCAAGCGCGCGGCAGTCTTCATCTGTTCCTCCTCATCGACCGCAAGAAATCATATTTGATCGTAGCCATTCGCCTATCGTCATCCTGCGATTCGCACGCATTGTCCCACACTAGTGGCACGCAAAAATGTCTGGCATTGCCTGTTCTCGTGATAGGATGCGCTATCCTTATAGGCAGGAGTAGACATGCTCGATAATCTGTTTCAGCCCACCCACCTGCTGGTGATTCTCTTTATCGCCTTGCTGGTGTTCGGACCCAAGAAGCTTCCCGAACTTGGAAAGGGATTAGGCGAAGCCATCCGTGGCTTCAAAGAGTCGATGAACAGCAATGACGCCGCTGCAGATCAGGAAAAGAAGGCGTAATCGCTCGCCCCAGCGCCCCTCCGGACAAGGCGCAATTCGATGCCTGACATTCTCTTCATTTTGCTATTGGCTCTGGTGATCTTCGGTCCCAAGCGGCTGCCGGAGATCGCCCGCCAGCTGGCGAAGTTCATGGTGCAGTTTCGCATGATGCGTGACGATCTGAAGCGCCAATTAAACGCCGAGCTGCTTAAGATCGACCTGGAAGAGAAGCAGAAAGCTGCCGCGCTCCCACCTCGACCCGTGCAAACTGAACCGCAACCTGTCCCGACCGACCAACTGGCGGAAAACTCACCCACCGGGTGACATCGCTGTCGCCGACAGGATCCTCTTTCCTCCGCAATTGTCATCCCGAGCGCAGCCGAGGGATCTGTGGTTCGCCCGAGCTCGCATGATGTTTTGTGCCGAAATTATTGCCCCGTTTCTTGCTCCACAGTGATACATTGTCTGAAATTTCACTACTCGGGGTTCACTGAACGATGTCTCTCTCCCTGGAATCTCGTCCCTGCGGCAAGGTCTATCTCATCAAATGCTCCGGTCGAATCGTCACCGGTGAAGAAAGCGCCGTCCTGCAGGCCGCCATCAATCGCGCCCTGATGGAATTCAACCGTCTGGTGCTCGACGTCTCCGACGTCGAACGCGTTGACAGTAGCGGCTTGGGACTGCTGGTGCGTTTCCTCTCGCACACTCGCAATCACGGCGGCGACCTTCGCCTCGCCGCGCCTCAAAATTTCTTTCGCAGTTTGCTCGAAATGACGAAGCTGTCCACAATTTTTCGCATCTACGACAGCGAGGAAGAAGCCGTCATCTCTTTCCTGAAAGAGCCTGCCACCCAAAATCCGGCCGCCGGAAAACCCGGCCCGCTGGTGCTCTTCGTCGATCAGTCGCCTGACCTCTGTGCCTTCGTACGATCCATGCTGAACCGCCATGGATATGAGGTGCTTTCCACCTGCCGTATGCGCGATGCCAGGACGCTCCTCAGCGCGGCGGACGTCGACTACATCGTGCTCGGCCCAGAGAGCTCGCAGCTGCCTTCCGACAATATCGCGGCTTCGCTCAAGCTGCTGGCGCCCAAAGCAGTGACCGTGCAGCTGGAAACCGGTTTCCAACTCGGCGACCCCGAAAGCGCAAGCGCCGAGTTGCTGCAGCGAATGCAGGCCGGCACCGGCGCCTCACGCTGAACCGGGGAAGGAGCGACTCCCAATCTGTCATCGGCCAACTGCCATTTGCTGATTGCTAATTGTCAATTACTAATTACTAGCTACCAACTACCGACATGCCACCCACACTCATCGCAAAACCCACGCGCATCACCGCTGCCGGAAATAAACCCAAGCTGATCGACGAATACATCGGACGCGTGAACTCGAAGCACTCCGCCGTCAGCGTCGCTCACATGCGCAGCCCGCAAGGCTGGATCGAGCCCTGCCAGAAGCCTGACTTCGACGAATTCACCATCGTGCTGCGCGGCATGTTGCGGGTGAAATCCGATTCCGGTGAGCTCGACATCAATGCCGGCCAGGCCGTGGTCACACATGCAGGCGAATGGGTACAGTATTCGACTCCTGCTGCCGATGGCGCGGAGTACATTGCTGTCTGCCTTCCAGCGTTCTCCATGGACACGGTGCATCGCGATGAATGACCATCAGGCCGTCCGCTTCGCCCGCGGGATCTTCCTCGTCGCCGGAGTGCTCGGCCTGATGGAGATCGTTCCGCTCTATTTCCTCGAAGCCACCATCGGCATCAAGCAACCGCCTCCGATCACGCACCCCGGCTTCTACTACGGCTTTGTCGGCGTCACCCTCGCCTGGCAGATTGCGTTCCTCATCATTTCGCGCGATCCCCTACGCTACCTGCCGCTCATGCCTGCGCTTTTTCTGGAGAAAGTGCTGTATCCGATTGCCGTGTTCACCCTGTTCGCACAGGGCCGCACGCCGGCGCAAAACCTGCCAACGGCGATCATCGACTTGATCTGGTTCGTGCTGTTCGTGATTGTATGGGTGCGGCTCCGCTCCGTTCAGCGGGAGGTCGTGTGAAGCACGCAGTCTTGGGAGTTGGCGCGATCGGAGGCCTCATAGGAGTGGCCCTCGTCTCTGCCGGTGAGGACGTGACATTTATTGTTCGCGCAGAGAAGGCGGCTGATTATCCCGACCACCTGACACTGGAACAGCCCACCGACAGCATCACTGTCGCGGCGCCGGCGGTTACGAAATTAACCGATTCCGTTGACGTGCTCTGGATCGCAACCAAAGCCTACCAGCTCGAGTCCGCGCTGCTATCCGTGAATGCCATCCCGCGACTCATCGTGCCGCTATTGAACGGAGTCGATCACATTGCGCTCTTACGATCGCGCTTCGGTCATGACCGCGTCATACCTGCCACCATAGCAGTGGAAGCAGACCGCACTGCGCAAGATCGCTTCGTCCAACGCTCGATGGTTCGCCTCAGCCTGGCGGCAAGTGGACGCGCTTTGCTGAGTTCGCTTTTTGCAACGTTGCAGGAGCGCCTCGGTTTTATCTGTCGCTTTGTTGAAAATGAGCAGACGTTGCTCTGGACCAAGCTCTGCTTTCTCGCTCCGTTCGCGCTGGCTTCGTCCGCCTCAGGCAAGAACAAGGGCGACATCATCTCCGATCCCGAATGGAAGTCGACGCTATACTCCACTATTGCGGAAGCCACCGCCGTCGCGAAAGCTTATGGCGCAGAGATTGACGCCACCGCAATCCAGACCATCCTCGATACTTCACCGGACACGATGCGTAGTTCCATGTTGAAGGACTTGATCGCAGGCCGCCAGCCTGAGCTCGACGCCATCGGCGGCCCCATCGTTCGCGGCGGCGAGAAGTTCCATATACCGACGCCTATGACGAAGAGGTTAATCGCGGAGATCACCGCAAGTGCGAGCGCTGTCAGGCTTTGATTTGGTTAGGCTTTGATTTGTCATCCCGAGCGGAGCCGAGGGATCTGCGGCTTCGCGCGCAGCGTTAGAACTTCTTGGCCGTAATCCGCTCCACCCCAAGGTAGGGACGCAACACCTCCGGAACAACGACGCTCCCATCGGCCTGCTGATAGTTCTCCACAATCGCCACCCAAGTCCGCCCGATCGCCAACCCGCTGCCGTTGAGCGTGTGCACCAGTTCCGTCTTCTTCCCGCCTTCAGGCCGATAGCGGATATTCGCACGCCGCGCCTGATAATCCAGAAAATTCGAGCATGATGAAATCTCGCGATAGAGCTGCTGGCCCGGGAGCCACACTTCCAGATCGTATGTTTTGGCCGATGACGCTCCCATGTCGGCCGTGCTCAAAACCATGACGCGATAAGGCAGCCCCAGCTTTTGCAGCACCTCTTCCGCGTCGTGCGTAAGCTTTTCGTGTTCTTCCCATGACTGCTCGGGTTTCGTGAACTTCACCAGTTCGACTTTCTGGAACTGGTGCTGGCGAATGATGCCGCGCACATCTTTGCCGTACGATCCAGCTTCGCTGCGAA
The DNA here is from genome assembly GCA_035262645.1 of Terriglobales bacterium. Classification (GTDB taxonomy): domain Bacteria; phylum Acidobacteriota; class Terriglobia; order Terriglobales; family Acidobacteriaceae; genus Bog-257. Next base: position 78,044 of record DATFSK010000015.1, read on the forward strand.
AGCATGGTGTGTACGCCGTGAGCGAAATCGGCAACCGCGCGCCATCCAGCGTCTCGTCACGATAGAGATTCGTCACCGGAACTTCGGCGGTGGGAATCAGGTAGAAGTTCTTGTCGCCGTGCGGTACTTTGAACGAGTCTGCCTCAAACTTCGGCAGCTGCCCAGTGCCGTACATTGAGTCGGCGTTGACCATGAACGGCGGCAGCACCTCGGTATACCCGTGCTCGCGCGTATGCAGGTCGAGCATGAAGTTCATCAGCGCACGTTCCAGCTTCGCACCCAAGTCCCAATAGACCGCAAATCGCGCACCACTCAGCTTGGCCGCGCGCTCCAGATCGAGCACGCCCAACTCCTCACCAAGCTCCCAATGAGGCTTAGGCGTGAAGTCGAACTGAGGCAGAGTCCCCCATCGCCGCACCTCAACGTTATTCGCCTCACTGGTGCCGACAGGCACGCTGTCATCTGGGAGGTTGGGCAGGCCGACGAGAATATTCCGTAAGCGGGCATCCGCCTCCTCGGCCTTCTTTTCAGCGTCTGCGATCTTCTCCCGTAGCTCTTTCGTCTCGTTGATCAGCGCCGTCGCGTCCTGCTTTTCCTTCTTGAGCCGTGCAATCTCCTCCGTTGCCTTATTACGACGAGCCTTCAGAGTCTCAGCTTCTGTGATTGCGGTACGGCGTTCCGCATCGATCGCATGGAAGTCTCCGAGGATGGCCTCCGGATTCATCCCGCGCTGACGGATTTTTTCCTGGACTAAAGGCAGATGATCGCGGACAAAGGCGAGATCGAGCATAGAAGATCAGAGTAATTGAAGAAGGTGCGCATCACCAAACCGCCTCGAACCAACCAAACTGTTTTGAACCACAGAGACACAGAGACACAGAGAAAAAGCGAAGGCAGGTTTTTCAGGATCAAATCAGTAAGCATCGCTCTTAGGCAAACCACATCACTGGAAGACTTTCAGTTTTCTCTGTGTCTCTGTGGTTCACTAGCTCTTTCTTACAACCGACTCAAAATCCCGCTGCTTCTGAGCCAGCCGCTCGTGCCACTGGGCGGCAGCGCGCACAAAGGCCTGGAACATTGCTTGCGACGCTGCCTCGCTGTCGTAGGTGCGCTCGGGATGCCACTGTACGCCCAGCACAAAGTGATCGGGCGCCGTGCCTTCCACCGCCTCCTTCACGCCGTCGTCAGAACACCATCCCACCAGCCGCAATCCATCACCCAGTGCCTCCACCGCCTGGCGATGGCTGGAATTTACCGGAATTTGCAACGGCTTGCTCTCCGGCAGCGCTTCAGCTTCCCGCAGAATCGTAGCGAGATGCGAGTCAGGCTCAATCTGCACCTGGTGGGCCCGCGCTACCCTGCGGCCAGGCTTATGATTCACTCCTCCCGGCAGCGCCTGCTGCAGCGTGCCCGTTCGCCACACGTTCAGCGACTGAAGTCCATAGCAGATCCCGAACACCGGCTTGCGCATGTTGTAGGCATCCTGCAACAGCAGCTCGTCCGTGTTGTCGCGGAAAGGATCGGAGGGCGCCGTCTCAGGATGCCGCGCTGCGCCGTACTTCTCAGGATCGACATCGGCCGGACTGCCGGGCAGCAGCACGCCATCGCACGACTTCACTGCCTGTGCAATCTCTGAGGGTGTCGCCTCAACCGCAATGATCACCGGCTCGCCGCCTGCATTGCGAACGGCCCGTTCGTATTCCGGCAGGGAAGTGCTCACGTAATTCGGCCGCGTCGAGTTCGGCACCGGAATGGCAATGCGAGGTTTCATGAATCGCTCAGGTATGCAACATGGGCCGAGGCTCGCCCTCGCCGCTCTCACTCAGTTGCGGCAAGCGCTTCGTCTGAGAATCGTACAAGTCCGCGATCACCTGCCGAACCTGCGTCGCAAGCTTCTCCATATCGCGCAGGCGAAGTCCGGCCGTAGGAATCGGCTCGCCGATCACCAGCGCGACCTCTCCCGGAACCATGTGGAAACTGTTTATCGGCAGCAGTTCGTAGCTGCCGACGATCGCCATCGGCACCACGGGCGCCTGGGCGCGAATCGCAACGTAAAACGCTCCGCCCATGAACTCCTGCAGTTCACCCGTCGCCGAGCGCCCGCCTTCAGGGAAGACGACCAGCGGCATGCCGCGCTTCAACGCGTCACCCGCACGGTTCAGGCTCCGTAGCGACGCGTGCGCATCGCCGAACACAATCGGAATCTGGCCCGAGCGCTTCAAATACCATCCCAGAAACGGATATCGAAACAGCGACCGCTTCGCCATGATGCGAAACTGCCCCGGCAGGCTGGAATACAGCACCGGTATATCGATCGCGGAAAGATGATTCGCCGCATAGATCGCCGGCTGCGGCGGGTGAAGATGCTGGAGCCCTTCAACGCGCACACGAATGCCGACCGTCTTCAGTATCACCCGCGCCCAGATGTGGGCGATGCGATGCTGCACCCGGCCCGTCCCGTCGAACACCGAAGCCAGCAGCGCCAGCGACCCCAGGATCCCCGTATACAGATAAACGATCGGCACACAGAAGAGGTAGGAGCGCAGGCGTGTCAGCAGCGATCCTCGCCGCCGGCTTTGATTCTTTCGTTCTGCGTAAGACGGGGTCATTCTGTTGTTTGCGTAGTGCCTTTCAGCCAATTCTTACCGATAACGATCGGGTAGGAGCATCGATTTAACCTGGAGATGCCAAAACTCTCTCAGGTTTTACTTTAACTCTGTGCTCTCAGTGTCTCTGTGGTTAGGTCAGCGCCTCCTCTAACCTGCAATCCCCATCGCGCTCTTCGCCTCCCCTACAAGGTAAATCGACCCGGTAACCACGATCAGCCCATCCGGCTTGCTTACCTCGCACGCACGGGAGAGCGCCGCAGGCACGCTCGGCTCCTCATACACCACCGCTCCCGTACGCAAGGCAGCTTGTGCCAGTTCGGCAGTCGTGGCGCTCCGCGGATTGTTCGGCTGCGTCAGTACCACCCGCTCCGCCATAGGGAAGAGGACCTCGGCGATCTCCTGGATCGCCTTGTCTCGCATCGCGGCGAACACAAACGTCAACTCGCGTCCGGGAAAATTCTCCGACAGCGCAGAGCGCAACGCCCATGCTCCTGCGGGATTGTGGGCCACATCCAGCACCATCTCGCGCTGATGCGTTGCCGGCGATGGCGCTAGTACCTGGAAGCGCCCGGGCCAATGCGTCTCGCGAATCCCTTGCTCAACCTGCTTCGGCGTCACTTTGAACCCGAACTGCGCCAGCTCTTCCGCCGTCGCGATCGCGAGTGCGATATTGCGGAACTGATGGCGTCCGACAAGCGGCGAGTCTATTTCGATCTCTTCTCCCATGACGGCCAGCGGATATCGGCTCCGCCCCGGCGCCGGAACCACGCGTCCGGCCAAATACGCAGCAGCGCCCGGCGACACCGGCGGAACATACTTCGCCGCACTCACTCCGCGCGCCTCATGCTCCAGGATTGCGTGCCCGATCACGTCATTGGCCTGCGGATGCTGCGGCAGCGTCACCACCACCCCGTCCCGACGAATGATGCCGGACTTCTCGCGCGCAATCTCGCCAATGGTGTTTCCCAGATACTTCTGATGGTCGAGCGAGATGTCGGCGATGACCGATATCACCGGCTCAACGACGTTGGTTGCATCCAGCCGGCCGCCCATCCCGACCTCAAGCACGGCGATCTCCACGCCGACGCTCGCGAAGTACTCGAACGCCATGGCTGTCAGCATCTCGAAGAAGCTAGGATGCCATGGCAACTTGGCCGAGCGGAGAAGTCGCTCCGCCGTGCTCTCCACGCGCTCATGAATGGCGCCAAACTCCACATCGGAGATCATCTCGCCATTCACGCGAATACGTTCGTTGATGCTCACCAGATGCGGCGAGCTGTAAAGCCCGGTCTTGTATCCAGCCGCGCGCAGAATGGATGCCAGCGTCGCCGCCGTCGAACCCTTGCCGTTCGTGCCGGCAATCAGCACGCTGGCAAAGCGCCGCTCCGGATGTCCAAGCGCCTCCAGCATCTCCCGCACATAAGCTAGATCGAACTTGTGCGAAGGCGTCGAGGCCAGCTCGTGCCCCAGCGCGTACAGCTGTTCAACTGTCTCTTGGTAGGACATCAGGACTGATATCAGATTACAGCAATTCGGCTGTGCGGCCATCACCGCAGGCCTTCGGCCCGGAGCTAGACGCCCTTTAGTTGCTCTTCGTTCATGCCGAAATAGTGTCCCATCTCGTGAATGACAGTTCGCCGGATTTGTTCCCGCACTTCATCCTCCGAGGAGCAAACCGCCTCGATGTTCTTCTTGTAAAGAACCACGTAGTCAGGGCTGCCGATGGGCCCGTGAAAGAAGCTCTTCTGCGTCATCGGTACTCCGTGGAACAACCCCAGCAGGATTCGCCTCGGCTGGCCGGGCTCTGTCGGTATCGGCTCAGGCGGGAGGTCTTCGACCAGCACAGCGACATTGCGGATGCGACGGCGAAATTGCTGCGGCAAGGAATCCAGGGCGTCGCCGACTGCATGGTTGAAATCCTCGCGCGTCATGCTGTACACAGCGGTCTCCTGCTCCAGCCGGCCAAAAACCATCCACGGCGAGGTTTGGTCGCTCCCTCAGCCCGGCCTTTGCCACTTCGTTGTTTGAGTGTCCGAGGGTTCCCGACTGATGATACGCGTCTACCCGGCAGCCTGAGATGCGGCCTGGTCTTCGACATCTTCCGGCATCCGCAGTGCAGTGCCGCATTTGCGGCAGATTACGGATGAGCACTCGCCGCAGGTGAGTGGGTCATCCACCTCGCGATCACAGTGAGGACAATACGCCCTGCCTGATCCTTCCGCCGCTTCTTCTTCTCGCGCAAGCTCGAGCTTGAGCCCTCGCTTGTTCAGCTCTTCGCCAAGGGCTTCCTTGGCGGCCGGAACCAGATCGGAAGCGTCGCGCGCCACGTCCAGCAATTCCTCGTCCAGCATCTCCGAGTAGGTTTCTGCGTAGTTGAAATCTTCTGACATGATCTGCATTCCTCCTGGGACTAGCTGCTTGCCGGCAACTGCTTCTTCACCGCCTCGCTCAGCAGCTTGCCATCCACCCTTGCGTCGCCAAACTTAGCCTTCACATTCTTCATCACCACGCCCATGTCCTTCATTGTGGGAGAGCCCATTTCAGCGATCACGGCGCGCACGGTGGCTACAATTTCCTCTTCACCGCCCGCCTTCGGCATGTAGCCCTCGATAATGGCGATCTCGTCCGACTCTTTTTTCGCCAGTTCAAGACGATTACCTTTAGTGAACTGCTCGACCGAGTCCTTGCGCTGCTTGATCATGGTCGTGAAGACCTGCAGCTCTTCTTTCTCGTCCAGGTCGGCACGTTTTTCAATGCGCTTGTTCTGCAACGCCGCCTTCATCATACGCAGGGTAGAGAGACGCAACTCTTCCTTGTTGCGCATGGCGTCAACCATGTCTTTCTGCACACGTTCGGTCAGGGTCATTGGGCAATTATAGGGATTGAGCCGTACCGCACAAAATATTCAAACTGTGGCGGCGTGAAGTCCTGCGCGGAGCAATTGCTCCGCCAGTTCCAAAGCGTCTACAGGCTAGTAACAGCTTGGCCGCGGACACGCGACATTAGGTTTGCCTTGTTCCGGCCGGCAAGTTAACAGCTTCTCTTCCCACCGTTTCGGGATCCCGTCCCGTCCATGGACGGCTCCCAACAGTGCACCAGCGATAGCGGCATTCGTGTCAGTATCGCCACCACGCATCACGGAGTTGATAACACCATCTTCCAGATTTGCTGCATGAACGAGCTGCCAAAGAGCATTCTGAAAGGCGATGAGAACCCATCCTTGCTGAGAGACATAATCTCCAGGCACACTCTTGGAAGCTTCATGGACGCACTTGAGCACTGCCGGCCCAACCCGAATCTCCTCCGCCCAGTGTTCAATTTTTGCAAACAACTGCGCTGGTGCGACTTCACGCGAGATTGCGTATGCGACCGCCATGGCAAAGAGTGCGTTCGAATCGACACACACATGATGAGAGTGGGTAAGCGCAGCGTCCTGCTGGGCCCATCGCGAAACACGTTCAAGTTCGAACTTTGCCCCGAAAATACCTAGCGGGCTTATGCGCATCATCGCGCCATTTGCCTGGCTGCTGCTATTGGGATCGCCAGTCAGGCCCCCGTAGACCGTGCTGCCGCAGTCAAAAGGCTGCGAATTCAGCCAATCAACATACGCAGCTCGCACCGCATTCGGATCATAGGTGCCACAATCCACCAACGTTCTCGCCAAAGCGAGAGCCATTTCAGAATCGTCTGTCGGTTGCCCTGCAATTGTGTTCCATGAGCCGCCGTCCGCGAGTTCACGCACGCCGTAGGGATACCGCCGAAGGATCTCTTTAGGCGTCTGAAATTCAACCAGGCTGCCCAAGGCATCCCCGGCCAACTGACCGAGCAAACAACCTTGAGCACGCGAGAGAACGCGGCTGTCTATGAGCGTGCTCGACACGGGTGCCTCTTCATCAGACGCCATCCTAAATCACCCCCAGCTGTGACTCACGGCACAGCGAGTCCGCCAATCTGTGGTAGCCTCCACGCTCGCCGAGTTCTATAGTTATCTGTCGGCGCTCTCCCAAGGCCGGCAATCTACCAGCAGGGGAATCCCTATGTTACGTAAGACACGGCTATTTACTCCCGGTCCTACTCCTCTTCTTCCGGCCGCGCAAAACGCCATTGCGGCGGCGGACATGCATCACCGCACAGCCGAGTTCCGCGAGATCTTCAGCCGTACCCTCGCTGATCTCAAGACCTTCATCGGTACCAATAACGACGTTCTGATCCTCGCCTCTTCCGGCACCGGCGCCATGGAAGCCGCAATCTCCAACCTCACCTCGCCGGGTGAAAAGGTTGTTGTCCTGAGCGCCGGCAAATTTGGTGAGCGCTGGCGCGACCTGGCCAAGGCCTTCGGCTGCCAGATTGAGCTGATCACCGCCCCCTACGGCGAGACCTTCAACCTTCGCGACGTGCAGTCCAAGATCGACGGCGCCAGCGTCCTCTTTATTCAGGCGACGGAAACTTCCACCGGCGCACGCCACGACGTGAAGGCGATCGCCTCGTTACTGAAGGGCACCAATACGCTCCTGGTGGTCGACGGCATCACGGGTCTCGGCACCACCCACTTCGAAGTCGACAACTGGGGCATCGACATGCTTATCGGCGGCTCGCAGAAGGCTGTGATGATTCCTCCGGGCCTGGCCTACCTTTCCGTCAGCGAGCGCGCCTGGCAGCGCATGGAAACCGCCAAGCAGCCGCGCTTTTACTTCGACCTTCGCAAGGAACGCAAGTCGCAGGTCAAGGGCGAAACCGCATTCACCCCCGCGGTCGCGCTGGTTGTCGGGCTGGGCGCAGCGCTGGACTACATCCGCCGTGCCGGCAACGGTAATCTTGCCGATGGCCGTGACGCCCTCATCCACAACGCTGAAACTTCCGCTGCCATGATTCGCGCCGGCGTGCAGGCGCTGGGACTTGGGCTCTTCGCGCCGACGTGTCCCGCCGCAGCGGTTACCGCCGTTCTGCCTCCAAAGGGGGTGGACTCGGGCGCGATCGTGAAGGAGTTCCGCGAGCGCTTCTCGATGGTGGTCGCCAATGGTCAGGGCGAGATGAAGGGCCAGCTGTTCCGCATCGCCCACCTCGGCTACTACGACTATCTGGATGCGATCGGCGTCATCGGCGCCCTCGAGCATGTGTTGCTGAAGGTTGCGCCGTCTCACAGGTTTGAAATGGGCGCGGGCGTGCGCGCCGTGCAAGAAGTCTTTGCAGGGCAAGTCGCGGAGGTGGCTAAGGTATGAAGATCGTAATCGCAGACAAAGTCTCTCCGTCTACGCTCAAGGTCTTTGCCGAGCACCCGGACTGGAGCGTAGTCCAGCCTGACAAAGAAGCCCTTCCCGGCGAACTCGGGAATGCCGATGCCATCGTGGTCCGCTCAGCAACCTTTGTCGACGCGGCAATGATGGACAAGGCCCCGAAGCTGCGTGTGATCGGACGCGCGGGCGTGGGTGTCGACAATGTCGATCTCGACGCCGCCACCAAGCGTGGCATCGTCGTCATGAACACTCCCGGCGGCAATGCCGTTGCCGTCGCCGAGCACACCTTCGGCCTGATGCTCTCCATGGCCCGCTTCCTGACCCGCGCCGACGCCACGATGAAAGCCGGCAAGTGGGAGAAGAAGACGCTGCAGGGAACCGAGCTCAAGGGTAAAACCCTGGGCATCGTGGGCCTCGGGCGCGTTGGCGTGGAAGTATCGCGTCGAGCGCAGTCCTTCGGCATGAAGGTCATCGCACATGATCCCTACGTCGCTCCCAGCCAGGCGCAGCAGCTCAACGTGACCATGGTCCCCATGGACGAGCTCTACACCCACTCGGACTACATCACGCTGCACGTCGGCCTCACGCCGCAGACACAGGGCATGATCAACGCCGACTCAATCGCCAAGATGAAGAAGGGCGTTCGCCTGGTGAACTGTGCGCGCGGCGAGCTGCTGAATGAAGCAGCCGTGATCGAGGCGCTGCAGTCCGGGCAACTCGGCGGCGCGGCGCTGGACGTCTATAGCCACGAGCCGTTGAAAGACTCGCCCCTGATGACGCAGCCGAACGTGATCCTGACCCCGCACATCGCAGGCTCGACGCACGAGGCGCAGGAAGCTGTCGGCGTGCAGATCGCGCTGCAGGTGCGCGAGTACCTGCTGAAGGGCGTCATCCAGAACGCGGTCAACGTGCCCTCGATCAGCGAGGAAGAGTACCACGACATGCGGCCGTACATCGCGCTGGCCGAGCGTCTGGGCACCTTCCTGGCGCAGTCGTGCGAAGGAGGCGTGGAGGAGATCGGCCTCACCTACAGCGGCGAGATCGCGCAGTGGAAGACCGCGCTGATTCGCAACGCAGCCGTGGCCGGCGCACTCAACCAGATCGCGCACGCACATGAACGCGCGAACCTGGTCAACGCCGCGTCCATCGCTGAAGAGCGTGGTATTCGCATCGCCGAACGCAAGCAGGCACGCGATGCCGGCAGCGTGGCGGCCAATGTTCTTCGCATGACCTTCAAGAGCGGTCGGCAGGAGAACACGGTGGCCGGAACGGTGCAGACGAACGGTGCGATCCACCTGCTGGAGATCGACGGCATTCACGTCGAAGCGCCGCTCGAAGGCAACGTCATCTACATGCGCAATCTCGATGTGCCCGGAGTCGTGGGCCGCGTCGGGACGGTGCTGGGGCAGCACAACGTCAACATCGCTAACTTCTCGCTGGGACGCGGGCCGGAGTCGAAGGCCGTCGCCGTGGTCCAGGTGGATGGCGACGTGACGGAAACGGTGCTGGAGGCGCTACGCGGGATCGAGACGGTCCTGCTGGCGAAACCGATCCGCTTCCTCGCCCCGCAACCGAAGCAGGCCGTACCGGCCTAAACGTACGACCATAACACTGGGTGCCCCGTTTTAGCCTTCTTTTGGCTAGGGCGGGGCAGTTCTACTTGGTGCAAGAACTTACTGCACCTGCACCTTCACCTGCAGCCTCCCGCCTGCGGGGACTTGAACCTTCTCGCCCCGTTTGAGGTACGGCTGCAGCACCGCAGGATTCGCCCACTCCAGGTCCCATCCGTTGGCCAGCGCGATTACCGTGTACTGTCCCGGCACGACGTTCGGCAACGTAAACGTCCCATCGCTATCGCTCTGATCGCGACGAAACAGCGGTGTGTTGTTTGCGGGATCCTGCGGCACAAGCACAATCATTACGCCCGAGAAAGGCTCCTCGCCATGCATCGCGATTCCGTCCACCTGCGCTTCACCGCGCACCGCAACACCGGTGATGTGCACTGTTCCAGCATTTGTGACCTCAAGCATGCGGCCCACCATCTTTGCTCCTGTTGCCGCCAGTTTGTGCAGGAAAAACCCGTTCGCGTCTTCCAGGGCCACGACGTAACGCCCCGCCCGAACGTCGTCCGCCTTCAAGTCGAATTCGCCGTTTGAGGAGATATCGCTGCGGAAGGCCTCCCCCGTATCGGGGTTGGACAGCCGAATCGAAGCGTGGCTCGGCGGGCGCGGAACATCCTGAAAGAAAATTGAGCCACTCACGCTGGCGAAGCTCGGACCATCGGTGGCGCTGATATCCATGTCGCCGGCGAGATCAATCTCGCGATACCAGGCGCGGCCTCCAGCTTTGTCGTTCAGGCCGGTCGAAGGCGGCACCTCGATGACATAATGCCCCGGCGCAAGTCCGGAGACTTCCACCACTCCCCTTGCCACCCAGGAGTCGGGCGCGTTGAATACAGAATCCAGATAGCCTTCGAAGATGCGCTGCGATATGCGGGGAAACACCATTTTCCCGAGCACCGGGTTTTCGGCCGAGCCGGTATGAATTCGCAGATGAAGCGAAGGAATCGCATGCAAGTTCACATCGGCATTCGTTCTCTCGCCAGGAGTAAGTTGCACCGGAGTCGCACTCGCCGAATCCGGCGTGCCGGGATAGAAGGTCAGCGGATAGGTGACGTCCAGTGCTGCCGCATCCTGGCCCGCTCGACCGTTGTCAGCGTCGTCGCCCAATGCCGGCTTGCCTCCGCCGAAGTTCTGCGCATACCATGGCCGCGCCGACACCGCTACGTAATACGCCCCGGGCGCAAGGTGCCCGATATGGTAATGGCCCTGATCGTCCGTCTGCGCCGAGTTGACCGGAACTGTTCTCTGCTGCCCGCCGTCGTTAGTGGTCTGGAACAGGCGCACCGTTGCATTCTGCACGTGCTCGTTGTTCTCATCCGTGACCTCTCCCTCGATCGACGCGTCAGGTTCGAGCCCAAACACCAGATGGTCGCTATCGAGATCGGGTCCGATGGCAATTGCCGTCGCGTAAGGGTCGTGGTGCTCGTAATATTGCAGCGAATAACCGCGCGCCTTTGCCATGAGTGAATACTTGCCGCGAGCGAGCACGGTAAACGCGAAGCGTCCATCGGCACTCGTCACGACTGATTGCGATACTGCGCGGTCCGTGCCCTGCACAGCCGGCGCAATGGCTACCGACGCCGAAGTCAGCGGCTGTCCCGTCAGGACATTCACGACTACTCCTGCGAGGCGGAATCCTTGTCGATGCGATGCGGCCGGTGGCGCCTGCAAAGGCGGCGCTGGAGCGCCCGGCGAAGATTGCGCGGACACACTCCCGATCAATAACAATAGGTGCGCAACGCGGCCAAGTAAGCCTGTCATTGCTCCTTCCCAGTGTGGATCAGGTCCAGCGAAAGCCGCGCCTTCTGATTCGGTGCCAGGTTCACGTGCGCCGCTTGCGAAGCGTAGGGAGCGTAGGCTTCAGCATTTGTGTATTCCAGATCATCGATGTTGTCGAAAGCAAATACAAGGTAATCACCCGGCGCCAGGGCATAGACGCTGAACTGGTTGCCGCTGCCTCGCACCACGCGAGGCGCTACCTTCCCCCCAGCCTGCGGAACGACAATCACTGTTGCCTGTCGCGGGTTGGCGTCCGATGATTTCACGGTAGCGCTCAGGCTGGCGCTGTCGTCGCGCAACACGATCTCCATCGGGTAGCTTTGACCACTCGCCACATACAGGTCGTCCAAGAGTAAGTTGGTTTGCCCGCACGTCGCCGACTGCACATACCAGGGCGCCCGCGGCATCAACTCCGCCGTGTAGGTCCCTGGGTCGACGTTCTGCAGCATGATCGCTGATGCCTTGCCGCGCTCAAAAGTTGAAAAGACCTCCGCATGATTCGGATCGGTAGGGAGCAGACGGACAGAAACCGGGATCCACGTATTCGTCGCGCCGTTGCAACAGCTCGAACTCCCATCACCCGTACCGCCCCGTGCCGGCGAGCGAGACTCCGTGCGTACCATGACCGGAATTGTGACCGCCGGCGCCAGCACAATTCGAACGTCTTCCACATTGGAAGCGACATTGATCCGCGCCTCTCCGCGGAGGGGCGACATACCGCTTTGCGACATCGCCCTGATGATGTACGAGCCGGCACGAATGCCCTCTACCCTGAGTGCGCCTGTTTCCATGTTGAAGTTGATTGGGAGCGCGATGTTGTCGTTGGATGTGGTGACTACTTCGAAACCGACACCCTGATCGGCCAGATGTCCCATCACCGTCCCCGAAACCTGGTACACAGGGACCGGAGTCATCGAGAAATCCGCTTCCGCCTGCTGACCCGGGGTCAACTGTATCGGTAAGGCCGACGCCAGCTCCGCAACTCCCGGATAGTACACATGCGGAAAGCCGCTCTTTGCCTTTTCGCTGGCGGTGGCAATGGCGGGCGATGCGATTGAATAAGCGTCCGCGTCGAGCGGTCCGGCGGAAACGTAATACGTGTCCGGCATGAGATTAGGGAAGCGGTAGTGTCCGTCCTCATCGGTATCGGCCATTCCACGCTGCTCCCAATGTTTCCGCCCATCGCGCAGGGTTCGGGCCGTCAGTCGAACCGGTACATGTTCCAGGGCCTGTCCGTTCGCGTCGAGGACGCGCCCGTAAATTGCGCTTTGTGGGGCGAGCTTCAGGATCAGACTCGTCAAATTAGGACCAATCCGCACCGGAGTTGCAAACGCTCCCGCATCGCTGACGAATCCCGGCTTTTGCACCGTCACCGTTACCTGCGCTGGCGGGAGTCCATCCATTTGAAAACGTCCTTGGCCGTCCGTGAAAACACTTCGCTGTATAAGCCCGCTGGTGCGAACCAGGGCGTGCGCGATCGGTTCGCCTGTCACGGAATTTACAACCGAGCCGCTGAAAGTGAATGTTTCAGTGTTAGACGTCTGGGCTGAGGAGAGCCCGGCAAAGACAATGCCAATGCAGAATGCGAGCAGGATCCATGACTCGCATCGGCAGAATTGCTGGCGGGTGTATTGCTTCAACAAGGTGTTCCATAGCCGCATTGGCATGAGAGTGCAAACCGCAGGGCAGCGATGTTCACTCAAACCCGCGACATCTCATGTTAACTCGCGGTGGGAGCAAGAAGTGTAGCGCCTTCTCCAGGCCGCCTGTAGTGTGGGCGTGCAGAGCCGCCCCACTCTGAAACCGCCAACCGCAAGTATGTGGATGATGAGAGAACGTCGACCCGGTCGGCGGAGCGACGCGACAACTACGCTGCGATCTCGAATGTTGCGACCAAACTTTTTCATGTTTGGATGCGCGTGTGCGGAAAACTTTGGCTGGACTCAGGAAGATCGCCGAGGCAGCGCGGCTACAACCTGCCGTTTGGCTGCCCGCGCCAGAAAGGTCTCCTGGGCGTTGAGAGCGTCCTTGCGATCGTAGCCCGGCTCCCGAACGTATTTTCCTTCCGAGGTCATGTGCCGCGCTTTCGCCTGATCTTTGAGATACGTCGCAAGAATTTCGTCGCGGATCAGGCGAATCAGATTTTTGTCTCCAACCGGGAAGTCGACTTCGACGCGGTGATTCAGGTTGCGTGGCATCAGGTCGGCGCTGCCCAGGTACACCTCCTCGCGTCCGGCATTGTGGAAGTAGAAGATGCGACTGTGCTCCAGGAACCGGCCGACGATACTGGTCACGGTGATCTTGTCGCTGATGCCAGGAACGCCCGGGATGAGGCAGCAGATGCCACGCACCAGAAGTTGAACCTTCACTCCCGCCTGCGAAGCCTGATACAGAAGACGGATCATCTTCTTGTCTACCAGCGCGTTCATCTTGAAAATCAAATGCCCGCCCTGGCCATTTCTCTGGTGCTGAATTTCGCGCTCGATCAGCAGTTCAATTCCGCTGCGCAACGTTACCGGCGCAACCAGCAGCTTGCGATAGGCAGTCTTCGCCGAATATCCCGTCAGGAAGTTGAACAGGTCCGTGCAATCGGCGCCGACATCGCGATCGCACGTGAACATGCCAACGTCGGTATATAGCTGCGCGGTCACGCTGTTGTAGTTGCCCGTGGAGAGATGCGCGTAACGGCGGATGACGTCGCCTTCCTTGCGCACGATCAACAGCGCCTTGGCGTGCACCTTCAATCCCATGAGGCCGTAAACCACGTGCACACCGTATTCTTCCAGCTTGCGCGCCCAGCCGATGTTGCTCTCTTCGTCAAAGCGCGCCTTCAACTCGAGGAGCACCGCGACCTGCTTACCGTTCTCTACCGCTTCGAGCAGCGCATCCACCACTGGAGCGTTACGCCCCACACGATAAAGCGTGATCTTGATAGCCAGGACGTTGGGATCGCGTGCGGCCTGCTGCAACAACCCGACCACAGGTTGGAACGAATCGAACGGATGGTGCAGCAAAATATCGCCGCGCCGAATCGTCGCGAAGACGTCCTCATCTTCCGAGTCCTTTGTCAGGGCCGCCGGCAGTGCAGGGACGAATGTTGGAAACTTCAGGTCAGGGCGGTCCATCCGGGTGAGGATTCGGACCCGCGCCAGCGAGAGAGGTCCCCCTACGATCTTGTAGATGTCTTCGCGATCCAATTCGAGGTTCTTGATGAGAATATCCAGTATGGGCGCGGGCATCGCCTCATCGACTTCCACCCGCACTACGTCGGCAAAGCGACGCTGCCACACGCCTTCTTCCACCGATTCCAGCAGATCGCCCGCTTCCAGGTCCTGGATCTCGTAGTCCGCGTCCCGCGTGACGTGGAAAGGATGCGCCTCCTCGATCGTCATCCCAGGAAAGAGATCGCCCAGGTTGGCGATTACCAGCTGTTCAAGCCAGACGAAGGTTTGCTCTTTGACGGTCGTCTTGGTGCGGCTCTTGGTCTTCGGAGCGCCGCTTACCGGAACCAGTTGCGGTAGCGTGTCCGGAATCTTGACGCGCGCAAAGTGCTCCTCGCCTTCGCGCCCGCGTAGCAGCACCGCCAGATTCAAGCTCAGGTTCGAGATGTGCGGAAACGGCCGGCCGGGATCAAAGGCCAACGGCGTCAGCGTGGGGAACACCGTTTGTTGGAAATACGAGTTGGCAGTAGCGCGCTGATCGTCGGTCAATTCGGCATAGCTGGCGATGTGTATTCCCGCCTCGTGCAGCGCGGGAATCAGTTCCTTGCTCCAGCATTCATAGGCGCTGCGGAACAGGCGAATGACCGAGGCGCGAATCGCGCGCAACTGCTCGGCAGGTGTCATGCCATCGGGCCCCGTGTCCATCACACCTTTTTCAATTTGCTGCTTCAGACCGGCCACCCGCACCATGAAAAATTCGTCGATGTTGGAGCCCACGAAAGACAGGAACATCAACCGTTCCAGCACGGGATTACGGCTATCCTGAGCCTCCTCCAGAACGCGGCGCTGGAAGTCCACCAGGCTCAACTCGCGATTGATGTACAGCGCCGGATCGTCCAGCGAGCGTTGCTGATGAAAGCCGTTGTGATTTCGTGATTCCGCGGATGCGGTAGGCCGCGGAGACGAACGTCTGCCCTTGGAGGCTGCGACTTTGGCCGATGTACTCATAGGGTGTTTGGACACAGAGACAGACGCCTATTGTAATGCGCTTGCGCCCAATTGAACATCGGGTCCGGCGCAATGTGTTGATTCTTCATGGAATATTCACTCGCTTTGAGCCACCCCCACCGGTTCCGGTTCGGCTTTTCCAGCAAGTAAGCGCCGGCACGATCGTCTTGAGCCGCACTGATGCTTCGGGCGTGCCCAACTAACTTGCCATAAAAGCATTGGCCATTATTTGCTAGAATCTCCGCAACGCCAGCCGAGCAGTGAGTCGACGTATGCCTTCCCGCGTGTGGTTCGCCTTAGCGCAACTCGATAGCAATGTACAGCTTATCCAATCCCAGCTGGACCGGTTGCGTGCCGGACTCGATGTCTCCGATATGCAGTCGTTGCGCGGCATTCTGACGGAGGCCTGCGGACATGCGGCTCTCATAGATGACCTCATTCGGGCAGAGCGCCCTCAGGCCGAGTGGAGCGACCGGGCGTCGCTGGAGGGGCTGGTCGTTGAACTCGAGCAGGCAGCGCGGCAGACAGAGATCGAGCGCCGTCGTGACAAACTGCGTTCCCTGGCCGATGAGCTCGAGGCAGGAACTGTACATCACCGTTTCGCCAACCGGGGCGCAGGGCTGAATGCGTTGCGCCTTGAGGCCGTCAGCCAGCTCAGAATGCTCGCGTCCCAAACGGAACAGGAGAGGGAGCTCCCAGGACCGGATGCGAGGCACTGGCTGCATTGGGCCTGCAATCTGGACGAGTCGCACGATGCGCCTGTGATTGCCGAGCTGCGTAAGGACTTTGGGGCCTTGGATCGCTTCACCGCGGAACTCGAGGAAAACTACTGGATACCCGCGGGGCCGCTGATGGAGCAAACCGCGCTACCTGCAAACCAAGCTATTTCGACTCCAGAGGGTGATTCTGAGGTACTTCCGACGGCAATGGCCGATGCCGCTAGTAACAGCCATTTCAACGCTACATCGCGCCGCGATGCGCAATCCGAAGGGAGCGCGGATGACCGCTTCGGCGCGAAGCCGGCTGTCGAAACTTTGCCGGAACTGGAAGACGCAGACGTCCCTACCTTCGGCCCTCTCACCTTAGCTGAAACCAGCAAGTCCCCCTGGCTGGTTGTGGCCGGTGTTGTCGTGCTGGTGGCGTTACTCGCAGGCATTTACCATTTTCACAGGAGCACAGGCGCCGGGAACACGGTTGCTGACGCGGCCGGCAAAGCAGCGCCTGCGGCTTCACAGGATTCGCAGAATCAAAGTCCTACTTCGCCGCCAGGAATTCAATCTCCGCCTCAGGATGCGCAACAACCAAAAACTCTGGATCAAAGGCTTTCAGAAGCAAAGGCTCCGGATGCGGCAGCCAATGTGAAGGCCGGAGCCCCGTTGTTGCACAAGCAGGCGGTGGAAGGCACACAGGACAATATTGGGCTCAGCGTAGAGGCTTGTGGCCGCACCAGTGCACAGGGCGTGGAATGCTGGGGATACCTGTCCAATCTGCGCGACAAGGAGTCCAAAATCTCGCTTTACCGCGTTAACGCTGTGGATGGAAAAGGCAACAGCTTTGACCTGAACAGCGGTGGGAAAAACGGGTTTTCCTCCCATGATTTCAAGGTCCCTGCCAGGTCCCGGGCCAAGTACAGCGTAAAAGTCCCAGATACCGATCCCGAAGCGCGGACGCTCACGCTGTATCTGGACGTCAACAATCCTGCAAGCGCGGAATACACCTTCCGCGACGTTCCGATTACGGAATATCCACTCAACGACCGGCTCGCCGAACGGTAGGTTACGCTTGACCCGCCGGAATGAGCGGCGCATAATTGCGCGGCATTTGAGTGGCACGCGGGCGGTCACGCTCGTTTTCTTGCGCCGGCTCAATCGAAACCACACAAATCCACCTGCGGACAGCGGGGCCCAGCGGATTAGGAGGGGCGATCATGGCAGTACCGGAGCACACCCAGATTGGCGACTACGAGATCGTGCGCGAGTTGGGCCACGGCGGAATGGGTCAGGTCTACCTCGTGCGCAACATGATCTCCGACCGGGTTGAAGCGATGAAGGTCCTTCTTCCTGACCTGGCGCAACAGGGCGAACTGGCGAACCGCTTCATGCGCGAGATCAAGGTGCTGGCCAGCCTCGAGCATCCCAACATCGCCCAGCTGCGCACCGCGTTCACGGCCAACAATCAGCTGGTGATGATCATGGAGTACGTCGAGGGCGAGACCCTCGACCAGCGCCTGCATGCCGGGGCGTTCTCCGTGGGCGATGCAATCAACTACATCTCGCAAGTGCTGACGGCATTGAGCTATGCGCACACCAAAGGCATCATTCATCGCGATATCAAGCCAGGCAACATGATGCTGACGCCGCAGGGTGTGGTTAAGCTGATGGATTTCGGCATCGCGCGCTCCACCCAGGACCTTGGGATGACGGCCACCGGTACCACGCTTGGCTCGCTCGACTACATGTCGCCCGAGCAGGTGAAGTCGGAACCCACCGATGCCCGCTCCGATATCTACTCGGTGGGCGTCTCCCTCTACGAAATGATCACCGGCCATCGCATGTTCAGCGCCACCAGCAGCTACTCCGTCATGGAGGCGCACGTGAAGGAAATTCCGAAGCCTCCAATTGAAGTTAACCCGGCGATTCCGAAGGTGCTCAGCGACATCATCATGATGGCGGTGGCGAAAGATCCGGCGCAGCGATTCCAGACTGCCGATGCATTTCGGAATGCGCTCTCGCAAGTCGGTGTGACCACAACGGCCGCCGCAACATCGCAACCGCAGGCACCTCCTGTGGTGGCGCCAACACCTCAGCCCGTGTCGGCAACACCGACGCCAGTCCCCTCTGCTACGCCCACACCTATGCCTGTACCCACTCCAATGCCGCCGCGTGGCGGTGGCCGGCATATCGGATGGATCGTCGTCGCGGCCATCGTGATCCTCGTCGCCTTGTTCGGTGGGACGCAGGTCTACCGGCGCTCGAAGAGCGCGCCCGCAACTCCGGGAGGCGACTCCGGCACCACAACCACAGCATCAACCACGCCGGCAACGCAGCCCTCTGGAGCGAATACATCAGCGACCGCACCTTCTTCGGCAGCTCCTGCCAACACGGAGCAGCCGAACTCCACGACGGCGAACTCGAGCGTGCCGAATTCCAGCGCCCCAAGCTCCCCCGTCGCGAATTCGAGCACGCCAAATGCGACCACACCGAACTCATCCCCGCCACCTGCGAATTCACAGGCGCGCGCCAAGCACCCGAGTGCGGGTGAGCAAGCAAACCTGATGCCGCCTCCAAGCGCTCCCGCCGAGCCGCAGCCCTCAGCGGCGGACATCGCCGCGCAGAGAAAGCTGGTCGATGACATGGAGAATGAGATGGACCATCTCGACAGCCGGGCCTCGGCGGTAGAAAGCAGCCTGGATGCGCTGGAGCAGCAGATGCACCAGAGCGGCTTCGGCTTGCGCGGGGACATTGTCTCCTCGCGCGCGAGCATGCGCACTGATCTGGGCAAGGCAAAGGACGCATTGCAGGCCATGGACACCGATCGGGCGAGGAGATATCTCGATCAGGCAAACCACGAAATCCAGAAGCTGGAGGCATTCCTGGGGCGCAGATGAGCGCCGCGGCTGTTCGAATGACTCGGGCGAAACTATAATGTTGTTTTACCGTCTAACACCACATGGAACCAAATTCCATATCCGGTCAGCAAGGTCCGGCCGGATCTTCGTCTGCAAAACGCGAGGCTTCGCCACAAGCTGCCGCCGCTCCTGCACGGCAGCGTAAACCAATGGCAACAAGCTGGCTGCGCGATGTGATCATCTCGCTCGCGGTTTCAGCCTTCTTCATCATCTTCCTGTATCAACCGGTGAAGGTGGAAGGCACCAGCATGATGCCCACCCTTGAAGACCAGGAGCGCGTTTTCATCAACAAGTTCGTGTACAAGCTGGAGCCCATCGAGCGCGGCGATGTGATCGTCTTCCGTTATCCGCGCGATCCCGCGAAAAGCTACATCAAGCGCGTGATAGCCGTCGCCGGCGACCGCGTCCGCATCGAGGCTGGCGTCGTCTTCGTCAATGGAACACGCTTGCGCGAGATGTATGTGCCCCGCATGTACGAAGACGTCCGCTCGTATTCCGAGATCGTGGTGCCGCCGCACAGCTACTTCGTATTGGGCGATCATCGCAACCTCTCCAATGACAGCCGTGACTTTGGACCGGTGGATGAAGCCTTCATTTACGGCAAGGCTGTGTTTGGCTACTGGCCAGTCGGCAAGCTCGGTATCTTGCGATAAATTCTCGCCAGCGCTCTGACGCTCAAGGCTCCATCACTGACGCCCGTGACCGCTGCACTATCTTCCCGCAAATGCGCGCCGCACAATGCTCTCAGGAAACACAAATGTGGCTTAAGAGCTTCGGGTTCATTTGCATCATTCTTTTCTTCGTTTGACTTGTCGCTGTGCTCCAGGGCTGGAGCAAGAGCACTGCATCGGGACGCCTGATATCCGTGGGATTCGTTACGGCGACTTTCGCCGCGGCGGTTTGGGGCATCAGGGTGTTAATCATCCCCGGGCGCTGAAGGCGGCGTCCAGGAAAGCCCGGCCATGCCAGGCTGCGGCAACCCTCACCAAATACTTTGGTTGCCCACGCGTCACGTTTCTTAACAAAATTTTCCCGCGCACACTTGAGGCAAAGATCGCAACTAAATTTGATAAATACGGTTTTTTCTCACAGAGAGCAGGGAAAAGTTAAACCGCTGTATACCGCGGATGACTTGAGCAGCTGTATAGTCCCGGGGCGAACATGGCCGCGGAGTGCTTTTCGAACTCGTACGCGCAGTCCGGGCGATGGATGATCGAATTGAAAGGGGAACCATGAGAATCTTCCGTTGCAGTCGATTGTTACTCGTAGCTCTGGTCCTCATCGCGGTACCGTTGGCGATGAGCGCAGACGTTTTCATTTCGGTGGGCTTTGGACCGCCTCCGTTGCCGGTCTACGCGCAACCTCTGTGCCCGGGGCCGGGCTACCTCTGGGTGCCGGGCTATTGGGCCTATGGTCCTTACGGATATTACTGGGTACCTGGCACGTGGGTCATTGCTCCCCAGCCTGGTTATTACTGGACGCCCGGCTACTGGGGTTGGGGCGATGACGCATACTACTGGCACCCTGGCTATTGGGGACCGGTAGTCGGATTTTACGGTGGCATCAATTACGGCTACGGTTATCCGGGCAACGGCTACTACGGTGGCGAGTGGCGTAACGGTAACTATTACTACAATCGTTCCGTCAACAACGTGAATGTCACCAACATCCACAACGTCTATAACCAGACCGTTGTGAACAACGTGAATGTGACCCGCGTCAGCTACAACGGCGGCCAGGGCGGTATCCAGGCGCGGCCTACTGCTGAGCAGGAAAGGATCGTGCGCGAGCGTCATGTCGGCGCCACCAGCGTTCAGACGCAGCATGAGCAGATGGCAAAGCAGGATCGCTCCATGCAAGCATCCGTGAACCACGGACGGCCTGAGATTGCCGCGACTCCGCGACCGGCAGCTTTTCACGGATCGGGAGTTGTTGCGGCGAGAAATGCTCCTGTAAATACGGAAGCGACCCGTGGGCCGGAACGCAATGGCGAGAATACCGCACGGCCGAACAATGAGAACGTGCCGCATCCGAACGGGAATGCCGACGTTGCGCATCCCAACAACACGGCTCGCCCGCCGGAGCGGGAAGCCACGCCGCATCCGAACGGCAACGTAGCAGTACCGCATCCTCCGGAGCGGGAGGCGACACCGCATCCGAACGCAAACGCTACAACTCCGCGTGGTCCGGAGCAGGCGGCTCCGCGGCCGAACAACAACGCTGAGTATTCACGTCCACCGGAGCGGGGAAGTGCGCCGCATCCCAGTTACAACGAGGCTCGCCCCAGCAATCCGCCGAATTCGAACTACGGAGGGCGGCCTACGGTGACGGAACCGCGGCCCCCGGCACATGAGAACGCGCAACCGCCGGCTCGCGAACAGCAGGCTCCTCCGCGCCAGATGCAGCCCCCGCCTCAGGCGCAGCGCAGCGCTCCGGCTCCGCACGAGAACGCTGCCCGTCCGCCGGAGCATGTTGCGCAGCCGCCTCAGCATAACGAGCCGCGCACGCAGAGCCAGGCCAGGGCGCCGCATCCTGGCGAGCAACAGCGTTAAAGCCAACTTCGTCTGACGTCACTCGGCCCACCCGGCAAACTCGGGTGGGCCGAATTGCATTAGCGGAATCCGCATTCACTCCAACCACATCTCCCCTGTGGTTGTTCGTCACCATTCGTGCCCCCGGTGACAATGCCAGAACTGATTCGTGTTACAGTTCTGACCCCAGCGACGCTTTGAGAGCTTGCGTTCTTAGCTCACACCCTTCTCAGGAGTGGAGATCATGAATATCAGGCGACTGTTACACCTCGACTTCAATTGTTTGGGGCTGCTTGCTTTTGCCACGGTGCTAGCCGGCAGTTGTTGGGCATCCACGGAACATGTTGTCTACAGCTTCACCGGCGGCACGGACGGCGCCGATCCGGCTTCGCAGCTGATCTTCGACGGCACGGGCAACGCTTACGGCACTACGGTAACCGGGGGCGCAGACGACTGTGGCACGGTGTTCAAGCTGACGCCCTCCGGCGGAGGACAGTATCAGCAGAGCGTGCTGTTCAGCTTCGATTGCTTTGGAACAGGGAAGAATCCCTACGGCGGCGTAACCTTGGACGCGCAAGGCAATCTGTACGGCACAACCGTTGCCGGAGGCTCAGGCGGGATTTGCGCTGGCGACGGCTGCGGTGTGGTCTATCAGCTCACCTTCTCCGGCGGCATCTGGAATGAAACTGTGCTGTACAACTTCGGAGATGCTCCGGACGCCGGCGGGCCAGGAAGCGCAGTGGTCTTCGATGCCTTCGGCAATCTTTACGGCACCGCGCCGGATGGCGGGGCCAACGGTGAGGGCGCGGTCTATGAGATCGCCCATAACAACGGCGTTTGGACGGAAAGCATAATCCATGACTTCACGGGCGGAGATGATGGCGCCATCGGTTTTCTCGGACGACTGCTGCCCGATGTCTTCGGCAACTTCTACGGCGTGACCGAGCTAGGCGGCCACTTCGGAGCGGGCACGGTATTCAAGCTCACACCTGCCGCTGGGGGTACATGGAACTTCAGCACGATTTTTGCCTTCCAGGGCCAGCCGGACGCCGGCTTTCCTTACGGCGGATTGATCGCTGACGCACACGGAAATCTCTACGGCACAACCTACTTCGGCGGCGTCAATGGGGCCGGCGCAGTGTTCAAGGTCGGCCCGAGCCCACACGCGCGGGGCGGCTGGCAGGACAGCGTGCTCTACAGCTTTCAGGGGGGCACTGATGGCGGATTTCCCACCACAACGCTGGTCTTTGACGCGGACAGTAATCTCTATGGCACAACGTCTGCGGGCGGCGATCCAGGGTGCGATTGCGGCGTTGTCTTTGAGCTGAGCCCCAATGGAAGCGGTTGGATGCAGAGTGTGCTTCACACCTTCGGAACATTCCCTGATGGCGCCTACCCGTATTACGGGCTCACCCCTGATGGCGCAGGGAATTACCTGAGCACGACCGCGGCCGGCGGCAATCAAAACAGCGGCACGGTCTTCCAGGTGACGCCGTAGCACGGTGGCGCCAGTCTCGAGATAGTGCTGGCGGCGTCTCGCTGCCAGCACTGTTATCGAAGGCGAGAACTCTCCCGAGCGTGGCGCCGTCAACCACTTACGGCCTGATCTGAAAGACCACACCCTTCCCGTTTGCGCCACCACCGAATGCCGTCCCGTACAGGTTCCCACCGGAATCGAATGCCAGGCTGCAGAGTGGATTCCCGCCATCGCTGCCGCCCGTGAAGTCATGCAGCGAAGCGTAGATCCAACTGCTTCCCGAGCGCGTCAACTTGAAAACAGATCCGTAGCCGTACCGTCCATCGCCGTAGGTGGTACCGTACAAATTTCCGGCTGAGTCCATCAGCAACTTGTCATATGGTCCAAGATCAATTCCCCCGGTCAGCCCGTAAATGAAGTTGTAGCTCCAGCCGCCGCCTGAAGGAGTGAGTTCGAAGACCGTGCCACCGCCGCTGGCATCATGTACGGTTGTTCCCCAGAGATTGCCAGAGCCATCGCGGACGAGTCCTCCTTGTGGAGTGGCTCCATCATTGCCCTGGTAGGTAAAGCCGTGAATCGTATGTTCTGTCCAACCTGAACCCGAAGGAGAGAGTTGGAAGATGGCGCCATACCAGTGGGGCCCGTTCTGCGAAAAAGTGCCGTAAAGATTTCCCGCCTGGTCGAAAACGACGCCGCCCCAGGGGTACTCGCCATCACCAGCGCCTTGAGCCTGGTACAGCACATTCTCTGTCCAAACGCCAGCAGAGCGGGTGAGGCTGTAGATTAATCCCCATCCCGCACTGCCACCGTTGATCGTGGTGCCGTAGATCTTGCCGGAGCTGTCAAAGGTGAGATCGCCTTGCGGATAAGATCCATTGTTCCCGGAAAAGCTGAAGAGGATGTTAGAGGTCCAGTTATAGAGCACAGACGCTGGGGCACGAGCCGGCGGCCTCAGCTGAAACACCGTGCCGCACCCGAGATAACCGTTCGTCAGCACACACGGTCCGCCGCCACCGGCTGCGGTCGAGCCGTAGAGAGCTCCATCAGGTCCTATCGCCAGGCGGCTGGCAGGGCCCGCACCGTCGTTACCGTCGGCGAACAGGTGCAGCGGCCGTAGAATCCAGCCGGATCCATTGTTGCTCAGCGAGAAAACCGTCCCGTAGCCGTTGCCTGTGCCCCCGCCAAAAGCGGTGCCATAAATGTTGTCAGCCGCATCAATGGTGAGCCCGGTCGAGGGATAAGCACCATCTTGTCCGCCGGTGAAGTTGTAGATGATCTGAAAGCTTTGGCCCTGGGCCCTAACCGTCATTGTCACAAGCGCCGCGGTAATCGTGAGCACAGCGATCGACGTCGCGCCCGTTCGCCTCAGTGCGCCTATTGCATAACTGCAAATAGAATTTGTATTTACCCTGTGATTGAACATCGCCAGTATTGCGTCCTTTTCTCGGCCAGAAGTCGATCGTTGCCTCGGCCATCCGCACGCTCGGGCAAGCTATCGCCCGAACCTGACGGTGGAGGTTTATGAATCGTTCAACTAAAAGCCTATTTGCCTGGCTCATGCACCAAAAGTTACGAAGGTGCAATTTGGGCCCATCGTACTTTGGTAACGAGCCAGATCACTGACAGCACACGGCGCGTGTGGTAGACGCCATCATGGCGGACCGGCGTGCCTTATGGCGCGAAAGGCGCGTCAGACGAAGGTGATTCCACGGAACCACTTGGGACGTTCTTATGTCGGAACCCCCTGAACCTGATAACCCAGGCATCGGGTCGCTCTCAGGGCCGAGGGTGGGGCTTGAAGTGGCGTAGGACAAAACGTCTGCAGCAACGCGGGGGTCGCAAACGTTAAGAGGAATACGGCGCATGGCCCAAACAGCTAACTCATGCTTAACCAAAAAGTGGAACGATTCTCAAACGAGGCACGATAGTTGGTCAAGACTTTTGTGGTGGGATTCGTGTTTATTTGGGAGCTACCTTCCTTTTTGTTTGGAAGATGAACCTGTAATTAGATAAAAGTCGAGATGCTGCCACTGGAAACCGCCAAATTGGATCACGCGGCGTCCCGGCAGGCGGTACTCTAATTCCTTCTGCGTCCCCGCCGCCGCGACCACGATATGGTCCCCTGCGGGAATCTCATTGTTATCGTAGCTGGCGACGCGGTGGTTGCGATAGAAAGCCAAACCGTATTCCGTGCTCGCGGGAATATCGTAGGCGGCGATGGTGGGAATGCGTCCGATCTCCGTCTGCTGCAAAGAAGCTTGCACCGGCCGCGCCGATTGCAGCACATCGATGATGGGCATCGTGCCTCGCAGGATCAGCGCAAAGGCGATGACCACCGGGATCAAAGTTGCAAAGCGGAGGACGCGATAGCCCTGGTTCTGCAACGTGAGCCACAGCATAGCGATGGTGATTGTGGCCAGCGATGCTGCCACGATGATCACGGTGCGCGGCATGCCCAGCTTCAGCAGCTTGAAGGGGACGATGAATGCCGCAGCCACCATCGCTGCCGACAGCAGGCAGTGCAGCAGAATCATCCAGCTCGCCGGTCTGGCCGATTGCTGCTCGCGGCGCAGGATGAAGTCGGCGAGCAGGATTGTCCCGGCGGGAATCGCCGGCAGGATGTAGCCCGGCAGCTTCGAGTGCGAGAGCGAGAAGAAGACAATCGGCGCGAGGAACCACAAGGTTAGATAAGCGCCAAGGTCCTCTTTGCCCGCAGGTTCCTTCACTGAGAAGCGCCAGTTTTGGATTGCGTCCACCAGCGCGTCGACCACGAACACAGTCCAGGGAAGAAGCGCCGCTAACGCTACCGGGAAGTAGAACCAGAACGGTTCAGGATGGTGATACCGGTTGCTGGCGAAGCGTTCCAGATTATGTTGCAGGAAGAAGACGCGGAAGAACTGTGGATTCGCGCGCTGTACCGCGATAAACCAGGGCGCTGTTACCGCCAGATACAGGGCGATGCCGACGGGCCAAAGGGTCCGCAGCAGCAAGCGCGCGTCGCGACGCAGCGCCCCGAACGCGATGATGACAAGTGCTGCAAGGAAGACGGCGACCGGTCCCTTCGCGAGAGTTCCCAGTCCGGTGAAGAAATAAAACGACAACAGCCAGCCGCGATACCCGCTCGCATGCCAGCCGTACCACGACAGCATCGCCACCGTGAACATCACGGTCAGCGGCATGTCGGTCGAGGCGCTACGACCGAAGCCCAGGACGATCGCCGCCGACGCGGTGATGAGCGCTGCATCCAGTTGCATCCCCGGGCGGAAACGACGCGTCCAGCGGTAGATGAAGACGATCATCAGAGAACAGAGCAACGCGGAAGGCAGGCGCGCTGCGACATCGGTGACTCGCCCTGTAGCCTTGTACGCCAGCATTGCGGACCAGTAATATAGCGGCGGCTTCTCCAGCCAGGGGACTCCGTATAAGACTGGAGTGACCCAGTCCTTGCGGGCGAGCATTTCGCGCGCGATCTGCGCATAGCGGGGCTCATCGGCGCCAAGCAGGCCGACCAGTTGCAATCCGAGCAGGAAGAAATATCCGCAGAAGGCAATTAGGGCGAGGGCATCGGTGGCGCGCCGGGTGCGCTCGGTGAGGATGGGAATCGTTCTCAAGAATACGTTTTTATTCTAGTGGGCGGATAAGGTCAACGAACAACGCGCGCGGCAGCGGGCAAGGCTTACCTTTAGGCCAGCGTCAAACACCCTCTCTCTCATGACGGAGCCGGCTTCAACCGGCGAAGTCTTCCTGAGGAGCTGGAGGAGGATGCAAAGCGGGTCGGGGGGCTTTTCGTCCAGCTAGTCACTGCACGTGAGAATCGTACCCGCGCAAGCGCAACTGCGCGGCCAGCCGTTCTACCGCCGCCGGGAGCGGCCCGTCGATGGCGCAGCCGCTGGCGCAGGTATGACCACCGCCACCGAAGGCAGCTGCAACCGCGGCGACATTCACCATCCCTTTGCTGCGCAGGCTCACCCGAAAACGGCCGTCTGACTGCTCGCGAAAGAATAGCGCTACCTCGATTCCCTGGATAGCGAGCGCATAGTTCACCAGGCCCTCGCAGTCTTCGTCCGATGCCTGGCAGCCCTCCATGGTCTCGCGGTCGACGTGCATCCACGCGAGCGTACCGTCGCGATGCAGATTGGTCAGGGCCGCGCCAAGCAGTCGCATCTTCGAAATGTGCGTAGAGAAATAAACGTTCTGCGCGATGCGCACCGGATCGGCGCCGCAGCGCACCAGCTCCTGCGCCAGAGCGAATGTCTTCTCCGTCGTCCCGTGGAAGCAAAATGAGCCGGTATCGGTCAGCACCGCGGTGTACAAGCAGGTGGCGACGTCAGGGGATATCTTCACCCTGGCTTCGCGCGCTAGGCGGAAGATCATCTCCGCGGTAGCGCAGGCATCAGGATCGATCCAGTTCACGTCGGCGAAGGGCCGCGCTGTGGCGTGGTGATCGATGTTAATGAGATAGTGCTGCTCCAGCCCAGTGAGCCGCGTGCGGGCTACGCTGTCGCATTCGAGAATGATGGCAGCTTCTGCGTCCAGGGCTTGCGACGTGTCGCGCAGCACGGATTCGGTGAAGGGAAGCGGCCCATAAATGGCCGGCACACCATCGCTCAGCACGACGCTGGCCTGCTTGCCCATCACGCGCAGGATCTGCGCGCATGCCAGCGTCGAACCCACCGCGTCGCCGTCGGGACGCGCGTGCGAAGTCAAGATGAACTTCTGTCTACGACCGATCTGGTTCAGTACTTCGTTCAGCATGGCCCTGGAGAGCTTTTAGCTGTTAGCTCTTAGCTCTTAGCAAGGCACCTGCAGTGCCGAATCCTGCCAAGAGCTAAAGGCTAAAAGCTAAGAGCTAGCTGCTCCTTTTCCTCTTCTCAATCCTTTGCAACAGCTCTTCGATCCGGCCGCCGTATTGCTCGGAACGGTCGAGCTCGAAGAATATTTCCGGCGCTTGCCGCACTGCGAGGCGCCGTGTCAGCTCATGGCGAATGTAGCCGCGCGCGGCATTCAATCCTTCCAGGCTCTGCTCCGCTTCGTTCTCATCGCCTGCGACGGCGACCAGCACTCGCGCGGTCTTGCCGCCCTCGCCCAAGTGAACTTCGCTGACGCTTACCAGACCGATACGCGGGTCGCCCAGTTCTCCCTCGACCAGCGCGACGATCTCCTCTCGCAGCGCCTCTTCCAGGCGTCCGCGATGGTGCTTCTGTCCCCGATTCTCCATCTCTGAGCCCCTGACTGTTAGCTCTTAGCCTTTGGCTTGCTCCTTCTTCGAACTTCTTTGTCTTCTGCTGCGGCGTCGATCGCTGATGTTCCGGCTTGCTAAGAGCTAAAAGCTAATAGCCAAGAGCTACAAAGGGGAACGTTAGAGCATACGCCCCTTTGTCAAATTTGCGGTGATAACCATCACGATTCCCCGGACAATTTTTCGCCGAATTCCGCTTCGGAAAGGAAGTCCAGAAAGGAATCGGTCACCTCGCCGCCACTGTTGTTCGCGACCTTCGTCGCGTGACGCTCAACGTTACGCATCAGGCCTTCGAGATAATCTCGTGAGTCGGAGATGCTGACCACGCCCAGCGTAGCGCGCTGCCAGGCATCGCTGGCGTCCATCTCGGCGACCGCGACGTTGAAGTGGTTGCGCAGCCCGTCTTTGACGCTGCGCAGCACCTGGCGCTTGTCCTTGAGGGAGTGCGCGCCTTCGATGCGAATCTCCAGTATGAGATACGCGATCATCCGGAAAACCTATTCACCACAGAGACACAGAGAACACTGAGGTGTTTTTCTCCAAATCTCTTACCTGCGAATCCATGCGCGCGAACAACTTGCCGGCATGCTATTGCAAAACGTCCCGGAAACCGGCTCCTCTCTGCGGAGGATTCAGCTCCGGGACGATGAGTGTTTCCAAACGAGTAATGCCGCTCCGCGGCTCTCGGGATGACAATTGATTAAGGTCGCGAAAGGCACGCCTGAAGGCGTGCTCCACCCAACCAAAACCTCAGCAGCCTTGCTGGCAGCTGGCAACTGACAACTGCCTTTAAACGAACGCCTCGGCGGCGACGCGCTCGGTCACGAACACCTCGATCACATCGCCAACCTTGATATCGCCATAGTTGGTGATCGAGATGCCGCACTCCATGCCGTTGCGGACTTCGTTGACATCTTCCTTGAAGCGCCGCACCGAGCCGATCTTGCCCTTGAAGACGACCACGTTGTCGCGCAGCAGCCTGACTTCGGCATCGCGCTTGACCACGCCATCGACCACGTAGCAGCCGGCAATCGTTCCGACCTTGGGCACGCGGAAGGTGTCGCGCACTTCGGCGCGGCCGAGGTACGTCTCCTTCACGATCGGCTCCAGCAGGCCGGTCATGGCTTTCTTGATCTCGTCCTGCACCTCGTAAATGATCGAGTGCAGACGAATGTCGACTTTTTCCTGCTCGGCCAGTTCCTGCGCCTTGCGCTCGGGCCGGACGTTGAAGCCGATGATGATGGCATTCGACGCCGAGGCCAGCAGCACATCGCTTTCGGTGATGGCGCCGACCGAGGCGCGCATCACGTTGATCTTCACGCGCTCGTTCGAGAGCTTGGTGAGCACATCGCCCAGCACTTCCACCGATCCCTGCACATCGCCCTTGAGGATGATGTACAGCTCCTTCTGGCCGGCGGTCTTGAGCTGCTCGGCAAGGCCTTCAAGCGAGACGCGCGAGCTCTTGGCCAGCGCGGCTTCGCGGGCTTTCATCTCGCGATACTCGGAGATGCCTCGCGCCTTCTCGCGGTCGGCAACGGCGACCAGTTGATCGCCGGCCTGCGGCAGGCCTTCGAGACCGAGAATCTCGACCGGAGTGGACGGCCCAGCAGCTTCCAGGGCCACACCGCGATCGTTGAACATGGCGCGGACTTTGCCGAAGACGTTCCCGACGACAAAGTTGTCGCTGTTGTGCAGCGTGCCGTTCTGCACCAGCACCGTCGCGACTGGTCCGCGTCCGCGATCGAGCTTGGCTTCCAGCACGGTGCCGCTCGCCAGGCGATCGGGCACTGCCTTCAGATCACCAAGATCGGCGACCAGACAAATCATTTCCATCAGCAGGTTCAGGTTCGTCTTCTGCTTCGCCGAGACGTCGACGAAGACCGTGCTGCCGCCCCAATCCTCCGGCATCAGGCCGCGGTCGGCCAGCTGCTTCTTCACACGCTCGGGCAGGGCATCAGGCTTATCGATCTTGTTCACCGCGACGATCATGGGAACGTTCGCGGCTTTGGCGTGATCGATAGCTTCGAGCGTTTGCGGCATGACGCCGTCATCGGCTGCGACCACCAGCACAACGATGTCGGTCACCTTCGATCCGCGCGCACGCATGCGGGTGAAGGCTTCGTGACCGGGCGTGTCAAGAAAGACGATCTCGCGGCCGAAAGCGGGCGAGTTCGGGTCGGTGATGGAAACTTTGTACGCGCCGATGTGCTGCGTGATGCCACCGGCTTCGCCTTCGGCGACGTTGGTGGAACGGATCGCGTCGAGCAGGCTGGTCTTGCCGTGATCGACGTGACCCATGATGGTCACCACCGGCGGTCGCTGCACAGCCTGCGCGCTGCCATCTTCACCGGCGGCCTCCGTCGGCGCAGTGTCTTTCGCCAGCTGCTCTTCGAAGGTGATCACCGAGGTCTCGGCTCCGAAGTGACGAGCCATGTCGCTTGCGAGGTCGGAGTCGAGCGTCTGGTTGACCGTGGCGAAGACGCCGCGCGCCAGCAGACGGGCAATGAGATCTTTCGCGCGGATTTCCAGCTTCTCCGCCAGGTCTTTCACGCTGATGCCTTCAGGAATGGTGATGGCACGCGTGATCGGCAGCGGCTCGCTCGAGAGCGACAACCGTGGCGGCGGAACGAAGCCCTTCATCGGGCCTTCCTTCACGCCACGTGGAACGTAGCGCTGGCCAGGACGAGCTGGACGCCCGGCCGGACGTTGTCCGGTCGGCGGCGGAGGCGCGAGCCCGGGCCCGGCAGCAAATCCGGGACGAGCGCCTGGAGGTCCCGAGCGCGTTGGGTGAGGTCCACGGCGCTCACCAGGCCGAAGCGGCGGACGTGGTCCGCCAGTTGGCGGTATACCCGGACGCGGGCGCTGGAAGATCGGCTTGCCGCGCTCCGGCATGACATTGCGTGGCGCGGCGCTCGCCGCCGGGCGCACTGGCGCAGAGTAAACCGGACGTGGCCCAGTCTGCGGCACAATCAGCCGGCGTGGCGCGTGAGTGGGAGCTGTTCCCGCCGCAGGGTGTAAAGGCTGTCCCGGGCGAACTGGTGGACGCGGCGTTCCCGCCGGCGGAGCCGCAGGCGCGGCCGGACGCGCGGCAGCAGCTGGTTCTTCGGCATCAACGACGGGTTGTTCAGCCGGAGCGACGCTCTCGGGCTCTTCAAGGACCGCGACCTGATCTTCAACCAGCGGTTCGGATGGCTTCGCCGCTTCCGATGCAACAGGCGTGTGGCCTTGCGGCGGTGCCGGAGACGGCGGCTTCGGACGCGTGATTACCGGCGCCGGCGGACGCGGCACAGACTGCGGCGTAATGAGGCGCGGAGCGGGCTTCGCCTCTGCCGGAGTGGTTGGTAGCGTTGCGGCGCTGACGGAAGGTGCCGGTGGCGCAGCCTTCGGCGGTACCGCAGACGGAGGCGCAACTGTCGGCCGTGCCACGCTGGGCGCAGCATGGGCGGCAGGCGTAGCGGGACGCGAAGGCGTGGGCGGCTGAGCGGAGCGTTGGGTGATCGCCTTCAGCACATCGCCTGGCTTGGAGATATGCGACAGGTCGATCTTCGGCTTGAACTCATCCGAAGCGGGCACAGCCGCGCGCGAGCCGCGCGACGTGCTGGGCTCATGCTCGGCAAAATATCTTTTTACGCGCTCGGCTTCGTCCTCTTCGATCGAACTGGAGTGCGTTTTCTTTTCCGTTACCCCGACCTTGGGAAGAACTTCGAGGATGGTCTTGCTCTTCACCTCGAGTTCTCTGGCCAGATCGTTAATTCGAATCTTGTGCTGCATTCCGCCCTATTTCCTCCGTTATGTTCCGCCTGGTTACGCCTTCATAGCATCCTCACGGTTCAGTGGTCAGTGGCCGGTTGCCAGTGGCCAGTTAGAAATCTCAACGTCACGCTGTCAAACTGGCCACTGACCACCAGTCACTGGCCACTTCTTTTTTACGAACGCTTCTCGCCCGGTTCTTCTTCGTCCGGAACGTTCTCGTTTGGCGTCTCGGGACGGTCGCGAACCGTCCGCTCGGCCTGGTCAGCGTCAGGCGCATTTTCCACGCCGTCGACTACTTCCGCTTCGAAAGCCTGGCCTTCATCAGCCAGCTCTTCCACGCTCTCGGAAGAAGCTTCGGGTACATCGGGCAGTCCCTCTTCGTCGCCCGCCTGACCACCCTCTTCGCTCAAGTCGACATCGGCTTCGGCCCTGGGTTGGAGTTCTGATTCAGCAGCCTCATCGTCACGCTCGGCCGCATCGAGTTCGTCAGTATCCTCTCCGGCTTCCTCATCGGTTTCCACTGCCTCTTCCGCCGCGAGCTCGCGCGCCTCTTCCTCGGCGGAAACGTCCTGCCCAAGCGCCTCACCGGCATCTTCGAGCTCGGCATCGGCTTTGCCTTCCGCCGCGGCTTCGGCCTGCGCAGCGCCTTCTTCGCCTTCGGCATATTCGCCTTCGGCCGGAGCTTCGCCTTCGGCAAGCGCGCCTTCTTCGCCAGCGGCAGCTTCGCCGCCTTCCAGGGTGGCGAAGTAGTTGTTGACCGCGATACTGATCTTCTCCACTGTCTTGGGACCGATTCCGGGGACCTCTTCCAGCTGCTCGGGCGTCATATCGGCGACCGCTTCCACGGTCGTGATTCCGGCCGCGACCAGCTTCTCGATGATTCCGGGCTCGAGATCCGGCACCGACTCCAGCGGAGTAGTCGTCTGCGCCATAACGCCGCGCATCTGCTCTTCCACTTCCTGGCGCTTCTCTTCCTCGCTCTTGATGTCGATCTTCCAGCCCAGCAGCTTGGCAGCAAGGCGGACGTTCTGGCCCTTCTTACCGATGGCAAGCGAGAGCTGGCTGTCGTCGACAATCACTTCCAGGTGCTTCTCCTGGCCTTCGAGAACAGTTACGCGGCTGACTTTCGCCGGCTGCAGAGCTTTTTCGGCGAAGACCACCGGGTCCTCGTGGTACTCAATGATGTCGATCTTCTCGCCGCGCAGCTCGCGGATGATGGACTGCACGCGCATGCCCTTCATTCCGACGCAGGCGCCCACGGGATCGACGTCCTTGTCCTTCGACATGACAGCGATCTTGGTGCGCTCGCCGGCTTCGCGGGCGATGGCGCGGATGACGACGGTGTTGTCGTAGATCTCGGGAACTTCGGTCTGGAACAGGTGCGTCACCAGCTCTGGCACAGCACGCGAAACGACAACCTGTGGCCCTTTCGAAGCCTTCTCCACGCGCGCGATGATCACGCGCACGCGCTCGCCGGGCGCAAAGGACTCCAGCCGCGATTGTTCCTTGCGCGGCATGCGGCCTTCGGCCTTGCCGAGGTCGACGATGACGTCCTGGCCTTCGGTGCGCTTGACGGTGATGTTGATGACTTCGCCTACGCGCCCGATGTACTCGTTGTAGACCGTGTCGCGTTCGGCCTCGCGGACCTTCTGAAAGATGACCTGCTTGGCGAGTTGTGCGGCGATGCGCCCGAGGACGTCGGTCGGCTTATAGGTGCGCAGCTCGCCGCCGACTTCGGCCGCGGGATCGATCCGCTTGGCCTCATCGAGCGTGATTTGCGCGATCGGATCTTCGATCTGATCGGCGTTCTCAACAATCGAGCGCACGGCATAAGCGCGGATCTGGCCAGTCTCCTTGTCGAGTTCGGCGCGCAGATTCTCCTGCGTCTTGTAATACTTTCGGGTGGCTACGACGATCGCATCCTCGACCGCGCCCACGACGATCTGTGGGTCGATACCTTTCTCCCGGCTGAGAGCGTCGATTACGTTGTACAGTTCACTCGCCATAAATTCGTGCCACCTTACCTGGGCCGCCAACAACCCGTTTCTAAATCTCCGGAACTAAGTTCGCCTTCTCCACATTGCCGAGATCGATCTCGACCTCGCTTCCCGGCTCAACCGGGGCGTGCTTCTTCGATTTCTTGCCGCCGGTCAGCTCAATCCAAAGCCGGCTGTCCTGAAACGCTCGCAGGCGTCCTTCGAAATGACGGTTGCCGTTGACCGGCTCGCGCGTCATCACCTTCACCCGGCTGCCGACGAAGCGTTCGAAGTCGTCGGCCTTCGTCAGCTTGCGATCCAAGCCGGGGGAGGAAACCTCCAGCGTGTACGAACCACCGGGTACGGCATCTTCGACATCGAAGATGGTGCCCGCCTCGCGGCTGAAGTTTGCGCAATCTTCGTGAGTCACACCGCCCGGCTTGTCGATATAGACCCTGAGCATGCGCGACTTGCCGCCGCCATGCAGCTCTATGTCAACCAGCTCCAGCCCGCTCGACTGGGCTACCCGCTCGGCGATCTCGCGAATTTTGTCCAAACCGGCCGCCATCGTATTCCGTAATTGCGCCCGACGCCTAAGCACAGAGAGCCCGTCAGGCTCGCGCTACTACCTGGGCTCGCCATACTCCAGCGGATTACGGGGTGGAAATAAAAAGTGGGCGATCGCCCACCGATGTGCTTCGCCGAATCTGCCCGGCTCACCGTCACGCCGCGACCCGTGACAGGAACCAAAAAACACAACAGTACAGAAGTGAGTATACGCCTGGGGCAAGCGAAACTCAAGAAAGAGCGAAGGTCGAAATCCTTCGCGAAAGCCCCTTTATTGCCAGGATGTTACATCGGCTATGGCAAAGCTTCCAAATCAGTCAACAGCCGCCGATTTCTCATGACAACCGGGGCGCTGTTGGACCTGCGTCTCAAGATAACGGATGGTGGCAGGAGTAGAACGATCACGGCCTGTCATTACAACTGCACCCATTCGACAGGTCGCCTGGGGCTGGCGCTGGCCGGCAGCCTGGAATATCCCATGCAGAATATGAAGGTGGGCTGCCAGGCGGGATCGTGGGTGATTTCCTTGAACATGGCCAGGCGGGAAGCCGCCTTGCCGGCGGCCCGCTCGTAATCGATGATTTGAACTCCTTCGTTACACGGCCTTGCGGCCACTTCCTTCGTGGTAGCAAAAAGGTGCAAGCGCTGCCATGTGCGTCCAGCGACCAGACACTGCTCTCTGTCGTAACGGTCGCGTACGGCGATGATGCCTATGAGAGGCGAGCTCATCATCAGGTCGGAATAGTCGTCCGTCTCGCGCTGGCTGGCGACGCGTTCCAGCATGTTGTCCGGCATCATCTTGGCCATGGTCTTCTCGCCGTCATTGAGCCCAAAGCCGTCGACCGTCAGACCGTCGCGAAACTTTTCCACGTCGTTCCACCGCAGGCGTACCCAGCGTTTGGTGTCCTCCTGGACCTGGCGATCGCCGTACAGTTCCTGCATTGCAGCCAGGCTAAGGTCCGCGATTTTTTGTCGATCAACTTCGCTGGTATAGAGAAACAGCTTCACGCTCGAACTGTCAGGCACGTGCGCGATGGCCTTCAGAAAATCTGCCGGCAGCGGGAGGTGAGGATTGTAGCGGCTGCGATTGGTCCGGCGCTGCGGGATCGCCTCGTACAGCTCATCCCGCTTCCGCGCTCCCTTCGTGAGCTTGACGCGCGCGACCAGTTGCGGGTTCGGTTCCGTTGGGATAGGGGCGAGCTTCGCCGGTGGCAGGGTCACAGAGGCAGCGTAACCGTTGGGCGCTGAGGCGCGCAGCAGGTTCTCCAGAGCGCATCCCAGGCCGATGTGCGCCTCGCGAAGATAGGGGTCCAGCGCGCCAACGTTTCGGCTGGTGTCGATATACATGTCAATGGACGACTCGCTTACCTGGAACAGCCACGGCTGGGTATTATGCGGGCTGGCAGCAAGAATTGCGGCGCTTACCAGGGTGAGAGGACTGTCTTTGGTGTTACGCCAATCGTCCCAGGGCTCGAACGCCGGCCCGTTACCGGAATCGAAGACCCCTTGGTCCCAGGCGCGCCAGATGCCACCGCCTACCGCCGCGATGGTCAAAACTCCCGCGCTCCTCAGGAAAAATCTGCGCAGCATAGCTGCCTCGTGCTGGGAAAGGATGCTTCCAATATACCCTGCCCGTCAACGCCGGCTTCTACTATCGCGTACGTTTTAGGCTTCAGGTTTGCCTAACCCTCTCCCCGCCTCTAAAATAATCGTTTACCCTTCCGCGGAATCGAATAACCATGATCCATTTTCCTGTGCCTGAGGCGCTCACCTTTGATGACGTGTTGTTGCTGCCCGCCAAGTCCGATGTTGTACCTGCGCTTGCCGACACCACAACCCGCCTGACCCGCAACATCGAACTGCGCGTTCCGCTGATCAGTGCCGCCATGGACACGGTGACCGAGTCGCGCATGGCCATCGCGATGGCGCAGCAGGGGGGCCTGGGCATCATCCATCGCAATCTCTCCATCGAACAGCAGGCCAGCGAAGTGGACAAGGTAAAGCGCTCCGAGAGCGGCATGATCGTCGATCCCATTACCATGTCGCCCGAGCAGAGGATCTCCGACGCGCTCGAGTTAATGCGGCACTATCGCATCTCCGGCGTGCCCATCACCAAGAACAAGAAATTAGTTGGCATTCTCACCAACCGCGATCTCCGCTTCGAGACCCGCACCGACATCCCCATCAGCGAAGTGATGACCAAGGAGAACCTGATCACGGTTCCGGTTGGCACCACGCTTACCGAGGCCGAGGCAATCCTGCATCAGCACCGCATTGAGAAGCTGCTGGTGGTCGACGATCACTACAACCTCAAAGGCCTGATCACGGTGAAGGACATTCAGAAGCGGCTGAAATATCCAACGGCTGCCAAGGATGATCACGGGCGGCTGCGCGTTGGCGCGGCGATCGGGGCGACAGGCGACTATCTGGAGCGGGCGCAGGAGCTGGTTCGCGCCAAGGTCGATCTGCTGGCCATCGACAGCGCCCACGGACATTCGAGCCGGGTGCTGGAAGCGATTCGGAAAGTCAAGGCCGTGCTGCCGGAGATTGATCTTCTCGCCGGCAACGTAGGCACCTTTGACGGCGCTTGCGAGCTGGCGCGTGCCGGAGCTGACGGCATCAAGGTCGGCATCGGGCCCGGATCGATTTGCACGACGCGTGTGGTGACCGGCGCCGGCGTGCCGCAGATTACCGCAATCGCGGAAGCCGCGCGCGCAGTTCGCGACAGCGATGTCTCGGTGATTGCCGATGGCGGCATCAAGTATTCCGGTGACATCACCAAAGCGATCGCCGCCGGTGCCGATTGCGTAATGGTCGGCTCACTGCTGGCAGGTACGGAAGAGAGCCCGGGAGAGACGATTCTGTACCAGGGCCGCTCGTTCAAGGCGTACCGCGGAATGGGATCGCTGGCGGCCATGGCGCAAGGATCCAGCGAACGCTACTTCCAGAGCACGGACGGAGACTCTTCCGACGATTCGTCAGTTCCTGTATTGGCAGAGGAGGGTAGCGACGGAAATCGCCTGGCGAAACTTGTTCCGGAAGGCATTGAAGGGCGGGTCCCATATCGCGGCACAGTAGGAATGATCGTGTACCAGCTTGTCGGCGGCGTGAAGAGTGGTATGGGTTACGTAGGCTGCGCGAGCATTGCGGAATTGCAGCAAAAAGCCAAATTCGTGCGCATTAGCGGCGCAGGCCTGCGCGAGAGCCACGTGCACGATGTAATGATCACGCGCGAAGCGCCCAATTACCGGGTGGAGTAGACGAAGGTTCGTGCTCCGAAGCCCGATCGTGGCCAAGGTCAGGTTCGAATTTTGCTCAGGCCCACATATCGCTCTCTCGTTCGCAACTGGTGGATGGTCATCGTCTGGCTGGGCGTCATACGAATGGAGTCCACCGATTTCGCCTCAGCCCACAACACCACGAATCTCCTGTATGACGTTCTCTCGTTTGTAGCGCCGCGCATTCATGCGAAGTTCGTCGAACAGCTGGACGAAGTTCTCCGCAAGAGCGGCCACTTTCTCGGCTACGGCATCCTGAGCGTTCTGGTCTTCCTCGCGCTGCGCAACACCAACCGCGACCGCCTGCGTCCGATCCTGCAACGTCCCTGGGGAATTTATCTGCGCGACTTCTGGCGCTCCGAATGGGTCTTCATCGGCATGCTGGTCACCATCCTCACCGCCACCTACGACGAAATCCATCAAACCTTTATTCCGTCGCGCACCGGACGCTGGCAGGATGTCGTGCTCGACACCTGCGGCGCCGCCGTGCTGCAGGTATTCTTGTACCTGTTCTCACGGCGTGGGCTGAATCGCAGCCTTGCTGCGATACCCGAGCCGGAGCTCACCTCGACGCCATAAACCGGCATCGTCTCTGAGTGCTACTATGAACCCAGCGATGCAGGCCCTTCCTTCCGAAACCGATTTCATCGTCGTCGGCGCGGGTATTGCAGGCCTGCGTGCGTCGGTCGAGCTTGCGTCCGCGGGACGCGTGCTGTGTCTCGCGAAGCGCGAAGTTACGGAGTCGAACACGCAATATGCGCAGGGAGGCATTGCCGCCGCGCTCAGTGATGATGACGAAGTCCGCCTGCACTTGGAAGACACACTGAAGGCAGGCGACGGCTTGTGCAATGAGGACGCGGCGCGAGTGCTGGTGGAAGAAGGCCCGCCACGCATCGAAGAGCTGATTGAGTGGGGCACGGAATTCGATCGCGCCGGGACGAAGATTGCCTTCACGCGCGAAGGTGCGCACAGCCGCAGCCGTGTGCTGCACGCCCACGGAGATTCGACCGGCCGCGAGATCGGGCGCGCTCTTTACCTGAAGGCCGCAAACATCGGCTCCATCAGCTTCCGCGAATTCGAATTCACCACGGACCTGCTGCTGCACGACGGGCGCGTCGTCGGCATTTGCGTGCTCGATCAAGCCGGCCAGCT
The DNA here is from genome assembly GCA_035262645.1 of Terriglobales bacterium. GTDB lineage: Bacteria > Acidobacteriota > Terriglobia > Terriglobales > Acidobacteriaceae > Bog-257. Next base: position 117,058 of record DATFSK010000015.1, read on the forward strand.
GCACGAAATCCTTGCCAGTGCCGTGCTGCTGGCGACAGGCGGCCTGGGTTGCGTCTACAGCAATACAACGAATCCGGCGGTCGCGACCGGTGATGGTGTGGCCATGGCCTATCGCGCCGGCGCCGAGATCAGCGACATGGAGTTCGTGCAGTTCCATCCCACGGCGCTGTTCCTGAAAGGCGCGCCGCGGTTTCTGCTATCCGAAGCCCTGCGTGGCGAAGGCGCGTACCTGCGCAACCTGGAGCTCACGCGCTTCATGCCGAAGTATCACGAACAGGCGGAGCTGGCGCCGCGCGATGTGGTGGCCCGGGCCATCGCGCATGAGCTGGAGCTGGTGAAGCGTCCCGATGCCGCCGTCTATCTCGACCTCACGCACCTGGATCCGGAGCGCGTACGCAAGCGCTTCCCGATGATCTATTCCACCTGTATGCAGTACAACATCGACATCGCAACCGAGTTGGTGCCGGTGCGTCCGGCAGCGCACTACGCGATGGGCGGCGTGCGCACGGATCTCCAGGGACGCACGACCTTGCCAGGCTTATATGCGGCTGGTGAGGTCGCCTGCACGGGGGTGCACGGGGCAAACCGCCTGGCCAGCAATTCGTTGCTCGAAGGGTTGGTCTACGGAGCGCGCGCAGCGCAAAGTATGCGCGAGGCCGTCGCCACACAATCGAAGCGTCCGAAGGTAAGGCCGCAAGTTGCGGTCACCAACAGCAACGGCCAGGCAGCGGAGATCGAGCGTGCGATCCAGAAAGCTCAGTCGCTGATGTGGGACAACGTCGGCGTAGTGCGCGACCGTAAACAGCTCCAGAAGGTCATTCCCGAGCTGGAAGGGCTGCAAGCGAAGCTGCCGTCCAGCGGCGATCGGCGCGCGCATGAAGCTGCGAATATTATCCAGGCCGGCATGCTGATCGCCCGCTCCGCCCTTGCGCGCGAAGAAAGCCGGGGCGCGCATTATCGCGTCGACTGCCCGCTCAAGAACGACGCGAAGTACCGCAAGCACTCGGTTGTCAGCGGCGAAAAGATCAGCTTCGAATAGTCCCACACAGCCGACTCTACTCAGTACTCGCCCGCTTCTTCTCCGGGAACAGCAGGGACAGCACGATCGAGATCACAATGATGCCGGCAACCGCCGCCAGGGCCACGGCGGTCGGTATCTGCACATAGTTCGACGCCAGCATCTTTGCGCCGATCAGAATCAGGATGATCGACAGTCCATAGTGCAGGAAGTGGAAAGCGTCGATCATTCCTGAGAGGGCGAAGAACAGAGAGCGCAGCCCGAGGATCGCGAAGACGTTTGAGGTGTAGACGATGAAAGGCTCGCGGGTGACTGCCAGGACCGCGGGAATGGAATCGACTGCGAAGAGCAGGTCGCTGGTTTCCACCACGATCAGAACCAGCGCCAGTGGAGTGGCGTACGTCAGCGCGCCGCGACGCGTGAAGAATTTGCCGCCTTCGTACTCTTTGGTTACGCGGAAGGCCTTGCGAAATGCGCGCAATAAGATGTTGGACTCAGGCTGGATCTCCGCACCATGCTGGCGCAGCAATTTGATTCCGCTGTATACAAGGATCGCACCGAACACATAGATGACCCAATGGAAGCGATTGAGCAGGGCGATGCCGGCAACGATGAAGATGGCGCGCATGATCAGCGCGCCGATGACTCCCCAGAACAGCACCTCATGCTGAAATTGCCGGGGCACAGCGAAATAGCGAAAGATCAGAAGGAAGACGAAAAGATTGTCCACGCTGAGCGAGAGCTCGATGATGTAACCGGTGATGAACTCAAGCGAAAGTTGCTCGTTGGGCCGCGCCGCCCGCCCGACCATCTCCTGGCCAAAGAGATAGACCAGAACCGCGAACAAGCCGGCCAGACTGATCCACACGACCGTCCAGCCGATCGCCTCGCGGAAGCCGACGTGGTGCTTCTTGCGATGAAAGACGCCGAGATCGAGCGCCAGCATCGCCAGCACGAACACGTTGAAGATGATCCAGAAGATCCAGTTTGACGGCATGCCTGATCCGAAGCAGCCATTCTATAGTCCTTGCCGCAGACCTACTGCGCCACACGCAGTCCTGCGCGCGAGAACGGATGTTTGCAAGGCCGACAGAGCTGCTACCGATGGAATGTGCCCATGTACTCTGTCTGGGCGAGTATGTGCCCTTTCATGGCTGCATCAAGTTCATTTCGAGAAGCCTTGCCGCCGAGATCAAGCTTTGTATCCAAAGCGTACAAGCGGAAATAGTAATGGTGGGTGGCTCCGCCGGGCGGACAAGGGCCGTTGTAGCCAATCTTCTTGAAGCTGTTGTGCCCCTGCCGCGAACCATCGTCGAGCTGATCGCGTTTTGGAACGCCTTCCGGCAAGGAATTAGCGCTGGCCGGCAGATTCCATAACACCCAGTGGACCCAGGTCCCAGCGGGAGCATCGGGATCATCCATGATGAGCGCGAAACTCTGCGTTTTTGCGGGAGCGCCACTCCATTGCAAAGCCGGAGAGGTGTCGGGCCCCTTGCAGGTGTACTGCTGCGGGATCTCGCCGCCTGAAGAAAATGCCGAGCTGGCCAGTGTGAACCCCATCGCCATACCTCCCGAGGCAGGCTGTCCCTGTTGCGCAAAGACTGCTGTGGCAACCGTCATGGCCAGACATACAACTCCAGCAATCAGCTTCATTCGGGAACTCTCCTCATCGCTTCGCGGGACAAGTCACAATGCGAGATCTTGTGCGCGAGATCATCGGCTTTACATGGTACTACTCTCGCGCTTGAGACGGCTTGAAGGTTGGACGGGCAGGCGATCCGGTTCGCGTTAAATCAGGAACGCCGCACAAATGAGCGCGCCGAAGAGCAGCGCGTGAGCGAGTTCGGCGAAGCCGAGCTTGTGTACGTCCAGGGGCTGGCGTTTGCGCACAAGCCAGGCAGTCCCACGAAAGAGGACTGGCACGAAGGCGAGGAACACCGCCGCCGGAAACAAACCAACCCGGTACGATGCGAGGATTGTTCCGATCAGCACGATCTGAGCGAAGAGGAACGCGCGGCCTTGCTGGAATCTCTGGGCGACGGTATCAGCGCGGCTGGAGTGAATGCGCAGCTGCACGAAGTGGATCTGATCGCCGGCGAAGAGCCAGTTTGCCATCCACAAGGCGATGGCGGTGCGGTCAAGCTGACCGGTGGCGACGCAGTAGGCGCCGGCGGCAGCGGATGTGAGGCCGATCGCGCCGATGACCTGTGCCGGCATGCGGCCGTTGCGTCCGAGTTTCTTCACGATTGCCTGTGCGGCAAAGGCAAGCGCAGCGATCAGGCCAATCAGCAGGAGCTCGCGGTTGCGCCCGTTCCAGAGCAACAATGCAATCGATGCGGCAGCTATAACGCTGACGCCGACGATGGTTCGCAGGACAAAGGCGCGCTCTCCCGAGGTGTGCGCCTTGATTGTTGATGTTCCCAGCCAGCTCTCGACGGGCGTGCGCAGCCAGAACAGCGAGACAGCCGCGCAAATAAACAAAACCAGTGCCGCGGTGTGTACGCCCACGCGCGCTGCTACGACCGCTCCGGTCGCCAGCGGGACGAGCAACATGCCCCACGCCCCATGCTCGCGGGGCACGACCATCGTTCTCATCCGCGGATTCAATAAGGTGTTGATGTGAGCTGCCATGTTCCGATCGTAGCTTCAGCCCTCGCCGGGGCGGTATGACTTAAGTCTCAGCCACGCTTGGCGCCAGCGATTTCGCGGATCATCTGGTTGGAAGTTCCAGGCTCATAGACGCAGAACGGCTCCTCGGCCAGGAAATCTCCGGTGGCCGCGAAGGCGCGCGCGCGGCAGCCCATGCAGACGTGGCGAAACTCGCAGCAGCCGCACTTGCCTTTGAGGTTGTCGTCATCGCGCAGCTGGTTGAAGACCGCCGATTCGTTCCAGATCTCGGCGAAGCTTTGCTTGCGGAGGTCGCCCGCCAGTGCCGGCAGATATCCGCAGGGGAAGACCTCGCCTTCATGCGAGATGAAGCAGACGCCGGTGCCGGCCAGGCAGCCTTTGGTCATGGCATTCATGTCGCCGGGGTGGCCGCCAGGATGGCCGGTATGACCGACTGGCGGCCCTCCGCCCGGTTTCAGGGAGATTCCCGTCGAGCCCGGCATCGTCATGTCGGTCGGGCCAATCTCATGCGGATGTGCGGGAGCATGCGCCGGCACTTCGCGCCCGGCCATGCGATCGGCGGCGCGCCGTTGACGGAGCACGCGGAAGTAGTGTGGCGCACAGGTTGCTTTCAACTCGATGTCGCCGCTCAGCGACTGATCGTAGAACCAGTTCAGCATGCGCTCGTATTCGTCGGGAGGGACCATCTGCTCGGCGGCGATATCGACGCCACAGCCAACCGGCACGAGCAGGAACGTGTGCAGCGCATCGGCACCGAGTTGTCGCGCCAGGGCAAGCACATCCGGCAGCTGATGCGCATTGTGGCGGGCAATGGTCGTGTTGATCTGCACGGACACGCCCAGCTGCTGGAGGTTACGCATGCCGTAAATCGCAGCCTCGAATGCGCCAGGAATTCCGCGGAAGGTGTCGTGAGTGGTTGCGTCAGCGCCGTCCAGAGAAATGGAAACGCGCCGGATGCCCGCGCCTTTGATCTTCTGCGCGATCTCCTTCGTTACCAGTGTTCCGTTGGTAGCGAGAGCGGCACGCAGTCCGCGGCTGGTGGCGTACTCGGCGAGCTCGAAAATGTCGTGACGGAAAAGCGGCTCTCCGCCGCTGAGCACGAGAATGGGACTGCCGAAGTCTGCGATCTGCGAAATGATGTTCAGCGCTTTTCCTGTGGGCAGGTCGTTGGGCGACATCAGCTCCGTCGCCGTGGCGCGGCAATGGATGCAGCGCAGATTGCATCCCTTGGTGACTTCCCAGAAGATCAGGCGTGGCTTGTATTCTTTTCTCGTTGCCGGATGAGTGCCGGTGTTCGTGGCTGTCATTTCGTTACCCCACTCTCATGAACCTACGGCTCATTTGTACCTTCCAAGATAGGATTTGGACGACCCAAGAGGCCGTGAGTGGCGTCACGAGCGGTTGTGACGTATGTCACTCGGGGAAACAGGGTGGCGTCGGCTGAGGTCGCGGTGGGGTCTTGAAGGGCAACTGCTCAAATAGCGGTCCTTCGACTCGCGCGGGCAACGGCGGCACGCGCTTGCTCGGGATGATAGCTTGAGTTTCTCCGCCTTTTTCTAACCAATAGCCACTGGCCACTAGCCACTGCTATGGTCCGACTCCCCCATTGTGGCAATCGGAGCAGGTAGCGCTGCTGAGGTCGCCAATATCGACGGGGTGTTTGAACGATACAGAGGCCATGGGAGCCAGATGCGCACCGCCTTCTTCCTGGTCCAGTACGGTGTGACAGGAGTTGCAATCCTTGCTGATGACTTTGCCATCCTTGCTGACGTGGTTGCCATCGTGACAGCGGAAGCAGCCCGGGAAGTAGAAGTGGCCGATGTTGTTGGGATGAGTCTTCCAGTTCACCTTCATGTCGGGGAAGAAGGTAGTGCGGTAGATGCGCTGTAGCTCGGCGATGGATCCCTTGATGCTGTCGACCTTGCTGGAAGTGAGCTGCGGATACTTGCCCTGGTAAAACTTGTTGATGTCGTCGGCGATGGCCTTTTCCGCATCGGCGGTCGTCTTGTAGTCGGCGGTCAGGACTTGTACGCCTTGTTGCTTAATGAATGGCAAGGAAGCATCGATGGTGTGACCGGTCATGCTGCGATCGACGGAGAGATCAGGTGCGACGTAGATGTGCGTAGGACGGTTGTGGCAGTCGATGCAATCCATCCGGCGCTTACTGGCCTTGTCGATCTGCGCCTGCGTCGGAGGATTGTCCTTTGTCGTGTACTCCGTTACGTTTCCCTGAGCATCTTCGATGCGGACCCAGGGAATGGTTTGCCGTTGCTCGTCGGTGGCGAAGTAGGTGATCTTGTTGTTGATGTTCATGTGCCAGTGGATGCCTCCACCGACCTGGCCGAGAGACGAATCACCGCCGCCGGTCTTGATCAGCATGCGAATAACCCGCGGCGTGTTCTGCTCGTCGCTGCCGTAATGCGTGAAGACTTTTAACTGCGCGCCCCAGAACTTCTTCGGCCAATGACACTGCTCGCAGGTTTGCGGCGCAGGGCGCAGATTTGCGACCGGTGTGGGAATGGGCCGCGGATACGTGCCTAACGCCGTGTAATACACCTGGCGAGCGCCCGAGAGCTTCGATTTCACATACCAGCTCGCGCCGGAGCCGACATGACAATCCACGCAGGCCACCCGCGCATGAGGCGAGGCCTGATAGGCGGTGAACTCGGGATGCATCACGGTATGGCAGAGCTGGCCGCAGAACTGTATGGAATCGGTGAACTCGTACGCCTTATAGCTGCCCACCGCACTGATCAAGGTGAAGGCCACGACAAAGCTCAGGACAAAAGCGACCGTGCTCCGCTGCGCAGGATTGTTCAGGTCAAGCCGCGCGAAATGGAATGGTGCGCCCACGTTGCGAAGGCGCCTGCGTCTTTCGATTACCATCCCAATCGGGATCAGGATCAGGCCGACAATGAGGAATGTCGGCGCAACCATGTAGGCGAGAACGCCTAGATAGGGAGCCGGCTGGCTGGAAAGAATATCGATTAGAACGAGGAAAAGGATGTTGGCAAAAGCGACTACCGCCAATGCCACGCCGATCAGGCTGATGGGATTCTTGATGAGACCTTTGGAAACAGGCGGATGATCGCGTAGAGGATCCACTTTCTGCGTGTCCTCAGTCATGTATTATTTTCCCTTCTTCGCCTCACCCCAGGGCAAAGCTACACGAGTGTTGCAAAAATTAACACAGTACAAATCGAGTGCAACCAAAATCCAGAAGGTAACGCCTACGACTTTCGTGTGATCACCAGAGTTGCTTACGCTTTTACCTGCCGCCTCGATGAATCGGGCTATCCTTAATGCCTTCGCCGGAGCATGACGCTTAAGCGATCGCCCTATCCCGCCGTCTTGAACACGACAGTTCACAAACTCTCTACTTACGGCTGCCTGTTGTCTCCACGGCTTCTTCCTCTTCAGCTTCAATCGGCTCGCCCTCGACTTCCGAGCCTTCGCTCTTTTCAATGGCCAACAGATCGAGCGGATGTTCGTGCTCGTACTGCTCGATCGACATCTTGCCGTCGAACCATGCCCAGTTCATCGGGTAGGAGTCCGGATCGAACATCACGCCGTAGAGGTGCCATACGATGATGGCAAGCGTCGCCAGCACCGCTTCGTAGAAGTGGATGGTGATCGCGGCATCGATCCACCAGCCGGGGACGCGTCCGCCAACCCCGACCTTGAACCACGCCATCAGTCCGGTGCTGGCCATCACAAACATGCCCCACACCAGCGCCCAGTACTCCATCTTTTCGGCGTAGGTGAAGCGGCCGAACATCGGACGAGTGTCGGTATACCCGAAATAATACCGGAAGGCGTCGCGTGCGTCGGTCACGTCCTTCCAGTCGGGCAGCATGTCCTTGATCAGACGGCGGCCGTCTACGGTCTTGATCACATACCACAGGTGCACAAGGCTGACGACGATGAGCACCACGCCGGCAATGCGATGGATGTAGCTTCGGACGAGTTCGTTGATGAAGATCACGGCCAGCCATGACGACGGATACTTCAGAGCAAATCCCGTCAGCACCAGCGTGAAGAAGCTGATCAGCAGCGTGAGGTGTTGAATGCGCTGCGCCAGCGTCATGCGGAAGAGAATGCGCGGCTGCCCGATGCGGTGCTGGATCAGCTTCTTGCGGAAGACGATCAGGTTGTGCAGCACCATGCCGCCAGTCACGCAGACGATCATCCAGATGTAGAAGCGGCTGATCAGGTTGATGACCTTGCTACCGACGTCGGCTTTGGCTGCGCCGTCCAGGTGGACTTTGCTGGAGATGAACTTTTCGTTGGCGCCGGGATGGCATCGTCCACACGTATTGGCCAGGTTGGCATGGTTGATGGTCGAGTGCGGATCGCTCGATGGCAGGATGTTGTGCACACCGTGGCAACTGGCGCAATTGGCGACCGTGTTCGAGCCGACCTTCTGCGCCATGCCGTGATAGCTGGCGAGATAGGAATCGACGCGGCCGCCGGGTATTCCGAACTCTTTGGTGAGGCGAACACTGGCGTGACAGGCGCCGCAGGTGTTCTTCACGTTGGCCGCGGCGACGGAGGAGTTCGCATCCTTGGGCGCCTTGATGGTGTGAATGCCGTGACAGTCGGTGCAGACCGGCGCCTGCCAGTTGCCGCGCGCGATCGCCTGCCCGTGAATGCTTTGCACGTATTCCTGCTTGATGTCGTTGTGGCACTTGGCGCAGGTGACCGGCACGTTGAACTTGTTAATCGGCGACTTGGGGTCGCCTGCGCTCAGGATGTCGTGTGCGCCGTGGCAGTCGGTGCAAACGGCTGCCTTTTCCGAACCAGCAGCTACTGCCTTGCCGTGCACGCTCTCCTGGTATGACGTAAACGGCGCTGAGCTGACGCCGCTCGATGCCATGACGAACTTCTGCCCGTGACAGGCGCCGCAAGTCTGCGGAAGGTTGGCGCGCGCGACTTTCGACTTGGGATCGCTGGGCGGCAGGATCTCATGTACGCTGCCGTGGCAATCCTGGCACTTGGCTACGTTGGTATTTCCTGCTGCGGCTGCTTTGGCGTGTACTCCGTGGTCATAGGCGGCTTGCTGATCGGCGTGGCAGGTTGCGCAGGCCGGCTTCGCCGGCGTCGGATCGTGGGGGAAGGCCTTGATGTCGCTGTGGCAATCGGTGCAACCAAAAACGCTGTGAACGGAGTTCTTGAATTTCCCGTCGTCGATGTGCAGGCTGATCTGCTTGCCGTTCTCCTCCTTGATGAGGGTGGCGTCGCTATGGCAGGCGAGACACTCGTCGTTGCCCATCCTCGCGGCTTTGGCCGAAGGGGAAGAATGCTTCTTGGCTGCCGGAGAAGATTGGGCAGCGGCTGCCAGGGACAGCAGCAAGACGGCAAGCAAGAGCAGAGGACGGCGCTTCACAGAAGCCTCGCATTTCTTGGGCGCACCGCACACAAAGGGCAACACTTAACCATCGCCGAGACATGTACGGCGAGGCAGTGAGTGCACGCACGGGAGGACGTGACCCCGGTCACATGGAACGTGGTTCTCACGACGTCGGGTGAGGGAAATCACCAGTATTCAGGCAGTTGCGCGTGATTTGGAGATGCGGGCTGGATGTGGCTGTTCGCGTACTGCAGAAGTAAATATCCAGCAGGTGAGGCTGGTTTCCAAACCCCCGCTGGCCTCTTCCCTTCGCGCGCACGGAACGTTCGTTCGGGCCATGGGCAAATTCAATATGCGGTCTCGAACGGGTCGAGCCGATGACGAAGCCTGGAGCGTACAATCGCATTCCAGCAGTCACCAGCACTTGATCGGATCCGCAGTTTTCCGGCAAAAACGGGAGAATGGAATGCTTCGATCTGCGCGGTTGCTTCGAATGATGTTCCTGCTTGCGCTTGTGTCCTCCGGAGTCTTTGCTCCGGCCGTGCGTTCGGAAGCTGAAGAAAGCATGACGCCGCTTCTCCTCGCGGTGCATGATGCCCCGGTGCCATTCATGGGATCGGATGCGAGGACACATCTCGTCTACGAACTCTGGATGAGCAACGCCTCCAGTGCCGATATCTCAGTTGAGAAAGTCGAAGTGCTGGGCGACGGCTCGCTCCTGCAAACCCTCGACAGCGCGGCCGTTGCCAGCCGCCTGCAGCCGCTGGGGAAGCGTGAATCAAGCGGAATGCTGGCGAGCGGGAGCCAGGCGCTGTTTTTTATCAATCTCACGCTACCTGTTGGGGCGGTAGTTCCGAACAAGCTTTCGCACCATGTGACCATCCACGTCGCCGCGGCGCCGCCGGATCATCAGCAGATGAGCGAGGACGGCGGGGTGATCATGGTCGATCGGCGGCCCGTGGTTGTCATCGCTCCACCACTTCGCGGCGAAGGATACGTCTCAGCCGATTCCTGTTGCGACGCCACTCGTCATACGCGCGCGGCGCTGCCGGTGAACGGCCGCATGTGGGTGTCGCAGCGCTACGCCGTTGACTGGGAGCAGTTGAATGCGGATGGACGCATCTACGAAGGCCCGCAGGAGAAGCTGGAGAGCTATACCATCTTCGGAAAACCAGTATTCGCGGTTGCCGATGGGCGTGTCGTTTCCGCCATCGACGGATTGCCCGAGCAGACGCCGGGAAAGTTTCCGGTGAACTTGCCGCTTGACGAGGCCGACGGGAATTCCGTGATCGTCGATCTCGGCAACCAGCGATATGCCCTCTACGCCCACATGCAGCCGGGAAGCCTCAAGGTTCGTACCGGAGACATGGTGAAGACGGGCGAGGTGCTCGGATTGGTTGGCGATTCGGGCAACTCCGTCGCTCCACACCTTCACTTCCAGGTTACGGACGGACCGTCATCGCTCTCGTCCAACGGACTGCCGTATGAGATCAGGAAATTCGAGGTCACCGGGAAGACGCCCGGCACGGCCGCCTTCGACGAAGCGGAAGCCAAGGGCACGCCCCTGGCCGTGACGGCAATCTCGCCGGCGGAAAAAGTAAGCAACGCAATGCCGCTCGATCAGCTGATCATCACCTTTGCCGCGCGTTGATGCGGAGACTCAGAGAAAACTATCGGCTTGAGATCGGCGGGAGAGTTTCGAGCCTGGCGCTACACGACCAACGCGCGCGGGCGGAGCGGCATGCGGGGATGCCGGGTGCGTACCATCGCGATGCTGCGGACGCGCTCGTAAGCCCCATGCAGGTCCTGGCTCAGCATGCGTACGATTTCCATGCAAACATTCTGATGGTCGCGCAGGAAGCGCATCAGGTCTTTTCGGCTGACGAAGACGACTTGCGAGTTGTCCAGCAGCTCGGCCGTGACCTCGTAGGGGCTGTTGGACAGAGCGGCGCCCAACCCCAGGACTTCTCCGGGGCCGGCGATGCGAAGGGTCAGCCGCTTGCCTGAATCGGAGCAGATCGAAAGCTTGGCACGGCCGTCGCAAAGGATATAGATGCCGCGCACCGGACGTGCTTCGGAGAACAGGATTGCGCCTCGGGGGTAGGATGCGAGGGACTTAATCTCGTCGAAGGCTTTTAACGATTCCATAGGCATATCGCAAAAAAAGCGATCGGGCCGAAAATCGCAGGTCACGCAACTCGACTGGATCGTGCTCTCCATAAGCAGGTAATACCGCTCTGGGCGTGGTGCACGCAGTGATAGCAGTCACCCGTTTTCGTGACTTTATTCACAATTGGCGCAGGTTTTCGACGTCGACGTCGACTGAAGTGCCGCGGATGGAAGCAGTTTACCGTCTCCAGCAAAGATCACACAGCACCAGCGAGCACAGCCCCAGAAAGGCACACTGAGGCGTGCTGCGCAAGATGTGAACTCAAGCGTGCGACTACTGCGCGATGGCCATGGCCTTCAAGGCTGCCTTGTTGCGAATCAGCAGCGTCGAGCCTTTCGCCTGCACGATTTGCCGCTTCTTCAGGTCGGCAAACAAGCGAGTGACGGTCTCGCGCGAGGTGCCAATCATCTGCGCGATCTCTTCGTGGGTCAGCGCCAGCTTTACGCGCGGCTCAACCTTTGCCGCTTCGCCGTTACGCAGGCTCCACTCCAGCAGCAGCTTGGCAAGCTTTTCGCCGGCGGAATGGGAGAGCCCGAGTGAGCGGATCTCGCGGCAGGCCGAGTTGTACTTGTCGCTGAGCTGCTCGGCAACGCGCAGGCAGGCTTCGCTGTGCTCCTTGAGGAAGCGCAGAAAATCTTCCCGCTTGACGAAGTTCACCTGGCACGGGTCCACGGTCTCGGCGGTAAGCTCGTAAGGCTTGCCGCTGACGGTGGCGCTCAGACCCAAAACTTCGCCGGCTTCGGCGATCTTCAGGATCAGCGTTTTGCCGTCCGTTGAACAGATGGAGAGTTTGACGCGGCCTTTGCACAAGACAAAAATGCCGCGCGGGGTTTGACCTTCCACAAAAAGCACAGCGCCTTTGGGATAGGCGGTGGCGTATTTAACAGTTTCAAATGATTGCAGGGCGGCAGGTGGAAGATCGCAAAAGATATGTTCTGCCCGCATCTTGCATGCCAGGCAGCTTTCGATGATGTCTAGTCCATACGGTGTCAGCACGACGACCCCCTGAGTCTGTCTACATGGTATCCCCGTGTTTGACGGCCGGAGCGTGTGCGAGCCGCTCCGAGGGCCAAGGAAGTTGGTGCAGCGCTAGTTTTCGATTCGCGCACCATGCCGAGTGCTGCTGGTCACCTGTCCAGGTGATCCGCCCGAATTGCGTCGCAGGCCGTAAACACAGGCGTTTGGCGCAATGTGTGACACTTTCAGCATTTCCAGGCACTTTCCCAGATACACTCTAGCGGAACACCGACGATGCACACCCAACAAGTGCATGCGTCACAATGGATTGTGATTTGTCTGAACCGCGGCCTACCGGGAAGGCGAAGTTGGAGGCAAAAGAAGGGACCTCATACCTGCTCACTGGAACCGGCATCGGTTGGCGACTTCTCCGTCGTCCTTACAGGCCGGAAGATGACCACGGCGGCAACCAAAAGAGATATCAGGGAGAACAGCATCGCCCATCGGAAGGATGTTGGGCGGTAGGCGAATTCAACACGATGCTTCCCAGACGGAACAACAATGCCGCGTACCATCGCGTCGGTAAGATAGATCGTAGTCGATTGCCGGTCAACGGCAGCTGTCCAGCCCGGATAATACAAATCTGAGAGGACCAGATAGCAGGTCTGCGGGCAGGTGACGTCGAGGTCTGCACGGTTGGGTGCGTAGGTCAGGTCTTCCACACTGCCCTGGGTGATCGCGCCAGGTAATTGATCAGGCGGGGCTTCGACTAACGCGCGATTACGAGCGTCAAAAGGCTCGACCGTCCGCCAGAGTTCGCCGCTGGCTTCCTCAAAGGACGAGACCGGTTGCAGGCTGGAAACAAAGAAAGCCCGTGGATAGGCGCGTGGGTTTTCCACGACGGATAATCCGCCATATTGGCCGAACAAACGATACGGGTTGGAGCTCACGGGGAACGAATCGATCTTCTTCAGAGACAGGTTCCTCAGTTCCAGTGACGAGCGGCTGAAGTTCATCAGATATAGCGAAATGCCTTCCGGTTTGTTGTCCGTGAGATAAAGCTGCGTAAACAGGTTGAAATCACGGCTGCCTTTCACCGTCCAGGCAGGAGTGGCAAAGTATTGCCCCATTCCAGGTTTCGGAAATCCGCCACCATAGCCATTCGGCTCGAGCGGCTTCCCCGACGGGGCAGCCGGATCGCTGACCTTTGCTTCGAACCTGAATTCATAGGCGCTATTGGGATCAAGAGATAAGGGAAGTCCGGTAGAGGGGCAGTTCTTTCCCGCACAGGGAGGAAAGGAAGCGGGCGGGCCGATCGACGTCTGATTCCAGGATGTAGACCACGGGGCCTTCCCGACGATGTTTTCCGCGGGCGCAGAGTTCGACCTGGTGGAATCACCCTGGCGATCGAAGGCCCCAAAGATGCGTTTGATTTCGTCGAACTGGCCCTGATCCATTTCAATGTAGTGGATGTTAAGCAGCGACAGGATCGTATTGTTGATCATCAACTCGCGCCAGTATCGAATCTCTCCCACATTCATCGAACTCAGCAGTTTGGCATGTCGCCGCGGCAGAAATGGGCCTAACCCCATGAGCTCTTCGTGTCTGTACTCCCCAGCCAGGTTGGCACTGATCGCGGGATAGAACGGCTTCACCAGGGAAAGCGAGCGGAACTGCTGGTGATTTTCGCGATCATGCATCATCTGAAGGGCGGCCGCTTCTTCGGGACTGGCGAAGGCAGAGGTGGTGAACAACCAGCCTCCGAAGCCAAAGGACGCCAGGTCGGCAATGACAAAAACTACTGCGATCACTCCCGTGCGCCGGTTTTGCGGATGCCGGAGCCAGTAGCAGAACAGAGCGCCGGAGATGAGGAGAATCAAGACGGGCAGGATCATGTCCGGATTCTTCATCCGCATTGTGCGATGCAGGCTGTTTACCCATCCCACCGGCATGCCGCCGATCTTCGGATCCATCGATTGCATCAGGGAGCGCACTTTGATCAGCAGAAGCGCGGCAGAGGCAATGACGGAAGCGGGAACTAGCCACGCCAAGCGAAGCCGGCCGGCGGCGCTCAGACTGGGGAAGTCGATGCCATCGACGCAGCAGGCCGCCAGAACGGCGATCGAAAAGTCAAAGAAGACGAGGTTGATTCGGTGGTCGTGAAAGAAGTTATATACCGGCAAACGATATAAGAGCTGCGCCAGCGGGGTGTACCCTCCCCATGCAAGCAAAAGAGCCAGCCCTGCTGAGGTTGCGCCAAAACGGACATAGCGAGATCGTTTCCAGAGCAGCAAGGCGGCAATCGCCAGCATGATCGGCAGGATGCCCACGTAGTAGACGTTCACCTGGGAACTGATCGGGGCGTAGTAACCCACCTTGTGCCAATGACCGTCGGGCACCGTAACACCCGGCAGAAAAGGAAAGAACAGCAGAACGATGAGCTGAGGGGCGACCGAGCTGAACACATATTCCGAGTAGGAGAGGTGCTCGATGATCGACTGATTCTTCAGCTCGAATGTTGCCAGCAACTGGGGCAGGCCAAGTGCGGCCGCGAATAAGCCCAGCACCACGATGCCTGCCAGAATGCGCGGGCAATCGGATCGTTTAGGGAGAGCAAACAGTAAATAGACGCCAAGGTAGATGACGGTGAGGAGAACCATCTGAGGCCAGCCGGCGAGAAGCTGCATCGCCAGCGAGATGCCGCCAAGTGCGCAGTATCGCCAGCGTGCGGTACGAATCCACTTCTCCACGCACCAGAACACGGCCGGCACCCAGGCCGCTGAATTTGGGATACTTACGCTAACCGCGTTGCAGCACAAGAAACCCGCGAGGGCAAAGGTGGCCGAGCCGATCCAAACCGCCTTGCGCGATCTTACAAACAGACCCAGCAAACAACTGGTAAAGAACGCGGTAAGAAAAAAGTTGAAGGCGATGGACAGGTTGTAGGCTGTCGCTCTTTCGAACAGCAGATAGAGCACGACATTGGGCGGATAGAAAAATCCAGTCTGCACATCCGCGATCTCGGGGTAGCCCGCGTAGACATAAGGGTTCCACACGGGCAGCGAGCCCGATCGCAAAATACCGGCGGTGAATGCCCTGCCTGCCAGGTAATAACTCATGCCATCGCCTGAGCGGCTGTCCGGCACCAGCCCCGTATGAGCGCTGCAAATGCCGATCACGATCAAAATCGTCAAGGCTGCAAGGTAGGGTATGGGGGAACGTCGCAGCGCGGGCTGGGGCAAACGCAAATGCTCTCCTGCTTTTTCGAAATGAGAGGTCGGATTATACATGACGTGCGGGCCGCGCCGGGCAACTGCCGAATATGCGGCGATGCTACACTTTAATGAGTTATTCGCCGTCCGAAATTGTAGATGAACGCCTCGAACAATTCTTCCGTCCTGTTGCTGGAAAGGCCCTATCCCGGCCTGCTCTCGCTTGTCATCCCGATGTACAACGAGGCGTCCATGGTGCCGCATTTGCGGGAGGCGCTGGAGGACTTCATGGCCCAGCTGCGAGGCGAAGCGGAAGTCATTCTGGTGAATGATGGCAGCCGGGATTCAACCTTGGTTCAACTCATGACCTGGGCGCGCGAGGACCCTCGTATCAAGGTGGTCAATCTGTCCCGGAACTTCGGACATCAAATCGCCGCCACCGCCGGTCTGGACTACGCCTCAGGGGACGCAATCGTACTGTTGGATGCCGACCTGCAAGACCCTCTTCCGGTGGTCCATGAGATGATCGCGCGGTATTGCGAAGGCTACGACGTAGTGTATGGTCAGCGCGTGGCGCGGCAGGGCGAGGGGCCCTTTAAGCGCTTTTCCGCCTGGTTGTTCTATCGCTTGATGAGCAATCTCGTGTACAAGGACCTGCCGGTGGACACGGGGGACTTCCGCCTGATCTCGCGCGATTGCCTCTCCGGATTACAACAACTGCGCGAGACCCATCGCTTTCTGCGAGGTATGGTTGCCTGGGTCGGCTATTCGCAGATTGGTGTGACCTACGAACGTGCGCCTCGAGTGGCAGGGGAGACCAAGTATCCCTTGCGCAAGATGTTGAAGTTTGCCTGGACGGCGGCAACGTCATTCTCCGCGCTTCCTTTGCGGGCGAGCATCTGGTTGGGCGTGGTTGCGACCGTCATCGGATTGGAAGAAGCGATTCGCGCCACCTTAGCTCGCATCTTTCACTGGTATGCCGTGCCCGGGTGGGCATCGCTTACGGTCCTGGTGAGCTTCCTCGGTGGGGCTACGCTGATCAGCATTGGAATCGTTGGCGATTACGTTGGCAAGGTCTATGAGCAGTCCAAGAACCGGCCACTGTATCTGGTCTCCCGCACCGCCAACTTCGGCGCCGCCAGAGACGAGCACGTGATCGAGCGAACGGGACGGAACGAGCGCAGATGACGCAACCGGAGTTCGATCACTACTCGCCATCTTACGAAGAGTTGTTGAAAGACCCTATTCGTGACCGCTTTGCCGGGAATGAATCGCGGTTCTTCCATGAACGGAAGCGGGACCTGATCCGCCATTACTTTCGGATGCGAAGGATGGACAGCCATCGGCTGCAATACCTGGATATCGGCTGCGGTAAAGGCGAGCTGGCTTCGCTGCTGAGCAAGGATTTTCAGCGCGTCGCAGGATGCGACCCATCTTCCGGCATGCTGAGTTTTGCCAAGGATGTAGAAACCCGTATTCAAGACGACCCCGCGATCATACCGTTTGGCGCCGAGGAGTTCGACTTCGTTACGGCTGTCTGCGTGTACCATCACATACCCCCCGTGGCTCGACTGGCGATGACGCGCGAAATCGGGCGCGTTCTGAAGCCGGGTGGGACACTCGCCATCATCGAGCACAATCCCTACAACCCTGTCACCAGGCGAATCGTCAGCAGGACACCGGTCGATGCCGATGCGATTCTTCTGAAGCCCGCAGAGGCCAAGGGATTGATGGAGTCAGCGGGATTTGCTCCGCAATCGTTGCAGTATTTCCTGTTTCTTCCCCGGTCAATCTATTTCATGGGGGGAGATCTGCTTGAGGCGGCCTTTCGCTGGATGCCTCTGGGCGGGCAGTACGCGGTGTTCGCTACCAGGAAGAATTGAAGTCAGCAATCTATGATTGAAGTCATCCGACCTATTCTGAACCGGCCATTCTTCTACGAGTTCTATCACAGGTTGATTGGGGCCAACTACCGCAGCCAAGTACTGGTGAACGACTACATCCGGCCCAAAGCCGGTGACCGCATCCTGGACATCGGATGCGGGCCCGGCAACATGCTTCCGTTCCTTCCTCAAGGTGAGTATCTGGGGGTGGATGCAAACTCTTCATACATCGCTACCGCGCGCCAACGTTACGGCCATCGCGGGGAGTTCGTCTGTGAGCGGGTCAGCCATCATTCGGTGCAGCAATTTGGCGCATTCGACATCGTTCTGGCTTTGGGCCTGGTACATCATCTGGACGACGCGGAAGCGAGAGACCTGTTTCGTCTGGGCCATACCGCATTGCGGCCCGGCGGACGAATGATCACCAACGACGGCTGTTACACCTCAGATCAGTCCTCGGTGACACGATATTTGCTCTCGCGGGACCGAGGGCAGTTCGTTCGCACCCAGAAGGAATACGAAGAGCTTGCTCATAGCTGGTTCAAGGAAGTGCGTGTAAATATTCGCGAAGATGTTTTGCGCATTCCTTACACACACTTGATCCTGGAATGCATTCGTTAGAAACACGATTCCTTCATCAGCCGCCAAGCGCGACTGACCTTGCGTTTTTGGGACCACGAAGCCGGGACGCGCGGCGTTACTTAATTGGCGCTTAGAACATCACCAGCAACGCTCCGGTCATCCGGTTTTCGCTCTTCACCAGGTCAGGCGTGAAGCCCGGTACAAATGATCCCGGCGCGCCGGTATTTCCTCCCGGAGGCGTCACCCCGCCCGGCCCAGCGAAGTACGGCACATTTGCCGCGCGGTGGTTGTACTCCATGCGAAACGTGATGTATTGACTGGGCATGTAGTCGGTCGTAAACGAAACGTCCCACGCCTTGAACGGATCGCCGGGACTTTCGCTGAAGTAGGGTGTGCCCGACTCGGCTGTCGCGCCGTTGATGGGCGGCAGTAAGACCAGATAGCGTCCCGGATTATTGATCTGTCCGCCGCCGACGGTTATCGCATACAGGTCCTTGTGGAACCAGAAGCGGTTATAGAGCATGTATCCCAGGAAGCTCTGCTTCGGTCCCTGCTTCGAATCCCCGGCGCAACTGACGCCGCCGCCGTGTTCGCATCCTATGTCGCCGGTCAGCGAGAACGCCATGCGATCCAGAGTGCGATCGGGGTGGTTGTAGTACATGACCTGGATGCTGTCATCGGTGTGATAGCGAATGCGTCCGGGAACGCCGAGGGTGTCGGCGCCGAGAATGTATTGATTGCCGACGAGGGAGAACCAGCCGTTAGGCCGCCACAACACCTGACCGCCGATTCCGGGGCGATGATTGAATCGCCCGTACGATTGCCAACCGTTGATGATCCAGGGCTCGATCTTCAAGTGTTCGTTGGGATAGATCTGCACGCGCATGCCGTTGAAGAACCACGGCGTGTTGGACGACACGTACGACGGCTGATAGGTCCAGTTGTCGAAGTTGTAGTAGCTGAACAAGCCGATGTACGACATGAAAATACCGGCTTCCAGATTGATCCCATCTAAGGCATCCCAGTGATAGCCCCCATACGCTTCTGAGACGTAGCGATAGGCGTCATTAAGCTGCCACTGGCCGCGAGCAGGGCTGGCGTCATTGCGCGGCGTCGTCTGCGAGTACATGCCGAACTGCGTCATGAAACGCGCTATCACGTTGTCCCAGTGAAAGTCGCCGCCGACACCGAACTGGGTCGCCTGAAATTCGTTGGCGCGAAAGATCTCGCTGGAGCCGCTGATGGTGTCGTCCTGTGGATGATTGAAGTCGTACACATAATCCACGTCGGCGCGAATTTCCGGTGTAAAGAACTTCGTATCGAAGGGGACTTCCTTGATGCGGCTGTTGCCGTTCAGCCAGGTGAAATCGGCGAAGGAGAACGGCACCGGTTTCTCAGGCTGAGACGTAGTCTGTTGCGCCAAAGCCGATTCCGGCGATGGGCTCGACGCAGGCGCGGACTGCTCATCCACTAAATGCGTAGAGGGCACCGAAGCCGCGGCAGCGTCCGGCGATGATCGCATTTTCAACTGCTGCGCCAGCTGCTCGATGCGCCTCTGCATCGCTTCCAGCTGCTTCGCCACCGCCGGCGGAATCGGTTGATCGGCGGTGCCGGCTTGCATTTCCGCCGATGGGCTGCCGCTGCCTTGCAGGCCGGCGGATGGACCACCCGCCTCCTGCCCCCAAACGGACGCAGTCATGGTGATAACCAGTAGCAGAATTGCGGCCGTCCGGCCATGTGCCGATACGAATTCCGCCATTTGCTCCTCCAGATGAACAAAGAAACGGCGGCCGCATTCGGCGTCGATCGCCAGCGATTCCGGCGGCATATGAACGGAGGAGATTTTCTTTGCGCGGCCGGAGGCGTTTCTTCTCTGATGTTTTGGCCATGACCATTTCACGAAAACCAAAAGAAAAAAGGTCACACTCGCGGTGCAAACTACGAGAAATAGCTCTGTCATGACGTCCTTTCGCACACGTCAGCGCATTCGCTGCCCGCCAACAAATTCGATCACTTCCTCCATAAGTGGGGATTAAAGAACCTGTAAGCGTTTCGTAAGGGAGTCGTCAGCAGATGGAACCAGGCGGGAGGCGATCATGCCTCAAGGGGTCGAAATCGCCGGCCGGCAGAGCGCGCTAGGCAAGCGCTCCCACCCAGTTGCGACGCTTTTCGGCCTCGGCCTTCGTGAACACGCCCGCGATGCAGGTGCCGCAGTTTGTGCAGCAGCCGTTCTTCAGGCGGTTGGACATCACGGAGTGCCAGGAGCGGGTGATGAGCAGCTGCTTGCAACCGGGACAGATTGTGTTCGCCCCGTCGGAAAAGATGTTGCCTTCATAAACGAACTTCAGGCCCATCTCGATGGCGATGCGGCGGGCGCGATGCAATGTCTCAGGCGGGGTCGGTGGCTTGTCGCGCAGCTTGAAGTCGGGATGGAAGGCGGTGAAGTGAAGAGGGACACCGTCGCCGAGGTTTTCGAGCACCCAGTCGCAGAGCTCCTTGAACTCCGAGTCGCCGTCGTTCAACGTGGGGATGATCAGGTTGGTGATCTCGAACCAGACGCCGGTCTCGTGCCGCAGCAACTTCAGCGTGTCGAGCACCGGTTGCAAGTGAGTGAGGGTGATCTTGCCGTAGAAGTCTTCGGTGAAGGCCTTCAGGTCGATGTTGGCGGCGTCGATGTAGCGGTAGATGTCGAAGAAGGCCTCGCGCGTGATGTAGCCGTTGGAGACCATCACGTTGTTGAGCCCGGCGGCGTGCGCCTCGCGCGCGATGTCGATGACGTACTCGCCCCAGATGGTCGGCTCGTTGTAGGTGAAGGCGAGGTGCGGCGCGTGATGCTTGAGCGCGACGGTGACAACATCTTCGGGGCTGAGCGCGAGTGCGTTGACCTGGTCGGACTTGGCCTTTGAGATGTCCCAGTTCTGGCAGAAGAAGCAGCCCATGTTGCAGCCGGCGGTGCCCATGGAGAGGATCTTCGTGCCGGGGAAGAAGTGGTTGAGCGGCTTCTTCTCGACCGGATCCATCGCGACGGCGGCCGGGCGTCCATAGCCGAGCTGAAGGAGCCTGCCACCTTCATTCTTGCGGATGAAGCAGAAGCCGTGCTGGCCTTCTCCGATGTGGCAATGGCGAGGGCAAAGATAGCAGTGGAGACGGCCGTCGGGCATCGTCTCCCACCAGCGGGCCTCGTGCACTTCGGGCTGCAGGACTGTTAACTGCATGGTAACCGCCCCAAGGTCTATTGTAACGCCGGTGGGGGCGCTCTTCGCTTTTTGCCGGATATAGGAGTGGCCGGGGCTTGACGGGAATCACTATTCCAGCGTTTACCCATCACCGCCACATACCGTACGACGGTGTCATCCTGAGCGGAGCGACCGCTTGCTCCGGTCGCGGAGTCGAAGGACCCCTACAGGCTCAAGAATCCATGCCCTTCCAACGCGAGCACTGGTATACGGTGTACATTCTCGGCAGCATCAGCGGCACTCTATACGTAGGTATTACGAGCGATTTGCGCACTCGAGCACGACAGCACAGGAATCACAGTTTTGGAGGATTTACCGCCAAGTACGAGGTGAATCGTTTGCTGTACTACGAAAGCTTTCGCGAGGTGACCAATGCGATCGCCCGCGAGAAGCAGCTGAAGGGCTGGCGGCGGGAAAAGAAAGTCGCGCTGATCGAAAAAGACAACCCGCAATGGACGGATATGAGCAGGGGATGGTTCGACAAGCCGATCGTACAGAAGTTTGATTGGCAGTTATAGGGGCCCTTCGACTCCGCTCAGGGTGACACTGATAATTAACTTGTAAGCTACATTGTTGTGCTGTGCCTGTGGAGGTCATTGATGCTGCGTCACATATTCTGCCTGCTGCTCTTGCTGTCGGGCCTCGCCGGCCTTTCTTTCGCCGCTCAGCCGGCGACCATGCGCCTGGACTACTACCATACCGGCAACGCCACGCAGGAGATATGGAGCTTCGATCGCGTTGTCATTGAGCCGCTGCCGTGGCCGGGCGACATGACGAAGACCATCGACGATTCAAATCTCGGCAACTACTTCTTCGAGGTGCGCGACCAGGCGAGCGACAAGCTCTTGTACTCGCGCGGCTTTGGATCGCTGTTCAGCGAGTGGGCCGACACGGCGGAAGCTAAGAAGCTGAATCGCACCTTCTCCGAGTCGCTGCGCTTTCCCATGCCGAGCGCGCCGGTGAAGATCGTGCTGAAGGAACGCAGGGAGGGGAAGGATGTCGACTTTCACGAAATGTGGACGACGACGATTGATCCCAAAGACAAGTTCATCGATAAAACGAATCCTGCCTCGCCCGGTCCGCTGATCACGATCCAGAAGATGGGCGAGCCGGAGACCAAAGTTGATCTGCTGATCCTCGGCGATGGCTATACCGCCGGCGACCGCAGCAAGTTCGAAGCGGACGCCAAGCGCGCCGTCGACATTCTTTTCTCGCGCTCGCCATTCAAGGAGCACCGTAAGGACTTCAACGTGTGGGGACTATGTCCGCCGGCAAGCGAGCCGGGAATTTCGCGGCCATCGACGGGAGTTTATCGGCATCCGCCGCTTGGTACGTCGTACGACACCTTCGACAGCGAGCGCTACATCATGACCACGGATAATCATGCGCTGCGCGATGTGGCGTCATGGGCTCCATACGAGTTCATCGAGATTCTGACGAACTCGAAGACATATGGCGGTGGAGGAATCTTCAACTTGTACGCGACGGTCGCCGCCGATAGTGAATGGATGCCGTACGTCTTCGTGCATGAGTTCGGACATCACTTCGCTGCCCTTGCCGATGAGTACTACACGTCCGATGTGGCCTTGGAGCCGCAGACGGGGCGGCTCGAGCCATGGGAGCCGAATGTGACCGCCCTGCTCGATCCGGCAATGCTGAAGTGGAAGGACCTGGTGATTGCCGGCACACCGCTGCCGACGCCGTGGCGCAAGGCGGAGTTCGAGGCGTACGAGCACGAGATTCAGGCCGAGCGGCGGCAGATCCGCAAAGAGAGCCGGCCCGAGGGAGAGATGGACGCGCTCTTCGAAAAAGAGAAGCAGCACGAAGATGAACTTCTCGGGACAGACAAATACTCCGATCGCGTAGGCGCCTTCGAGGGGGCGAACTACGAGGCGCGCGGATTTTATCGTCCGCAGGAGAACTGCATCATGTTTACGCGTTATGACAAATTCTGCGCCGTGTGCCGGCGCGCTATCGAGCGGATTGTCAGCATGTACGCGACTGAGTAAAGGAGGGTTCGCAAGAATTTGCGCCGGCGCATCGACCTAACCCACCTGTTCCAAAGATCGTCCACTCTCGGAATAGGGCGGTGGGCGCCCGATTACTGCTGTTGGGGTTGCAGCGCCCACCTTGGATTTGGGTTACAGCTATAGACGTTGAGGGAGCAAAAAAGTTCGCAGGAAAGCAGCTTTTTACAATTCTTCACAAATTCGATTTCCGCGCGCAAGCTACCTGGCCGCCCAAGTGCTATGTATCGATTGCTGCACTCTACACCTCATATCTGCTGACCATATTCTTCCGTGAAACACAAAATGTGCTGCACTGCGTCTATGCAGGGGAGGACAAGGGTGTCCGAAACCTCGGTTTTCCTGCTCCTGACCCTGGTGGCTTCGGTGATCGCGACAGTGCTCATCGTGGGCAGCCGATCTGTCGCCCGAGTCCAATGGATGGCACGCGCGTTCTACGCGATATCGATCGCACTAAGTGTGGCGACATTGCTTCTCATCGTGGCCGGCGTGAGCGGAGTAGTCGCCGAGAACGCGTTGTATGCCCGCTTGCTTCGCCCGCTGCTCTTCCGCGGCTGGATTGTGATCGGCGTGGCAATCAGTTGCGCATTGCTGGTTTTTCTCAACTCCGCACGAGGGCACGGGCGGCTTGCCTCTGATGCGGTGCGTTCGTTCGTCACCTCGCCATATGTGATGAAGGGACTTTGCTTCTCCGTATCGCTCTCATTTTTCTGCACCGAGATCGGCAAGTTCGCGCATGATGCCGATATGCGGCAGTTCTTCCTGCAATCCGGCTATGCGGTCTGGTTCATGTACTTCATCATGGCTGCCGAGACGGCCGGGGCGATAGGTCTGTTCGTATCAAGAACGATTGTGCCCGCGGCGATTGGCCTGATGATAGTCATGCTGGGAGCAATTCGAACCCACGCTCACAACGGCGACCCGTTTTCGGATTCGCTGGAAGCGTTCCATTTGCTGATCCTGCTCGCGTGCATTGTCGCGCTCCGTTTGCTGGCTGGGAGGAGCGGGGATCGCGATCTTGTGAGTACTAAGACGCTGGAAGCCGTGAAAGAGAAATAGGAAACTAATTGCTAATTTCCTTTCCCTCCTTCCGGTACGATGATCTTCTCCAGATACTCCAGTGGCAGCGGTCCCTGATCGAGCGCGCGATCGTGGAATTCCTGAAGCGTGAATTTGTCCCCCTTGGCAGCCTGATATTTCTTGCGGAGAGTCCACCACTGGCGGGTCCCGAGGAAGTAGGTCGGCAGCTGCGTCGAGCTCAGCTTGGCGCGTCGTAACTTTCCTTCGGCTTCGGCCTGGGTTTGAAAGCATTCCTTGGTCATCAAGTCGAGCGCCTGCTCGTCGGTCATGTTCATGGTCTGCATGCGGATGTCGAGGATGGTATTCGCTACCGCGCGCAGCCAGACCTTGAGCCGCACGAGCTTGAACTTGGGGCTGAAGTCGAGATAGCCGGCCAGGGTCATGACGTCGGCGCCGTATTCGGCCCAGCCTTCGACGTAGGGGCCATTGCCGAAGAGATTGCGCAGCACGCGCCGCGTCGGCGGCTGCAAATCATCGGCGTGCTCTGCCTGCACGTAGTGGCCGGGCAGCGCCTCGTGAATCGTCAGCCACTTCAGCGTGTAGTTGTTGTACTCACGGAGCTTGCTCTCGACTTTGTCCGGCGCCATCTTCGGATCGATGGGCGTGACCCAGTACTGCGCTTCGGCCGTCGGTTCCAACGGCGGCGCGCCATGGAAACCCGCCACGGAGTAGATGCCGCGCTCAAACTCCGGCGTGGGAATGACCTTCAGGTTGTCGCGGCCGCTCAGGGTAACAATCTTCTTATCGATGATGAACTGCCGGATCGTGGCAACGTCGGCTTTGACTACCTCCATCAGTTCATCCGGTTTGGGGTGCTCGTCGCTGATTTTGTCCAGCACCGCGCTGATGATTCTGTTCTGGCGCTCTTCGCTGATCTTGGTGCCGGCAGCGATCGCGCTGGCGTAGTTGCTGTCGCCCGGGTACATCTCTTTATAGAGCGGCAGCGCGATCTGGAACATCTGGGTGCGAACGCTTTTCATCTCGGCTTCGGCGTCGGCCAGCAGTTGCGCCGGCGTGATGGACGTTTCCATTACGTAACGAAACTTCGGCGCGTACAGCTCCGCTCCCAGGCGCCAGGTGCGGCCGTTGGTCGGGCGCTTGGCGAGATCGTTCTGCATCCAGGCGTTGAAGTCGTTGAGTGACTGGCGGGCGGCGGGCGCAACCTTGTCGAAGTCCGCTTTGAGAGGTGAGCCGGCAGGAATTTCGCCAGCGACGGTGTCGAGCAGGTTGAGGTTGCCCTGGTTCTCATCGACGGCGGTCGAGATGAAGACCGGGTCGGCATCGGCGAGCTCGGACTTTGCCTGATCGAGGAAGCGTGGGATCTGGCCGATGCGCGAGATCACGTCGCCCACGCGGACTTCCTTCGAGGCGTACTCCTGTGTGAGCGGGAGAAAAAGCCCCTTACCGAGCAGCTCAACGTAGACCGTCGGATTGTGTTTGTAGTTCTCAATCTTCTCGTATTCGAGCAGGTTGAGTGCGATCTGGTCGTCGATGAGGCGGAAGTCGGCAGCGTCTCCCGCGTTGAGGGAGGCGATGGGTGTCTCGCTCTGAAAGCGCGGCCGCCACTCGCGGTAGAACTTCTCCTGCGCAGCAACGCCGGCCGGGCTCAAGTCGTCCAGCTGGGCGTCGAGGTCGATGGTCTTGCCGGTCTTCGGGTCGACGTGCTTGTGATAACCCGCCTGCGAGGCACTCACTGGCGACAGCGCCAGGGAATCCTTCACGAATTCGTCGCACATCTGAGCGAATTTTGCATTGGACTGTGATGAGTTTGTGGACTTCATATTTTGTGCTATGGCAATGAGAGAGGTAGTGAGGAGAAAGAGAGCCGCCTGAAGAAGGAGTTTCATAGAGCCTCGAGGACGGGAAATTCCAAGCGCGCCAGTATAAACCTTGGGTGGGTGCTTTTGCGGTGTCGTGCTGGTTGGAACATCGCCCGCGGCTAGACAGTAGTGGCAGGGGGAACTAACTGGTGAAATGGGATTTATCAACAGCAAGGAGTGTCACAAGAAAAGGGCTGAGAACTCCTTCCGCCCACCCGCCAGTGCGGCCTGGCGAAAGTTACATCAAGATTCTTCTTCCTCATCTCACAAATCCCACCCAGATTTTCGCCTTACCTGATTAGAGGGGAAGCTCAGGAGTGCTGAGCGGAAAGCCATGAAAGCCTCAGAGGGCCGGCGCGGATGCTATTTCAGCGTCCGCGACACGCTCAGGCTCCCCGGGACAGATCTCGAAATCCGTCGCGATCGAAGACGCGAACGACACCGCAAGGAGAAATGCAAGTGATTTACAAGTCTCAATGGATGATGTCGGCAGGGCTAATCGCAGGGCTGACGTTTGGGTGGGTGTCAGCAGTTGCACAACAAAAAACTTCCGCCCCGCTGCCGCCGGCAACTCAAAACGTACTCGTCGTAAATGGTTCCGGGCAGCCGGTTCCTACAGCGCCGCAGGGCACAACCAACGTTGCCGGCACCGTCAACATCGGCAACAACCCGAACGTTATCGTGGCCAACACTCCGACGGTTAATCTCGCCGCTGGAAGCGGCATCACCGTCAACAACCCGCTCGACGGGCAGAACAATCCCGCGCCCCTGACCGTATTGGAGGCCGTGCAGCTTTACGATAGTTCCTGTGCGGCGACTTTTAATGGTGGGAGTGACGCAACCTGTTCCTTTCAGACTGTTCCCTCGGGAAAGCGGCTTGTGATTGATGAGTTTGACAGTTTCGGCCTGGTCGCCACTGGTATCAACCCACTCGTCATTGGCGTGAACACTTTTACCACGACCCATTTTTTTCCAGCGACGTCGGTTATGGCAACCGGCAGCGGCTTCAACAGTTTCACAGGACACCAGCAAACCCGGCTCTATCTGAGGGCGGGAGTTACGCCGCAGTGTCATGTAATTCTGAATGGGTCTTCTAGCTCGGAATGGGACTGCCAGATTTCCGGCTTCCTGGTGGATGTCCCCTAGGTACGGGCGAAGCCGACGCGGCGAATAACGGGAGCGCCGATGGAATTCTTCTGTGAGTTCACGGCGCTCTGCTGCTCATCTGCCCCGATCGACGCGGGGTTTCTCCTTACGCGCCCAAAAAGCATAGCCCGCCGTAAGGAGCCCTTTGCGACCCAGTGCTTGGGGTAGCTAAGGTGGGTGATGAAGATCGTCACCCAAACGAAGACGCACCTGCAAAAGATAGCCAAATCCGCACCTCTTGACATGAAGGCCCGATGCAATCACAATCTGGCCAATTGATGGCCCTGTGACACCCTCGCTGTTCGCCACTCGCGACCGAGTCCTCAGCCAAATCTGAATAAGGAGTCCGCTGCCATGCGAAAAGCACTGGGGCTTGTTTCGCCTGTTGCATTGCGTGCCATGGCTCTGATGAACCTGCCCGTTGCTGCGCAGATCCTGGGTTACACGTGGCGGGTATCCGTGCTGGGTCTCGTTCTCTCTCTTGCCGCCCTGCCTTCCGGCGGTCAGGCGCCGAAGCAATCGACTCGGCATGTCCCCGTGGTCGAGGACCTGGTCCAACTGCTACAGGTACGACCAGACCTGCGAACGGCGCTCGAAGACGCGATTCGGACGGCTGACCTCAACGGCCTGCGGGACATGGACTCGTTCCTGATCTATCTGGATGGCTTCGTTACGTTCATCCCCACCGAACACGATTTACCCACGGCCCTGAAGCTCTACTACATCGTCGGCCAGGCCCCGGGGGACCAGCTGAACCGCGATAAGAGCTTCAGTGCCTGGATGAACAAGCTCATCGAGGCCTGGGGCCAGTTCCTGGATACGCCCGCGTCGGCGTCGGGCATCCCTTCATTTGCCGCGCGACCGAACTACAAGATCGACGATTACTTTGTGGGACCGAGCGGCTGGCTCACCTTCAACCAGTTCTTTGCGCGTGAGGTGAAGCCCGGCAAGCGGCCGATCGCAGAGCCTCGCAACGACAGGGTGATCGTGTCGCCGGCCGACGCCACATTCGCGGGCGAGTGGAACATCGACGCGAATTCGAAGGTCACGGTTAAGGGCGTCACTTGGCCGGTCGCAAAGCTACTGGACGGAAGTCCCTACCAGACTGCGTTCGAGGACGGCATCTTCGCGCACATGTTCCTACATCCCGACGACTACCACCGTTACCACGTGCCCGTCACCGGTGAGATCAAGGAAGTACGCAACATCCATGGCCGAGTGTACATGGACGTGGAGCGGCGGCCGGACGGCACTCTCTATGCGATCGACGGTGAGACGTACCAGATCGACCAGGAACGAGGATTGATCGTCATCGACTCGCCTGAGGTGGGGCTCGTGGCGGTTGTGCCGGTCGGGATGTGCTTTGTTTCCTCGGTCAACCTGACGCCCGAGGTTGGCGCCGAGTTGCAGAAGGGCGACGAGTTTGGCTTCTTTCTCTTCGGCGGCTCCGACATCGTGATGCTGTTCCAGAACAAGAAGGTCGTGATCGACGCTGAGGTCGGGAGGAAGTATCTGCAAGGGCAGCGCATCGGGGAGAGCCGCTAGCTTCGTATGCTATCAAGACGATAGTACCCACAACCCCAATTGCTCATCTGTTCCGCTCGACGCGGCGTTTCTGATTGCGTGCCCAGAAAGCATAGCCCGCAGTAAGGAGTGCCAACCAGGGAATACCCGATTCCAGCGTGGGGCGCATTCCGTCCACCCACCAGGTCGAGATGATGATGGCCAGCACGGCCGTTCCGCCGAGGATCGTCGTCACAGGGAACAGTGGCGTTCGCACCGGCAACGTGCGTCCGCCTTTCGCGACCCAGTGTTTGCGGAAGCTGAGATGGGTGATGAAGATCATCAGCCAGACAAAGAGTCCGCCGAAGAGGGCGATGCCGAACATGTAGACGTAGGCCGAGCCCGGCACCGAAATCGCCATGATGATGGCGATGGCGAGCCCACCGGCTGAGGCCATCACAGCGGGGATAGGCGCACCGCTCTCGGAGACACGTCCCAGCAAGGCTGGGGCATAGCCGCCGCGTGCCAGCGAGAAGATCATGCGCGTGCACAGATACAGGCAGCAGTTCATGCCGGAGAGCGCCGCTGTCAGCACGACGAAGTTGATGATGCCGGCAGCTACCGGAACGTGCATCAGGTCGAAGACGCGTACAAAGGGACTGACGGTGATGTTCTGGCCGGGCTGGACTTCGGTCCAGGGGATTACGCCAACGAGAATGGTGATGGCGCCGACGTAGAAGATGACGAGGCGCGCCAGCATGGTGCGCATAGCGCGAGGAACGGAGCGCTCCGGATCTTTCGCTTCTCCGGCAGTGACGGCGACGACTTCCGTGCCGATGAAGCTGAAGATCACGAAGGCCAATGCCAGCCACACGCCCAGCCAGCCGTTCGGCAGAAAGCCGCCGTGGGCGCGGAAGTTGTCGAGGCCGATGGGCCGCTTCTGATGTATGCCGAACAAGATGCCCGCGCCGAGTACGATGAACACCACGATGGCGCTCACCTTGATGGTGGAGAACCAGTATTCGAAGGTCCCGAACGCGCCGACGCTGCGCGCGTTCACGACGATGAGGGCGGCCGAGTAGAAAACCACCCAGGCCCAGGTCGGGGTGTGCGGAAACCACCACTGGGTGTAGATGGCGGCGGCCACAGCTTCACCGCCGGCGGCAATGGACTCCGCCGCCCAGTAGGTGTAGCGCACGACGAAGCCGGCCCAGGGCGAGAGGTACAGGTCGGCATAAACACCGAAGCTGCCGGCCGTGGGATGCGCGACCGCCATCTCCGACAAGCACCACATCAGCAGAAGAGCAATGCCCGAGGTGAAGATGTAGCTGAGGATGACACCCGGTCCGGCGGTGCGGACGGCCAGCGCACTGCCGAGAAAGAGGCCGGTGCCGATTGCGCCGCCGATGGCGATCATGCTCAGCTGGCGTTCGCTGAGCTGGCGGGCGAGACCGTGCTCCCTGGCAATCGCCTCCTCGCTGAGGTCAGGCAGAGGAACGGGGTCGGCGGCCATCAGAGTACCGCCTTTACGTTAATGTGTAGCTCGCGACAAGCGTTTGCGACTTTCATGGGCAAACCCTGGGATGGGGTTCGCTCATTGTACAGAATCGGGCTTGCTATCCCGGTTGTTCGAAGGCGGCAAGGACAAGCAAAATACTGCCGGACGTTAACATAAGGACACATGTCGCGACCCGATCCATCGCTACGGACCACAAGTGTCGCCGCGCTGCTGTTTGTCGCGGTGATTGTTGTTGCGCCCTTCGCCTTGCGCGGGGTGGCGTGCGGACACGATCTGACGTTTCACATGGACAGCTGGATGGAAGTGGCGCAGCAATGGCGGCAGGGAGTTTTCTATCCGCGGTGGGCACCGAATGCGAACTATGGCAGCGGCGAGCCGCGCTTCCTGTTTTATCCGCCGTTGTCGTGGATGCTCGGGGGCGCGCTGGGCAGCGTTATTCCGTGGATCTTCGCGCCGGTGGCGTTCGACATGTGCGCGGTTTTCCTTGCCGGCTTCGCCATGCTGAAGATGGCGCGCGAGTGGTTCGAGGAGCCGGACGCGACGCTGATTGCGATTGCTTACGCGATTAATCCTTACATGCTGCTGACGATTTACGCGCGCAGCGCGGTTGCAGAGGAGCTGGCGTCGGCCTTCTTTCCGCTGCTGGTGTTGTGGACCGTTCGCGAGCGCCCGGCGCGTCAAATGTTCCTGCCACTCGCGCTGACGATGGCTGGCATATGGCTCAGCGATGTTCCCGCAGCAATTATCGCGACCTACCTCGCCCTCCTGCTGATTGTTACGGTCACGGTCCTGCGTCGCAACTCACGCGTGTTTCTCTGGGGCGCAGGGGCGATAGGAATGGGGTTCCTGCTCGCCGCCTTCTACATTGTGCCGGTGCTGTATGAGAGAAGCTGGATCAACCTGGGGCAGGTGCTGTCCACAGGCGTGAGACCGGCGGAAAATTTTCTCTTCGCGCGCACCGGTGGAGTGGAACACGACAGTTTTATCCGCGCGCTGTCGTGGCTGGCGGTTGGCCAGATCGGAATTACAGCCGTAGCAATATTGGCCGAGCGAAAATGGCGACCGATCAGCGCGCGGCTGTGGTGGTCGCTTGCGGTGTCGTTCCTCGTGGCCCTGGTGCTGACGTTGCCGATGTCGGGATTTCTCTATCGCCTGACACCAGACCTGCGCTTCGTGCAATTTCCGTGGCGATGGCTGCTCGTGACCGGACTGGCCTATGCAGTTTTTGTTGTGGTGGCGATGCCCGCGTTTGCCAGCAAGGCGTCGCTGTACCTGCCGTTGTTTGTCGGGCTGATCGTGTTATGCAATCTGAAGCTGCAGCCGCAATGTGGTCCCGACGGCACGCCGTTCATGATCTCGAAGGTCTTTTACACCGGCTACGGCTATATGGGGATGGACGAATATGTGCCGGCGACGGGCGACAACTACGAGATCAAGCCCGACTTTCCCGAATACCGTGTGCGCGGCGAGAACGGTGGCGCGGCCCCGAACGGTGCTCATGTGACGACATGGAAGACGAGCACATATCACAAGCAGTTGACCGTGGAATCGCCGCAGGCGGCGGAGGTTGTGCTGCGGCTGATGAATTATCCGGCATGGCAGGTCGAGGTGAATGGCTTGCGAGTGACCGCGGAACCGGACCACCCCACGGGCCGAATGGTGATTGCGCTGCCGGCGGGCCGCAGCGAAGTGGATGTGCGGTTCGTGCGCACGCCGGATCGATGGGTGGGCAACGCTCTTAGCACGCTGGCCTTCATCTTCCTGTTGCAATTCTGGTACGGTGAAAGGAAGCGGGAGTTTTCAAGAAAGAAGCAATTAGTAATTAGTAATTAGCAATCAGCATTCAGCATTCAGTCACTCAAGATGAAGGCTCGATGGCAACTGCTGCGCGATGAGAAATGGAAATACAAAGCGCGTACTGGTAGCGACATCGAATCCCGGAAAGCTTCGCGACTTGGTTGGCGCTGCTGCCGCTCACAACGTGGAAGTAGAGATGCTGCCCGGGATTGCATCCTTGCCAACGGTTGTGGAGGACGGTTTGACGTTCGAAGCCAATGCGCGCAAGAAGGCTGAGTACTACAGCAAGCATGCGGAGGGCGACATCGTGATTGCGGATGATTCCGGCCTGGAAGTGGACGCGCTTGGCGGCGCGCCCGGAGTGCGCTCGGCGCGCTATGCCGCGGATGAGCACAACGCCCCCGAGCACGCCGGCAACTCCGACGATGAGGCGAACAATTCGCGGCTGCTGCGCGCGCTGCACGATGTTCCCGACGAATTCCGCACCGGGCGTTTCGTGTGCGTCATTGCCGTGGCCCGTAACGGTCATACCCTGGCCACCTTTCATGGGAAGGCGGAAGGCATGATCCTGCACGCGCCGCGCGGCTCGAACGGATTCGGATACGATCCCCTGTTCTTCTTCCCGGAAATCGGCAAGAGCTTTGCGGAACTCACAGCCGAGGAGAAGGCCCGCTACAGTCATCGCGGTGCAGCGTTCCGCGCGTTGCTCGAGTGGGAAGACGAGAGCGGCGACCGCCATCCTCATCATCGAAGCTGAGGCCGCGTATTTCTGAGGAGTCTTCACTCACCTGCAAGGCTATGCGGTTGCCGCACTAATGCCTAAGGCCCCAGCAGTTTGACGCACGCGGACACCCTCGCCGGCAAATCACCCAGAAGTCATCTCGTGTGCATTGTTCCTGACTCCCTCCTGGCACAGACTTAGCGCGAATCCGGGAGCGCTGCCCTGCGCAATCTACAACCCGGTCGGGAGGACCTATGAAAACCGCCAGCTTTGTGTTGCTGACAATCTGCTGGGGCTTGCAACCTCTTGCCGTTGCCCAACAAACCCAGACTGCTGTTCCTCAGGCGGTAGTTGCAGGATCGCAGAGGGTATCCGGACTGATGCCGGTGTCTCTAAGCGGAACCTTTGATTCGAAGAAGGTGAAGGAGGGCCAGGAGGTGGACGCGAAGGTCGCCTCGCTGATGAGGCTGCGGGACGGAACTGTCATCCCGTCTGGAATGAAGGTCGTCGGTCATGTAACACAGGCGACGTCGCGCGCCAAAGGTGATGCAAATTCGTCACTTCAAATTGTGTTTGAGAGCATCGCCTTGCCGGATGGGAAATCGCTCTCGATTACCGGGATGATTGAGGCTGTGGGCCCCGATGTCAGCGCGGCGCTGACACCGCCGGCAGGTGTGGGTTATACAGATCGTGACCAGGCTGTCCAAATGAATTCGATAGCAGTTTATACGCCGCAGTCAGTGCCTCTTCTGAACCAGGAGTCCAGAGGCGTTGTGGGTATCAGGGGCCTGTACCTGGATGCAAACGGCCTGCTCACCTCTGACGCGAAATCAGTAAAGCTGGACAGGGGATATCAGATTCTGTTGCGTGTTAAGGTGCCCGCCGCGTAAGGGACAGATGGAGGACGTTCTTTGTTCGAAGCGATCCGTGAACTTGAGGAAACAAATCAAATCTGGAGCCGACGATCGGACTTGAACCGATGACCTGTCGATTACGAATCAGCGGGCGTTGACTCTAATCCATTCACAAAGAAAGTACTTAGCATAAGCGGCTCGTGCGGAAGGCGACATCATAAGTCCTTTGCTGACAGTACGCGACATTTGCTGGCCCCACAAAATCCCCCACGATGTGGATGCTGGTGCACGGCGAGTTCGCGACCTCGTCATTTCACAATAGCGCCGAACATTTACGGTTTCTCGAAAGGGTCTGGACGTTGCTCCAGGCCCTTTTGTTTTTGGGCCTACGCCGTCGCCGTACACGGCCGCCACAGAACGAAGCGGAATGCGCATGGAAGCAAACGTAGAACAAGCGAACGAAAGCGGACGGCAAATGGGCGGGATTCAGGGCCGGCTTGTGATCTGTCCTGTAGGAGACCTCCGACCGCACCCCAGCTACAAGCGGCATCAGTTCGCCGTTTCCCCATCGAGACTATCTGCACTCACCGAATGCGGCAATCTCCCGTTTCAGGAGCCGCTGATGATTACACAAAACCGGACGATCATTGACGGCTATTGCCGCTGGGAGATCGCCCGACGATACGGTCGGCCAACCGTGACCTGTATCGAGTACGACCTGACAGAGGAGGAAGCTCTTTATTGGCTGCTGTGTAGACATCGCCGAGTGGAGGGCCTTAACGCATTTTGCCGAATACTTCTAGCGCTGGATCTTGAGCCCTGGCTTAGCGAACAGGCGCGCCGGAATCAGAGTGCCGGCGGTCGAATCAAGGGTGCGTCAAAATTGACGGAAGCTGAAAAACTGGACGTGCGCTCTGAGATTGCGGCGACTGCGGGTGTCTCGGTTGGCAACGTTACGAAAGTCAAGCAAGTACTGGCAACTGCACATACGGAACTGCAGGATGCGTTACGAGGCGGAGAAGTCAGATATGACGCCGTTGAGCACCCGCATCTCGGGAACGGTACGGAAGATGGACGTCGAAGACTACCAGAGCGTGAAGGCGGGACAGGTGCTGGTGGAGATCGCCGACGATGAGTATCGCGCGACCGTGGAACAGGCGAAGGCGGGCCTGGCCGCAGCGGAGGCGGCTCTCGCCGACAACCAGGCAGCGAAACAGATCCAGCAGGCCAAGATCCAAACTGCGCAGGCGATGGTCGGTCAGGCGGAGGCCGCAGTCAGTGCGGCGCACGCGGGAGTAGCCTCCACTCAACCGGAGGTCGAGCGCACTGCGCTTGAGCGCCAACGCCAAGAAGCGCTGCTAGCCTCGAAGGCAACGACGCGGCAGCAGCTTCAAACTGCTGTGGCAGACGCAGACCGCTACTCTGGCTTGCTCGCCGAAAGTCAGGCCGATCTGGAGCGGGCGCAAGCTGCACTGGCGAGCAGCCGGGCCCAGCTCGCTGCCGAGAAAAGTCAACTCGCCGCACTCGATAGCCGTGACGCAGTCTAAAAGGCGGACATCGAGGCCAAACATGCGGCAATCACCGTAGCCGAGGTCAATCTCGGATATACCCGGATCACCGCACCCACGAACGGGTCGGCGGGCCAGCGCCATGTGCAGGAAGGCCAGTTGGTCTCACCCGGAATTCAGATGGTTGACCTGGTGAAGGGCGATCCGTGGATCCAGGCCAATTACCTGGAGACACAAATTACCTACATCCGAAAAGGAGATACCGCCGACATCAAAGTCACGCCTTCCCGGGGGTGGTGTTGCATGGAAAGGTGGAAGAAATCTCGCCACCAATTGATGTGTTAAGGACGTATGAAAATATCGAGCGAGAGCCCCCTTCTTGGGGGTAAAAAGCAATCCGACCCTGAAGCTCGCCGGGGCATCGCTGGCATCACCACTGCTAAGCTAGCCCGCTCCGGCCCTTCGATTGCCTCGCAAAAAACCAAGCCGCAGCTGTCAGAATTGACAGTTCCCCTGGGACTGGCTCGATGTTGTAATTCCAACTCGGAATAGCCTGCCTGCAATCGCCTAAAGGAGTGCTTCGATGCCAACTTCGACAAAAACCGGAACGCCCTTCGAATATGTGCAAGTTGAGGAACAGAAACGATTGAACGCCGCGCGTGAGCAAGGCATTCCTTGGAAAAAGTGGGGCCCCTACCTGAGCGAACGACAATGGGGAACGGTTCGCGAGGACTACAGCAACGATGGGAACGCCTGGGACTACTTCTCGCACGACCAGTCGCGGTCGCGTGCCTACCGCTGGGGCGAGGACGGGCTGGCAGGACTCTCTGACGACCAGCAGCAGCTTTGCTTCGCGTTGGCGCTATGGAATTTGCGCGATCCCATCTTGAAGGAACGCCTGTTCGGATTGACGAACAGCGAAAGCAACCATGGCGAAGACGTCAAGGAATATTACTTTTACATCGACAGCACTCCCACACATTCGTACATGAAGTATCTCTACAAGTATCCTCAGCGGGAATATCCCTACCGCCAACTGGTAGAGACGAATCGCGGTCGATCCCGGGAGGAGTTCGAGTACGAGTTGCTCGACACGGGAATCTTCGACGATAACCGCTACTTTGACGTGTTTGTGGAGTATGCGAAGGCCGATCCGGAAGATGTGCTGATTAGAATTTCGTTGTTCAACCGAGGTCCGGAAGCGGCTCAAATCCATGTGCTTCCCACATTGTGGTACCGGAACACATGGTCAGCCGCAGAAGGCGAGCCGAAGCCGCTGATTCAGGCGAACAGAGGCACGATTCAGGCGACGCACACAAACCTCGGCGACTACACCCTGCAGTGCGATGGAGCGCCGGAGCTGCTATTCACCGAGAACGAGACGAACAACCAGCGTCTGTGGGGACAGCCGAACCCGTCACCCTATGTCAAGGATGCCTTCCATGAATATGTGATCGCCGGCAAGCGTGACGCGGTCAATCCGTCCAAGGCGGGAACCAAGGCAGCCGCGCATTACGTGCTTGACATACCTGCTGGAGGTAACAAGGCGGTGCGCTTGCGGTTGCGTGCGAAGCCGATTGGGGACGCATTCGCACAGTTTGAAGATATCCTGCGCTCACGCATTACCGACGCCGACGAGTTCTACGACCGCATCACGCCGAAGAACTTAACCGAAGATGAGCGCCGCGTACACCGTCAGGCGCTGGCGGGCATGTTGTGGTCTAAACAGTATTACTATTTCGACCTCGACAAGTGGCTGCAGGAACACGACTCGCATCCGGTGTTGGGGTCCGGCAAAGGAAGAGCGCGCAATGCGGAGTGGTTCCACATGCTCAACAAGGACATCATCTCCATGCCCGACAAATGGGAATATCCCTGGTACGCGGCCTGGGATCTGGGCTTTCACACGATCGCGCTCTCGCTGGTGGATTTCGATTTTGCCAAAGACCAGCTTCTGCTGATGCTGCGCACGCTGTACGCCCATCCAAATGGACAGATCCCTGCCTACGAGTGGAATTTCAGCGATGTGAATCCTCCTGTCCACGCCTGGGCGACCCTGTTTCTTTACCGAATTGAGACGGAATTGGGCCGAGCCGACCTGCGCTTCCTGGAGCGCTCCTTCCAGGGACTGACGCAGAACTTCAACTGGTGGATAAACCGCAAAGACCCGGAGGGCAAAAATGTGTTCGGCGGCGGCTTCCTGGGACTGGACAACATTGGAGTTTTCGATCGCAGTGCACCGCTGCCTACCGGCGGGCACCTGGATCAGGCTGACGGCACCGCATGGATGGCGTTCTACTGCCTCTGCATGCTGGAGATCGCGCTCATCCTGATCGACTATGACCCGGTGTACGAGGAGATCGCCATCCGCTTCCTCGGGCACTTCGCATGGATTACCTACGCCATGGATCGCATGGGCACGAATCAGGAGCAACTGTGGGACGAGCAGGACGGGTTTTTCTACGACCTGCTGCACTTTCCGAACGGCAACACTGCCCGCTTAAAGATTCGCTCGATGGTCGGACTGCTGCCACTTTGTGCAACCACCGTGTTCGAAGCAGGCACATTCAAGCATCATCCCAAGATGTTCGAACTGATTCAGCTGTTCCGGAAGCGTCATCCGGAGGTAATGAAGAAGATCGATACTGCCGAAGACCCGGCACTGGGGGGATACGAAGGACGCAGGATGGCCGCGGTTTGCAACAAGGAGAAGGTGCAGCGCATTTTGCGTTACATGCTGGACGAGAGCGAATTCCTCAGCCCCTACGGTATTCGTTCGCTGTCCAAGTATCACCGCGACCATCCTTATGTGTTTCACCTGGACGGGCGCGAGTACCGGGTTGATTACTTGCCGGCAGAGTCGAACACCGGCATGTTCGGCGGCAACTCCAACTGGCGTGGGCCGGTCTGGATGCCTGTCAATACGCTAATTGTTCGTGGCCTTCTGCTGATGTATCCGTTCTACGGCCCTGAGTTCAAAGTCGAGTGTCCGACAGGCTCGGGCAAATACATGACGCTGTTTGAAGTGGCCAAAGAGATTGCCGGGCGGCTTTCGAAGATCTTTCTCCGCGATGCGAACGGAAAGCGACCGGTCTATGGAGGCACGAGGAAATTCCAGGACGATCCTTATTGGAAGGACTACATCCTGTTCTATGAGTACTTCCATGGCGAGAATGGTGCCGGCTTGGGAGCAAGTCACCAGACTGGATGGACAGGCATTATTGCTCGCCTGGTTGACTTTTTCGCCCGGGTGACTCCGGAGAGCGCAATGGGACCTGCCGGAAAGTTGATGGGGGAAATGACACGCGAGCAAGTTGCAGGACGTTGAGGGCACTTACCGACATGGTACCCAGGGCTACGGGATACCTTAGATGCTTCTGTTGGCGAAAACCGATGGGTCAGCAAGCTCAGTCGCTGATGCGGGCTTATCATCCGTCTTGGCTGCTCTCCTGAACTCCGGCTTTTCTATCAGCTATGCAACGCAGCTTCCCAAATTTAATGGCTGCGGTGTCGTGTGGGAGATCATGCCGTAACGGGAGTTAATGTGGGTGGCTCGCTACCGTCCCGTCCGGGCAGCCTCGGGCGGGCCTTTTTTTCTGCGCTTACTCTTGATTTGCTGATCCCATGCTCCAGCGCCGTCTCAGCCTACACTGCGCCAGTTGAGAATTGTCAGAGTCGCTATAGCTCGGCCCATCACTCTCCTGGGTGATTTGAAAGTAATTGTTGCAAACAGGCGATAGCACTCACGATGTTATTCCCGTCGCCGTCGATCCTCCAACTTGCATTTGGTGCGCACCTGCCGTAATCCGACTCTGCGGCACGGGAGGCCGTCGACCATGCGCAGACCCAAATGCCCACCGAATTATCGTCGCAAGGTACTTCGGTTGCCAGACCTGGATCACTCCAAATTGGCGGTGCTCAACAGCCTCACGTCACCAGCCTCACGGCGCGTGTACGAATACGCCATCGATCAATTCATCGCCTGGTACTGCTCAGAGCCTCGCTTGGCCTTCAACCGCATCGTGGTCGTGCGATACCGAATGTATCTTGAAGCCCGCGGTCTCGCGGCAAACACCATTAATCAACACCTCGCAGCCGTGCGTCGCCTGGCCCATGAGGCCGCTGACTCGGGGTTGCTGAGTCCAGAACTGGCGGCCGGAATCAGCCGCGCGAAGGGGGTAAAGCAACTGGGGTTTCGCTCCGGCAACTGGTTGACGGCCGAGCAATGCTCCCAAGTTCTCAAGCAGGCCCGCGGGAGCAGCCTTCGTGCGAAGCGCGACTATGCCATGCTGGCCGTGCTGTTTGGCTGCGGCTTGCGTCGATCGGAGCTAGTCGGGTTGCAAATGGATGACGTCCAGATGCGCCAGGGACACTGGGCCATCGTGGATCTGATCGGTAAAGGTGGGCATATCCGCACTGTGCCGATTCCAGGCTGGGTCAAGGCCGCACTCGACGAATGGGCCGCACAGGCTGGCATCACGCAGGGCAGGATCTTTCGGGCAGTCGGCAAGATGGGGAAGGTGTGGGGTAAAGGGGTCTCACAAAATGTCGTCTGGTACGTAGTGAAGACTTGCTGTGAGAGATCAGGGCTACAGCGTATTGCACCGCACGACTTGCGGAGGACCTGCGCGAAGCTGTGCCACAGCAGCGGTGGTGAGCTGGAGCAGATACAGTTCCTGTTAGGACATGCCTCGGTCCAAACGACGGAACGCTATCTCGGCTGCAAACAGAATCTGGGTCACCCGGTCAACGATCTATTCGACCTCGGCGCTGACCGCAAGCCGCAGGAAACGAGTTCTGAACTGGCCACTTCGGCGCCGGTGGAAAACGTACCCCAGCAGGGGCTAGAATCTCGCCACGGCGGATCTGAATATGCCGATCCCGTTCCGCTCCTCCGTACCGGACAGCCATCCGATGGAGGACGAACTGAGGTGGCCAAAGTCGGAACGGATGACCGCTCGGAAAGCCTTCGACCGTGCTCTCAACCAGGAATTGCAGGAGGTAATGCAGCAGGCAAAACAGATAGCGGCCGAGATCAAGCAGCCTTCGGACCAATGGGGGAGCGCCAACTGACGAAACGCCGGAAAGAGATTGATCACTCGGTCAAGCCCACCGAGCGATACCTGGGTTGCAAGCAGAACTCGTGGGATTCGGCGGAACGACAGGTTCGCGCCAATCGTGAATACCCCTAATTCCATGACCAACACAGTTCGCAGAAGAACACCTTAATGATGTGATGAAGCCGAACCCACCTGCCGACCAGCAGGCCTCCTCGCAAGCGAAGGACCTCGTGGTCTTTGACATCCTGCGCGACTCCAAGTGCGCGGACTGTGGCAAGGAGTTGTTGGCACGGGAGTTTCTGTTCATGGACGGCCAACGACCGCTCTGCCTTACCTGTGCCGATCTCGACCACTTGGTGTATCTGCAGCGAGGAGACACGGCCCTGACGCGGCGGGCACGCAAGCACAGCACGCTTTCTGCTGTAGTCGTTCGCTTCAGCAGGACACGCAAGCGATACGAACGACAGGGCGTATTGGTGGAGCAAGCGGCGCTAGAGCAAGCCGAGCAGGAATGCTTGACTGACGCTGACCAGCGCAGTGCACAGCGTGAACGAGCGGAGATGTATCGCGACAAACAGGATCAGGTGTTCGCCATGCGAATGGCCGAATCGATTCAGCAGATTTTTCCCGGCTGTCCTCCCGAAGAGGCGCGAATGATTGCGGCGCATACGTCGGTTCGCGGCAGCGGTCGAGTAGGTCGAAGCGCCGCAGGACGGGCCTTGGACGAAGAAGCGTTGCGTGCGGCGGTGATCGCAGCCATCCGCCACCGGCACACGACCTACGACCGGTTGTTAATGCAAGGATGGGACCGGATGGATGCGCGCGACGCTGTTCGCCACGACATAGATCGGGTGTTGGACCAATGGCGACAGCCTTAGTTCTCAGCGACAGGTTTGCGCCGCTGTGGACGTCTGTGGCGATGTAAGCGTCGATTCACTTCGTCTACGGAAAAGAGCTCGGCATCGAAGCCGTTCTCGAGCCACTCACAGACGGAATCATGCTCTGGATGAGAAGCATCGTTAAGGGCATCGAGAAGCTCTCGAAATCTATATGGACCGCCACAATCCTCGGGAGGACAACGCCGGGCTCCTGCCACGCACGTCCGCTGGAACGATTCGTCTCCATTGAGGATCTCTTCCAGTAGGAGCTCGTGTTGCCACCCGTCGCCAAAGTCGTATTCATACTGCAACTTCGACCCTGGCGAACCGATTAAGTCTCCCAGCTTCGTTCCATCCGCTTGTTTCCGCTTCTGAAATAGGAACTGGTGCAGGTGGGAATTGGTCCATCCCATGACGATTTGCAATGTGCTGTGTAATTGGCGAAGCGTAATGTCGCCTTCGACCAGGAAACGGCGCCAGATCGGTGGTCTTGTACCGAGCAGAGTAACCTTGATGGCGTAGACTCGCATGTCAAATTGCAATTCGGCTGAAGGTGTTGAGCGTCTCGCGGTAATCATAGCAGTGATATTGTGCGCCACCGAGAGGCACCATGCCCGGTGCAGAAACGTAATTTACGCTATCGCCTGATAGCATCAACCATCGAGCGAAGAGTAGAGACTTGCCTACGCAGCGAAGCGCCCCAGCTGAGCGGCGCGATTTCTCTTCCCATGCCAGCCATTACGACTTTAGGTAGAACGCCTTGGTTTTTCCAAGGATTGGAAATATCGCGATGGTCAATGTGGCAGCCCGATGCGGCTTACCAAGTCGGCGTAGCGCGAGTCGGAGCGAATCCCATGCCAGAACGGGTCTGTTGCGAGAAATAAGATGTTACTCGAACGTTGCTCGTAGGCTCTTTGAAGCCATTGGAAGGCCTCGTTTTTCCTTCCCAGACCCGCGTAAATCATGGCGAGGGTATAAAAATCGACGTAAGCGTGCAAGGATAGGTCCTTAAATTCCGCAGCGATCTTGAGCGCCTCAGCCTTCCTTCCCGAAACCGCGTAAATCCAACCGAGATCGGCGGCCACCAATTGGTTCTCGGCTGTAACCATCTTGTCTTCGTTAGCGATTCTTTCGTATTGGGCCAGGGCCTGCGCATACATGCGCTTCAGCGCGTATGCCCATGCCAACTGCGCACGAAATATGGGAGCATTTGGATTTAAGTCGAGTGCCTTCTGAAACTGAGCAATTGACTCATCATATCGGCCTGTGACCAGATACACGTACCCCAACTGACCCAGTATTTGCGGTGAGAGTGGGTCGAGTTCTTGCGCCAGCTCGCCCTCCGCGATACTTTCCTGAAATCGCGCTCTGGTTTGCAGGCATTCGGAATACAGCCGATGGGAGGTAGAGCTGCTGGGATTCAGATCGATTGCTCGTTTGAATTCCCGCTCAGCACTTGTCCAGTCCCAATCGTAGAACCACTCAGCGTATGCAAGGGCGGCATGGGCTTCGGCGAGCGTGTCATCAATCTCCAGCGCCTTCGTCGCCGCAGCTTTCGCTTTCGGAAAAGTTTCGCTGGGGGGAAGATAGATTGATCCGCCGCCGAGCTCGTCGTAGGATTCAGCCATAGCCGCGTACGCTGGGGCGTAGCTGGAGTCTTTTTGAACCGCTTGTTGAAAGTAATCAACAGCCTTCCTTAGGCCCTCCGCTGTGCCTTTGTTCGCATGAAAACGACCCTTCAGGTAAAGCTGATAGGTTGCAGCGTCTTTGGTTCCGACTCTCGCTAGGCTGTCCCGCTCATTTCCGCCCAGCTTCGGCCTTAACTGACTGGCGACGTCCCGTGTGATTGCCGATTGCAGGAACGAAGCATCGTTGGCATTGCGGGTGTACCGTTCGCCCCAAAGTTGTGCTCCGGTAGCAACATCGACCAACTCGGTTTCCACATCGAGTTCATTGGCATGTTCCACTACGCGCCCCGTCAGTACGGCGTCTACTCGTAGGTCACGACCCACTCCTTGGGGATCGTCCTGCCGTGTCTTGTAGTGAGATACCGTGCTGCGAGCCATCACTCGGAGGCTTGGCAGCCGGGAAAGAGAGTTCGTAATCTCTTCCGACAGACCCTCGCCGAGGTAGTCCATTTCGGGATCTTTGCTGGCATTTGCGAAGGGGAGCACCGCGAGGGAATGTATCGGTGCAGCACGCGACGTAGGGGAATGCAGGAAGCTCCATGCCAGAAGCCCAGCGCCGACGAGGACGACTATCGCAGCTAAGCTCCAGAGAAGGCGAAGAGGGCGTGTCGGAGTTGCGGATTGTGCTGG
Organism: Terriglobales bacterium; assembly: GCA_035262645.1. Classification (GTDB taxonomy): domain Bacteria; phylum Acidobacteriota; class Terriglobia; order Terriglobales; family Acidobacteriaceae; genus Bog-257. The sequence goes on from DATFSK010000015.1 coordinate 160,325, forward strand.
CTCAGCAGCCGTCTTGTCGCTTTCCGCGTCGCGTTTCAGCCGCTGCATGTCTGTTCGCATGTCGGCCGCGCTCTGGTAACGCAGATAGCGGTCTTTCTCCAAAGCTTTGGTGATGACATCTTCCAGCCTGGGCGGAAGGTTGGGATTCAGCCGCACCGCTGATATTGGAGTACCGTCCAGAATGGCTTTGCAGATCACCGCAGAACTTTCGCCACGGAACGGCAATATGCCCGTCGCCATCTCGTACAGCACGGCTCCAAACGAGAACAAGTCAGTGCGCGCATCCAGTTGCTTACCCCGCACCTGTTCCGGTGACATGTAGGCCACTGTGCCTAGCATCGCTCCTGGAATGGTCAAATGCTCTGCGTCCGAGTCTGCCGTCAATATTTCGGATTCGCCACTGGCAGAAGCGACCTTGCCGGTGACCTTTGCCAGGCCGAAGTCCAGTATCTTGGCATGACCGCGCCCCGTTACGAAGATGTTGGCTGGCTTGATGTCGCGGTGGACGATGCCTTCACCGTGCGCCGCCTCGAGTGCGTCGGCGATCTCGACTCCAAGCGACAGAATATCTTCCGTTTCCAGCGGCCGGCCCGCGATGCGGTGCTTCAGAGTCAGCCCGTCGAGGAACTCCATGACCATGAAGGCGCGGCCGCCTTCTTCGCCAATGTCGTGAATGGTGCAGATGTTGGGATGATTCAGAGCAGAGGCGGCCTGCGCCTCTCGCCTAAAACGGGCGAGGGCCTGGAGATCCTGGGCCACGTCATCGGGCAGGAACTTCAGCGCGACGAAACGATGCAGCCGCCTGTCCTCGGCCTTGTAGACCACGCCCATGCCGCCACCGCCGAGTTTTTCGATGATGCGGTAATGCGAGATGGTTTGGCCGACCACTGGGGCGAATCTTAGGACTGAAGGTGGGGCAAGTCAATGAATGAGCAACGCTTAACTCCATCGCCCCAATCGTAACTTACGTAAAATCGCCATTACACAAGCAATCGGGAGCAGGTTAATGATTCTCAGACTTGGACTGTTCAGTGCCGCGATATACGCCTGCCTCATCTTGCTGATTGAGGTGTCGACGTTTCTGACGTGGAGGGTCATCAAGGTGTGGGGAATCGGAATCTGGGGAATAGAGATGACGAAGCCGTTCTGGTTTGTGTGCTTCGGAGTTCTCTGGGCGATTTCGTTCCTGATTGCGTGGCCGCTCGCCTTGCGAGCTTTTCTACGCACGTAGCAATTAGGCGTTACTGTTGTAACATCGCCTTATCACTAGTAACCGGGGCGGATGTTAGCGATTCAGAACCACGGTGGACGCGAATGATAGAGAACCCAGTCGTAGCAAAACAGGTCAGTGATCTAATGATGGACATGTTCACCCGGCTTTCTGAGTCTTGCGAGGCCGTCAAAGGCCAGTGCTCGACAGAGGAATACGCCGCTTACATAAAGGGCACGTCGAAGATCGCTGGGGGCATAGTATTTGGAGTCATGGAACCTTTGTACGCAAGACATCCCGCTCTGAAGCCGTCGAATTGGGACGAGGAGAATGGCACACCGTGGGAATCAGATTAACCACCAATCAGCGTGTCCGATAGCCAACTTACGTAAAATCCCCTTATCACTAGTGATCCGGCTGGCCGGATAGGTTACGATAACGCCTGATTTCGCCAACTATCGGGAAGCCTCGGGGCTACTGCGCGAACAACACAGGGACTTAGAGGCTAAATCAGTGACGAATTCCGCTGCTGCTGACCTGCTAATAAACCCTTTGACAAGGTCGTA
>DATFSK010000016.1:0-15164 GCA_035262645.1 Terriglobales bacterium
CCAATCAAAATCAAAATGGGCTGCCTGGCGGCAGGAGCGTGGACACCATCCAGATGACTCCCTCCCAGCAGCAAGGCCAAGGCAAGGAACCGACCACGACCCAGGAAGGAGGCTACGTCTTCCATTCCGAGGTCGAGGAGGTCCAGCTCTACGCCACCGTGGTTGACGATAAAGGTCGCATCGTCACCGACCTTCCCGGATGCGGACGAGGAAATAACCCCTGCGGTCCCAACGGCCCGTTCACGGTTTATCAGAACGGCCAGCCCGTGCAAATCAAGCTGGTCGAGCGCCGCGATGTTCCCGTTGGGCTCGGCATCATCATCGATAATTCCGGCTCGATGCGCGAGAAGCGCGACCGCGTCAACATCGCCTCGCTGGATCTGGTGAAGTCATCGAATCCCGACGACAAAGTCTTTGTCGTCAACTTCAACGACACTTATTACCTCGACCAGGACTTTACCGCCAGTATTCCGCAACTGAAAGAAGCGCTGGAGAAGATTGAGTCGCGCGGCGGTACCGCGTTGTATGACGCCGTGGTTGCGTCGGCCGATTATCTCGAAAAAAGCTCGGCGCAGCTTGAAACGCGCGATCACATCCAGAAGAAGGCGATGTTTGTGGTAACCGACGGCGAAGACAACATGAGCACCGAATCATTAGAGCAGACGGTGCGCCGCCTATCGGACGAGAAAGCGCCCACGGTTTACACCATCGGCATCCTCGACAAAGAAGATCGCACCCGCAAAGCCAAGCGCGCGCTGCAGGCAATGGCTGAACAGACCGGCGGCCTCGCATTCTTCCCCAAGGATGCGAGCGAAGTGGATGATATCGCGCGCACGGTGGCGCGTGATATCCGCTCGCAATATGTGATTGTCTTCAAGAAGCCGCAGGGCGACTCAACCGCTGGCTATCGGCAGATCAAAGTTGTGGCGCGCGCGCCCGGCCACAAGAACCTGCAAGTCCGGACGCTCAGCGGTTATTACGCGGGCACGAACCGCGCCAGCCGGTAGCGCACAGCCTCCAACCAATCGCATGCCAGCGCCGGACACGAATGTCCGGCGTTTTGGTTATGGGATTGGGTGTTGCGGCCGAACCGCGATCAGGTCGGAGGTGGGGAGGGAAAAGCCTCCTTCTACATTTTAAGAGGCGTCTGCGGTGAACCGATTCAGCAACGTGCGCGTGCCTTCATCTGCAGGGAAAAAACTTTCAATCCGGAGTTCCTGCAAAGCAACATCCTGAGCCGTGCCGAAGGTGGTAAGCGTAGAAAATAGACGAAGCGTCGAGTTCTTCCACTGGTAATTGATGGTCATAAACGGTGCGGGAGAGTCATCCCAATCGAGCATGCTCCAGCGGCTCGGCACGTTCGGATAGCTGAGTAATTCCTCGAGGAAACATTTCAGCATCTGGTCCGAAGGGTTGTCTGCAACTTCGCGATGCACGCGCCGAATGATACGTGCGGCAACTACTTCCCAGTTTTCGATAAAGGGCCGCAGCCCCCGGGGATGGAATGCAAGGCGAGGTGCGTTGAGAGGGGTTACCGAGTCGCAGCCGGGGAAGAGGGCCAGGAAGCGCTGTGCGCCCGCACTCATCTTCTGGATGTTCCAATATCGGTCGAGCACGAACACGGGATACGGCTCAAGTTGTGCGATGAGAAGCTCGATCGCCTGGCGTGCAGCCTTTAATTCCGGCGCGTCGAGAGCGGTGTCACGATAAAGTGGCGCATAGCCGGCGGCGAGCAGCAGCCTATTGCGGTCGCGGAGCGGAACCTGCAGAGCCTCAGCCAGACGCAGGACCATCTCGCGGCTCGGTTGTGCGCGGCCCGTCTCAACGCAGCTGAGGTGACGCGTTGAGATCTCCGCATCGAGTGCCAGGTCCAGTTGGCTGAGACGGCGAACCGTGCGCCAGTGGCGGAGAAGGACACCGAAACTCATATCAGGCCCGTAGTGACCAATCGGGGGTGGGGGATCACAATCCGAAAGTATAGGAGGAACAGTTCTCCGGCAACCAATGTCAGGCGTCCGACTCCGCGGTGGCCGAGGCAATTCGATCGTGTCCGGGCAAACAGAGCGAGTGGCCAACCCAATGGTTTGGCTGCAAAATCGGAGAGTCAGCCGACAAAGCTTATGGCTGGAATAACGCGCGAAGCCGGTGCTGCACCGGTCACTTGGAGGCACACGATGTGTTTTTCACGCCGCGGCACCTACAACGAACATCGGCTTCGCAGGGTCCATGTGTTGATACTTTTGCTTTGCATTCCGACCTGCCGGCAGTTCGCCCATGGTGCGCCCAAGTCGTCACTCCCGACTTCCTGCGCTGCAGGTCATCCCATCGAGCTGGGGCTGTGCGCTCACACGGACGTGGACCGGTATGTCGGCCCAGTCCACACGGTCCACCTTGAAAGGTCTGAGATAAGTCCCAGTGGTGCCAAGGTTCGCAGCACAGTGTTCGATGCCACCTTCGATACGCAAGGGAACACCATCGAGACGGTCTCGTACAAACCGGACGGCAGTGTTTATCAAAAACTGGAATGGGAATACAGGTACGACGATCGTGGGCGAATCCTTGAATTGCGCTATCTCAATAGTGGTCAGCTGACCAACACGGGCATTTACACCTATCCGGCAAACGAGGCAGAAGACAAAATCGAATTAGTGCAGGTCAACCCCGACGGTTCGGTAAATCACAAGGCCATCTTTCTGTATGACAAGGCCGGGAATCGCGTGGCTGAATCACGGGACTATCCTGGGCCCGGACCTTACCCGCCTCGTGGCACGTTCTACGTCACCATGCGGTACGACGAAAGAGGTAATCAGACCGAGCGGAGGGAATTCAACAGTGCGGGCTCCCTGACAGGGCGAAGCGAGTGGAAACGCGACTGGTTTGGGAACACTACCGCTTACGACCGTTACAACTCCGAAGGAAAGCTGATGGAAACCGGCAGTGTGAACAGGAGGCTCGAATGCGACGCGCATGGGAATGTTATTCGCGCAGTGAACCTGAACCGCAATGGTTCGGTAAAGAACACAGAGACCATAACCTACGAGTACGATAGCCGTGGCAACTGGACACAGAAGACTACGGTGCGGGAATACGGCGGCAGGAAAAAGATCACGACCACCGATGTTGTCGAGAAAGCCATCACCTATTACTGACCGATGCCGGCGTTCCCGATGGCTTTGAGTGCCCGAGCCCTACACAGAAATTGCCTTCGAACATCTGCTTGTACTAACGTTGCAGCCGAACGTTCCGGAGGCGTGGGATGGATTCTCGCGATCTGACACTGGCTGCTCGTGTATTGCGCAAGAGTCCGGTGTTTGCCTTGACGGCAATTCTGACGATTGCTTTGGGAATCGGTGCCAGTACTGCCATCTTCAGCGTGACCAACGCAGTGCTACTGCGGTCGCTGCCCTACCGCGATCCTGACCGCGTTGTGGTCGCAATCAGCGATCTACGCAAGCGCAACGTCCGCGATTTCCCGTTTTCGAACGCCAACTTCATCGATCTGCGCGAAGGTACCAAGTCTGTTTTCGAGGATCTCGCCGGCGTGTTCACTTTTCCGCTCACGCTTCAACACGAGGACGGCACTCCTGAGCAGACCAACGCCGCAGTAGTGACCGTCGACTTCTTTCGCTTGCTTGGCGGCGGCGTCGCTTACGGCCGCGATTTCAATGATGACGACGCCGTCCCCAATCCTGCACCGCCGCCTGGGGCGCCACAGCAGGGACCTCGTCCGCCGCCGCTGCCGGTACACGCGATCCTGAGCTACGAGTACTTCCAGCGCCGGTATGGAGGAGATCCCTCCGTGGTCGGTCGCTCGATGTCGATTGCCGGCCCCCCGGGACCGGCGCCCATTATCGTCGGCGTCCTCCGGCCGCACTTTCAACTGTACTTTCCACCCGATGCTCAAGTACTTCCCACACCCGACATCTGGATCGCAAACCGCCTCGCATATGACGCAGCTCAGCGAAATGGCGTCTCCATACACGCCGTGGGGAGACTCCGTCCGGGAGTTTCACCCGAGCAGGCGCAGGAGGCGGCAGAGGCAGTGGCCGCTTCGGAGCGCACTCAGTTTCCCATTATGGGGACTGCCGACTATCACATCCGGGTCGAGCCGATGCGCCAGCATATGGTCGCCGAGGCCCGTCCCGCCATTCTCGCGCTCATGGGCTCAGTCATCTTCCTGCTGCTGGTGGCGTGCGCCAATGTCGCCAATCTTCTGCTGGTTCGCGCCTCGCTGCGAAATCGCGAGCTCGCAGTCCGCGCCGCACTCGGGGCTAATCGCTGGAAGCTGATGTCACCGATCCTTGCGGAAGCCGTGTGGCTTGCCGCTCTGGGCACGGTTGGCGGGCTCGTGCTCGCCTGGGCCGGAATCAAGGAGCTGCGCTCGCTCGCTCCGGCCGATTTGCCGCGCCTTGACACGGTCACAATCGACGTACCGGTGCTCGTCTTCACCGCGCTCGCGGGACTGGCGGCGGCGATTCTCTTCGGCATGACCCCGGCGCTGCGCGCCTCACGCCCGCGATTGATGAACGTGCTTCGCGGCGTCAGCCGCACCAGCGGGCTCGGCAGCGGAAGCATCATGCGCAATGTGGTGGTCACGGCGGAGGTGGCTCTCTCATTTGTCCTGCTCGTAGGCTCCGGGCTGATGTTCCGCAGTTTCCTCGACCTGCAGCGCATCGATCCCGGCTTCGACTCGCGCAACCTGCTCACCTTTGTCCTCAATGGCAACAATGGCGCCACCACTCCCGCGGCCAATGCGGCCTTCGTCCGGCAAGTCGAGGAACAGCTGCGTGCGATCCCTGGAGTGCAGAGCGTTACGGGTTCTTTTCCGTTTCCACTGGCCGGTGGCTATAGCCCCATTCGCTGGGGGCAGGAAGACGCACTCTCCGATCCGAGCAAGTTTCAGGCAGGGGACTTCCAGATCGTCCTGCCCGGATATTTCGAGACCATGCGCACACCGTTGCTGGCTGGACGAACGTTCACCGAGGCCGATAATGCTCCCGAGCGCCGGCTCATCATCGTCGACGATTCTCTCGCCAAGAAGGCCTTTCATGGAGAGTCTGCGGTGGGCAAGCGCATCCTCATCCGGCTGAAGACGCCCGAGCCGGAGTGGATGGAAATCATCGGTGTCGTTGCACACGTGCGGCAGAGCTCGCTGGCGGTACCTGGACGCGAGCAACTTTACTTTACCGACGGATACGGCGGCCCAGGCGGAGTGAACTCATGGGCGTTACGTGTTGCCGGGGCTCCCAGTAACTATGCGGGCCACGTGCGCGCCGCGATCAAAGATGTGAGCCCGCGCCTGCTCATCACCGACCTGCAGCCGGTCGACGAGTTGATAAGCCATGCCCAGGCACAGACAACATTTTCCTTGCTGCTTATCGGCATCTTCGCTGTCATTGCCGGAGTGCTTGCCGGAGTCGGGCTGTACGGCGTGCTTTCGACTGCAGTGCGGCAGCGCATACCGGAGATCGGCGTGCGCATGGCTCTGGGCGCCGGACGCCAGGACATCCTCCGCCTCATCGTCGGCCAAGGCCTGAGCCTGAGCGCGGTCGGAGTAGTCATAGGCATCGTCGCCGCACTCATTCTCACCCGGCTGATGACGACCATGCTCGTCGGCGTGAAGCCCACCGATCCGCTCACCTTCGTGACCATGATGCTGCTCTTTCTCGGTATCGCAACCGCATCATCCTGGATCCCGGCAAATCGCGCCGCCGGAGTTGACCCAAACAAAGCTCTGAGGGAGGAGTGAATCCGTTTCCATAAAGCAGGTTCGGCGGGCAATCTGCGCGGTGTGACTTACGCGAACTGCCGCTATCAACAACTATGAAGTCGGCGGCCTCCCCGCTATTCGCAGCGCAGGGCGATCATGGGATCGACCGTTGTGGCGCGGCGGGCCGGGATGAAGGCGGCGGCGAGGGCCACTGCAAGGAGCAGCACAACCACCGCAGCCAGGGTAATCGGGTCGGTGGGTTTCACGCCGAACAGAAGCTTGCTGAGAAGATGGCCGATGGCGATGGCGACGGCTACACCAGCAGCGGTTCCGACACCCGCAAGAGCGATGCCCTGGCGGACGACCATCTGGATGAGGTTGGCGCGATCAGCGCCGAGCGCCATGCGAATGCCTATCTCACGGGTACGGCGGCTGACTTCATAGGAAAGCAAGCCATAGAGGCCGATGCAGGCGAGCAGCAGCGCCAGGCCGCCAAAGAAGCTCGACAGTTTGGCGATCATGCGCTCATTCGAAAGGATGGCGTCAATGTGCTCGGACTGGGTGCGAACATCGTTCATCGGCAGGTTTTGGTCGCGCTGGAAAAGGAGCGAGCGGATGGGTGAGATCAGGGCTTTGGGGTCGGAGGAAGTGCGGACCTCGAAGGCGGCCGGCGAATGCGCCAGGGGAACGTACACCGTGGGGCTCACCTCTTTCCGCAAGCTCTCATAGAGTGCGTTGCCGACAACGCCGACGATAACGTTGCCGGGCTGTTTGGACGAGCCAGGATCGCTGCCGGTTTCGTCGGCGAAGCGGCGGCCGATGGGATTCACCCCGGGAAAGTACTTATTTACGAACAACTGATTGACTACTGCGGCCACGGGAACGGAGGGCAGCGGGGGTGGAATTGTGCCTGGTTTCGCGTTACGGCGCGCGGTTTGAGCATCGTCCTCGGCGGCAGCCTGCTGGTATTCGGCGGGAGTAAACGTTCGGCCGGCGACCAGCGGCATCTTCATGGTGGCAAAAAAATCATGGCTGACCGCCATCATATCGGCTTCCGCGTCCACGGGCGCCGACTGGCCAGGCGGGGTGTAGTGGAACCCGCGGGACCACAAGCTTCCCGCCAGCAGAATATCGGAGGAATAACTGACGGAAAGAACGCCGGGCAGGGCGGCGATCTGATCATGCAGGTCGCCGTACAAAGCATCCACCTGCTCCGGTTGATACCCGGCAAGCTGCGGCTCGAGGTTAAAGGTAAGAATGTTGCGGGTATCGAAGCCAGGATCTACGTTGCGGAGATTGGAGAGCGTATGGACGAGCAATCCGGCACCCATGAGAACGATGATGGCGAGCGCGGCCTGGACCGCAACCAGGAGATTCCCGAGGCTGAAAATTCGGCGGCGGCCGTGATGAAGGGAAGAAACAGCTTCCGCGCTTTCTTTCAACGAGGGCGTGAGATCGAGGCGCAGGGAGCGGAAGGCGGGCGCGAGCCCAAATAAAACTCCGGTGAAGATGGAAATAGCAGCGGTAAAGGCGAGCACCCGCAGGTCGAGCGAGGGCGCGAGGCCCAGGCGCTGGCGGCCGTCGATCATGACAACGATGGCATGGGCGCCCCACCAGGCGAGCACGATCCCAAGTGCGCCTCCGGCCAGCGCGAGGACAATGCTTTCGGTGAGCAACTGTCGAAGCAAGCGAGTGCGGCGCGCGCCCAGTGCAAGGCGCACCGCGATTTCACGGCGGCGGGCGGTGGAACGGCCCAGAACCAGGCCGGCGACATTGGCGCAGGCAATGAGCAGCACGATCCCGACCGCAACGAGCATGACGCGAAGCTGATCGCGATAGTGGACACTGGCGCCGACGAGCGCATCTTGGGCGGGAACGAGGGTGAGGCTGGGAGCGTCGGATTCCTTCAGCATCGGCTTTTCGTCATGCAGGACAGCGTTCTGAAACAGCAGGTCCACGGCGGCCTGGGCCCTGGCAGCAGGAACATCAGGTTTCAACCGAGCGGTGATGAGCAGCCACCAGGAGTGAGTCTGGTGGTATCGCCGAGCGAAATAATCGGGATTAATCACCGGCTTGAGGCTCATCGGAATCCAGAGATCGTAGATATTGCCGAAACTAAGACTGAGGAAGTTGGGTTCGGCCACCCCCACGATGGTGAACGGAATGTTGTTGATCTTGACGGTTTTGCCCACCGCCGAAGGTGAGCCTCCGAAGGCCTTTTGCCAGTAGGCATAGTTCAATACGAGAGCGGGCGGAGCGGAAGGATCGTCATCGGGAGGTTGCAGAAGCCGGCCGAGGGCAGGCCTGATGCCGAGGGTAGTGAAGAAGTCTCCGGTAACGGCCTGGGTGCGGACCGAAGCCGCCGGGCCATTGCCGCTCAAGGCCGTCGGGTTGGCACTGGAGAACGCGGCAACGCTCGAAAACACACCGGAGTTTTTCACCTGCTCGAAAAATGGAAAAGAGAAAGAAGTGCCGGAAGGGTTGGAGCCTCGGCTACCCTCGGCAGTGTCGCCATAGCTCGAGCTACCGATGTTTCTGGGTCTGGTGTGCGCGCTCCACCGAAGCACGACGAGGTGGCGCGCATCCTGGACTGGCAGGCTGCGCAGCACCATGGCGTTGAACAGACTGAAGATCGCGGTGTTGGCGCCTATGCCAAGAGCCAGGGTCAGAACGGCGATGGAGGCGAAGGCCGGAGTTTTGGCGAGGAGTCGCAGGGCGTAGCGAATGTCGCGGGCGAGTTCAGGCATGGAGACTCCGAAGTATAGACGGGCGCGTGAAGGATTTGTTCTCGCTTCCCTTCGACTCGGGCAGGCGTCGGAGAGGGTGGCGGCGGTTGCAGAGTGGACAATGACGCCGTTTGAGCATGGCGGTAGCGCGAAAGCTGAGTCCTCGGAGAAGCGAACAACAGCCCGAAACTGCAACACGTGCCCAACCACTTTCGTACAATAGAGGACCGTCTCCACAGGAGCACATTGATGAGCGACCCGCGTCCCGATGAAATTCTGCAGGTTGGCCTGGGTTTTTGGGCCTCAAAAACGCTATTGAGTGCGGTTGAGATGGAGTTGTTCACTGAGTTGGCTCGCCAGCCTCGCGACCTGGAAGAGCTGCAGGGCCGACTGGGACTTCATCCGCGGAGCGCACGGGATTTCCTGGATGCCCTCGTCGCTTTGAAATTCCTGGAGCGTCGCGAGGGACGCTACTACAACACCCCAAGCAGCGACCTTTTCCTCGACCGGCGCAAGCCCTCCTACATTGGCGGATTGCTGGAGATGGCCAACTCGCGCCTCTATCCATCGTGGGCGCATTTAACCGAGGCGCTGCGCACCGGGGTGCCGCAAAATGAAACGAAAGGCGGCGAGCCTGACCCGTTCACCGCGATCTATGCGGATCCCGCCCGGCTCAGAGAATTCTTAAGGGCCATGACCGGAGTGAGCCGTGGCGCCAACGTCGCCATCGCGCGTCAGTTTCCTTGGAGAAAATATCGCAGCGCGGTGGATATCGGGACTGCGCAGGGCGACCTCATTGCCCAGGTCGCGCTGGCCAACCCACATATTGAGGGAATCGGGTTCGATCTGCCGGAGGTTGGGCCCGTCTTTGAAGAGTACATCGAAGCCAATGGGCTGGCTGGGCGCGTGCGATTTGTGGCCGGCAGCTTCATGGACCATCCGTTGCCAAAAGCCGATGTTGTCATGATGGGCCACATCCTGCACGATTGGGATCTCGATCTGAAGCGAACGCTGGTGCGCAAAGCCTACGAAGCGCTTCCTGACGGCGGCGCATACATCGTGTATGAAAGCATCATTGACGATGACCGTTCGCAAAACGCTTTCGGATTACTGATGAGCCTGAATATGCTGGTTGAGACGCCCGGCGGCTTCGACTATACGGGCGCCGATTGCTGCGGCTGGATGAAACAAGCAGGCTTTCGCGAAACCTGTGTCGAGCACCTGGTCGGACCCGATTCTATGGTGATCGGCATCAAGTAGCGATGCAACCTGTGATAACTGCTGTTATCGCCAATTGCGCGCATAATCTTTTGACGTGACGACACTCAAAGGAAACGCAGCGGCAGCTTCCGCAACACCCCGATTCGGGGTCTCTACTTGTTCTTATTTCTTTCTGCCAACTCCACTGCCTTGTTCAGCGCCTCTGCCGCGCTCACTTTCACGTCTGGATCGATGCCAATCTGATTCCAATCGTGCTTCGAGTAAGGGTTGATGGGCCGCACATCGACCGTGCCGAGATAAAGGTTATCGCCGATCGGGTGCAGGCTCGCCGCGTGCGCCCCGCCCGCGGTCGTCTCGCCGATTATGGTCGCCCGCTTCAGCATCTTCAGGTTAAAGGTGAACTCCTCGGCGGCCGAGATCGTGTGCGAGGATGTCAAAACAAATACCGGCTTGTGCATGAGGTTGCTTCCAACCACGGGCGAGTTCGTCCACGAGTCCTTGGTGGTGTTGTCGATCGGGCTGTAAAGGTATTCAGGGTGATCGAAGAGGTAGCTTGCGATCAGCTTCACCATGTCTGGAAATCCGCCGCGATTGTCACGTAAGTCAAAGATTAGGGTATCGGCGTTGTTCACCTTCGCGAGCGCCTCGGTCGCCGCCTTCTGGCACACCGACGGATGTGGAAACGAATTGAGCTTCACATATCCGATGTTGTGCGGCAGGAGCTCGACCTTTTCAAACGTACAATTCAGGCGCTGCATCTCGGCGGCGTATGCGGGCGGCGGTGGTGGTATTGGGTTCCGCGGCCGGTCCGGTATGGTGCGACGCGTGAACACCATTTCGAGGTCGTTGTCGTCGGTTGCCTGCCACAGATCGCTCGTCAGCCGTTGCGCGAAATCGGCTGCGCTGGCCACGCCGTTGTAGTCGCCCTTCTGCTCATGCGAGAGTAGCTTGGCGGCAGCTCTCTCGGCCACTGCCGGATCGTCATAGTGCTGCTTGAGGGACGCGATCAGGTTCGTAACGATGCGGTGACGGGTTGCAGAGTCCAAGGCTGGATCGCCGGCTTGGGTCTTGGTGTTGTCCGCTTCTGGAGCCGTGGCTGGCTTCGCCGTGGCTGTCGCTTGCTGCAGGCCGGAGGATGACGCTCTCCGATCGGAACCACCTTCTTCGTATCTTCCTGCCTGTACCTCACTCCAACCATGCGGCGGTTCGAGGTTCCCAAAGTGGTTGGCCAAAGTCGGGAACGACATAAGCGTGATCAGCGAGACCACCGCTCCGAACAGCAGAGAACCGCGTCCCGGCGAGGCATCGTCGATAGAAAAGAACATTGGCACGCCCGAAGGCACAGCCGTGCTGCGTTTCGGAACTGCCTTTGCCAGACGATATTCCCGGGGTAGCGAGATGATCAGATCCACCACGAGATCAAAGCCCAGCCGAACGGATCGCCAAATCCCTGTTTCGTCCCGCGCCCTGTCGCGCAGCAATCGTAGGTATTCGTCGCCGTACTCCTCACGAAAGCTCGACGGATAGAGTCGGAGCAACAACGCAAAGAGGTCCTTAGACATAATCGCCTCTCAACACCTTCTTGGTCCGCGCCACCCGCAATAAGTCGGCCAGCCTCTCCGCCTCCGCACGGACCAGCTTGCGACCGGCTGGCGAGAGCCTGTAATAACGCCGTCGCTCGGTCTTGCTCTCTTTCGGACCTTCCACTTCTTCGATGAGCTTCTCTTCGAGCAGCACGCGAACTGATCCATAGAGGGTCCCTGGTCCCAATCGCATGCGGCCACCGGTCTGCTCTGCGACGGCGCGCATGATTGCATATCCGTGAAGGTCCTCACCGACCAGCGCCAGCAAGATCTGGAACGCGGCGGCAGGTAACGGGCTTAGCTTCTGTTTGGCCATGTCTGCCTGCTCGATAAACGATATATCGATCATCGATCATAGTGCGGAGCCCATCGGAGCGTCAAGCAAACACAGCTGGCGATAAGTCCCATCCCACAAGTCTCGCCGGCCGAGGTGTTGACCGGGATGTAACTTGTGATAAGTGGGGCGAACAGGCTGAGGACAGCACGGCATCGGCGGTCAAACAATTGTGCTTTTGCTATAAACTTCTTGCGAAAATATCCAGCCGCAACGAAGAATCATGGATTGGTTGGAGGGTTACGATGCATTACCGAGCATTCAGGGCTTCCACGGAACGCGCGTGCACGTCAGATCTCATATGGCGAGCCATTGTTTTAGCCGCAACGCTTGGCGCTCTGCTTCTCTTAGCGTCGTGTGCGACTAAACAGGCTCCTGGGCAACACGCGACCATTCTCATGCGGGATGGCACGACGCTAGCTGGCGCTGTCACTGCGACCTCGGCGTCGGAGATCACATTGGCCGGCGACGACCACACGACGCATACGATCCAGATGACGCAAGTGAAATCCATAGAGTATGACGATACAGCGGCAGGACCAACTTCGGCCCCACAAACTGGAGCAACGCAAACCCGGAGCGCCTCAGCGGCCAGAGCGGCGTCTGATTCCTTCCACGAACATCACTACCATCCTGCGCAGTCCGAAATCCATACCAAGACGTACTTGCTCCCCGTTGGCACACAAGTTTCGGTGCGGACCGAAGAGACCATAAACTCAGCCACTGCCGTCGAAGGGCAGACCTATCCGGCCGAAATCGTCGACGACGTTCTCGACGCCAGCGGCGATGTGGTTATTCCTCGCGGTTCGAATGCTCAGCTGGTCATCCGATCAGCTTCGAAAGGCGGGCGCTTTCATGGCACCTCCGATCTCGTGCTGGACCTGCAATCGATTTCGGTGGAGGGTCAGCAGTACCTAATTAGCAGTAGCGACGTGCGAGAGAGTGGCAAGGAAGGGCTCGGCGCGAACAAGCGAACCGCCGAATACACAGGTGGTGCAGCTGCCATAGGTGCCATTATCGGCGCCATCGCAGGAGGCGGGAAAGGCGCCGCGATCGGAGCCGGAGCTGGTGCAGGAGGTGGCGCGTTGACTCAGATACTGACCAAGGGTGGTTCGATCCGAGTGCCGGTGGAGACCGTGCTGACGTTCCAGCTCGACAAACCCGTCCAAATCGTTGAGGCAAAGTAATTGACACTAATCAGTCGCGACGATTAGCGAATGGCCTTTGACCCACTCGGGTCTTAAACACCTTGATCATCATTCACCAACCCTGCGCGGTAACCACAAGGGAGACAAAGATGACACGCCCCAGTCGCGAGAACTGTACTCGTCTGAGGCTGAGGCGCGACTGGCGATTGATCGCGTGCTTATCACAAGTTTCCCTGCGGCACGTCAACTTCGTAATGCTCTCGCCACCGGCGCTCCGTTGTAGGCTGAATTGACTTTCCGGCGCTGGAAGGACATTCCGGCATTCGGCATAGGCTTTCATGCGACTTACGCTCATCACAGTCCTGCTGCTCATACTGGCATCGGTGCTGTACTCCATGCGGCCCACGACCGCTGAAAAAATGGAGAAGCAGCGCAAGGCCGAAGAGCGCTTGGACGTTGTGCATGAGACAGACGACCCAGCCCAGGTGATCGCGAAAGCTGAGCAAGCAATGCTTGAGGTGTCGCGACCGTTTCACTGCGAGTTCGAGTGGAGCACGCCCCCAGGCTCGCGGCTGAAAGGCGAGGGGATACTGGAGGCCGCCACACATGATCAGTGGCAGTACACCTATAGCAAAATCGGCGACAAGGTGGAGGAAGTCCAGTTTGGTGATGTCCTATACCTGCGCGAGCAAGACGCTGGCTGGCAAAAGACGAACGTTGGGCCCGCACCGTGGAATGGCGCAGTCCCGCTCTACGCCTTGACGATGCTGGAATACCCGACATTGTATCGAGATAGCGCGCACTTGCAGCGTGAAGCCAGAGAACGGCTGGGTGATGCAGCGGTCTTTCCTTATGTGCTAACGCTCGGCAATCCTCCGCTCCAAGGAAAGCAAGTGCGGTACTGGATCCGCACGCGAGACGGGCTGCCGCAGAAAACTGAAGAGACAGAGTACAGCGAACAACAACCCATATCTACGGTTACGGCCAGTTGCAGCTTCGACCAGAAAATTGAGATCCGTGTGCCGCAGCAACAATCCCCGTAGCACGGTAACTGGCAATAAATCCCCAATATCACAAGTTACGACTTGCCCTGGCACGTAACGGTTTGTAACTTGTGATAAGAGCTGTTATCGCCAATCGTCGAGATTCTCCGATCCTCTTTGGACGATATAAGCTCCAAGGCACTCCTGCCGCTACAATCTTCCTCACGTTATGGCGTCACCATCCACCACTCCGGGGCCGGTCCTTTGTGCGCCGCTCCTGCGCAAAGTTGACAACAAGCTCATCGAACTTCTTCGCTCGCTTACGGCTGCAGAGTGGGATCTTGGGACCGTCTCACCTCAATGGTCGGTGCGAGATGTCGCCGCGCATCTACTCGATACCGCATTACGCAAGCTCTCAATGGTGCGCGACTCCTATTTCGTCGAATCTGTGGCAATACGTTCGCCGCAGGAGGTTGTGGCCCTTGTTAACCGCATGAATGCTGAAGGGGTCGCAGTTTTCCGCCGCCTTAGCCCAGCGGTGCTGATCGAACTTATGGAACTTGCCAGCGAGCAGAGCGCCAAGTTCCATGAATCGCTCGATCCATTTGCTCTCGCTGCGTTCAATGTCAGTTGGGCTGGTGAATCAACCTCGTTCAACTGGTTCGATACTGCGCGCGAACTTACGGAGCGTTGGCATCACCAGCAACAGATCCGACTCGCGACCGGTCGCCATGGGATCATGACGCCGGAGTTGTACCATCCAGTGCTCGACTGCTTCCTTCGCGGGCTGCCGTACTTGTATCGGGACGTGAAGGCGGCTACTGGGACGACGCTGCTCGCTGAGATCTGCGGCGAATGCGGAGGTCAGTGGTACCTCGCTCGCGCCGAAGCGACCTGGGATCTCCTGTCGCGCCCAGCAGGCCGAGTTGCAGCATCAATCATGATCCCTCAGGAGATAGCCTGGCGCGTGTTCACCAAGGGCATCGACCACGAATCGGCGCAGGCGCAAGTGGTACTCGATGGTGATAGGGCCCTTGCCGGACGGGTCCTTGATCTTGTCGCAATCGTTGCATAGCCTGCGAGCAGGCCCTGATCCCCTACCACAAGTTTCCTTTGGTCGAAGACGGTCGGGAATGTAACTTGTGAGAAGAGCTGTTATCAACAACGAAGCCGCAGCGCTTTAATAGGGGCGAGAATTTGTTCAACCTTGAAGCATTTTCGACGGGAGAAACGGTTCCACCTGTTGAACCGGCCGATTTGGGAGCGACACTGAAGCTGATGATGGAATTTGAAAAGTCCCAACGTGAAGAAGGTGTGCAGCGTGCGATTGGAATGAACGTCTATCGAACTGCATGCAGTCCCGGCGCGAACATTGGCGCGGTGTGGTTTCGAGCAGCAAATCTGCACCTCGCTTTAAGTCGCGGCGAATTCACTGAGTTCATGCGCGAAGGAGAACTCG
>DATFSK010000017.1:0-5627 GCA_035262645.1 Terriglobales bacterium
GTGCGTTCCCGGTGGATGCACCGGCTGCTGACCTTCCTCATGGTTTTCGGCCCGGGTCTGATCGTCATGGTTGCCGACAACGACGCCGGCGCCGTCTCGACCTACGTGCAGGCCGGCGCGCAGTATGGCACCACGCTGTTGTGGGTCCTGCTGCTGCTATGGCCAACGACCTATTTCATCCAGGAAATGGTGATCCGACTAGGCATCGCGACCGGCAAGGGCCACGCCGCCATGATCTATCAGCGCTTCGGCAAGTGGTGGGGCGTGTTCTCGCTGGTGGATTTGGAACTGGTGAACTTCCTGACGCTGGTGACGGAGTTTGCCGCCATAGCGCTGGCCGTCGGACATCTGGGGATCTCGCCTTATCTTGGCGTGCCCATCGCAGCCATTGGGCTGATCACGATGGTCGTCACCGGCAGCTACCTGCGCTGGGAGCGCACCGTAGTGCTCCGCTCGACGATGTTCCGGAAGAAAAGGTCGATACCTCGAACCTGGGTACCATGCCGATGACGACCAGCGTGAAGCTCTCACTCGTGTCGCTGCGGGCGTACCTGATTCTGATGATCGGCCTGGTCTTCTTTCACGTGCTCGATCTGGCCGGACTGTTCGGGCGCCACAACTAACGGGAAAGGAAATTATGAAACCGCGAGAACCACATCGAACCATCCCTCGCGGCTGAACTCGCCCGCCAAACGATGGCAAGGCACTTCGGCCATGAGGGTAGCAGTAAGACTCTCGGCCCAGGAGGTGCAACATGTCGGCCATCAACACATTCGATTTTCAGAACGTAATGTTTCTTCCTCGCACTGCCTATGCCTGTGCGTGCATGTTCGCGGAAGAGACCGTCCCGCACACGAATGCGCCGATCGTGACGGCGCGCTGGACGATGGAGACCAATCCCGACGGAACCAGGCGGCTGGTGCGGCATTGGTTCAAAAACGAAAACTAAGGTCTAATCCACCCGAAGAAACGGGAGTTTCGCGATGAACTGGACCCAGTTTGCAATCAATCTGGCAGCGGCTTTCGTGCTTGGGTCGCTGATCGGCGCTGAGCGTCAACGGCGCCAGCGCATGGCAGGATTGCGCACCAATGCTCTGGTCGCAATCGGAGCGGCCATGTTCGTCATGCTGGCCATGCCCACCCCCGACAACATTATGCGCGTCGCCGCCCAGGTGGTGTCAGGCATCGGCTTCCTGGGCGCCGGTGTGATCGTGCGCGAGGGATTGACGGTACGCGGCCTTAACACGGCTGCGACTCTATGGGGTTCGGCGGCCGTCGGTACGTTGAGCGGCTCCGGGCAATCCGCCTCGCAGTGGTGGGGGGCTTTCGCTGTGCTGCTGGCGAACTTCGGCTTCCGCCCGCTGGCCCGCCGGATCGATCGCCAACCGACTGAATCCGACACCGCGACAGAGGTGCTCTGTCTGCTTCGCCTGGTGTGCCGCAGCGAGGGCGAGAACCATGCACGCGCCTTGCTGCTCCAAGATGACGCAAACCTTGCCGATTACGTTGCAGTCTTTGCATAGCGAGGACCTCGACAGCACAGGCAAGGTCGAAGTCGCGAATTTCCACAGTCACGGCCGGCAGGACGCCATGCTGGAAAACGTGGCCGATCGCATGAGCCTCGAGCCGGAGATCAGCGCGGTGAGCTGGCAGGTGGTTACAAACGAAGAGCAATGATTCGAGATGTGCAATATGCAAGGAAGGAGGCGTGAATATAACTGAACCGAATCATCAGACAGCATCGGCTGCCTTCGCCGAGATTCCCGACCATACCGAGTCGGGGACGTCGCAGTCCACATCCGATACAAAAACGGTAACCTTTTCACGCATTCTCGGGATGACAGGAAGATCTTTATAGCTGGTCAAGCCAATTTCACCTTCCCGACGCACCCACCCTTTGACGCGAAATATACCGGTCCTAATCGTTTTGCAGCCTGGCCACGAGAAAGCGACGTCGCGGGTACTGACCTTGTACACGATATGAGTTCAGCAAATCGATCGAAACCCTGGTGCATGTGGAAGAAGCGGGCTGCTAGGGGCTCAGCCCGGGCGCTCGGTGTCGCCGGATTTCCCAACCTTGATGTTGTCCGCAATCCAACCTTGAGCCAGGCTCCTTGTGTTGCAATATTGCACGAGCCATGTTCCAGGCGTGATCGCTCTCGGTCCAGAGAAACATTTCCCCGCGCTACGCTTCAATCCGAAGAAGGCAGAGTTGTCGTTCCAAGAGACGGCAGCCGGATGTCAGTCTCATCCTATGCGGTTGCTTCCTAAATCCCTATGGCAGACGACTTTGCCTATAAACCTTTTGCTCTCTGGAATTTGCCTGGCGAGTCTCTATCTCCGTGAATTTGCAGACAGGGGTAGGGGTACTACAAAAATTCCCATTCCCGAGGTGGAACGCCGCCTAGTATGTGCCGGCCAGCAAGGCGCACAGTGCGTCTCCCGGATGTCGGGCGCGCATGAGCGATTCGCCGATCAGGAACGCATCGAAGCCGATGTCGTGCAGGCGGGCGATGTCAGCTCGTGATTCGATTCCGCTCTCGGCCACTTTGATGACGCCTTTGGGAATACGCTTTACAAGGTCGAACGATGTGTTGAGGGTGACCTCGAAGGTGTGCAGGTTGCGATTGTTGACGCCGATCAGGTCGCATCCCGCGGCGAGGGCGCGGTCGAGCTCAGCGGCGTCATGGACTTCAACCAGCGCATCGAGCTGCAGGTCGCAGGCGCTGTGTTTGAGGGCGATCAGCTGGTCTTGTTCAAGCGCGGCGACGATGAGAAGCACGGCGTCGGCGCGGCAGGCGCGGGCTTCCAGAAGCTGGAACTGGTCCAGGATGAAATCTTTACGCAGGCACGGGATGCGCGTTGCAGCAGAGGCGAGCTCAAGGTTGTGCAGCGATCCCTGGAAGAACTTTTCGTCGGTCAGGACCGACAGGCAAGCAGCCCCCGCGGATTCAAGCTCGGCAGCCAGCTTGGACACGTCGAAGTCGGAGCGGATCAGTCCTTTGGACGGCGACGCCTTCTTAAGCTCGGCGATGATTGCGGGACCAGCCTGACCTACCTTGTGCAGCCGCTCGCGAAGGCCGCGCGGACGATGACGCTCGGCCAGCGCGACGGGATCGATGAGTTCGCCCGCCACCTTGGCAGCCTCCACCCGGGTGCGGGTCGCGGCGATGATTTCTTCCAGCTTCGTCGGCATACGGTCAGGAAAAGTATACCGGTTGAAAACAACGCGCCCGGCGTATGAATGCTAAACTGCGGGCGACCGAGCGACGAGGGAAAACCCATGAGACCGACTGGATTGACCTTAATTGCGGTATATCACTATCTGGCGGCAGCGTTCCTGGGACTACTGGGCTGCGGCCTGTTCGTTGGCGGCAAAGTCATCAGTATGCTGGGCGGTGCCGATGCGGTTCTACTCCCGCGCACGGGATTCGTCATTGGAGTGGTGGGGGGAACGATATTCCTGGCCTTCGCTCTCCTGCATGTGCTGGCCGGCTACGGCGTCTGGTCGATGCAGAACTGGGGACGCATCCTTGCGATCATTCTGGCAGTCATTTCGCTGCTGCTCGCGCTACCTGGTTTGCTGCTGACCACCATGATGATGCACGTTTTCTACGGGGGTTACCGCATCCTGAGGGTCCTCATCAGCGTGCTGATCATCTGGTATCTCCTGAGGCCCGAGGTAAAGGCGCTGTTTGGAGCGCCTGCATAATCTCGCTGTTTGTTCGCTAACTTCCTCGATTTAATTTAAGTGCGCCGGGGTCACTCTCGTGATTCCGGCGGTTGCTTTCGTGGATTGTTCCCCCTCGAGCGGGAACCTATAATGAGGTTGCTCTGACGATGGTCCGCCGGACACCCCTGACTTGCGCAGTAGTGTGCGCTGAGGCGGTGGTGTAACCGGAAGCTTGTGTTCTGATGTCCAGCCTCAGCCGCAAATCAGGCGAACACCCAGATCCGGGCGTAGCCGCGCACCTTCTTTCCTCCACGCGGGTTATAGAGCCTCGAGAACGGCAGCCAGGGTCAACCGCGCCATCCACCAATGCTCCTTCGGCTTCGAGGCGGGTTCGACTGTTCTGCCCCGACGACACTCGAGTCCCTGCCAGCGTGCGCCATCTTCGCAAGGTGGGCCGAACCACAAACCCTCAGCCAGGACTTTGCTGGATGTATTCCGTCGTTGGTGCACTCATCATCTTGGTAACCACCAGTGAAGCGTGCTTCGGCGCGTTCAGCGGTTCCCCTGCGTATCGCAAGCAACAGGCGCGCACGCAGTACGAAACGGCCGAGCGGATGCGTGAGGCGCTGAATGGGCGCCCGGCGGATGAGCGGACGCGCAAGGCGTACCAGAAGGTTGCCGACGCCTATCGCAAGGTGTACTACGTGTCTCCGGCGTCGTCGAAGGCGGATGCGAGCATGATGGCGGTGGCTGAGATCCTGGCCGAGATGGGCCGCCAGTTCGCGCCGGACGACAAGGATCTGCACGCGGCGATTGCGCAGTATGAGTTCCTGCGACGCGAGTATCCGGGCAGTAAGTACCGGGTGGAGGCGCTGTTCACCATCGCCCAAATCTATAAGGAAGACCTGGGCGATGAGGCCGCGGCGAAAGCGGCGTTCGGGGAGTTCCTGAAGAAATATCCGCGCAGCCGGTTGGCTCCTAAGGCGCAAGAGGCGCTGGCAGAGCTGAATCAGCCGAAAGCGAAGAAGAAGCCGGAGATCGCGGCGCACGTAAATGCTTCGCAACCTTCCGAGGCGGAGGTTGAGCCAGTGAATGCCCCGGCATCGCCGAGAGTGACGGGCATTCGCTACTGGTCGACGGCAGACTACACCCGCGTGGCCATCGATCTAGATGGCGAGGTGAAGTACGAGTCGGGGCGCGTACCCGATCCTGACCGTATCTTTTTCGATTTGCCAGACACGCGGCTGGTGTCGACGCTGGTCGGCAAGAGCTTCGACGTGCAGGACGGCTTCCTGAAAAAGATTCGGATAGCGCAGTATCAGAAGGCATCCACGCGCATAGTGCTCGAAGTCGATGACGTGACCGAGTACTCGGCGTTTCTGCTGCCGAATCCGTACCGGCTGATTATCGACATTCATGGAACTGAGGCGCGCGGGGCGACCAAGGTCCAGGACAATTTGCCGCCGCTGAGCGAGAGCTACCAGAGCGTCGCGAATCGAGCTGCGCCGGAGCAAGGTGGTGGATCTAAGGCACCGAGTAAGGCGACAGTGACTGCGAGTGCGGCGCCGGATGGTGAAAACGCGGGAAAGACAGAGCAGAAGGTGGCAGCTAAGACGAGCGCAGCAAAAACCGCGCCTACAACAAAGACTACCGCAAGCACGGGGAACGCGACGCCTGACGCAAGTGCAGCCACCACGACTACAGCCTTCAAGAACGCCAAAGGCGAGCTGACGGCAAGCAGTGCGGCTCCGCCGCAGCCAGCACCGTGGACAGCGCGACCGGCACAGCCCGTATTAACCGATGATGCAGAGGCAGTCGCAGAGTCGCCCGTAAAGCCGACAACCAAGCCCACGACTGCGCCTACGGCGGTGAACGTCGCTCCGGACAAGAAGAAAGGTAAAAAAGGCTCAACCGTCGCAGCGAGCGATGCACCCGCCGCTCACGAGGCAATGCC
>DATFSK010000018.1:0-2598 GCA_035262645.1 Terriglobales bacterium
AGACTTCGCCATGCTTCCATACGGCCTGCAGAATGCCGAACGACCAGCGGAAGCGCTGGCGCATCAGGCCATTGGCGTTAACCGGCGCTTCGGTGAAGGCCAGCGCCAGATCGTCATACTCGACGCGGTAGCCGTTGCGCAGCAGGGCTATGGTGAGGTCGGCGTCTTCGGCGACGGTGTCGGTGTGGTAGCCGCCGGCCTCGCGCACTGCTGAGGTGCGCCAGGCGCCAATCGCGCCGGGGACTACGCTGACCGCCCCCAGGGTGTTGAGCGCGCGGCGCTCGAAGTTCTGGCTGGTGATGTATTCGAGCGCCTGCCAGCGCGTCCACAGATTCACGCGGTTGCCGACTTTGGCATTGCCCGCAACCGCTCCCACTTCCGGATTCCGGAAGTGCGGGACCAGCCGCGAAACGGCATCGGGGGCGATGATGGTGTCGGCGTCGATGCCCACGAACACTTCTTCGTCGGTCAGATATTCGAGGCCGAAATTCAGGGCCTCGGCCTTGCCGCCATTGGGCTTGGTCAGGATCAACACCCGCCCTTCGGCTTCCTCCTGCCAAAAAGCACTGCGTGCGACCTCAAGCGTGCGATCTTTCGAGCCGTCGTCAATCACGATGACACGCAGGTTCGGATAGTCCGACCCCAGCGCGCCCTGGATGGTGCGCTCAATGACCTTCTCTTCGTTGTAGGCAGGGATGAGCACGGCCACAGCGGGACGGTAAACCTTTTCTTCGGCAGGAGTGCCATAGTGACGCTGCCTCAGGCGGTCATAGACGGCGAGAATTCCGACAAACAGCAGGCGTGAGGTCATCAGCAAGTCGCCAACGAAGAAGATCCAGGTGATGCCCATGCTCCCGGCGTCGAACATCCAGAATCCAACCCAGTTCAAGCGGGCAGCCCAGCGCTCGTTTCTCGGCAGGGGAGGCATGACGTCGGCCTTTGTCTTGCCCAGCAACTCGTAGAGAGGAACGACGCTGTAGCCGCGCGCGCGGATACCTTCGATGATGGTGGGCAATGCGAGCACGGTTTGGCGCCGGTCGCCGCCGCCATCGTGCAGCAGGATAATGTTGCCGCAGCGGATGTCGTTGGGCGCGCAGGGCGGCAGGTGCGCCAGCACGTCGTCGGAAATCTGCTTGGCGGTGCGGCGGGGATTGTCCTGCCAGTCGTTGGGATCGATCTTGTTGCCTACGGTGATGAAGCCCATGTCCTGGCTGAATTCGAGCGGGCGCACCTGATCTTCGGTGTCCGGTTCCTGGTCGATCGAGTAGGGAGGACGGAACAGAATGGTGTGCACGCCCAGGCGGCTGGCGAAGAGCTGTTCGGTCAGGTTCAATTCCAGCCGCACGAAGGTGGAGGAGACGTTGCTGATATCGGGATGGGTGAAGGTGTGGTTGCCGATCTCATGGCCTTCGCGGTAGATGCGCGCGGTTGTACCGGCAAACTTGTCGGCCTGGATACCGATGAGGAAAAATGTCGCCGGGGCGTGTTCACGCTTCAGGACGTCGAGGATCCTGGGAGTCCACTCCGGATCGGGCCCGTCGTCAAACGTGATGGCCATCTGGTTGGGACTCGAACCGTAGCGCGCCACGCGGTAAGGCTGAGGCAGCGCATCGAAGTTCTCGTCGCTGATCAGGTCGAGACTCTGATCCACCTCGAGAGTGCGTGTGCCATTGGCGGGACGCGCCTCGATCTTCAGAATCTCGCCATTGCCCTCCATGTCGACATCCTGGCCGGGAGGAACGTCCTTCAGCTTGTCGGTGGCGCCGGGATCGCCTGGCATATCCCACACCCGCCACAGCGAGCGGTCTTCCGAGCCCAGACGCCACAGAGCGAAGGTATCGACGCCCATGTCTTGTGCGGCGCGCATCTCGTTGAGCGCAGTTACAGCATCGAGGAACCATACGTCGTGGTGCAGGTTGTGCTCGTCGAGGTAACTGAAGTGCGGGTTCAGAGCGTCGGAATCGAAGTCAATGTCGGCTTCGGAATCGCGCGCACCCAGCCAGGCTTCCTGCACCGAGACGTTGATATCGTGGACGTCTCGAGGAAGCGCGCCCTTCTTGGGTTTTTGCACCCAGTCGTATCCGTAATTGGCGATGGCGCAGATCAGCTTGTTTTGCGGAATGACCTTCTTCGCTGCGGCCAGGTTTCTGTTAAACCAATCCTGCGAAGCCACCGGACCGGGCAGCCCCGGCGAGGGATAGTGCTCGTCATAGTTCATGAGCACGACGCCATCGGCGGCCGCCGCAGTAGCCGCATAATTGAAGTCCTGGTTGGCGGCGGGAACGCTGACGTAGAGTTTCAGACCTCTGGCGTGCAGATCCTGCGAGAGTTCGTTAAGCAGCGCGACGTATCCCGGCTGCGCCGCCTTGGGAAAGTCTTCGAAGTCCACCATCAGGCCGCGATACTGATCTCCGGCCAGAAACGTCGCTACCTGCTGGCGGAACAGACCGCGCGCGCCGGGATTGTCGAGAAAGCCGGAGATGTCAATCCAGCTGGTGCCGTCGAAATTGTTGACCAGCGGAAAGACTTCCATGCTGGTCCCTTCCGCCTTGAGGAACGACATCACCTTGTTGTCGACGCTGTGGACCATCTTGCCCT
>DATFSK010000019.1:0-6216 GCA_035262645.1 Terriglobales bacterium
TGTTTGACGAGCTTGGTTACTAGGAATCCGCCGATGCCGCCGAAGCTCAATCGCCGCCGCGCCGAATTCGTGCTGGGCCGCATTGATGCCATTCTGGCGTGGGAGGCACAGCATGAGAATGAGAAGGACAGCAAATTCGTCGAGCTGGGAAAGTGCCTGTGTGAGGTACGAGCTGGGCAGTTCTGGCGGCTAGAGAATCTAAAATCATTTGATGAATTCCTGGAGCGGCGCTTCCCGGAATCCCGGCGGAAGGCCTATTACCTGATGTCAATCCATGAGCACCTGCCGCCGCAGGTGAGAAGAGACCTGAAGCAGGTCGGTTGGACGAAGGGTCTAGAGCTGGCGAAGCTTGCCCGCAAGCAAGGCCAGCGCTTCGAAAGTGCAACTTGGTTGCACAAGGCCCGGCAGATGCCGAAACAGGAGTTCAAGCGAGAAGTGGAGAAGGAGCTCACGGGAAGGGAAGAGGAGCCATCGGAGCTGATTTACTTCAAGGTGTACAAAAGCCAGATGCCGGTCATCGAGCGCGCGATCGAAACCGCTGCCCTGATGCTGGGGAGCGATAAGTCTCGTGGTTATTGCCTTGAGATGATCTGTGCGGACTTCCTCGCCGGGGCGTCGATCGAAGGTGACAATCCCGAGATCCTGCTGCAATCCATTTCTCGGTATTACAAATTCTTACCTAGACTACAGCAGCAAACGTTTCTGTGCCAGTTCGCTTCGCAGATACGATGACCCAAATCCGCTCGAAGAACCCGCGCCACTGGCTCACTCGTGAGAGCTATCGTCAGCTACATCGGCAGGTGCTGGAACGCGACAAGTGGCGATGCCAGAACTGTGGTGCCACCCAGCACCTGCAGGTCCATCACATCGTCTTTCGCAGCCGGTCTGGCGGGGACGAAGAAGAGAACCTGATCACGCTGTGTGCTGAATGCCACAGGCGCAAGCATGGATTCTAGAAAGTTGTCATTAATGGCGAACCGTTTCATCGGAGGCACGCCAGGGACGGGGAGAGAGATAAAAACAAAGACTGATCCTGGCGATCAGCTCTTCGGAGCAGGTTAGGAATCACTGCTTGCTGTTGGAAGATTCTTAGTACAACCGGAAGTTCACTTCGACGTTGATCATCACCGGGACGGGGTGGCCGTCCTTTTTGGCGGGCTCGAAGCGCCACTGCCTTACGGCTTCGATTGCCTTCTCATCCAGGCCCATGCCCAGAGCGCGCTGCACGCGAATGTCCTGCGGCTTGCCATCGGGACTCACCACCAGCCACAGAACCACGGTCCCCTGATACTTGGCTTTGCGCGCTTCTTCCGAGTATTCCGGATCGGGATCGTAGAGAATCTTGGGTGCGCTGACGCCGCCGCCTACGCGATAAGCGCCGCCACCGTATCCGCCGCCGTGTCCCGGCCCTACGCCCGGTCCGGTTCCCGAACCTACGCCGCCGCCGGTGCCGCTGCCAATGCCTCCGCCGGAGCCGGTGCCGTTAGAAGGTGGTCCCAGGACTTTTGAGAGGGGATCGCCCAAGGCGCCCATGGTGGGCAGCTTGATCTCAGGCGGCACAACTACCGTGGGCGGAACGACCAGCTTGGGATTGTCATTGCGGACCACGATTGCCGGGGGAACGATCTGGTCTTTGGAAAGCTTGGGCAACGCGCCTTTAGGCGCCGCCAGCTTATCGCGGTCGCCGCCGCCGCCACCGCCGCCCGCCTTCGTCTTGGAGACGTTCATCGGCAGGTATGGGCTGATGTCGGTCACCACTCCCACCACCTGCTGCTTGATCTGTTCTTTATGCTCGAGGACCCAATGCCCGGACCAGATGAGCAGGCCCACCGCGATCATGTGCAGGATGAACGAATAGAGGAACGTGTCCTTGCGCTGCGGATAAAGGCCCTGTCCCTCGCCAAACAGCGCAGGGATAACCTGATCCTCCGGCGCAACAAGGATAACCGCGTCATCAGACGGCTTTGGAGTTGCGGAAGTGGACATCGGGATTTACTACAGTATAGACCCACTCGGTTGCCAGAAGTTCCAGAAAAATATTGCGAAATCGCGGCTTCCGTCCCTCAGCCCATGCGGTCCATCCCATCCCGAAAACGGAAACAGTTGTGTTTGAAGGGCCTGACGCCACTATTTCGCCGCGACCAAGCTCCCTTTCTCGTTTCGCTTCGTGACATCGGTGTAACATTTCATCCTGCTCCCTGGAGGTCCCCCATGGCGAAGCTCTTACCTACTCTGCTTGTGCTGTCGATGCTGGTGGGATCGTCGGCCGCCCAGGAGATGCACGACCACGATGCGCCGGAACAGCTGGGGCAGGTATCGTTTTCCACCTCCTGCAGCCCGGCGGTGCAGGCGCAATTCGCCCGCGGCGTTGCTCTGCTTCATTCCTTCGCATACGCCGATGCCAAAGCCACGTTCGAGAGCGTCGCCCAAGCTGATCCCCACTGCGCAATGGCCCATTGGGGCATAGCCATGAGCTACTTCCACCAGCTCTGGGATCCGCCCATTGCACCGGCAAACCTCAGCCTCGGCCACCAGGAGATGCAACGCGCACAGCAGCTCGGCGGAGGCTCGGAGCGCGAGCGCGGATTCATCAGCGCGCTGGCCGTTATCTATGACGCCGGCGGCAACGTTCCCTATATGACGAGTGCCCAGCACTACACGCAGGCGATGAAGGCCGTGGCGGCGGCAAATCCAAACGACGTGGAGTCGCAGGTCTTCTACGCGCTGGCGCTGCTGTCGCCTGCTCCGCCCAGCGATAAGACGCACGCCAATCAGAAGCTGGCTTTCGCCGTGCTGGAGCCGCTCTACGTCAAATATCCGCAGCATCCGGGACTGGCGCACTACCTGATCCACGCCACTGACAACGCCGAGATGGCGCGTCAAGGGCTGGCCGCCGCTCAAGCGTATGCAAAGATCGCGCCCTCGGCGCCGCACGCCCTGCATATGCCGTCGCACATTTTCACGCGGCTGGGTATGTGGGATGACTCGATCGCATCCAACATGGCTTCCGAAGAGGCCGCCGGGCGGCACGGCGACACGGGAGAACAGCTGCACGCGATGGACTATCTCGTCTACGCCTATCTGCAGAGCGGTCGCGACACGGAAGCGGCTGATGTGATTCAGCAGCTAAAAACCATGTCCGGTCTCAATCACGGCGACTTCAAGGTCGGATACGCGGCCACGGCGATGCCCGTCCGCTATGCCGTCGAGCGTAAGGACTGGGCCGCGGCTGCGAGCATCGTGCCTCCGCCTTCGAATGCCCCAACGCACGTGGTCGCGATCGCGGTGTGGGCGCGCGGATTGGGCTCGGCGCACACCGGACACGCCGCCGATGCCCGCGCTCAGGCGGCGAAACTGCTCGATCTGCAGAAACAGCTCGAGGCCGCAGGCCGAGACTACTGGGCAGGCCAGGTGGCGGTACAGAGGCTGGAAGTGCTGGCATGGGCCGAGCAGTCGGATGGCAAATCGCAGGATGCCGCCGCTCTGCTGCGCCAGGCAGCCGATGCCGAGGATGCGGTGGAGAAGCTGCCCGTCACGCCTGGGCCGATCGTCCCCGCGCGCGAGCAGCTTGGCGATCTGCTGTTGCTGATGAACCAACCGCAGCTGGCGCTGAAGGAATTCCAGACATCGCTGCAGAATGCTCCCGGACGACTCGGTTCGACGACGGGAGCGGCACGCGCCGGGCAACTGACAGCCGCGGATGGACAAAAACCTTCCGCTACCTTGCAACAATGACCCGCAGCACCTTGCGCTGCACCCCGATCTCGACAGGCGTGTTACAGATGTACTCGCCGTCGGCGAAGACCTCCGTTACCGGGTCGGTTGCGATCCGCAGGCGCTGGGCCTGGAAATACTTAACCTCCTTCATGGCGATGTGCCCGCCACGATAGACGACTCGAAACAGACGCAGCAATCGCATCTTCCCCAACAGCCGAACGAAGCAGAGATCGAGCACGCCGTCGTCTATGCGCGCCAGATGGGCAAGCCGCATACCATGTCCGTACTGGGGCGCGTTTCCCGCGGCCACGAGGAAGCCAGGCTCGTCTAGACGTGTTTGCCAATGGCCGCCCCTCTCGACGGAGACCGTGATGCGCGGCGGATGGAACTTTCCCAGTGTCTGCATCAGCGCGAGAACGTAACCGCCATGCCTGCGCAACCATCGCGGCTGCTTCATCGCCACACGATTGATGACGGCATCCAGCCCCGTGCCCGCGATGCACGCAAAAAATGTGGTCTGCGCGATCTCACTCTCGGCTTCGGCAGCGCGGCGCAGCTGCGATTGCATGATGCGCGGGCCCATCTGCGGCAGATCGCGACGTGGACCGTCGGGCACGAAGTGTAAGGCCTCAAGCGACTCGCTCTGCCAGGCGGTTGAAGCCTCGGTCTCCGGATCGACTCCGGAGGCAGCCAGCGGGCGAATCGTTCCTAAATCAATACTGCATACGTTGTCGCCACTTGCGCAGAAACGCTGCCAGGCCTTGAGCGCGGTGGAAACGCTGTCAACACCGATCGACTGTGCCAAATCATTCCCGCTTCCGACGGGCACAACAAGCGTCGGCACCTGCTTCACAGCCAGCCCGGCAAGATGGCGATGCACCGTCCCATCGCCGCCGAAAATCAACGCCGCCTCGGGTACGTCGTTCGGATCGAGCTCATTGCCCGAAAATAGATTGATCCCTGGCAGTTCGAATCGCCGGACGTCGCCTTCCTTCACGTGAAGTCCCAACAGGGCAACAGCGCGCATCAAGCACAATGGTACAGGCCCCCCCGGTAAGCGATCCATTACGCCGTACAATCCTTTCCGGTGTTCAGGCACACGAGAAGCTGCTCCGCACAATGCAACGGCGACGAAGCAGCCGTAGGTTCAACGGCTGTTGCAACTGATTGCTGTCACGAAATTTCCATAAACATGGAAGCTGTTACTGAGTCGCCTTCTCGAAGAGTCCGCTCACGTTCGGTAACAGTTCGGCCGGCACGTTATGTCGCCGCTGCAGATATCGTGGATCGTTGTACGTCAACCACACCTTGCCCTCGGCATCTTCCCAGAACAGCGCCTTCAGCGGCAGATCGATCGCGACCGTGGGCGCGGCCTGCATCAGTGGCGTGCCGCCCTTGGGGCTACCGAAGATCAGCAGCTTCGTCGGCCGCATCTCGAGCCCGATCTTGGCCGCCTCGCCGCTGTGGTCCACACGCGCGAAGATAGTCACGCCGCGCTCCTCGAACAGCGACTCCAGCCGCGACATCGTCTCCTCTACCGAATGCTTGCTCGCCAGATGAATCAGACCATTACCGGCATCGTTCATGGCTTTCTCCCTCGAAAACATCTTCTCGACAGGTGTCTATTCAGAACTGATTTCGCGACTCTAAAAAATCGATTGCCCGAGTCTCTAAAGCCGGCTTCTGTCACAGTGACTGGCCCAGCGCGCAAAGCGTTGGATTAAGGCGATCAAAATTCCCCGGAGCCGGCTTCAGCGGGCGGCACCATATCACATGTCACAATGTTGGTATGGGACCGAACCGCTGGGACGCCGTTATCTTCGACTATGGACGGGTGTTGAGCCATAGTCCCACATTGTCGGAGATGGATCAATTTGCCGCCCTCGTCGGGGTCAGCGAACCGCCCTTCTTCCAGCTCTACTCCGCAACTCGCGACGAATACGACTGCGGCCGCTGCGGCCCTCGACAGCACTGGCAGCGTTTCGCCAACGCCGCAGGCATCTCGCTCACCGACGGGCAGCTCGACCGCATCCACGACTTCGAAAATCGCATGTGGCTGCGCGAAAATCCGGAGACGTTGCAGCTCGACCGCGACATCAAAGCTGCCGGAATCCGCACCGCGATCCTATCCAACATCCCTCATGATCTGCTACATGGGGTGCGCACGACCTTCGACTGGCTCGACCAATTCGAAGTGCAGATCTGGTCCTGCGAGCACGGCATCATCAAGCCGGCCCCTGCCATCTATCGCCTCTGCCTTGACGCGCTGGGCTGCGAGCCGCATCGCGCGCTCTTCTTCGACGACCGCCCCGCCAACGTAGAAGGCGCGCGCGCAGTAGGCATGCACGCCCACCTGTTCGAGTCCGCGGAGCAAGCGGAAGCAATTGTGCGAGACGGGCTGGCGGCCAGGGATTAGGGGCTGGGGACTAGGGGCTAGCGACTATTGATCTCGAATCGTACACCGCGAGTCCTGAATCGAAGAAAATGACTTTGTCGTGA
>DATFSK010000020.1:0-32005 GCA_035262645.1 Terriglobales bacterium
CGGGAATTCGCTATGCGCCTGTAGGCTCTTCGAACTGGCCGAACAGCGACAGCCCTGCGCCCTGCCGCAATGCATCCATTTGCTGAAGCCACGGAATGATGTGGTTCCAACTGGCCGTGCTTTGGGACGCCAAATCCATTCAAAAGCTTAGCCTGCTTCGGGCCAATTGCGGCCCAGAAGCTGACCTGATATAGACTCTGGGGTGTCCGAAGAAACAGCGCCACTTGACGAGTCGTACACTTCGACTCCCGCTAACGCATTCCGCTTCTTGTCAATGTGAAGGCTCGAGATGAACGATCAGCGAAAGACGGAGCAGTATTCTGCTGTGGGAGATCAACAGATCCGCGCGGCACTCGATCAGCATTGGGCCGCCTCCGATGCCAACGATTTTGAAACGGAGCACCGCATCTATCACGAGGACGCGGTGTTGGAATATCCGCAGTCGGGCGAGCGAACGCGCGGTCGGCGCAACATACAGAACCAACGCGCTGGTCAGCCCAGCAAGAAGCGGTTTACTGTCCGGCGAATCATTGGCCGCGGTGATCTTTGGGTCACCGAATTCATCCTGACATATGACGGCAAGCCGTCCTACACCGTGAGCATCATGGAGTTCCGGGACGACAAGGTTGCCCGGGAAACGCAGTACTTTGCGGATCCATTCGTAGCTCCCGCATCGCGCGCTCAATGGGTCGAACGGATGGACACATAATCTCCCGCGCGAGAGTTCGCGCTCCGTTACCAGAAGAATCGGACGGTCGATACGCGGTATCGTTGCGGTACATCCTCCAAAGGAGGGACAAGAGGTGGATTGGAAACGGTTGGTCCAGTTTGTGCTGCAGGGAAGCAGTGATCTGGAACAATACGCCATCCTGCTGGTACGCGTTTCGCTCGGGCTGTTTTTCGCCATCTCCGGAGCCAACAAATTATTTGTGGCCGGCAGCGCACAAACGATGTACGAAACGTTTGTTGAGGCCAAGGTGCCGTTTCCCCGCGTGATGACGTATTTCGTGTCGGGCGTCGAGTTCGTTAGCGGATGCCTGCTGACCCTGGGGTTTCTTTCCAGCCTGGCATGCGTGGCTTTATTGGTCGATATGCTTGTCGCCATTGTGACCACCAGGCTTTCCGCCATGCCGAAAGGACTTTCGCCTCTCAACTGGGTCGACGATTTCCTCTACCTTCCGGAAGTCCTGTACGTGCTCTTCTTTATTTTGCTGATCTGCAGCGGCCCGGGGAAGTTCAGTGTCGATTACTGGCTCGCCGGCAAGGTACCGAGGTGATCGACTCGACGAAGCGGCTTGTTGCCAGACACACTCTTGATGCAGCGCTGGTCTTCGGGGCAGCGAGCTCCAGGCGGCCAGGCCCGGCACGGATGCAAGGGGCGCCTGTGAGCTTTGTCAGGACCCCTATTTTGCGGGCTTCATCGGAAGGGACATGATCGTCGCGAGCATAGTTGCGACCAGCTTTTCTTTATCGCCGCGGATGGCAAAGGCATCGGCTGTACAGACGGTCAGCGTCCGTCCTGCTCTCTTCACCTGCCCTCGGGCCGCGAGCACTTCGCCCGCAGCCGGCGCCAGCAGGTTCAGCTTCAACTCCACGGTGAGAACGTCGCAATCCTCTGCCGCCACGCTCAAGGCGGAATAACCACAGGCAGAATCCAGCACGGCAGTAACGGCGCCCGCGTGCAAGTAGCCATTCTGTTGCGTCAGACTCGGCGAAAACGGCATGCGAATCTCCACCGCGCCTTGCACCACTGTTGTGAGCTCGGCCCCCAGCGTGGACATGAAGGCCTGCCTGGAAAAGCTCTGCCGGACGCGCTCCTCCCACGTTGTCATACATCTCCTTCTTTGCAGCGCAAGCACGCAACCCGCCCGCAATGGCATGAACGTTCAACGCGGCGGCCAGCCAGCACATGGCGCAGGAAGAGCACGGCCCGCAGGCTTACCAGCGCTGCGCGATGGTTTGGCGTTTTGTTTTCGGCTCCCGGTACCCCTTTGGCTTTTGCCTGTCCGGGAGTTTGGGCGGCTTATAGGGGATCTCTTCGTAGGGAATGCGACTCAGGATGTCGGCTATGCAATTCAGACGCGCGCGCTTCTTATCGTCGGAGGGAACGATATGCCAGGGCGCGAAAGCTGTATCCGTGGCATCAAGCATGGCATCGCGGGCACGCGAATAGTCGTACCAGCGGCGGTGCGACTCCAGGTCCATCGGGCTCAGCTTCCAGCGTTTCGAAGGATCTTCTATGCGTGCGAGAAAACGCTTGTGCTGCACTGGTTCGGAAACGTTAAGCCAATATTTCAGGAGGATGATGCCGTTGCTGACCAGGAAATTCTCGAACACAGGGCAGCCCTTCAGGAATTTCTTGTACTCATCCTTGCTACAGAAACCCATCACGTGCTCGACCCCGGCGCGGTTGTACCAGCTGCGGTCGAAGATGACGATCTCGCCCCCGGCGGGCAACTGCTCGATGTAACGCTGGGCATAGATCTGAGTTTTCTGGCGCTCGGTTGGCGCCGGCAACGCCACCAGGCGATAAACGCGCGGACTGACGCGCTCCAGAATGCGCTTGATGATTCCGCCCTTTCCGGCGGCATCGCGGCCCTCAAAGAGAATTACGATTCGCGCCCCGGTCTTCTTCACCCATTCCTGAAGCTTGACCAGTTCCACCTGCAGCTTGAAGAGCTCAGCCTCATACTCCTTATTTTTCATCTTCGGCTTTTGCGCCGCGGAATTTCCGTCCTGACCAGCATCCGCAGGGACTTCCTCGGCCGAAGCTTTCTTGTTCTTCTTGTCCTTCTTGCTCATGCCTGGCTTCTTTCCTTACGCACGAAATAGAAGTACGCACCGACGCTGATGAAGTTGACCAGCACCGCGATGATGTTCCATATCACCACAGGCCGCGAAAGAATCAGCAGACCGTAATAGACCCAGAGGATCTGGAAGACGCCCATGATGGCAGCCATGCGCGGATTCATGCCCGCGCTGGAGCGGCGCCGGAGCATGGCGATCAGGTCCGGCATGGCGGCGAAGGTCGTTCCAAAGCCCGCCACCAGGCCCAGGACCTCGGAGCGCATCATGTGAGGGACGAACAAGCTCTGTGTGTCTTTGGGCGTCAGGTCTTGACAGCCACAAAGAACCATCAGGCTCAACGTGCCGAGAGCAATCGACACTTCGTTACAGCGGCGCATAGCCACCTCACAATATCCCAAGTTCCCTGGCCGCTATTTTTGCTGAGACGAAGCTTGCGCTGTCAGATTACCGTTGACGTCGGGAGGCCATTGGTCATTCGTCGGATGCCAGCTCGGATCGGGATTGTACAGCTCCATCTTCTTCACGATCTCGTCCGAATCAGGCCCCAGGTCCTTCTGGTACACGATGCCATCGTTGTTCACGATGAAGGTTTTCACTCCCGTGACGCGATACTCCGCCGGCACAGCCACCAGACCGAAGCCGCCGATCATGATGCCCTCGATGACGTAGCTCAGCTTGCCCATCGGCGCGTCGGGACCCTGACCTTTCAGGATCTTGAAGTAATAGCCGTGAAATCCGCCCTTACCAATGGAGTAGCCTTCTTCCAGCGCCTTCGCGACCGTGTCGCCGATCGGGCCGGCCGAAGTGCCGTCTGCATTCTGCCAGTACAAGCCGTCCTGCTTGCCCGGCGAGCTGAAGATCTTCTGCGCGTACTGATTCACTCCCGAGTCATCGTGGATCGTGAGCGAATATTCCTCTTGCGCCTCTACATAGCCGTGGCAAACCTGAATGGCATCCAGTTCATTGGCGCCAATCCTGCGGAAGAGGATTGCCTGCTTGCCCGCTTTGGCGTCGAAATACCACTTGCCATTTCGCTTGACCAACGGAACCGGAAGCGGCCATTCCTCTTCTCCAACAACGACCGTTGCGCGATTCGGATGCGCCTGGTCCGTCGATATCGAGTTCTTGGCCTTCGCTTCGTTGGCAAAATCGACGGCATTGTTCTTGTCCTGAACAGGGTCGGCCGATTCGACGAAATCCTTTCCATCAGGACCGAAGATCGCCAGCAGCTTGGGAACATCGTATGCGCCGGCGGCCTCGAACAGTGCATCCGCAGCTTGCTGCGGCGTGGCGAAAGCCATCGCTCCGGGTGGCGGCGCCGCAGAAGTCGAAGCTGCCGTAGAAGGCGCGGCAGAGGGTTGCGTCTGGGCAGCCATGGCAATCGAAAACAGGCTCCAGAAGCAGAGCATGATCACAACCGAGAGGCTGATGATCCAGGTTACCTCGGCATTTTTTTGCAGAATGGTTTCTTGTCTTGTCATGATTGCCTACCTCCGCCTTCCGCCGCCGCCGCCGCCGCGGCGTCCACCGCCACCACCGCTGAAGCCGCCACCGCGTGAGCCCATACTGGACGCTCCACGCGACTGGCTGGCGCGCGCTCCCGAGCCACTCATGCCGCTACCGGCTCCGCCAAATGCACTGCGATTGTTCGATCCAGGCGAATTCGGTACCTGACGATTGCCCACACGATCGCCGCCGCCACGGTTTCCCCCTGCATTGCCGCCGCGGGAAGAGACATCACGCGTACTCGCGCTTGCCCCGCCACGGTCTCCAAGTCCACCCTGCTGACGATTGCCTGCCTGGCCTCCCTGGCGATCGCCCAATCCGCCCTGTTGGCGATTGCCCGCGCCGAGGTTGCCATTGCCCTGCTGCCGGCCGATGTTCTGGCGGGCATTGTTCTGCCGGTTGGCCAGGCTGTCGCCGCGAGCGGTCCCGCCATACTTATTGGCCAGCTGTCTGTCGGAGTAAGGAGCTCCGCCACGATGTTGCGGATTGTGCTGCCAGTTACTTCTGCCGCCGGCGGGCATCTGACTTGCCCGGTTTCCGTTGCCGATGTTCTGGCGATTGCCGTTACCAATGTTCTGCCGGTTGAGGTTGTTGTTGGAATTTCGAACGAAATTATTGTTGTTGTTGATGTTGATATTGTTGTTACCACCGCCCCAACCGCAACCACAGCACCAACCACCTCCGCCCCAGAAGGCTCCCATAGCCACGCCGACCCCAAACGAGATCGCCATCCCCGCCGCGTAGTAGCCCGGAGGCGGATACGCGATGGGGGGATACGCGTACACTGGAGCTCCATACACAACGGTCGGGTTATAGCTGGGAACGTAAACGACCTCAGGGCTGGCCTGTTCGATGACGATCACCTGCTTGCTCTCGACCGTCTTCACTTCGACCTTTTGCTGCTCGCTGGATTTCAGATTGCCAGTGTCCTGAGCTTTCTTGCGCATACGCTGCACCGCAGCCATCACATCGTCCTGCTGCGCCAGAAACGCATTACCCACGTCCGTTGTCCACTTGATGTTTTCTGACAGCAGTTTCACTACCTCGGGCAAACCTGCCAGGGACTGGACGCTCGGATCCCAATCCTGCTTTTCGACGGCATCAGCCAGGGCTTTGCCTTTGAGGTCCTTGTGCTGGCCCAGCCACTGCTGCAGCTGGATGATTTCCAGCGGATAAGTGGAAGCGATCAATGTCTGGCTGAGCATCGGATCGGGATAGAGCGCGATCGGCGCGACCAGCGAATCCAGCTGCTCAGGCGAAAGCTTCGCGGCCGACTGGTCCGCTGCGGCCGGAGCGCCCTGTTGGCTCTGGTTCGTTGGTGACGTCGACGGCGGAGTTTCCCCGACCGCCAGCGTAACCATGCACACTACCGCAGCAAGTTCCCATAGAAATTGCCGCAGCTGTTGTGTTGAAATCCGTCTTCGCCTCGTGTCCATGACTCCTCCATCAACCAGGCTCTGGCCGGCAAGCAGCGTAGTTAAAGCCTTTGTACTGCCGCACATGACGACGAACAACTAGCAAAACTCCTAGTACGCAGCGGGTGCGCATGGCGAAGGATTGCCCTTGTGTTTTCGGCTATATGCCGCTGAGGACGCTGATCTTGAAAGGGAAGTGAGGCTGGCATCCGATCAGCCGACTTCTCTGACCGGCTCCGCGCTTAGCCATGCCAGGAACAACTTGTAGCTTACGGACAAGACGATAGCACCGACGAACAGGCCGATGACACCCATTGTCATGAATCCGCCGATGGCGCCGAGAAAAACCACGGCAATGGGAACCGCGACGCCCCGCCCGAGCAGCAGCGGCTTCAGTACGTTGTCCATCGCGCCCACCAGGATGCACCAGACCAGAAAAATCACGGCCTTGGTGGTGCTAGCGATGGCGAACTCGTAAATCACCACCGGAATCAGGATCAACCCTCCGGCCTGCAATACCGCGGCAAAAATGAAAATCACCGACCACAGGCTCGCCCCAGGCAGTCCGACGACGACAAATCCGAGCGCCGCGCATGCCGACTGGATGAGGGCCACGCCCAGGATGCCGAAGGTGACGCTGCGAATGGTCCGCCCTACCAGGTCCTGAAACTCCGCACCCTGTTCTCCGAAGAGGCGGTTGAACAGCGTGCGCGTGGCCTTGGCGGCAGCTTCCGCGTTGGCCAGAAGGATCCCGGAGACCACGATAGACAGCATCAGCTGCAAAACGGTAAGGCCGATGCCCGCCGAAGCGGACAGCAATCCCGGCAGGGCGGACTTGATTTCCGGAGCGAACTTGGTGATCGCTGCGCTGATGTCCCTTGAGGCCAGCAACCAGATGCTTTGCAATGGCCGTCCGACAAGAGGCCAGCCCTCAACCCCAGCCGGCGGCGGCGGAATTAATGCTCTCCCCTCCTTAATGCTGGCGGTTACGGTGTGAATTCCGGAGAACAGGTTCTGCGCCAGCAGGACAGCCGGCAGAATCAGCACGGCAAGCAACGCCAGCGTACAAAGTATTGCCGCCAGCGTTCCACGATCACGCAGAAGCCGGCGGAGTCTGCGATACCCCGGGTAAATCGCCACTGCAATAATGATTCCCCACGCGATCAGGGGAATGAAGGGACGCAGAATCAGGAAGCAGGTGAGCGCCAGCAGTGCGACGAGCCCGATATGGATAGCGGTTTCCAGAGCACGCTGGACGTGAATCTTATCGCGCGGATCTGCAAGAACCATAGCCGGCCTCGTTCGAGAACTGATCGCGGCTGAACAGGGTGATGATAAGACCGCCTCTTGTCGCAAAACAAGCTTGAAAACCTGAGTTCAGACCCAACATGCGAAGGATTCATCCGTTGTTCGCATATGGGTATCGTCGAACGTTTAGAATGCGGCTTCAGGACCCTGGGCCGATGCTTCCGGCAGCCCGGGGCGGTGTCTGCGCCAGGATGTGAGGACCACCATGGAGCAACAGAATCCGCAACAGGGCAACGTCATCACCGAGGATGACCGCACCGGTACCAGCCTCTCCACGCTCAAGCAGGCGATTCTCGACAATCTTTACTACATCGCCGCTAGAAGGCCTCTGGTGGCCACGGACAAGGACTGGTTCACGGCCGTCGCGTATACCGTTCGAGATCGCATGTTGGCGCACTGGATCGCCACCATCGAAAGTTATTGCAGCAGCGATCTTCGGGTAGTGTGCTATCTCTCGGCGGAATTTCTGATGGGGCCATATCTCGGCAACAATGTGCTGAACCTTGGACTGGAAGCTCCTCTTCGCGAGGCCATCAGGGAACTTGGGCTGGATTTCGAGTGCATCGCCGAGCAGGAGAGCGAGCCGGGACTGGGCAACGGAGGTCTTGGCAGACTCGCCGCGTGTTACCTCGACTCCCTTGCCACGCTGGGAGTGCCGGCGATCGGTTACGGAATCCGCTATGAGTTCGGAATGTTTCATCAGCAGATCCGCGAGGGCTGGCAGGTTGAATTCACCGACTACTGGCTGCGTTACGGAAACCCCTGGGAAATTCGCAGGCCACAGGAGGCGGTGGACGTTCATTTCGGAGGCCACACCGAGTCGTCGACCGACGAACATGGGAACTATCGCGTGCGCTGGGTGCCGCGTTCGATCGTCAAGGGCATTCCCTACGACACGCCCATCGTCGGATATCGCTCCGGCGTTGTGAATGACTTGCGCTTGTGGAAGTCCGAAGCGGCAGAGTCGTTTTACTTCGAGCGTTTCAACAGCGGCGACTATCAGGGCGCGGTTTCAGAAAAAACCTTCGCCGAGAACATCT
Organism: Terriglobales bacterium; assembly: GCA_035262645.1. GTDB lineage: Bacteria > Acidobacteriota > Terriglobia > Terriglobales > Acidobacteriaceae > Bog-257. The sequence continues at coordinate 8,078 of DATFSK010000020.1, forward strand.
CCAAGGTGCTTTACCCGAACGACGAAGAGATTCAGGGCAAGGAGTTGCGCCTCCAGCAGCAGTATTTCTTCACGTCATGTTCCTTGCAGGACATGATCCGGCTGCAGTTTCGTTTTAACTGCCCGCTGGAAACCTTTCACCAGCAGTGGGCCATTCAACTGAATGACACGCATCCCTCCATCGGCGTCGCTGAGCTGATGCGGTTGTTGGTGGATGTGCATGGCATGAGCTGGGACCAGGCGTGGAACATAACTACTCACTCGTTCAGCTACACCAATCACACATTGCTGCCGGAAGCGCTGGAGCGATGGGCCGTGCCCCTGTTCGGTTCGCTCCTGCCGCGGCATCTGGAGATCATTTACGAGATCAACCGGCGCTTCCTCACAGACGTTCGTAAGCGGTTCCCGGGCGATGAGTCCCGCGTGGCCCGCATGTCGCTCATTGACGAGCACGACCAACGGTACGTGCGAATGGCCCACCTGGCCTGTGTCGGCAGTCACCACATCAACGGAGTGGCCGCGTTGCATACCGAACTGCTGAAGAGCGAGTTGCTGCATGACTTTTACCAGATGTGGCCGGAGAAATTCGTCAATGTGACCAACGGAGTTACGCCCAGACGGTGGATAGTGTTGAGCAACCCCGGGCAGTCAGCGCTGACCACCAGCAAGATCGGTGATGCCTGGGTGAAGAACCTCGACGAACTGCGACGCCTCGAAAAGTTGACGGAGGATCACAGTTTCCGCGCCGATTGGCGTAAGGGGCAGCGCGACCTGAAGGCCGTACTCTCGAACTACATCAAAAAGGAGGCGGGCGCCAGCGTTGATCCTGACTCGATGTTCGACGCGCAGGTGAAACGGATCCACGAGTACAAGCGGCAACACCTGAACGTATTGCACATTCTTACGCTCTATTACCGGCTGAAACACAACCCTAAACTCGAGATAACTCCCCGCACCTTTCTTTTCGGCGGGAAAGCCGCGCCCGGATACTTCATGGCCAAGTTGATCATCAAGCTCATCAACTCCGTGGGCGAAGTGATCAATAACGATGCAGACGTTCGGCAGCGATTAAAGGTGGTCTTCCTGCCGGACTACAGCGTAAGCGTGGGCCAGCGAGTCTATCCGGCAGCCGACCTGAGCGAGCAGATCTCTACCGCGGGCAAGGAAGCCTCTGGCACCGGGAACATGAAGTTCGCCATGAATGGAGCCCTCACCATCGGCACGCTCGATGGAGCAAATGTCGAAATCCGTGAGGCGGTGGGGGCCGAGAATTTCTTCCTGTTCGGCCTGAACGAGCAGCAGGTTCGCGCAACTTTGGCCGCCGGATATCACCCGTGGGACATTTATCGCTCGAACTCCTCGCTGCGCGAGGTAATTGACGGCGTCAGCTCCGGTCAGTTCTCGCGAGGCGATCGCGAGGTCTTTCGGCCGCTGATTGATTCGTTACTACAGCACGATCCCTACCTGCTGTTCGCCGATTACCAGTCTTACGTGGACTGCCAGGATGGAGTCGGCAAGGCTTATCTTGACCAGGAGAAGTGGTCGCGCATGGCGATTTTGAACGTTGCCCGCATGGGAAAGTTCTCCTCCGACCGGGCGATTGCCGAATACTGCGCGAACATCTGGGACATCAAAGCCAAAGTCGCTCTCGCCCAGGGAGTGCCTGGATGACGGTACATTCGTTGTCGTGACTTGTCGTCCAGGTGCGCGGTATGGGACAGCGACAACTGGATACGCCACAAGCAAAGGGGACCGGCAGAAAACGCAGCGTTATTCGACACGATCGCGGTACGCGGGCCGTTTGCGAAGGACAAATCCCCACCGCAGTCCCACGGATTACAGATAGCGCGTCAGAAAATGGGCGAGCACGTAGAAAATTGCTCCCACGAAGGCCAGCAGCAACAGAGCATAAACTACAGTTGAACGCAGGCCCGATCGTAACTTCACCGGCATGATTTGCGTGATTGGTTGCTCGTCCCGGCTTCGCGGTTGTCATCCCCAGAAACTTTTTCTGATCTCATCCTGCGCGTTCCTCCCGGCCCCCGTCGCCGCGGTCGATTGCGATATCGGTACATGATGTGGGATGTGCGGATATTTCGCCGTCGGCAGTCGGTGTTGCAGGCAGATCGAATACAAGCCGGTTCAAAATAAGGGCGGTGGGACAGAATTTGTGAAATGCGGAATTGCAATTCGGCTTGCAGTTCAGGCGGGCAGAATCGCGCCGGTCTGAAGCAGACCCGCGGCGCAACGCAACATCGAGAACACCTCCACGCCAATCAGCAACGCCTAAGCTGCGTGCTTCTTGCCTATGACCTCGGTCAGTCTCTGATGAAGTTGTTCTCTGAGCGGTTCGTCGACCTCTCTCGCCTCCGACCACTCATTCCACGCATAATTTACCAGGGCTACCAAAGCAAAGATTGCGCACACTGCGGCAACAAAAAGCAATGTGATCCAGAGCTCGGCACCATGGATGCTCGTAAACGGGTGCATAACCACCTCCGCTCCTCATGGCGAAGCGTTAGTCTTCGTCTACGAAGTGTCGCGCAATTAGCCCCAGCCTATGCCAACGTAAGTGTGTTGTCCATACCACTGAGGTGGAGCCTGTTTTCCAAACTGTAAGAATTGGACTTGGACGCAGTCGCGCAGGCGAAGGACTCTGGCGGCCAGGGAAAGCTGTGGTTTTACGATGCGCGATCGTCGCCTTCAGGCTGCCTGTGCTGTTCGCAAAGTCGCGCGGCTTGCTTGGTGAGGTAATTTCTTTCCGGGATGCTGTTCGTTCGTGTCCCCGCAATTCGATAGTGCCGGATCGCGCCCTCACGATCGCCGGCCATGTCCAACAGGTGGGCTCGCACCGCGTCGAGGCGATGATTGCCCGCGAGCCGCTCGTCGACGTCGAGCGCCTTGAGCAACTCCAGCGCTTTGTTTGGGCCATGAACCATTCCCACCGCGACGGCATGATTGAGCAGCACCATCGGGTTGTCCGACATGCTTTTGAGAAGCTCATAAAGCGCGAGGATCTGCGGCCAGTCCGTATCTTCCACGCGGGCGGCTTCGTCATGAACCGCGGCGATCGCCGCCTGCAACTGGTACGCGCCCACCGCTCCCTGCGCCAGGGCCGCGGTGAGCAATGCGACGCCTTCAGAAACCTCCGCCTGGTTCCACAGACTTCGATCCTGCGTGGTGAGCGGGACCAGCTCTCCTTCAGGTGTGGTGCGCGCCGCGCGTCGCGCGTCGGTCAAAAGCATGAGCGACAGCAGTCCGGCAACTTCGGCGTTGTCCGGAAGCAGAGCATACAAAGAACGCATCAGGCGGATCGCCTCTTGCGAAAGTTCGAGCCTCTGCAGCTGCGGCCCTGAGCTGCTGGTGTAGCCTTCGTTGAAGATGAGGTACAGCGCGTGCAGGACGGCCCGCAGACGCTGCGCGCGCTCCTGCTCGCCTGGTAAATGAAATGGCACGCCCGAAGCCTTGATGCTCTGCTTGGCGCGGCTGATGCGCTGGGCCATGGTCGCTTCCGGCACGAGAAAGGCGTGCGCGATCTCGGCCGTCGTCAGCCCGCCGACCGCGCGCAGCGTCAAGGCAATTGCCGATGACGAGGTCAGGGCAGGATGACAGCACATGAATAGCAGGATGAGCGTGTCCGCTTGGTCCATGTCGGATTCCAGATCAGTCTCGGGCGCAGGCGCATCGGCTTCTGTAGCGACTTCGCTCTCCCTGCGCCGGCGGGCGATATCGCTGCGCAGCGAGTCAGTCATTCGCCGCGCCGCAACCTGAACGAGCCAGCCGCGCGGATTCAGCGGGACGCCCTCTCGCGGCCACTGTGTGATCGCCGCGATCAGCGCCTCCTGAACCGCATCTTCAGCCGCGGCGAAATCGTGGAAGCGGCGAACAATCGCGCCCAGCACCTGCGGTGCGAGTTCGCGCAGCAGATGCTCGGTGGATTCATCGAGAGGGCCCGCCGTGGCCGAAGGTGCGGTCACAGCATCTCCGGAGGCGGCCCGCTCATCACCGGGCGCACTTCAATGGGCATGTTCAAGGTAACGCCGCCCGGCCCGGGAGCTTGTGAGGCATGAGCAGCAATGGCATAAGCCCGTTCGGGACTATCGACGTCGACGATCCAGTAGCCGGCCAGAAACTCTTTGCTCTCGGGGAAGACGCCGTCCGTCATGGGCGCGCCGTTCTTGCCGGCACGCACCGTCCTGGCCTGATCAGGTAGCCCGAGACCCTCCGTGGCGACCAGCTCCCCCGATTCATGCAGCGATTTCGTCAGTCTCTTCAGGAAGGCGGTGTGTTCGACAATGTCCCGCTTCTGCCAGCCGGTGACGCCGGCATACTTCTCACCCAGCGTCATGTTGTTCATCATCAGCATGTACTTCATATCGCTTGCTCCTTTGTGCGCGATCTTTGCGCGCTCATGGGGAAGTCGGAATAGGGCGCGTGTTCTCGACATGCAGGAAAATCTTTTTCTGGGGTCTGGCCGCGACCCACGCGTGGCGGCCACCTACTGCGTTTCCACAGGAGGCGCGCTCATCACCCGGCGAACTTCGATCGGCATATTGAGGGGAGCTCCCCCTGGCCCGGGAGCCGCGGAGGCGCGTGCGGCAATCGCGTAGGCACGCTCCGGGCTGGCGACTTCGACGATCCAAAAGCCGGCAAGGAACTCCTTCGATTCCGGAAAAACTCCGTCGGTGATCGGCTCGCCATTCGTGCCCGCGCGCACCAGCTTTGCCTGGTCCGGAAACGACAACCCTTCTGCCGCAACCAGCTCGCCCGATCCACCCAAATCTTTGGCCAGCTTCATCATGAAAGCAATGTGCGCCTGCAGGTCCTGCTGGGGCCAATCGGGGACTCCGCATCCGGCCTTCATCGTGTTCATCATCAGCATGTATTTCATCTTTCTTGCTCCTTGTTTAAGCGCTGTCGTTTCGCGCTTTCATGAGACAGTCGGAGCCCAGGTCGCGTTTTCGACATGCCGCCGAAAAAAATTTTGCGCAAGATTCTGAGGACCTCGTGTAGATTCCGGCGCCCAGGTACCGACTATCGTACAGAGGTCGGACATGACGAGCCATGCAGTTGCCATAGAGCTCAGCAGCGAATTAGAGACGGCTTGCGCCGTGCAGCAGTGCTTCCTTCAGCACAGCGCTCCCGAAATCGACAATGTAAGTTATAGCGCACAGTGCAGGCAGTTAGGCGAGCTGGGCGGCGACTACTATGACTTCTTACGCCTGTCCGAGAATCGCCTGGCATTCGCCATCGGAGATGCCTCCGGCAAGGGCCTCGCCGCGGCGCTTCTGATCGCAGCCGTCCAGTCTTCTGTTCGTACGGCCACGCTTTTCGGCGGAGGCGATCCCACTCTCGTAGTCCAGTCGGTAAATCGTCAGGCACACGCGTCATCTGACGCCAGCCAGTACGCGACGTTGTTCTATGGCGTTTTCGATGCGGAAACCGGCACCCTGCGCTACCTGAACGCGGGCCACAACCCGCCAGTGCTCATCCACCGTGACGGCTCGAGCCGTCTTCTTGAGGCCGGCGGCGCGCCAGCCGGGATGTTCGCTGACTGGCCGTACGAAGAAGGAAGCGTTCAGCTGCAGCCAGGCGATCTCCTGCTCGCCTACACCGATGGGATAACGGAAGCAATCAACGAGGAAGGGAAAGAGTGGGGAATAGAAGGATTGCGAAGCGCGGTAAGCATGCACGACGACCGAGCGGCGGACGATATCGTCGCGGAAATCTTTGCCGCGGTAAACAAATTTTCGGACGGCCGCAGGAGCGATGATGCGGCCGTCCTGGCATTGCGGGTCTATTGATCGCGCTCCGCCTTAGTGTGGCAGGCCCGCAGCAATCTTGAACACCGTTCCTTCGGCGTTCAAAATGCCCGCATTGCCGCCCATGGTGGCGACGCCGTAGAAATTACCGTCGTGGCCTTCGATCATGCCGCTCGGAATACATCCGGTAAGGCCGCAGGTGAAAGCTCCACTGGTGATGGAAGCTCCATCCAAGGTAACGGCGAAGAACGAGCCGTTCCGGAATGTCGAGAGCCCCCACAAGTTCCCATCGCTCGCCTGCAAAAGCTGATTCGGACTGAACCCTTCGTTGTCTGTCATCTCATGGATAATTTGCAGGTTGCCGGAGAGGTCCGTCCGGAAGATACCGGTTCCCGAGCCGCTCAGGTTGGTGGCCCCGTAGATATTGCCGTCGGAGGCCTGCACCAGGTTGCTGCTGACCGCTTCGCCGATTTGCTGGAACTCAAAGATGATCGTGAACTGCCCGGAAGGAGTGACGCGGAAGATAGTGCCGTGGGCGTTCAGCCATCCTGCGCCGTAGAAATTTCCGTCGGAAGCCTGGATCAGCGCGCCGGCGACGCCTTCGGTCGTTGGATCCAGCGAATGCACCAGGCTCCACTGTCCCTGAGGCGTGAGCCGAAAGATGGTGTGGAACTCGCCGCCGTAGAAGTTGCCGTCGTTGGCCAGCGTCAGAGGACCAGGCCCGTCAGGGCATCCGGACATGGAGCAGAAGTTGTATAGGATCTGGAAGCTGCCCGAGCTCGACAGCTTGTACATCACGCCGGAGTTGTGCGCGCCGCCGTTTTCGGTCGTGCCATAGAGATTTCCGTCGGCCCCTTGCGCGAAGCCCACGATCGGATTCTCGCCATTGGGAAAGCCGCCGCCAAACGAACTGGGCTGGAAGGTATGAATGGGGAAGCCATGGCCGGTGACGGATGTCCGGAACACCGTCCCGCCGGCGTTGGCATTCCCCTGACCTGCCCAGGTGGTGACAACATAAAGATTGCCATCGGAAAGCTGGACCGGGCTGAGCTCGGGATCTATGCCCAGCGGGCAGGAAGAGAAGCTCTGATTACAGAAAAAGAAGGTCACCTGCGAAATGGTCGGTGACGACGGCTGTGCCAGGCATGATGTCGCAAAAATAGCGACCACTAGCAGCGCGAGAAATGCTTTCATCGACGCACTCCTTCTGCCCATCTCACAAACAGCTCCCTTCTTGCGCCGCGCGAGGTGGAAAGTCAAATTAATTCCGTATAACGGCCTAAGTAATTGAGCGAACAGAACCGGGTCGGCAGCTGATGTGTCCATGAAGGCGCGGGAAAAGCGGACACAAAGTAAAAGCGGAACAGCAAAAAGAGAAGCGGCGGGGGCCAACGAATCCCGATCCGCCGCCGCTGATTTACGAACTGAGTTTCACGTAATTCGAGTTGGTCGTGGTGACCTGAATCTGCTTCGCCGTCGCATTCAGCATGGTTTGCTGAGCGTAGTTGGTGCCATCAGGCAGGCTCGCCATCTGTATGGACAACGTGACCGCGTCCTTCGGATCATCCATGTAGGTATTGACGTTGATTGTGCTGATCTTTTTCGTGGCGGGATCGAAGGTGATCGTCATCTGATCGCCCTCCTTGGCATAGCTCTTGAAGATCAGTTGCACCCCGGACGAGCCCATGGACTTGTCCAAAGACACGTTGTGTTTCTGGAACGCCTGCTGCATCAATTGCGGGTTAGGCGGGACGTACATGGTAAGCAGGCTGTGTACCTGCTGCATGTAGTCCTTCATCTCCGCCTTCTTCTTTTCGACAATTCGGCCCCGCAATCCGCCCCGGCCCTGCTGCTCCGGCTGTTGCGGGTTCATCGGTATCTTCTGGACCTGCCCATTCGGGCCGTAAGAACACTGATACACCTGCTCCGGTTTCTGTTCGCCCTTGAGGGTTATTTGCGATGTTTCTATCCACTGATACTGACGCAGCTTCTGCTTATTCTGCGCCGCGGACTCTTTCAGGGCCGCCAGCTTCTGCTGTAGTTCGGCCCCCATGTCCGAACCTCCCATTTGGGCAAACAACACCATCGCCGATCCAACCATGCATACCAAAATGAGGACCAGCTTCCCCTTCGATAAGTTCTTAAACGCCATGACGAGCGAGCCGTTTTGTCTCATCGCAAAATCTCCATCCGCAGTAAGTGGGCGCAGGTCTGTACCTGCATCCTGCCAATTGCTGAGAGTTAATAGCCTGGAACTGGGAGCCGAGAGCCCTACTATTACAGACCCGGTGCGGGTTTGGCCACATCTTTTTCTACGGGCTTGAGCGGAACGTCTTTGCTCTGGTCTGTCGCTCTTGGCGTGAACGAGCTTAACTGCGCTTTGCCGAACCAGCTCCACACCTGGGAGAAATAACACTTGCCGTCGCGCAAGGCGAAGATCACTTGCGCCGGGGTGTCCTTGGTCGGAACAGCGGTTTGCAGAAAGTACAAATCCTGCTGAGACTTGCCATCCCTGCTGCGCAGCAAGGCGTAGGTCGGAGCGATGGCTTCGAGCGTGTACGCTCCCGCCGCAAACCTAATTCCGGAGATGTAGAAATCGAACGGGGCGTCAAACGTTCCGCGTGTGGGATGGCTTTGCGCCGTCAGCACGCCCGCAGTCGAAAGAACCAGAACGGCAATGAGGCACAGGCACCTGACTTCACGGTTCCGATTCATCCGCTTTCCCTCCGATCTCGATCGAACATCGCGCCGTCGCTATTCAATGGCCTGCTTGTTGAAGCCGACCAGTTCCACCATGCGCCGCTGCTCGGCGTTCCAGTACTCCGCTTGCTGCACGTCGACCTTCAGCAGGATGAGGTTTGGATCGTCGAGTCCACCGGGAAACCAGGATGCGTAGCTGGGATTCCACAGTTCCTTGGCCTTGCCTCGGTCCCGAACCAGCTCGCAAAAGCCGCTGATGGAAACATAACGCTGCGCCGCGTGATCGGCGAAAGAGAGATTCACCCGCTGAATCGTCTTGACCGCCTCGACTTTTTCCGTGTTGCTTGCGGAGATGAACCAGGCCACGCCCGCCGGGTCCACTCCGTTAACAGCCATGGGACAGCTATGCAGACTGGCGTCAGGGCGAACCGTAGTTAAGATCGCGTAATCGATGCCGGCGATTAGTTCGTTCAACCGGGCAACGGGATCGTAGGTCTGCGCCATGAATGCTCCTTGCAGTGATGTAGTCAACTCGGTCTCGGGTGCTGAGATCGGCAGCTCGGTTAGATCGCCGGCCGTCGACTTGAGATAGCGGAAGCCTATCCGCGAGATGTTGTGGCGATAATTTCGCCGGCAACGTCTTCCGGCTTCCAATCGTTCCCTGAGTATATCGCGAGCACTTTTCCATCCGCGCCTATCAGCGCCGTGCGGAGATCATGGACGATCTGGCCTTCCTTGCTGTTGTAAGCCAGCCCGAAATAGTCGGCCACCTTGCGCACCTCGTCCGGCGAGCCGGAGGCGAACTGCCAATGCTGAAATTTGGGATCGACGCGGCCGGCGTAACGCTCGCCGTATTCACGCAGCACGGCCGGCGTATCGTGCCCGGGATCGATGCTGATACTAAGCAGCTGCGCGTCGGCGAAAGCGGATGGATTTTTCTTCAGTTGCTGCAGAACCTGCGAAAAGTTGTTGCTCATGCGGAGGCAGTAATCGGGAAAAGGGCAGCGTGTGTAAACGAAGGTCAACAGCAGCGGCTTGCCGCGAAACTGCCGCATGTGAATTCTCTCGCCATTCTGGTTCGTTAAGGCGAAGTCCGGTACCTCGTCGCCGGGCCGAGGAATGCGCCGTCGGGAAGTTTCATCGCCCGCACTGGCCCCGCCTTTGGTGAAGCTGATGTTTTCCAGTTCTGCATCGTTGCCGAGAACGAGCGTCGCGTGGACCTCATCGCCCGGAGCAATCGCGCGAAACACCCACGCATCGTTCTTGCTGACAATGAAAGGCATAGTCATACCCTTCATCAATCCCGGAACATCCTGGTGGGCGATCGTGAGCTGCCGGTTGGCAGCGTCAACTGCAACGACGCGGCCTTGCAATTCGTAACGCTTGGCTGCCGGTTCACGAGAGCAGCCGGAAATGATGAGCAGGGAAGTAATGGTAAGAATCAGGGACCAGCGCCCCACAGAAAGACGCTGCGGCAGCATGCGCATACTGCTTCTATTGTAGAGGAGCTCGACACCGTTGAATTGATTGACGGCCTACCCGCTGGCCTTCAGCACATGGTAAAAATCATCGAGGCCATTGAACATGATCTGTATACCGATGCAGACCACGATGAAGGCGGACAAGCGAATCAGAATGCTGGTTCCGGTCGGACCCAACACGCGCTGCAAGCCTTCGGAGAACCAATAGCACAAGAAAATAGCCACGCCGACACAGACAATACCGACGACCGCAGCCAGCGCGCTGAAGAACAGTTGCAGATGCACTTCTTCGTGCAGGTTGCTGCCCAGGGTGAGCGCCACCGCGATAGAGCCGGGGCCGACGGTCAGCGGCATGGTGATCGGGTAGAACGCCTGTGACAAAATCTCCTGATTGTCAGGGACGATTCGACGCGCTTGTCGTCGGCCCAGCTCTTCTTGTTCAGAATCTGCCATCCGGCAATGGTGACAACCAGCCCGCCGCCAATCTGCACTGCGGCGAGACTGACGCCAAAAAATTGAAGAATGTAAGAGCCGATAAACAGTGACGCGACCAGCAGGCCGACTCCGTTGACCGCCACGCGAAAGGCAACCGTCCGGCGGATGGCATCGGAGTATCCCAAAGTCATTTCAGCGAAGATCGGCGCCATGCCCAGGGGATTCACGATGGGCAGCAGCGCAGCAAAGATAAGCAGAACGTCGCGGACGGCGGCATACATGAGAGCCTCCCAACATAGCCGACCGCCTCTATATTGCCAACGTCGCGCTGGCAAAATTGCAGGTTGACGCTCCTCTCCATAGCGGGTTGAATGGATGGACAGCATCATCGGCACGCTGCTCTTCCCATGCCAATCCCACCTCGCACCTACGGAGCACTGCAGGTCAGGCTGCGCGAATCACTGGTGACGCGGGCGGTGGTTCTGCCCGTGCAGCGATTCATTCACATTCAGGGAATCAGCAGCATTCTTCTGCTGGCGGCGGCGCTGATCGCACTCGTTTGGGCCAATTCTCCCTGGCACGATTCGTATCATCACGTCTGGGAAATGGAGCTGAGTCTCTCGAAGCTGCAGCTGCCGGTGCACGCCTGGATCAACGACGCGCTGATGGCGATCTTCTTCTTCCTTGTCGGCATGGAGATCAAGCATGAGATCGTGCATGGCGAGCTGGCGGACATGCGCCGTGCCGCCCTGCCGGTGTTTGGCGCGTTGGGAGGAATGGTCGTTCCAGCGTTGCTATATCTCGCCTTCACGCATGGTCAGCCAGGCCAACATGGCTGGGGCGTGCCAATGGCCACCGACATCGCCTTTTCACTTGGCGTACTGGGGATGGTGAAGGGTGTGCCGTCTGACCTGAAGGTATTCCTTCTGACGCTGGCCATCGCCGATGACATTGGCGCGATTATCGTGATCGCGGTTTTCTACAGCAGCTCGATTGACCGTGGGGCGTTGCTTGTAGGGTTGATCATTCTGGGCCTCATTGCCCTCATGCTGAAACTCGGAATCATTCGACCGGTGGCATATTTCGTGCTCGGAGTTGGATTCTGGGTGGCGATCCTGCGCTCCGGTGTGCACGCGACCATCGCTGGCGTGATTTTGGGATTTCTCGTGCCTACAACCGCGCCCCTCTCCCTGAAGGAGTTCGATGAGATCGCGGCAAACATGGCGAGCAGGTTTCGCGAGGCGATCGAGCGCGGCGACGAACAGGGCGCGAAGAATCTTCTCGGCAGTTTTGACGCGTTACTGAACAACACCGAGTCGGCCGCCGAGAGGTTGACTCGCCAGTTGAACGATTGGGTCTCATTTCTCGTTTTGCCGCTGTTTGCCCTGGCCAATGCCGGCGTCACCTTTTCTGCGGGGGCGTCGGCTGAGTTGCTGACCAGCCGCATTGGCTGGGGCATTGTGGTGGGCTTGGTCATCGGCAAACCGGTGGGCATCATCGCCTTTGCTAAAGTCGGTCAGATGACTGGGCTGGCGCAGCTGCCGCAAGACATCACCTGGAGGCAGCTGAGTGCTGTTGGGATGCTGGCGGGCATCGGCTTTACCGTCTCCATCTTCATCAGCTCGCTGGCCTTTGATGACGCCTTGCATCTGATGGAGGCGAAAACCGCGGTGCTGGGAGCTTCGCTGGTGGCTGGTGTTGTTGGCTATATAGCGCTGCGTGGCGCCGGGGCAAAGCCAGTGGAATCTCCGCCGGAATTTCCGGCCGGCACCGTGTCGCATGTTGCCGAATAAGCTGCATTCGGCAGGCGGCAAACGAGTTACAATTTGGGTGATTCCTCGTTGCGCGGCCACTCGTTTCAAAACGCATTCATTCGTACCTTGTCGTGAGCTGGCAAGGCAATTCAAGCGTTCGTAGTAGCTGGCTGGACGCATTTCCGGTCCGGCAACATAACGAAAGGAAAAAACATGCGTTCCCGAATGTCAGCGCTCGTGCTTAGTTTCCTTCTGGCTGCAACTTTGCTGGGCTGCAACAAGAAAACCGATCAAGCTCAGAATGAAAACCAGCCGGCAACAACCAGCGACAATTCTTCCGCGCAGGGCAGCCAGCCTGGCGGCAACATGAGCCAGTCTGCTCCTGCCCAGCAGCAACAGCAGCAGATGGCGCAGGCTCCTGTGCAACAAGCCGCGCCGGCTCCGCCTCCTCCGCCACCACCGCCTCCGCCGCTTGTGGTCCCGGCCGGTACGAGTCTGGTCATCCGAATGGGTAACACCATCGACACCAAGACCGCCAATGCGGGTGATTCATTCACCGGCACCCTGGCGCAGTCCGTTGCGGTGGACGGCGTGGTTGCGATTCCTTCCGGTGCAGGGGTAGCGGGGACGGTCGTCGAGTCCAAGTCACCAGGACGATTCAAAGGCGCAGGCGATCTAGCGATCACTTTGACTTCGATCAATGTGCACGGTGTGCCGACCTCGATTGAGACCTCCACCTACACGCAGACGGTGAAAGGAAAAGGTAAACGTACTGCGGTCATGGCTGGTGGCGGCACCGGAGCCGGAGCGTTGATCGGCGGTCTCGCCGGCGGTGGTAAGGGCGCGCTGATTGGCGGATTGATCGGCGCGGGCGCCGGCACCGCGGGCGCGGCCTTCACCGGCAACAAGGACCTGCAAGTTCCTGCCGAGTCCGTAGTCACCTTCAAGCTGGCGAACTCGATCACGGTGAAGCGGTCGTCGAAGCATTCTTCAGACGAACAGCCGGCGCAGTAAGCCCGCGATCTCGTAACACACAAAAGGGAGGCACAAGTCCTCCCTTTCCTTTTCAGGAGCGGACCCCGTTGATGTGCAAGATTGAAATCGTGGACTACGATCCGCGACGGCCGGAGCTATTTCGATGTGAGGCCGCGAGAGTCAGGGGCGCAAGTTAGCCGGAACAAACTTACTTCGATACTTTCTTCACCTTCGCCCGCCAGTCCTTCGCCCAGCCTTCCTTCACAACCTGTCGTCCGCGGCCTATTGCGAGCGCGTCATCAGGAACGTCATCGGTGATGCAGGATGCAGCACCGACATACGCGCCGCGGCCGACGCGAACGGGAGCAACCAGAGTGGTGTCGCTGCCGACGAACGCGCCGTCGTCGATGACGGTTCCATACTTGTTGACACCGTCGTAGTTGCAGGTGATGGTGCCGGCGCCGACATTAACGCCTTCACCGATTTCCGCATCGCCGAGGTAGGTCAGGTGGTTTGCTTTGGAACCTTTGCCGACGCGCGTCTTTTTCGTCTCGACGAAATTGCCGATGTGCGCGCCTTCTCCAATATCGCTGCCGGGCCGCAGGTGAGAATAAGGTCCTAGCTGCGCGCCCTTCCGCACGATGGAATCTTCCAGGATACAACCGGGACGGATCAAAACGTCGTCGCCGATCTCGCAGTTGGTGATGACGGAGTAGGAGCGAATACGGCAGTCGGCACCGATCTTCGTTTTCCCGATGAGCTGCACGAAAGGCTCGATAACGGTGTCGGTCCCGATCTGGACGTCGGCATCGATATCGCAGGTATCGGGACGAAAGATCGTGGTGCCGGCAGCCATGAGCTCGCGGGTCTTCCTGGCGCGAAGCTGCGCGTCAAGCTGGGCGAGTTCCATGCGCGTGTTGACGCCCAGTACTTCGTGGGAATCATCCGCCTTCAGCGCCATGACCTTCTTCCTGGTTTTCTGGAGCAGTTCTGCGATATCGGTCAGATAGTACTCGTGGTGTGCGTTGTCGGTGCCGAGATCGCCAATGTGCTCATAAAGCGGCTGGGTGGCGAAGGCATAGATTCCGGAGTTGATCTCCCGCTGCTTGGTTTCGTTCCCGCGCAGCGCCTTCTGCTCCACGATGCGCTCCACTTCGTCCGTCTCTTTCCCCCCGGTGCGCTTGCGGAAGATGCGACCATAACCAGCAGGATCGGAAGGCTCGGCCGTCAGTATCGTCATCGATGCGTTCTTCGCGGTGTGAAAATCGCGAACACGCGCAATGGTCTCCGGGGCGATCAGGGGCACATCGCCGGAGAGCACGAGAACATGCTGGAAGCCTCGCAATGCCTCGCGCGCCTGCATCATGGCGTGGCCGGTGCCGCGCTGCTCCCTCTGTAGAACGAAGCCGATGCCAGTGGATTGCAGGGCGGCGCGCACTTTCTCCGCTTCATGCCCGATGATGGCAAAGATGTTCTGTGCCGGCACAACCTTCATCGCGGCGGCGACCACGTGAGCTAAAAGTGGCTTACCGGCGATTTCGTGCAGCACTTTGGGATGACGCGACTTCAGCCGCGTGCCCTTGCCCGCGGCGAGGATGGCGATGGCGAAGGTCGGCCCTCTCTTTTGCGCAGGTTTCTTGGAGGATTTTGCTGGCATTCTTCTAAGCGATCAAGAACCATTTCACCACAGAGACACAGGGACACAGAGGAAAATCAGGAAAATTCTCTGTCTCTCAGTGGCTAACTATTGCCGTGATGAAGCACTGGCACGGAGTCGCGAACTTCCGTCATCAGCCGCAACAGGTCCTTTGCGACGCGATGGGTCTCATGGCGTGCGATCAGACCCTCGGTCGTATGCATCTCCTCAATCAGGTACTCGCCCAGGACCGGCTTTACGCCCAGAGCCTCGATCTGGTTAACATCGGCTTCGATCTGCGATTGACGCTTCTCGGCATATTTTGCCGCCAGCTGCGGCGAAGCGGGCGTGCGGTTCACCAAAGCAAAGTCGAAGAACTCATGCCGCGCGTGCTTGTAGAGAGCGCGAATGTGATCGGAGGCGCTAAGGTCGAGGCTCTCGTTGGCTTGCGTCATCAGGTTGCAGACGAACACCTTGACGGCCGGCGAACTCGCGATCGCATCGGAGACAGTTCGCACCAGAAGATTTGGAACCAGGCTGGTGAACAACGATCCCGGCCCGATGGTGATCAGGTCGGCGCTCTCAATGGCCTCCATGGCGGCCGGTAAAGGCGGCGCGTTCGGAGGATCCATGTGCAGCTCAACAATGCGGCGATCGCTGGCCGTGATGCTGGTTTCGCCGCGAACTACCGAGCCGTCATCCATCACCGCGTATAGACGCGCATTGCTGGTGGTGGCGGGATAAATGTGGCCGCGCGTCGCCAGGATCGCCGAAGAATGCTTGATCGCCTGGCCGAAGTCGCCCGTGATCGCCGCCATGGCCGAGAGAAAGAGGTTGCCGAAGCTGTGTCCGCCGAGTCCTTCACCAGCAGGGAAGCGGTATTGAAAGAGCCGTGACAGCAGCGCTTCTTCTTCCGAGAGCGCCACGATGCAGTTGCGCACGTCGCCTGGGGCGGGAAGGTTCAGTTCCTTGCGAAGGCGTCCGCTGGAGCCGCCGTCGTCACTGACGGTCACAATGGCTGACAGCTCGGAGATGCGCGGCAATTCGCCTGCAACCGGGTCTTCGGTGGAGGGTGCTACGTAATCCTTCAACCCATGCAGCAGCGTGGAAAGTCCGGTGCCGCCGCCCATAGCGACGACTTTGACAGCACGCGCTCCGGCGGAAATGGAATTCTGCATGATGGGTTCAGGTACTGAAACTTAGTAATGCCACTTGTCGGGCTCGACCGCGGCTTCGCTGCTGTTATCAGGATAAAGCAGTTCGGTGAATCGTGGGTCATCGGCCAGATTCTTGAAGTCGGAGTCATTCCGCGCCTGGTACCGGTTTGCCGGATTCAGGCGAATGGCTTCTCCCAAATTACTGATGGCTTCCGGATAGCGGCCGGTGAGGCAATTCAACGCCGCCATGCCGTACCAGATGAAATCGAGCTTGGGAGATTTCTTCGTCAGGGCGTCGAAATTCTCCCGCGCGGTCACGTAGTCGCCCATATTCATCAGCGAGACCGCATAGTCGAACTGTTCTTCGGGAGTTTTGAAGCTCGTGGAGACGCGGCTCATCTGCACGTTGCAGGTGTTCAGATGGACCGAGGCGCGGTCGGCCAGTTCGGGACTGGGGCCGCTCATGACCTTCTCAAAATAGACCTTGGCCTTGTCATACTTGTGCGCCTGCAGCGCCTTCAGGCCGGCTTCATAGTTTTGCACAGCCTGTGCAAAACGGGGATCGTCGGAAACTTTCAGCGGCCGGTTGCCTCGACTCGCCGGATCGGATCCTGCTGGTGACATCTGTAACATCTTTCCTTTGTTCGTTTTGAGGCTGCTGGCCTTAGCGTTTTCTGTGGCTTTCTTCTTCATCCGGTAAGCTTCCCTTGGATCGTGAGCGGTGGAGAACCGCTCATGGTTGTGGAAAACCACAGCCCCGTGAAGGTCGTTGCGCTGAGTTATACCCGCAATCTGGCTGGTTCGTCAACTGGCGCTCTTGAAGCTTACCAAAAGGCTGGTTAGTCGCTCTTCGCGGCAGAATCCAGATCGATGTCCTTCCACTCTCCTTTGATGACGCCGGCACGAATCTGAGCGGGCGTCTTCTTCAGCTTCGTCTGCTGGTAGGCGTAGAACACTTCTTTCATGCAGAGCGCGCAGTGCGAGCCATGCGTGGTTTCGAAGCAGCTATGCAGACTGTTATGCCCGATGCGTTCGCAATAGCAGTAGCACGGCAGCTGATAGATGACATTAGGAATCTTGGCTGCCAGCTCGTAAGCGCGAACCTGATACGGATACTGAAAGTGCTCGCCCCAGAGCTGGTCCTTGGGGAGAATCGGCGACACATCGCCGGCCTTGGGCGGAGCGTTGTTGTAAGCGGGTACCTTGTCCCCCTGTGCGAAGCAGACTACCGCCAGCAAGGCCAGGAGAACAACGACAGCTGATTTCTTCATGGAAAAGAGAATCCCCGGTTGCATTGTAACGGAGAATGACGAGTGTCGCACGAGGCGTGTCGCTGGTTCACGCGATCGAGTCGTGCGACGGACCGCCTGTCCCGACCGGCAGGCACCCTCATGCGTGCGCCGGCAGGCGAGGATTTCAGGGCAGCCATCGAAACAATGATGGCGTCAGGTTCCTCCCGGAAATCGCGACCGGGTTTCTTTGACATCGGCCAGAACTCAGGGGCGGAAATTATCGCAGAACTACGGTCCACCTGGCAGGTGATCCACGAGCCTAACGAAGGCAGGTCTTTCAAACCATCTCTCCTATCAGGTGATAAGACCCAAGCGGACCGACGCACATAGTACTGCACTTTAGTGCCTTGACACACCAACCTGTTAATGCTACTTAATATGGCAACAACGTATTACTTACGCTACGTTCTTACGCAGTACTTCCCTGAGGTAGTTCTCCAAAGCACAGCTCGACCGTGCAGCCGAAGCGCTTGATATGACCGAACGGTTAATTGTCAGCCGAGGAGTGTAAGTAATATGAAGCCGATTCACGCAGTAGCAGCAGCCGCGATGGTTCTCGCGCTGATAAGCGTGGCCTTCCTGATTTCAGCCGGTGACATTCTGTTTACGTTGAAGGCCTTACCGCACCAAATGATGCGTAGTCTGTCCAGCACCTTTTCGATGTTTCTGGACCACAAGGTCCCGGTCATTATCACGCTGGCGGTATTGTTGGTGATTGACTTCGTGCGCAAGGTTCCGGTGATACGAAGCCGCTAGGGCGTGTGTCCCAAGGTTCGGCTTTCGGTCGGGCCAACCTGAGTTGCGGCATAGTCCAGGAACACAGCCGCGCAACAGAGCCTCAGGACTGCTGTCGGAGATGCGCAGCGCTCCCTTCCCATAAAAACAGAATTTCCGCGGTCGAGCCCGCCGCTTTATTGCGTCATAAAGCTGCGCGTGGTGGCCCCGAAGTATGCCTCAACCGCCCACAGGATAGATTCGCGATCCAGATGCGGTTCGCGCTGTTCGTAACGGGCTTGCCAACGTACCTGATTGACAATGTCGCGCGGATGGCAGGCTCGCAACGGCTCCTTGAGTCTGTCCCGAATCACGCGGATCAGCTCATCGATAGCGGCCGGATCGCATGTCAACTGGTACTGCTTGCAAACTCCACCGAAGATCTCGTGGAACTGCTCGCGCGAAACCGCGCCGACTTCAACCTTGGTTTGGATTCGGCGAAGGAAGGCGGCGTCGACCAGGGTTGCCGGATCGAGGTTCGTCGCAAAGACAACGAACATTTCGAAGGGAATCTCGACTTTGCGCCCGCCAGCCAGCGTCAGGAAGTCGATTCTGCGATCGAGAGGCACGACCCAGCGGTTCAGCAGCTCTTCCGGCCGCAGGCGCTGGCGGCCGAAGTCGTCGATGATCAGCACGCCGTTGTTCGCCTTCATCTGTGCGGGGGCGGTATAGAACTTCGTCACCGGGTTAAGTTGCAGCTCCAGCATCTCGATGGTCAACTCGCCGCCGACCAGGACCGCCGGGCGCCGGCACAGCGCCCAACGCGCGTCGCAAATGTCCAGATCGGTTTCCTGTATCTTGGCATGGACAATCGGGTCCTGGACCGCAATGATCTGCCCGTCGATCTCCACCGCGTAAGGCACCCAGATCTGGTCGAGCGCCATGACCTGGCAGAGCGCAGTCGCGATCGAAGTTTTTCCCGTTCCGCTTGGTCCGTACAAGAAGATCGAGCTGCCGGAATTCAGCGCCGCTCCCAGTTTGCCGACCGTGCGATTGTCAACCACAAGATGCGATAACGCGCGCTGCACCTCGGCCTCGTGAATCTCCGCGTGCCGGACGCTTTGCTGATGGACCATCTTCACGTAGTGTTGCAGGGAAACCGGCGCCGCGCCCGTGTACTGGTTCATGTTCAGCAGTTCCAGAGCGCGCGATCTGCCTTTGCTGGTAATGGCAATGTGTGGAATGTTTTGGTGCAGCCCGGTAACTTCACACAATTCCTCGCCGCGCAATCGGCGAAGCAGTTCATTCACCACCGACAATCTGAGCCGGATGTGGTTGGAGAGCTCGCGCAGCGAGAACGGTCCAGCGACGAAGAGGATCTTCAGGGCGAGATCTTCGAGGTAGGCCTGGCGCAGCCCGGTTTCCGCCACGGAATCGGGAGCCTCGGGCGCTCCGGGTAGCAGTTTCGGAATCGCTGCAGGTGCATAGCTCATAGGTGCCTCCTCGGTTGCGGCTGGATGCGTCTGGAGCCCTTCACTATACCATCGGTAGTTTTCAGGCCAAAGAGAATCTTGTATTTAGAGCCTGGTTCCGTGTACCAAAGGTAACCAGCTTAGGGACCATGGGAAGCCTGCTTGATCACGAGGCTGGCTCCAGCCTTCGCAGTCGCGCCGGCGGATTGGTCTCATATCCGCCGCATTGCCGCGCAAAATTTGTAGTCGCCTGCCGAAGCTGTGTCATCATATGAGCATGCGACGGTTTGCGATCGCGCTCGTAACGTCCGTACTTCTGAGTGTTGCTGTAATGCAGGCTCAGATGGCAGGCGGCGCTCATGGCGGATATTCGGGCGGCGGTTTTGGCCATGCTTCAGCCGGGGGCAAAGGTTTCGCCGGCGGTGCGGGCAAAGGTGGCTTTCACGGCGGCTTCCATGACGGTCACGGTCATCGAAACGGCTTCGCATTCGGATACGGATATCCTGGATACGGATATCCTGGGTACGGATATGCGGCAATCTGGCCGGGATATTACGATTACTGGAACGGCGGCATAAGCTACGACTGGGACTACGTAAACTTTCCACCCAACGACGGCGGGCAGAACTATCCTCCCGAACAGCAGGCCGCTCCTTCGGCGAATGCCTCACAGCCGGTCGTCATGATGGCGAGCAGGGAAGCGTCGCCTGCGCCGCAATCTCCGAAGCTGGTTGAAATACCGCTTCCCAAAGATGCGGTTGTTCAGGCGAAGCCTCCTGCGTTGTTCGTGCTCAACAGCGGCGAACAATTGGAGAGCCGCCGTTACGTGCTTAGCGTGGATTCTCTGCGAATTGAGGTCGGACGCAAGCAGCGCGTGATCCCGATCAGCGCACTCAACCTGGAGGCAACCCTCGCCGCCAACCAGGAACGCGGCATCAATCTCGCGTTTCCGCAGGATCGCAGCTCGCTCTTCCTCGGCTTCTGATCGAAAGGCCTGCGATGCCAAAGCTGTGAATCCCAACTTACTTGAGGTTTTCCGGAACTTCCGACTCGCGTAGAATCCGGAAGTCCTTTACGCTAACCGGCTCTTTGTCGGTGGATTGTACGGTCACTGTGCCGGTAGTTCCCCCAGCCATGGGCTTCGGTTTGCTGAAGATGAATCCCGCAACATTTTTCTGGCTTGATCCTGACAAGGGAACTCCCGCGCTCCCGTTGCCTGCTTGCCCGCCGAGTGTTTTGCAGGGATGCTCGCAGATAGCGACAAAGGCGGGCAGGTTCAGCGGTCCGTAAATCCGGAAGCGCACCTGCGCGGTTCGTCCGTTCTCGCCAGTGTCGTTGTCCTGGACCCAGTAGATGCTCGGCAAGCCGCTGGTTTGCTGCTGGCTGGAATCACCCACCGCCTCACTTGTGCCCTGGAGCTCATTCAGCTTCTTGGCTTGCGCCGAAACCTGCGCCTCCAGTCCGACCACCTGGTCAGTCAGAGTCCTGGCTTGTTCCTCATATTTTCTGCCTACATCTTCGACCTTGTAGGCTTCGGCAACCGCCTGATCGCGATCGCGCAGGGCCTGTTTGGCCACGTGCATCTGCTCCCAATAGAAGATCGCGCCCAGCAATAGACCGAAAGCGATTCCACCGGTGAGAAACTTCCAGTTGCGGAGTTCGTACTGGAACTTCAGGGAAGCAACCGTCGCGAACACGGCCGCCGCAAGCGTTATCACCAGGACAACTAGGCCAAACATACGCACACCGGAAATTGTTGGACTGTTCTCGTAGGATATCGCACGTCAGCAATCGAGGGAGTTGACTTCGGAGTGTCGCAGTCCCCGAACCGAACGCCCGCAAGGTTCCCTGCGTTCTTTAGAAGCCAAGCATGATCTGCGACTTGCTCGTCGGGATCTTCAGATCGATGCCGCGTTGGTGGTTGGCTGCGATGGTCGCATCTGCGTTGAGCGAGCTGATCGGGATCGTACGCTGCTTATCTCCCTGCTGCACACGCAGTGAGTCGACGGTCAAAACGTAGTTGGAGGACTCCAGGCGTTCACCACTGGCGAGTATGAAAACTGCCGGCGGAGTTGGGGCCGCGGGCGCAGCCTGCACTTTGCCCGCCGATTTCTTCTCGTCCTTCGCCTCCCAGATCCTGCTTTGCGTTGCCTCGCCGGTCTTATCGGCGACCTTCTGCTCGGCAGAACTCAGCTTGTCCGTTGGAGCGCTCAGTGCCTTCGACGCGTGCGCACCCAGGTTTGAGTATTCGACCATCGCCTGGCCGTGGGCGAATCCCGCCAAGGTAAACATCCCAACGATCACGAGCAGCTTCGTTTTCATGGATGGCTCCTGTAGATGCTTCATCATACACAATGGTCAAAACTCCCGACTCCGGCCCCGCCATTATCCGGCTGCCGATTGCAAGGCTGGTCGGAAAAGAACTTGGCATCGTTCGACCCCCTGCCAACTTGCAAGGTGCTCCGGACACGCGGGCTACGCCGAAGATATCCGCAAGTACTGAGCCCCACGGCATTGCATCTCAAATGATTGAGCCGTAAAGACTTACCTTGCTAACTGGGAAACGAGGGACCTCTCAATTCACTGCCGGCAGTCGCCGACCGAACCTGCTCGCGAAAAGATCTTTAGCTCCCGGAATTCATTCCCGCAAGCCTTGGGACACCAAGTCCAAGCTATCAGCCTACTCCGTCGCTCATCGCCGTCAAGATTACGAAAGTAAGTTCAGGGACCCGTCCTTTAGTAACTATCGCCGGGGTTCGAGGCCGCCACCGATGACTGAGAATCAACAGCCGACACCAACGATGCCCCTGGTAGACATTAACCAACCGGCAACCCTCCAGATCCGGCTGGAACTATGATTGAGAGTTGAGATAAAGTGCTTCCGTCCTCTTTGAGCCGGCGCACTCAGCGGAGTGACATGGTGACGAACCCGTATGGTGGAACCCACGACTCAGGCGTTGCGTGAAGGTTGCTCCCCGCTTCTCGACTAAGAAAGTTAGGGCTGGTGCTATGGATTGAATTGGAGGTGCTCGTCGTGCCACCAGTCGACAGCCCTCGCGCGATTGACGGTCCGACAGTCTGAACTTCATCAGACCTTGGGCGTAGGGATTGTGAGTGTACTCACCAGTGACGAAGACATGAGGAGTGAAATGTCCACCGTGGTAACACAGCGCGCTACCCAGCTTACTGGGATCGCCCCGCAGTTTCTTGTCGATGATCTAGACCGGGCAATTGCCTACTACCGCGACAAGCTCGGCTTCGACCTCGATTTTAAGTACGAATCGTTCTACGCGGCGGTCACGCGCGATGGACTCTCCATCCATCTCAAGTGCGCGCCGAAATCAGCCGCGGACCAGGAGCATCGCAAGCAGAACGAACATCTGGACGCGTACATTTCCGTGTCCGGCATCCGCGGTTTGTTCAGCGAGTTGGAAAATCGTGGCGCCCAGGTGATTAAGCCGCTGGAAGAAAGGCCATGGGCGTGCCTCGATTTCTATGTCGAAGACCTCGACGGCAACATTCTTTGCTTCAGTGAACCGACCGCAGGCTGAACGACGCCTGGCATGCCGCCCCGTCAGCGGTGATCTGGTTTCGGCGCGGATCACGTAATCCGCTCAGGCACGGGCTTGAGGCTGCCGTGTGGCCGGCCTGCTTCACGGTACGTCCACTAAGAATCCGGAGAGCTGACAAAAATAAACGCCGCTGGAGTTGTTACTTACGTCTACAAAGCACCCTGGCATCGTGCCAGAATTCGCATAAAGCTGTGTCGCCTGATTTGTAGCAAACCAATCGAAACCACCAGCACTGCCCATGAATGTCGCGGGGAACCAGTGTCGAGTGCCGGTCGGGGACAACTGCACAATGATCGGCTTCAACCCCGCCTCTATTTCCCCACCGGCGTCGAATTCTTGAATTACGAGCCGCTTGCCTGAGGGAATGGCGGCGAACATGCAGAATCCAGTAGCAGATCCGTTGAAGCTAATGTTGCAGAAACTCTCATAGGGCTGCGTGGCCTCCAATGTGGCCAGTGGGGTAGGGTTGTTCTGACTGTCGAGTGAATTGGTGACGTTGACGCTGGCTCCTGCTGCAAAGCTTACCGTGCCGGCAACATTGGTTGTCCCTTGGGCGGCAGTGGGCACGGGGTTACCAGTCCCGTTTGTAACGACAACCGGCAGAGATCTTTGAGCGCTGGCCGGAACCGAGATCAACCCACAGGTGGCAGACAGACATGCTGTAATCATCCACTTCCGAATGCTGGGAGTCATGACATTCTCCTTCTCAAAACTGCTGAATTGGACTGGGCGGTGAGGAGTCGATTTTCTTGGCGTTTACCAGAGGCCAGAAATTGCGATCAGGACTACGAAGATGTCGCCAGGTGTGGAAGAAGGAGGCTTCGTTTCTTATCGGCGGACCAGAGGTGTTCAGGTCGCCGTAACGGGGGCGTATTTCCGGATTCAAATCCCAGGCCGTTGGGGCGAATCACGCGGATTGTGAAACGCACTGGCAAGAATTGCAAGCGGAAAGATGCCGCCAGAAGTGACCTACGTAAAA
>DATFSK010000021.1:0-174386 GCA_035262645.1 Terriglobales bacterium
CCGTCACTGCAACATAGTTTCTTAAACGCAAGGGCGCGCGCATGGCCGCCGCCTGATCCTGAGTGACGAGGCCTGCACAGCGCACGCGTTTCTTTGCTTCGAAACCCGTAATGGTGGACAATCGCAGGATGCCAAGTAACAGCGACGCGCTTCGCGTCGGGGTTGTCGGCTGCGGCGCCTTCGGACGCAATCACGCTCGTGTGTATCGCGAGCTGCAAGCCGACCCCTCAGAGAAGGTGCAGTTCGTGGGCGTCGCAGATCTCGATTATGGCCGCGCACAGATGGTTGCCAAGGAGTTCGGCACAAAGGCGCTGCGCTCCGCTGACGAGCTGATCGCAGCCGGGGTACAGGCGGCTTCGGTCGCTGTTCCTACCGTTTCCCATCTCGAAGTGGCCCGGCAATTGATGGCGGGCGGCGTGGATGTCCTGATCGAGAAGCCGCTTGCCACTACGGTTGCCGAGGCGGACGAGCTCATCGACGTGGCCGAACGCCATGGCCGCGTGGCGCAGGCTGGTCATCTGGAGAGATTCAATCCGGCGGTGCGCGCGACGGTCCCTCTGCTCACGCAGCCGATGTTCTTCGAGGTGCACCGCCTCAGCGTGTTCACGCCTCGCTCGCTCGATGTCGACGTCATCCTGGACCTGATGATTCACGATCTCGATGTCGTACTGTCGTTCGTGAAGTCGCCCGTGAAGGAGATTCGCGCGGTCGGCTTGCCGATTCTGTCGCCGAAAGTGGACATCGCGAACGTGAGGATGGAGTTCGAGTCCGGTTGCGTAGCTAACTTCACCGCCAGCCGGGTAAGCACGGAGCGCATCCGCAAGCTGCGCTTCTTTCAGCCGCGGCAATATGTGTCAGTGGATTATTCCCGGCAGGACGTGTTGGTGCTCACGGTTGATCAGCTGCCTTCGCAGGAGGGCGGCTTCGATCCTTTCAACCCGGCGAATGTGGCGGCAAGCGCTTTTCCCGCCATTACACCATTTAAGCCGAAGGTGGAACCGCAGGAGCCCTTGCGCGCGGAGCTGGGCAGCTTCCTGAAGGCGGTGCGCGGACGCTCGACACCAGAGGTGACGCTGGATGACGGCAGGCGCGCGCTGGCCGCCGCGATGGAGATTGTCGATACCATCGCCGAGCACAGCCTTCGCGCGAATTTAATGCAATTGACTCGGGGCTGAAAGCTGGCCTACGCTTGCGGAATCAGCCATGCTGGAAGAACTGGTAACCATCTCAAAGTTTGTGAGTCTGGGTGAGGCAAAGCTGGCCCAAGGGAAGCTTGTATCCGCGGGAATCTCCGCCTTCGTGTGCGATGAAAACATGCATGCCATGAACTGGCACATGGGGATGGCCCTGGGCGGCATTCGCTTGCAGGTGCCGGATAGCCAGGTGGTGCGCGCGCTGGAGGTTCTGGAGGACTTTGATCCGGAAGATACCGGCCAACTTGTGCCCGAAGAAGAAGACGAAGAGATGGAAGAGGTTGCTTGCTGCCCCGAGTGCGAATCGCTGGAGATTCGGGAGGTGGCCAGTAATCCTCGGCAGATCACCTTGTGGTCCTCAGCGATCCCGATGCCCGAGCCGCTCAGCGAGGGCTCCCATCGCTGGAAATGCCTGATGTGCGGTTATGAGTGGCGGGAGTCGGAGGAGTAACCGTACAGATTGACCTGAAGAAGTACGGGTCCATTTGGGAGGACTTTTGGGACGGGCTGGTTTCTGAATCGCGTCGCAACGAGAAGAGCGTCCCATACGAGCAGTACCGAACTAATCGACTGAAACGCCGCCGCTCACGTGCCTAAATATTCGCTCCAAATCAAGTCATCGGCTCAAAGAGAACTTAATCGGCTGATGATCCGGTCTTTCACAGAATCGACCAGAAAATAATCGGGTTGGCAGAAGAGCCTCGTCCGGCGGGCTGCGTCAAGCTCAAAGGGTATCGTGATCAATGGCGGGTTCGTGTTGGCGATTGGCGCGTGATCTATACAATCGACGACCAAAGGCTAGTAATAAGCATTACTCGGGTTGCACATCCCAGCGAGGCTTATGACTTGTGAGCGACTTGGGCTGCGAAGAGCTCACGGCACCGTCTTTATCGCTTAGTTCTTTTCCCGCCGTACCGGGCGTGCGACAATAGAGTTTCCTTCCTCTCATGAACCCAGTAGAAAGCGCTCCCAGTCTCGGCAAAGAACCCGCTATCACTCCCGAAGTGCTGCGCGATCATGGCATTGCGCCGGAAGAATACGATCACATCCTGAAGTCGCTCGGACGCGAGCCTACGTTTACCGAGCTTGGCATTTTCAGCGTGATGTGGAGCGAGCACTGCTCGTATAAGTCGTCGCGCGTGCATTTGAAGCGGCTGCCGACACATAGCCGTCGCGTGGTGCAGGGGCCGGGCGAGAATGCCGGCATCATCGACATCGGCGATGGCTGGGCCTGCGCGTTCAAGATCGAGTCGCACAATCATCCGTCGTTCATTGAGCCTTTCCAGGGTGCGGCGACGGGCGTCGGCGGCATCCTGCGCGACATCTTCACTATGGGCGCGCGGCCGGTGGCAGTGATGGATTCGTTGCGCTTCGGGCCGATCACCAGGCCCATCCTCTCCGCAAGAAGCGCGGACGAGGGTGGGGTGCCCGCAATCGACCAGGCGACGATCCACAAGAACCATTCGGTGCTGGAGGGCGTGGTCAGCGGGATCGCGTCCTATGGCAACTGCTTCGGCGTACCAAACGTTGGCGGCGAGGTGAAGTTCGAGGGCTGCTATTCGAGCAATCCGCTGGTGAATGCTTTCGCGCTGGGACTGGTGCGGCGCGATCAGATCTTCTATGCCAAAGCCGCGGGAGAGGGCAATCCCGTGATCTACGTCGGCTCGAAGACTGGGCGCGACGGTATTCACGGCGCGACCATGGCCAGCGAGGAGTTCAGCGAAGCTTCCGAAGCCAAGCGGCCGAACGTGCAGGTGGGCGACCCCTTCCTGGAGAAACTGCTGCTCGAGGCTTGTCTCGAGGCGATGCAGACAGGCGCGGTTGTCGGCATTCAGGACATGGGCGCGGCCGGCCTTACCTGCTCGACGTGCGAGATGGGCGGGCGCGGCGGTGTGGGGCTGGAGATCGAGCTTGACCTGGTGCCGCAACGCGAGACTCACATGACGCCGTACGAGATCATGCTGAGCGAGTCGCAGGAGCGCATGCTGCTGGTGGCCGAAAAGGGACGCGAAGACGAGGTATTCCGCGTCTTCCAGAAGTGGGGCCTGGATGCCGTCACCATCGGGCGGGTGATTGGGCAGCCGACGATGCGCGTGCTGGAGCACGGCAAGATCGTGGCAGAGATTCCTAACGCCGCGCTTACGGATGAGGCGCCGCTTTACAAGCGACCGCTGGAGCGCTGGGAGCCGCCGGTTCCTCGCGAGGTGCCGGAGAACATCGCGCTGGGCGAGAAGACAGAATTTACGGATGAGCTAAAGCGCTTGCTGGCAAGCCCGAATATCTGCTCCAAGCGCTGGGTGTTCGAGCAGTACGACTCGATGGTGCAGACCAACACCGTCGAAGGCCCAGGCGGTGAAGCAGGCGTCATTCGGGTGAAGGGAACAGCGCGCGGCCTGGCGATGGCGCTGGATGGGAACGGCCGCTGGTGCTACCTCGATCCCAAGCTGGGCGCGATGCATGCGGTGGCGGAGTCGGCGCGCAACGTGGCCTGTACGGGAGCGACACCGATTGCGGCGACCAATTGCCTGAACTTCGGCAATCCGGAGAAGCCGCCCATCATGTGGCAGTTCTCGCAGACTGTCGACGGCATGACGAAGGCGTGCGAGGAACTGGAGACGCCCATCACCGGCGGCAATGTCAGCTTTTACAACGAGACCCTGGGCGAAGGCATCTATCCGACTCCCGTAATTGGCGTGGTCGGCATCCTTGAAGATGTGCACAAGGCCGTGGGATCGCACTTCCGCCAGACCGGCCGGGCGCTGATTGTGCTCTGCGGGTGCGAGCCGGGCGACGCTTCCGATGTCGAGGCGGAGTTTGGCTCATCCGAGTACGCCAAGGAGGTCCTGGGGCGGATCTGGGGCTTCCCCCCGTCCCTGGAGCTGGAGAAGGAAGCTGCGTTACAGAAGGCAATTATCGAAATGATTGGGCTGGGGCTGATCGAGTCGGCCAAGGACTGCTCCGAGGGCGGCATTGCGGTGACGCTGGCGGAATGCAGCTTTGGGCGCGGCGTGGGGGCGCAGGTCGACCTTAGCTCTTATGGACTAGTCCCCGAGTTTGTGCTCTTTGGCGAGGATGCCGGCCGAATCCTCATTTCCTGCGACCCCGCAAATGTGGGGAGAATCCAAGAAGTAGCGGCAAATTTTGGCGTCTCGGCCGAAGCGATCGGGAATACAATTCCAGAAAAGTTCGAGATACGCATAGCGGGAGCAACCGCCGTCAGCGCCAGTGTCGCTGAATTGCGCGAAGTATGGGCCGGTGCGCTGGAGCGCGCGCTGCACGTGGAGACCGAAGAGCATCTGGTACCCGAGACGTTGCAGAAGAGCTAGCGCCAAATTGTACCGACGGGTGAGCAATGCTGATTCCATCCGATAAGTTGCGCGAAGAGTGCGGCGTGGTGGCGATCTATGGCCATCCTGAAGCGTCGAAGCTCGCCTATCTGAGCCTGTATGCGCTGCAACATCGCGGTCAGGAGTCGGCAGGTATTGCGGCGTCCGACGGCGAGCAGCTGCACATCCACAAAGCGATGGGGCTGGTCTCCGACATTTTTACCGCCGAAGTGCTTGCCCGTATTCCGGGCTCGCTGGCGATCGGACATACCCGCTATTCCACCGCAGGCGATTCGGCGCTGCTTAACGCCCAGCCCATTCGCGTCGACTGCAATAAGGGCAAGATTGCGATTGCTCATAACGGCAACATCACCAATGCAGCTGAAGTGCGGGCGCAACTGGACCAGCAGGGATCGATCTTCCAGACCAACAGCGACACCGAGGTGATCGTGCACCTGGTAGCGCGATCACGCGAGCAGACGCTGCCGGATGCCATGGCCGATTCGTTGCGCCGCCTGGAGGGGGCGTTTTCCCTGGTGATGCTCACCCATGATCGTGTCTTCGCGGCTCGCGATCCGCGTGGCTTCCGTCCGCTGGTGATGGGACGGATTCCGGCGCAAGGAGCCCATCGCGGCGACAGTATTGTGTTCGCCTCGGAGACGTGCGCTTTCGATCTGATCGGCGCGACTTATGAGCGCGAGGTCAAACCGGGCGAGCTGGTTATTGTTGGCCCCGAGGGAGTGCACTCCCGCTTCTACTCGGCACAGCAGCCGCAGTCGAGCTGCATCTTCGAGCACGTGTATTTCTCGCGCCCCGACAGCATGGTCTTCGGCCGTCCGGTGCAGCAATCGCGCGATGCCATGGGCCAGCAGCTTGCGCTGGAATCGCCCGTCGAGGCCGACATTGTCGTTCCTGTCCCAGACTCCGGCGTGACGGCGGCGATGGGCTATGCGCGCGCCAGCGGCATTCCGCTGCAGTTTGGGTTGATCCGCAATCACTACGTCGGGCGGACGTTCATCGAGCCGGAACAGCGCGTGCGCGATTTCGGCGTGAAGTTGAAGCTGAACCCGGTGCGGCATGTGCTGGAAGGCAAGCGCGTGGTGCTGATCGACGACTCCATCGTCCGGGGCACGACCAGCAGGAAGATCGTGCGCATGGTGCGCGATGCCGGAGCGAAAGAAGTGCACATGCGCATCTCGTGCCCGCCGACGATTTCGCCGTGCTACTACGGAGTCGATACGCCCTCCAAGAACCAGCTCATCGCGGCAAACAAGTCCGTGGAAGAGATTCGCGAGTACATCGGCGCCGACTCGCTTGCGTATCTGTCCCTTGAAGGGCTGCGCAAAGCGGCCGGAGAGGGCGAAGAGCGGATCTACTGCACCGCCTGCTACACCGGCAAGTACCCTACCAAGCTGATCGACGTTGAAGAGATCACGCCTGCCATGGCGAACGGGGACTGAGCCTTTTTCAGAGACAGCATTTAGCCTGGACCTGTCAGCGTTGGCGACCAACAACGCGCGCTGCTACACTGCGCTTATGCTCGCCCCGTACGCGGTTCGCGCAGAAGACTCGCGTGGGCGCCGCTATCTCGAGCCGCAGCATCCGTACCGCAACCCATTCCAGCGCGACCGTGATCGTGTCATCCATGCGCGTGCCTTTCGCCGGCTGGAGAACAAGACACAGGTCTTCACGCGGCGCTATTCCGACCATTTCCGCACACGGCTGACGCATACCATTGAGGTCGCTCAGATCTCGCGGACTATTGCCGCGGCACTGAACCTGAATGTGGATTTGGTGGAGGCACTGGCCCTGGTGCATGACATCGGGCATCCGCCCTTCGGCCATGCCGGCGAGCGCACCCTGGATCTGCTGATGCGGCAGCATGGAGAGTTTTTCGACCACAATCTGCAGGCGCTGCGGACGGTGGAGGAGATGGAGCTGCGTTATGCGGAGTTTCGCGGGCTGAATCTGACCTTCGAGGTGCGCGAGGGAATCATCAAGCACTCGCGTGACTACAACCCGGCGGAGCATCCGGAGGTGGCCGAATATGTTCTGGAGCTTCGGCCACCCCTGGAGGCGCAGCTGATCGACCTGACGGACGAGATCGCCTACAGCACCGCCGATCTGGACGACGGTTACGAGGCAAAGCTGCTGGAGCTGTCGCAGATTCGCGAGCGGGTCCCGGTCTTCGAGCGCTTCTATGTGCAGGCGGAAGCGAAGTATCCCGAAGCGCCGGAGAAGCTGAAATTCAACGAGGCTTTGAAGCGCGTGATGAACCGGTTTGTGACGGACTTGATCGAGAACACTCGAACGCGAGCCGACCACACGGGGGTAAAGTCGCTCGAGGAATTGCGACGTTTGCCGGGGCGGCTGGCCGGCTTCAGCGCGGAGATTGATGCCGAGCGGCGCGAGACGAAGGCATTTTTGTACGAGGCCCTGTATAACTGCAAGCCGCTGGAGCCGGAGAAACGGCAGGCAGAGAAGGTGATCAGCGAGGTATTCCATCACCTGATGGATCATCCTGAAGCGCTGCCGCAGGCGTATCAGGAGCGTATGCAGAGTGAGAAGGCGGTGCGTGTGGTTTGCGACTACATCGCCGGAATGACAGACCACTACATTGAGGACCTGCGCAAGAAATTCAACGCGGGGAAAAAAGTCTGACCAGACCAAAACAAAAGGCGCCGCCATGGCAGCGCCTCAGATTCGACAGATGCGTCTTACGGCTTCGTCGGCGCAGCGGATGTAGCGTTTTGTTTAGCCAGTCTCACGCGGGCGGTTTCCAGTTCTTTTTGCACGCGGGCGACGCTATCGGTGTCCACTTCGGCAGGAATGGTCTTGTTCCACTCCTCCAGCGAGCGCTCCCAGTGGGTCGCAGCCAGCTTCAGGCGCCCGGTCTTCTGATACAACTCGCCGAGGTGTTCGTGGATGGTGGGATCGTCGTTCATGCGCTCGGAGGCGCGACGCAGGTTCTCTTCCGCAAGTTCGAGATTGCCCATCTTGTAATAGACCCAACCGAGCGAATCGAGATAGGCGCCGTTCTGCGGATCAAGCGCAACCGCCTTGCGGATGTAGCCGAGCGCTTCTTCCAGGCGCGTGCCGCGATCGGCGAGCATGTAGCCGAGATAGTTCAGGGCCATGGCGTTCTTGGGATCGTCGGCCAGCACCTTATGAAATAGCTCTTCGGCCTTGTCGTACTTCTTCTGCCGCTCGTAGATGGAGCCGGCGACGAAGAGAGCATAGCTCTTATCTTCCGGCTTGGTGGAGATTTCGATCGCCTTATTGATGCTCTCCTCCGCGTTGTCCCAGTCCTTCACGCGGCTGTACATCTGGGCGAGAGCGACATAGACGCGCTGATCGTCAGAGCTGTTGTTACCTTTCAGCAGAGCCTTGACGCGGGCAATGGCGACGGTGGCATTGCCCATGTCAGCCTGCTGGGAGGCGGCGACCATCTGAAGATCGCGATCGTTCGGGTACTTCTTGGCGGCTTCTTCAGCCGCGGCGGTAGCAAGCTGCCACTGCTTGTTGTCGCGATAGGTCTCGATGATTTCCTGGTAGCCGCGAATGGCATTATCGTCGCCGAGATCGAACATCCTCTTGAAGGTATCGACGGCCTGCTGATTCTTGTTGTTCTCGCGGTAAACCGTTCCCAGCCGTTCGAGGAAGAGAGCGCGATTGTTTCGGTCGGAAATGGTGTATTCGCCCTCATCGTGCTCGGTCTTTTGCAGCAGCTGATTGAGGATGGTAGCGGCATCATCGTACTTGCCTTGCGCTTCATTCACGACGGCGATGTTGTACTGCACCTCGAGCGAATCGGGCACAACGGCGGCGGCCTTCTTCAGCGCATCCATGGCCTGATCGAATTTGCCATCGCGGCGATCGACCTCGGCGATGAGCATGTAGGTCTGCGCATCGGAAGGATCGGCATCGACGATCGCCTTGTACTGCTCCAGTGCGGCGTCGGTCTGCCCGTCGTTCATCAGGTTCTGCGCCAGGCCGCGGACGGCGTCGAGGTTATCGCGATCCAGCTGCGTGGACTTGCGATAAGCATCGACCGCCTGCTTGTACTGCTTTTGCTGTTCGTAGGTGTAGCCGAGGGCGGAATACAGCTTCGCGGTGCGCGCGTTTTCCGGAATCGCGTTCAGCACCTGCAAGGCCCGGTTTGAATCGCCTTCTTCGTTGTACAGGTAAGCCAGGGTGCTGACCGCTTCTTCGGACTGCGGCTGAATCGCGACCGCAGCCTTGAACTCGCTTTCGGCTTTCAGCAGCTCATTATTCTGGCGGTAGAGGCGGCCCAGAAGGAGATGGTCTTCGATGCTCTTGGGGTCGAGTTTGACGATCTGCTCGTACTGGTCGATGGCAAGCTTCAGGATTTCCTGCGATTGCGTTCCGGCCTGCATGTCGCCCAGCGACCGCAGGTAAATGCTGCCAAGCAGGCGGCGCGCTTCAAGGTTGTTGCCGTCGCGCTTGAGGATGTCCTGGGCTTCGAGAACGGCGTCGCGAATACGGCCTGTTTTGGCATAAAGCTCGGCAAGACCGGCGTTCAGGTAGTCGGAGCTGGGATCGTTCGCAATCGCGAGACGATACTCATCGATGGCCTTGGTCGCATAGTCGGAGCGGCCGTACATGGAGACCATCTCCTCATACGTATGAGCCATCATGAAGTGGTAATAGGCCGCAGCTTTATCCGGCTTCCTGGCAGAAGCGCCTTGCGTGGTATCGCTGGCGGACGCGGATTGCGGCGCCGGCGAGGTTCCCGGGCTATTCAATTCTGGCGCGCTAGGCGGAGGAGCGACCGGAGTGGAACCAGCAGGAGGATTCTGCGCGATAAGTGAGGCCGAGCCAGCCAGCAGCAAAGCCAGGGTAGAGACACGGGTAATATTTAGGATCATTCAGGACCAGCCACTCAACAGCGATTGGATGCCGCGCCTCACACTGGAGTCTACACATATTTTAGCCCCTTATCCCGCGATTCGGGGAAAAACGATAGCAGATCCTTTGCGGACGCAGGAATTCGCCTTAGCCTGTTGGACGCGACAGAAGCGGAAAGGTCAAAGGCTATTAAAAAGCGGGTACAGCCTCGAAAACCCGCACCTTCCAGGAGTTTTCGGCGGCCGTAAGCAGGGCGACATAATGCACGGTGGCATCTTCCGAATGGACGACCCTGCTGCCATCCATTAGCTGCAGCTCGATATGTGCGGTGTCATGCAGTTCGATGGCCGAGCCTTCGGGCGAATAAAAGACGGCACCGATGGTGTGGCCGCGATCGACGATGTGCTGGTGCAACCCCGACTTTTGCTGCTCGTGGATTGTCGCTGTGAGCTTATCGTCGGCGGTGCCGATGAAGCTTGCGCCGAGCAGGTCGGCACGGTTCTGATCGAGGGCTTGCGTCATCGCTTGCCACGCTGCGGCATAGTCGCGGGCGAGCGCTCTCTGCGTTGTGTCCTCCATCTGGCGTGGGCCTGCGTGCTCGATGTTGATGGCGAGGGACGGAGGCGCTGCTGCGAGAACGATGACGTTATAGATCGAGAAGACAATGGCGAAGGCAACTGCCAGCATGAAAGCGAAACGCAGCACGATCTTCATTGACCACCTCGCCACTGGATCTCATTGCCTGCGACCACTCCAGAAGCGACTGAGATGGTCGCGTCGTTCGACAGCGGCAACTGGGCCTCCGCGATTCCGCGTTTAATGCGCGCATCCACCGTGCTTTTGCCGTGCGCGTCGGTGGAGGTGAAGGTGACGATGGTGCCATCAGGAACGGGATTGCCCGCGCAGTCGTGAATGGGATCGGTGCGAGCCAGGATTCCGTTCTTGTCGCGCACCACGGTCATGCGAATGCTACAGGGATCGGAGGCTACTTCCTGCACGATGCGCCTCACCGAAGCCGGACCGCTGGATGCCACAAACTGGGCCGGGCCTTCCTTTTTGGACGAATCGAGCTTGGCGAAGGCCACGCCGTTCTTCGTAGTCTCCGTCCGCGTGACGGTCTGGCCATTGACGTTTAGCTCAAACTTCACCGGCTGTGGTTGCAGCACGAGGTTCTGATACTTGTCGAAGACAAAGGCAGTTCCGGTAATGACATTTGGCGTGTCGGCCGGCACTCGCGACGGCCGAGCCAGAAAGGCGATCGACTGCACAGGCCCCGCGGTAACAAAGAAGGTGGCTCTGTTGTCGTCGAGCGAGATTACGTAGCGGCCGGCGTGCTGAAGCTCATCGGCGCTGAGCTGGATTGGCTGCCCCAACTCCACCTTGCGCTTGATGGCGGTGCCGGGCCCATAAACGTAGAGGGTCGCGCTTCCGCTGCCGGAGGTCGGAGTGCTGAGCCCAGAACCTGCGGCGACGGTTGCAGGCACATTCAGGTCGGTGGCACGCATGGCGATCTCGAAGCAGCAGACCATCAACAGCCCTATGGCCATCATGCCTGCGTATTTGATTACACGTTCCTTGGACGCTGTCGTCATGGCTAATCTTCGCTAGTGAGCATGTACTGGTTGACGGTGACGCGATAGTTGTGAACGTTGGAAGCTAAATCGTCACGCAGATCGACGGCAAACGGCACCGGGGTCTGCGGCTGCAACGCCTGGTCAACGTATCCGTCCGAAACCCAAATCACCTTGCCGGCGTTGTCGTAGTAGGTCGCCAGTACATGCGGGATGTTGACCGTGACGCCGCTTTCGTTCAGCAGTTCGCCTTTCAGCACATGACGTCCCCGCGAATCGGTCTCGACCCGCTGATGCAGCACACCGATGACCGGGTCGGCCGAGGCCGGAACCAGCATGGAATTGGGCGCCATGCGGACACTCTTAATCGTCGAAAGTTTCACCTTGGGGAAGTCGATACGGAATGGAGAAATCTCCTTCGGCAGGAGCGTGTGCGAGATCTTGTCGAAGCTGGTTTCTTCGCCGAGAACATCTCCGTTCTTGCCGATGAGTGTGGCCCCCACGGAGACAAATCCGGGAACGGTATCTTCGTTCTCGATCTCGCCGACAATGATGGTGTTGTTACCCTGTGGAATCGCATTCATGGAAACGATGCGCACGCGCGGGGCTTCGACGTTCTGCGCACCCCAGTCATCACTCGATCCGCGAGTGATGACGTCCCATCGCAGGTAATTTTCTTGAATTACCTGCGGCGGGACTTTGGCTTCTTTCGTTACCGGCCACTCGACCTTCCAGCGGTCACCTTCTTTAACTACTTTGAGATCGCGTGTGTCATAGAAGGCGCCGACTGCGGTTGCATACTCCAACGTCGCTCGTACCAGCGCCTGGTCCTCGCTGGCATTCAGGACCTTGGTATCGGTTTGCTGCAGGGACGAGTAGGTCCGCAAGCTGCCGTCGCGCCCGGAAAGATCGCGGGCGAAGGCCTGCTCATCGGTATTGCTGGAGCTCGCTACATAGGCAAACGCGCCTTTGTAGTCGTGAGCCTTGACGTGATCGAAAAGCGAACGGACAGCACTGTCCGGCGTCCGGGCAGGTGTTAGTTGGTCAGGCTGAATAGTTGCCATGGCAACCAGCACCACGGTAAGAACAATGATCAGGATAGGCAGACCGCGCTTCATTACCTGGCCTCCCGCAAAACCATGGGTTCAACCGTCGCCGGGGCTGGAAATTCCAGCGTCTCGCCCAGACGGCGGCGCTCCGGCAGTAGCAGTACTAGAAGGAGAGCGAACAAGCTGCTGGCGACGGGAAGGATTCCCCACATCAGGCCTTCTATTGCCGTGGGAACGAAGCCGACGAACTCCAGTCGCTTGGCCGGAGGAACGTCTTCCTTCGTCCACAGCGTTACGTTGCCGTTGTCGTAGGTCTCGGCCTTGCGCCAGCCGGCGAAGGCCAACAGCGGTTCGTAAAATCGGTCGCGGACGAAAATGTATTTCAGACCATACTGGTTGGCGTGCTTAAGTATGGCTCTCAGCGACTCCATGCCGGAAAGGCCGTAATACTTGGCGTTATAGAGTTGGCCCGCGCCATAGGCTGTCATCTCCGGCAGCAGGCGAGCGGAGTTGTAATCGCCGTCGATGCTGTCCGCTTTGGCGTAGGTGGAAACCACGGCAAAGTGGCTGCCGAAGCCCAGGGTCAGATAGCGGAACTTCGCGTGGTCGTCGCGATTCAGGAACGCGATTACCTGGTCGACATTAAAGGGGGAAGCGTTAATTGGGTGAATCGTAATCCAGGACACGGCCGACGCCATGGTGGCCACCGCGGCAATCGCCAGACCAACTACCGCCTTCAGGCGGAAACGCTGAATCAGTTCGAATGCCAGCAGGCCAACGAAGGGCATCGCCATGATGGTCGCCCAGAAGGTGAAGCGCTCGAAGGTGAGCACCTGAAACGCGCGGCCGAGCAGGAGCTTGCCAATCGGCGTTGTGCCACCCAGTCCGAGCAGCGCCGTAATGTACCAGCCGATCAACAACGGGCGGAGGCGACGCTCGGCCGATCCCCGTATGACAATGAAGGGAATGGCGAGGATCATCGCGCCCATGGGGATGATCCAGAAGTTGATACCGCTGAACGGCTTCAGGATGTAGTTATCGCGCGAGCCGTGAGGAATGGGCATCTGCGTGATCGGATTTTTCAGCAGCGCGACCCAGTATGGCCACAAAACAACTGCCACACCTGCGATCGCGATGGCAGCGAAGACGATGGCGCGTCCCAGAACTCCTGCAACTGACGCACGATCTTCCTCGTGCACATCGGCGTCGCGGTCCAGAATGGCAAGGAACAATACCGGAACGGCAAACAGGATGGCGCCGAACAGCAAGGTAACGTGGTGTGCTGCGGCTGCTGCCCAGGCGATCGCGACTCCTTTTAGCAATGCCAAGAATCTGCTGCGCCACAACCAGTCATAAAAAAACGGAACAGCATTGAGCGTCAGCGCGGCGGCTGCCGTGGTAGGCAACTGGCCTGACTGGTACACCAGCATGGAAAGCGAGCCCAGAAACACCGATCCCAGTGCCGCATAGCTGGCAGAAACTTCATCCACCCACAGACCAGCGTAGCGATACATGCCGATCGGCAGCAGCAGAACCGCGATAAGCTGCACGAACATGTACGCCATCTTCAGGCCCATCACATGGGAAAACAGGGCGATCCACTGATGGGTCAGGGGCGGATACGTGGTCTGCGAGAAGCCGCCGAACCATTTCAAGTTCCAGGGATTGAACCAGTGCTGCGCGTAATGTGCGGCAAAGAAGATATGCGTGTTCGCGTCATAGGATGCGGCGGGCAGTTGCATCAAGAGCAATGGCCCGTGGACAGCTATCGCAACCAGCAAAATGACGGAGAGCGGAATGGCACGTGTGGGGAACGTGGGAGCCTTCGAGATCAAGGGACTGCCTCCAGCGACCAAGCGTACAGAGCGTTTCGATTCGATTTTTCCAGCTTAGGTTGCTGCGAAGGGCGGATTTGCGGTTGGTGGCCGGCAGCCTCGCACAGCCAATTCCGGGCAACTCGCATCCAAGCAGACGGTATTCGGGCTCGGCTTACTAGCCGGGTTCTTCATACTCTCGAGCTGTCTGCGAGTGTCCCATAGTGAAAACGAAAACTGTTCTCCTGATCCTCTGCGCTTTGTTGTTGTTCTGTGTTGCGAGTGTGGCCCAGACCTTTGAGGTCGAGGGCCAATCGGCGCAGCCCACCGCGAAGTCGCCCAATGCAAAGCATCAGAAGAAAGGTCAGCAGGCCGGTCAGTCGCCGGCTGCCGGCGACAATGGTATTGGCTGGGGAAGCAGCATCGAAGTCAATCGCCTGGCGCGCGCAGCCGAAGATGCTTTGCGGCATGGCAATCCCGTGTCCGCTGCCGATTATGCGCAGCGCGCCGTAAAAGCGGCTCCTCAGGACAGCAAGCTGTGGTTTCTGCTGGGCTACACCTCGCGCCTGGCCGGACGGTATCAGGCCTCGCTTGAGGCTTATCAGCACGGCTTGCAGATGTCGCCCGGAAACGCTGATGGAATGAGCGGCCTCGCCCAGACGTACGCGAGAATGGGCCGGACTGACGACGCCAAGCGCCTGCTGGTGCAGGTGATTCGCGCCAATCCCGGACGCACGAACGATCTGCTGATTGCCGGCGAGCTCTATATGAAGACAGGCGATCCCCAGGGCGGGATCAACCTGCTGCAGCGCGCCGAATCGAAGCAGCCCAACGCTCATGCCGAGCTGATGATTGCGGTTGCATATCTAAAGCTGAAACAGCCGGAGAAAGCCAAGCAGATGCTTGACCTGGCGAAGAAGCGCGCGCCGGGCAATGTCGAGATTTTTCAGGCGGCCGCCAACTACTACCGCGAAGAGCACGATTACAAGGCAGCCATCGCAACCCTGAAGAATGCGCCGCGTCTGACGCCGTCGGTCCTCGCCGACCTCGGTTACACCTACGAGCTGGACGGCGACAAGCAGGAAGCCGCCGAGGCTTACACCCGCGCGGCGAATGAGAAGCCGAGGGAGCTCGGCTATCAGCTGAGCGCGGCGCAGTCGCAGTTGCGCATTGGAAACACGGAGAAAGCGCGCGAGTATCTGAATCGTGCCGCTTCGCTTGACGCGAACCATTACCGCGTGCACGCCATCAAGGCGCTGCTGGCGAAGGAAGAGAACCGCAACGCCGACGCCATTTCCGAATACAAGGCGGCATTGGCGGCCATGCCGGCCGGCGGCGTGCCCGAAGGACAGCTTTATCCCGTTCAGTTGCGGCTGAACCTGGCTGAGCTTTATCGCGATCAGGGTGACGACGACGCCGCGCATCAGCAAATCGCCACGGCCGAGCAGGAAATCGACAAGCTGAACGTCGAAGGTCCAGCGAAAGCTGAGTTCCTGCGCGTTCGCGCTTCGCTCAAGATGTCGGACAACGACCTCAAAGGCGCAGAAGCCGACCTGCTGGAAGCCCGAAAACTCGATCCCGAGAACACGAATATCCAGCTGCAGTATGGCAACCTGCTCTGGAAGGAAGGGCGCAAGGACGAGTCGCGGCAGATTTATGCCGATGTGCTGAAGGGCGATCCGACGAATCGGTACGCACTGGAGGCGATGGGGTATCTCTACCGCGAAGACAACGATCCCAAGATGGCGGCGGAATACTTCAACAAGCTGGCTGAAGCTTACCCAGACGACTACATTCCGTACCTGGCACTAGGCGATTTATATACCCAGACGAAGGACTTCAAGAAGGCCGATGCAGAGTATCAGGAAGCGTATAAGCGCGCGCCTGAGAATCCGCTGATTATCGACAATGCAGCGAATGCCGCCATAGAGGCGCAGCAAATCAAGCTGGCCGGCGAGTGGGTGAACCGCGCCAAAGGCAAGATGAATGATGATCCGCGCATCATGCGCGAGCGCGAACGTTACTTGCTGCACACCGGCAACTACGAAGAGTCGGCACAGCTGGGATACAAAGTTTTGCAGCAGCTGCAGAAGGACCGCAATGCGTCCGTCTACCTTGCCTACGACCTTTACAACCTCGGGCGGTATGACGAGGCGCTGGCGGTAGCCGACAAGTACGACTCGATCCTGCCGAACGAACCCAACTTCCCGCTGATCGAAGGCCATGTCCACAAGCACTCACAGCTTCTCGACGAAGCCAACAACGACTACACGCGGGCGATTCAGCGCGATCCCAAGATGGTGGAGGCGTACGTCAATCGCGGTTACACGCTGAATGACATGCAGAACGCGCAGCAGGCGGCGCAGGACTTCCATACCGCGCTGAAGCTGGCGCCGAACAACGGCATCGCGCACCTGGGTTTGGCCTTCAGCGATCTCCAACTGCGGCAGTCGAAGGAAGCTTTGGAGGAAGCGAAGGAAGCGCAGAAGCTGATGGGCGAATCAGGCGCAACCCATCTGGCGCTCGCTACGGCATATCGTGAGCAGCAACTGCTGGCCAGCGCCGAGCAGGAGTACCGGACGGCCATCAAGTACGCGCCCAAAGATCTGCAACTGCAGCTGGCGCTGGCCGACACCTTATATGCCATGCGGCGTTATCAGCAGTCGATTGACACACTGAACGCAGCGCTGGGTCTCTCGCCTGACGATCCTCTTATTTATGCGCGCATGGCGCACGCCTATGCGCACCTCGGCGATCGTGACCAGACGTTGCGCTATGTGGCAGCGGCGGAGCGGGCTGGCGGCAATCAGTCGGCCATCCTGCTTAACACCGGCGATGCATTACTTACCCTCGGTGATGAGAAAGGCGCGATGGACCGCTTCGCCCGCGCGCTGGATGCGCCGGATGCAAGCCGGGTCGATGCCCGGTTGGCGATCGCGCGCCTGATGGTCAAGGAAGGTCATGATGAAGATGCGAAGCAGCAAATCAGTTTGGCCTTCGCGGAAAGCCGCATCGGCGAAGCGCCGCCGGTTACTGCCGACAACCTGATCGAAGCCGCCAACATCCTGCTGGCGATGCATGACTTCCAACTGGCGGACGATTACTTCCATCGTGCAGGGCAAGCCGGCGCTTCGGACCAGATCGTGGCCATCGGGCTGGCAAACACTTATCTGGCACAAGGCAAGACGAAGGAAGCGGATGAAGCGCTTGCGCTTCTTGGATCGGATCCGTCTTCAAACCAGAATTTCGATTACCTGCTGGCGCAGGGTGAGGTCTATCGCCAGCGGCACCAGACCTGGAACGCCTTGCTGACCTTGTCGCAGGCTGATCAGCTGGGTGGCAACGAGATCGCAGCCCTGGAAGGCATGCAGGTGGCCAGCCAGGAAGGCCTACGCGTCACCGATCACCTGAGCGTGCTGACCAACTTCACTACAGGCGGACTTTACGACGACTCCACCATCTACATGCTGGATGCGCAGATCTTCGGCATCACGAACAACGCGGAGCTGCCGCCGCCACGCTCGGAGCAGGAGACGCTGTGGACAACAGCGTACCGCTATCACTTTGATAACAACTTCCCGATGCTCACCGGATTCTTCCAGATCCGCAATGCAAACGGAGAGGAGTCGCTCCCGCAAGAAGCGTTGATCATCAACCGCAACACTTTCGATTACAACTTCAACAGCGCCTTGAATCCGGTCGTCCACATCGGC
Source organism: Terriglobales bacterium (assembly GCA_035262645.1). Lineage (GTDB taxonomy): Bacteria > Acidobacteriota > Terriglobia > Terriglobales > Acidobacteriaceae > Bog-257. The sequence goes on from DATFSK010000021.1 coordinate 17,536, forward strand.
AATGCGTGGATGGCCTTCAACACCGGATTGCAATTCACGCTGCGCCGCGACAGCAGCGCGCCGCAGTACGAGAACCAGAATCTCTTCCGGCAGTTCATGTACGTCAACAGCAGCTCGTTCTTCAACTGGCTGTCGTTCAACGGCAGTTTCTATCACGAGGCCGGGCCGTTCACCGCGACGCCTTACAAACTCGACTCCAACGACGTCGGAGCAACGCTGCAATTTACTGTCGGACGTCCATGGGGCAAGACGGCATTCATCACCGGATACACGCGGCGCGATCTGACGTACAGCCCGCTGGTCCGGCAGTTCTTCACAACATCAACGTACGCGGGAATTCAACGCAAGTTCGGGCAGAAGCTGACGGCGAGCTTGCTGGGCGAATACATCCGCTCCTGGCGCGTGCAGGACACGCTGACTGCGACGGCGCAGGCGATACGGCCTGCGGGCACGATTCAGTACCGCATCAATCCGTCGTGGAAGGTCGACGGCCAATTCGCCTACACCCGGGGAGAAGCATTTCAGGAGTATGACAACGTATACAGCAGTTTCTTCATCAGTTATGTGAGACCGATTCATCGCACCTTTGGTGATGGCGGCGGGGAATATAACATCGCGTATCCCCTGAGTTTTTCCGTTGGTTTGCAGGCAGAGCAATTTCCGTCTTTTACAGGAACTGCCCAGAGTGGGACGCTGATTCGTCCCGTGTTTCGCCTCTCGATTTTTTGACGAACCCAGGGGAAGTGCATGAAGATCTGTCTGGTTACCGCTTTTCCACCGAGCAGGCGAGGGCTGAACGAGTACGGTTTCCACATCGCCCGGGAGCTGCAACGTGATCCAGTCCTGAGTCTGACGATTCTGGCTGACGAGCTCGAAGGTCCGTACGAAGAGCTGCCCGACTATGACGTGGTACGTTGCTGGCGCTTCGATTCTCTTTTCAATCCCGCACGGCTGCTGAAGGTCGTCTACGACGTCAGACCGGACGTGGTCTGGTTCAACCTGCTGTTTTCGACATTCGGCAATAGCCCTATGGCGGCCTTCTGCGGATTATCGCAGCCGGCACTTTCGCGGATTAGCGGCCACTACACTCACGTGACGCTGCACCACTTGATGGACAACATCAATCTTGCCGATTTCGGTGTGCGTTTTCCGCGCCTGTATCGCAGCGCGGGATCGATCGCGACAAGAATGCTGTTGATGTCGAACTCGATATCAGTGCTACTACCGGTTTATCGCCGCACCCTGATCGACAAGTATCGCGGCGACAATGTGCATTTTCGCGCGCACGGCATCCTGGGCGGACGGCCCGAAGCTCCCGATTTCACGCTGCGTGGAAATCCGCACCAAATTCTTGCTTTCGGAAAGTGGGGTACCTACAAGCGCCTGGAGCTGCTGATCGACGCGTTTGAACAGCTGGTGCGCTATATGCCCAATGTGCGGCTGGTGGTGGCGGGAGGGAACCATCCTCAAACGCCCGGTTACATCGAGTCGGTAGCGGAGAGTATGAAGGGCAACCCGCGTGTCGAATTTACCGGGTATGTGCACGAAGAGGACATCCCGAAGATCTTCCGGAACTCCAGCGTCCTGGTGCTGCCCTATTCTTCTGCAACCGGCGCCAGCGGAGTAGCCCACCTTGCGTGCGAATTTGGCGTCCCAATCATATCGGCTGGCATAGATGACTTCCGCGAGATGGCCTTCGATGAAGGCTTGGCAGTTGATTTTTATGAAACGGGAAATGCAACCAGCCTGGCCGCCCAGTTGCAAAGTCTTCTGACTGACGATGAGCGCATGCGCGAAATGGCCGAACAAAACTTCTCCGCTGCGTTACGCATGACGATGCCACAGATAATCCGGCAATACTTACGATCGTTTGATCTTCAGCAGCGCGCCAGCGCCCTCGCACCGATTTCGCGGTTCCGGCGAATACCCGCATGGGTCCCTTCCCGCTCCGCTATTTTTCGGGCCGCTGCACCCAGGTGGCAGTCATGGACATAAGGGCGGTTGTATTGATTGGAGGCGCAGCCAGTAACGACGCCCCAACAACAGAAACCATAAACGGTGTACCGATCGCCGATCTCGACGTGCTTGGCTTGCCGGTGGTGGACCGTGTCTTGCAGCGACTGGAGCAGTTCGGCATTTCGGCCATATCCACCGTTTGTGATGGGCGCTCCGATCTTCCGGCATTCACGCCGCGGAGCCGCTTTTATGCTTCCTTGGCGCATGTAAACGCCACAGGCGATCAGTTCTGGCAGGCCGCGGAAGACGCATTTGTGAAGTATGCCGAGCAAGGAGCCGACCTGGTGCTGGCGCTTCGAATCGGGCCTTATGTGGAAGTCGACTACGAGGCGTTGGTGCAGCACCATCTCGACCGCCACTGTGCGGTGACGATGGCAGTGGATGGCGAAGGCGCTTCGCTCGAACTGTTTGCGTTGAGCGCTTCGGCCCGCACCGACGCTGCGGCGCTTTTCAAGAACCGGATGCAGCGCATGCGCCGGGAATGCGCTCCTTTTCGGGTGACCGGATACGTCAATCGGCTGCGTAATGCTCAAGACTTGCGGCAGCTGGGTGCCGACGGTCTTATGGCGCGAAACACCATCCGCCCGGAAGGAACGGAAATCAAACCGGGCGTCTGGGTCGGGCAGAACGCCCGCATTCATCACAAGGCAAGGGTCGTTGCGCCCGCGTTTATCGGCGCACACGCGAAAATTCGCGCCTCCGCCCTGATCACCCGAGGATCAATCATTGAGCACCATAGTGAAGTAGATTGCGGCACGGTGGTGGAGAACTCCAGTGTCCTTCCTTTTACGCGGGTAGGCGCGGGGCTGGACGTCATGCATTCGGTGGTTGGCTTCCGCCGCCTGGCTCACCTTTGGCAGAACGTGGAGGTCGAAATTGCGGACGAGAAGTTCGTAGGAATGGTGCCGCTGACAGCAGTTTCTCGATTGGCAGGCAGCACAGCGGCGCTTTTTGCATTCTTACCTATGCAGATCTTCCGGGGAATATTTGCGCCGTCCCAGCGTAAATGTGCCACGAAGATCCCGGAGTCCCTGGAACAGGCGAGCGCCGTTCTGGAGAGCCCGGTCTTGGAAGTTCCGGCAAGCGGCGCGGAGTCTTCCGAGTTCCCCTCCAATTTAGCAGTCGCGAGGAGATATGGAGACCAGTAGTCGACCCGTGGTTGTGAAACGAATGCCGGAGAGGATGAACCTGAAACAGGCGCGGAAGTTTTTGAAAGAAGTTGAGCCTTTCCTGGTTTCGGACCGGCCCCAGGTTGTCTTCGATATGTCGCAAGTTCGTCACATCGATGCCGCCGGCGTCGATGTCCTGCTGAAGTGTATGCACGCGGCCGTTAAGCACGACGGTGATTTGAAACTGGCGGCGCTTTCGCCCCAGGCCGCGGTGGTGCTGGAACTTACCCGCGCTGGGCGACTTTTCGAGATCTATGACACCTCCACCTCGGCAGCCAAGAGCTTCAGCTGCTTCCTGCCGAACGCAATCAAACACGTCTACGAGCAACCGCCTCTCGGAGTACTGCAGATGCCCGTGGTGCAACCGTCGCCTGATGGCGATCCACACGGAGGCTCCAAACAGGCGGCATGAGCTCGAACACAGAACCGGCGGTTGATACCCCTTCCGAGAATAGCTGGCGCGAAGTGTTGGGGCGGTGGTGTCCCCAATATGCATCGCACGCCAAGATCCTCAACGGCAGCATCATCCTGCTGATCGGGTCGGTGTGTGTCAGCCTGGCGAACTTCGGCTACAACATCGGCGTGGCCCGGATGCTGGGGCCATCGGACTTCAGCCATGCCGCTGCGGCGGTGACGATCCTGATGCTGATCTCAGCCATCACCCTGGCATTCCAGCTGGTTTGTACCAAGCTGGTTGCGAAGGCGGATAGCGACGAGCACAAAGCTGCTGTCTATCAGCACCTGATGAAGCGGGCATGGACCATCGGATTCATGCTCGGTGCTTTCATGCTGGTGAGCTGTTCGATCCTTACCGCCTATCTGCGGCTGTCCAGTCCGTGGATCATCATCCTGTTGAGTATCGGGTTGACCATCTACGTCCCGCTCGGGGTCAAGCGCGGGGGGTTGCAAGGCACCTGCCGCTTCCGTGGTCTGGCCATCAACATGTCAGCGGAAGCGGTGGTGAAGTTCATCGGCGCGATTCTTCTGATCGAGTTTGGCTTCGGAGTACTCGGCGCGGTGGCGGCGATCTCTGCGTCGGTGATCCTGGCATTCTGCCTGCCGGACAAAGCGCGTGAACTTCGTGGTCGCGCTGTTGCCGGGCACGCCGCCCCGGTCGGGGAAGCAAGGCAAGCGATCGTCTTCTTCGTGGGACAGGTCATCATCAGCAACATCGACATTCTGATGGTGAAGCACTTCTTCAAGCCCGACGAGGCGGGTCTTTATGCCGCAATCGCCCTGGTCGGAAGGCTGCTTTACTTTGCCGCCTGGTCGGTCGTGAGTGCAATGTTCCCCGTCTCGGCGGAGAACAAAGAGGCGAAGCCCTCCGGCTCTCTGCTGGCCATTCCGCTTCTGCTGGTAACGGGCATTTCGATTGTGTTTGTTCTACTTCTGGCGGCGTTTCCGACGCTGGTCTTTCAATCCTTGTTTGGTTCTCACTTTCCCATGGGATTGGGCGATCTGAACTGGCTGCTGAGTATGAACGCCGCCGCTACCGGAGTTTATGCCATTGCTGTGGTTTTGATTACGTATGAGATGTCGAGGCGGATCGCCAATACCGGTTGGCTGCAACTGGTGGTGAGCGGCCTGATTGTACTGGGGATTACGCGTTTTCATTCAACGCTGTTGGAGGTGATTGTTGTCCAGCAGGTGCTTAGGGTTGTGTTGTTGATTGCGGTGGCCTTTCCTTTCCTCAAGTTGTGGGCGACCGCCGGTGGGAGACTCCATGAAGAGGCTACGGCGCGTTACTGAAGCAGAGGTTATTGCGGAGTTCCTGAAGAACGAGTTCTATCAGGAAGAGTTCCATGAGGACCGCGAGCAGTTCGAGCAGGTTGTCCTCGGGGCTCAGATCGCGGATGAAGCGGGAAACGCTCTGCGCCGGGCCCTGTTATTTCGCCGCCGTGGGCATATGTGGCGGGAGCTGCCTGCCGATACGCAGTGGTGGGAAGTGGAGATTGAGCCGCCGGACCTGGAGCGGGTGCGGGTGTTTCCACGCGCGCAATGGCGGCGTATCGCCAATGGAAGTTTCCTGCTGAAAGACATTGTGCGGCGGATCAAGACCAAGGTTTTTCACGGTGGAACTCGCAACTTCATTTCCAAGGTGCAGGCGTTGAGCTACCACCTGCGCAGTCACGAGGACGATAGCGCAGTTCTGCTGATCGGCATCGATGACGCGAAGCCGGTAACGATCCTGGAAGGCAATCACCGGCTCACCGCAGCATTGCTGGCTTCGCCGGATGTGCTGCGCGATCGTTTCCGGGTGTTTTGCGGGTTGTCGCCACGCATGGGTGAGTCGTGCTGGTATCAGACGAACCTGCCGAACTTGTGGCGATACGCGCAAAATCGCACCCGCAACCTGTTCTATGACCGCGATGCGGATGTGGAGCGCGTGCTGAAATCCGGCAATGTGTCCGGAGCGAATGTGAGTACCGGCGCCCTGGCGCCGGTTACGGCTGACAAGGTATTGACCAACACGAAGTAATCGGCCCTTGATGTGAGATTTCTTCCCCTGGGAGAGCTAACCATGAAAGCTCATCAGAAATTGCTCGCAAATGTGATGGCGCTGGTCGTCGGCGTAGTTTTGTGCGGACTGCCCGAGTGCGCGCAAGCCTTACCGCAGCAGGAAGGCGCAGTTCCGCAGAACAGCCAGCAGAGCCAGCAAAGCGGTACGGCCGTGGATCCCTCGAAGGGTCCACTGACCCCGGTACCGAGTCAAAATACAACTGACAACCAGAACCCTTCGGCACAGACGACGGAAAGTTCTCCGGAGTCGCTGCCCGCCGCACCGGCCCCGCAGCAGAAGCAACCGCCCCAGATGCAGGAGCCATTAGGTACAGCGACGGCGGAAGGCGTGCCCACCGTGGGTGGCGCGGCATCGCGTCCTGCGGGAGAAGCGATTGCGCCGGCAAAGCAGAATCAGCGCCGCTCGTTGCTGATCAAGATTGGCTTGATTGCCGCAGCCGGTGTCGCCGCGGGAACAGTCTACGGCCTGTCTAAGGGAACGCCGAGCAAGCCCGCCACGACGAAGTAGCGGATTAGCTTCGGGCTTTCGGGCTTCGAGCCGCGAGCTTCGGGCTTCGAGCTTCGAGCTCAACGGCGAGCCTCAGTCGGTGTATGCAAAACGTGGACGACCACACTACAGAAGCGAATGCTCCTAACACGACGGTCGAAGCTCGCGGCTTGACGCTCGAAGCTCGCAGCTCAAAGCTCGCAGCTGCTGGTCCGCTGCTTATTTCCTTTTCCGGGCTGGACGGCGCGGGCAAAAGCACGCAGATCGCAAATCTGCAGGAGCTCTTGCAAAAGCGTGGGCTGCATACCAAGCTACTCGCGTTTTGGGACGACGTGGTTGTGCTCAGCCGGTATCGCGAAGGCTTCGTTCACAAGGTGTATGGCAGCGAACGCGGCATTGGCGCGCCCGGGCAGCCGGTAAACCGGCAGGACAAAAACGTCCGCAAGTGGTATCTCACGCTTGTGCGGCACGGCCTGTATTTGCTGGACGCCCTGCATCTTGGAATGGTGATTGCCGCGGCTCGTCGTGAGTCCGGGGCCGATGTGATCATCATGGACCGCTACATCTACGATGAGCTGGCCAATCTACCACTCACGAAAACGGCGACATGTTTATTTGTGCGATCAATCAGCGCATGGGTTCCGAAACCGGACGTTGCCTACCTGCTGGATGCCGATCCCGAAGAGGCATGTCAACGAAAGCCGGAGTATCCTCTCTCTTTTATGTACTCATGCCGCCGTGCGTATCATCGCCTGGCGCGAATGCTGGGTAACATGACGGTGATTCCTCCCCTACCGCTGGCGGACGCAATGACCGAAGTAGAGGCCGCAATCGCCCCCGTTCTCGCCAGGGACCGGGCTGTAATCGAGACGGGGCTGGATCCAGCGGAGGCGGCTTAGCCGCCGGTTCCCGCCTCCCGCTGTAACATTTACCCGACGATGACAGTTCCTACTCATCGGCCTTGTTTGTTCCTCCCCTTCGCCCATTGAAATTGAACAACTTAGAGGCATCTTTCGCCCCCACAGTTTGGCATCTCAGTTGATTAAGGATAAGGCGTGGGTACGTACATTGCCCGTCAGCCCTCCAGAAGAACCGGAGCGGCAATTCGCGAACCCCGCGCGAGGCACGTTGTGCCGACGATCTTTGGAGGAACTAAGTAATGAAGCTTTCAATGCTGTTCACGCTGCCTCTGGCTGCGGCGTTAGCGCTGCCCGGTGTCGCGCAACAGACGACGACTGATAATCAGCAGCCTGCCGCGACGCAGAGCAACCCGCAAGCCAGCCAGAGCAGTTCGCAAGCCGCCCAGACCACAACCACCACCACAACGCAGGATACGACCACCGACCAGAACCTGTCGGCACGCCAGCCTTTGCAGCCGGAGCAGCACGAGGGTTTCTGGGGAAAGATGAATCCGTTTGCTCGCAAGAAGTATGTTCAGCGTCAGCTCACTCCGATTCGCGACCGCGTGAATGAGCTTGACGATCTGACGGCAGAGAACGCACGGCAGATCAAGGACGTCGACGCGCGCGCGCAGGAAGGTATCCGAAACGCGGACGCCAAGGCGACGCTGGCCGACCAGCATGCGGTCGACGCCGGCAATCGCGCGCAGCAGGCGTATCAGACGGCGAGCGCGGCGAACACGAGACTGGGTACGGTGGAGCAGGTTGTCGGCAATATCGACCAGTACCAGCCTGCCACCCAGACCGAGATACGTTTCCGCTCGGGCCAGACGACGCTCAGCAAGAAGGATCGCGACGCGTTGGATGACATGACGGCGAATCTGCAAAACCAGAAGGGCTACATCATCCAGGTGCAGGGCTTCTCGAATGGCGGCGGACAGGCCGGCATCCAGAGCTCGCAGGCGATGGCCAACTCCGTGGTGCGCTATCTGGTCGAGAAGAACCAGATTCCTGTTTACCGCGTGTACATGCTTGGTATGGGCAATGCAAAGATGCCATCCGAGGACGGTACGACGCGGGCCCGTGGTAATCGTGTAGAGATCAGCCTTCTGAAGAACAACGTCGATCAGCTGGCCTCAGCCCAGTCCAGCGGAACGATGAACTCGGGCATGGCAAACCAGAGCAGCAGCTATTCCACCAGTCAGAGCAGCGGCTCCTCAAGTGCGCCGGCCCAGAACCAGCAGTCGGCTCCCATGCAGTCCCAGCCCAGCAACCCACCGCAGCAGTAGAGCGGTCGAACGAAACGTTCCCCAGCCCCTCGCGTATTGCGAGGGGCTTTTCTTTTCGTTCTCGTGCAAGTGGACGTTATCGGCCATGATCCTCTGGGTGATATGGCCGCGGCCGTCGGCCGATGCTAGCCTTGTCTACGTCATGGAAACTCTCTACTACTCGCAAATGGCTTCGCCCGTCGGACCGTTGCTGATTGGAGTGTCGCAGACGGCGCTGGTGATCCTGGAGTTCGATCGCGGGCTGCCACAGGTAATCAACGGCGAGCGCGTCGAATGGCAGGAATCGGAATCACGCACTCGGCCGGTCCGCCGGCAACTGGAAGAGTATTTCGCCGGCAAGCGTCGCAAGTTCGACCTCGATCTCGATCTGCGCGGGACGGAGTTCCGCAAGCGCTGCTGGCAGGAGCTGCTGCGGATTCCGTACGGCGAGACGCGCTCCTATGGCGAGATCGCGCGCGCGGTTGGCAACCCCAAAGGGCCTCGCGCCGTCGGCCAGGCAAATCACTACAATCCAATCGCGATCATCGTTCCCTGCCATCGCGTGCTGGCGGGAGGATGTCAACTCGGCGGCTACGGCGGCGGGCTGCCGGTGAAGGCGTTTCTCCTGCGACTGGAGGGCGCGGAGTTTCAGGATCCGTCAGCTGCGCTCCACGAATCAAAGCAACTTGCCTTCTCGGAGCACTAGCGACTTTACTTGTCCACGGGAGGGGCGAAAGTTCTGAGCCTGGCCCCAGCACTCTTGGCGATCAAACCTAAGCGCTGGGGCCGCGAATTTCACCACGTCCCGGCTCTCGGGACTGGTCAAGCACTTGTCCAGTTACGCCGAATCAACCACGTCCTAGAATACCGGCACCAGGTAGCCCGAAATGCTGCAGTGATAGTTGCCTGCATTCGATGCTGCGCTCAGAACGATGTCGCAAGCGGGCTGGGTAGTCTGGTTCAGATAGATGTAGGTCTCCTGATGCGTCGCTACGGAGTCGAAGCCGCCGGAATTGACGGCCATAACAAACGCCGGAAAGTAATGCGACACGCTCGTTTCGAGAGTAAGTATCTGCGGCCGAACGCCTGTCTCCAATACGCCTGAGGCATCGAATTCCCGGATCAGCAGCACAGTATTGGCCGGCACTGGCTGGAATAAGCAACTCCCGGAGGCGCCACTGAACTCCACAAAGCAACTGTCCTCCCAGCGATTTCTCGCCTCCGTAACAAACAACGGGATGGGGTTGTTGTTCGGATAGAGCGGGTTGGTGACATTCACGCTTGCGCCTGCGCCCAGCGTGACGGTTGGACTGTTGGCGACGTTCACGTTGGGAGTATTGGCGACGTTGACGCTGGGAGTATTGGCGAGAAAGACCGATGGCGTGTTGCCGATGTTGACTGTCCCGCCTACGGTGGTTGTGCCCTGGGCGGCGGTGGGGACGGGCTGTGCCGGAGTGTTGGTCACGACGACCTGTGAAGATCCAGGCGGCGGAGGCGCCGATTTCGAACCATGCGCTGCAGCCGCTTGGCCGATTGCCGACAAGGGAATGAACACACAGACGGCTACGACACAGAATGCAATCATCAACTGCGAATTCTTCGAAGTCATCGCTTCTCCTCTGAGCTGCTTGTGAAATGAACTTTCTAACGACAGGGCCCGACCGTTGGGATAGGTTTCAAAAGGACGGATACGGACTGCTTCGAGGGCGCCGAAAGACGCGCAACAAGGACTGAAATCGGCGACCGGGTATCTGCACAGCGAACGAATGCCGTAAGACTTTGAGTGGGAGCGAGAGTCCGATTGCTGAAGAAGCTTCTGCTTTAGAAAAACGAGAAAGGATTATCGGCTAAGGCAGATTGGATGGCAAGAAATGATTAACAGCATTTCGCAACGTTGACAAAAGCACTACTATGACCGCCTCGTGCCGCTATTGCAGCTTCGCGTACTCAGCTTTGGCATCTTTGTAGATGGGAATGTCGGGGTCGGCGTCTTTCCAGAGCGTGAGGAAGTCTTTGTAGGCGGCGAGGGCGCGAGTGCGGGCGGCATCGGCGTCGACGCCGGTTGCGTTCTTGGCTTGCAAGGCATTCGCGCGGGCAACACCAAGCTTCGCCAGCGCTCCCGTCCAGCAGTTCCACACGATGCCGCTATGGTCGAGGATCTTTTGGAACTCGGCGGCAGCTTCCTTGCCCTGTCCCGCCGCCAGGTAGGCTTGACCGCGAATGTAGGTCGGATAGAGGCACGAAGCCTGGGCGATGAAATTGATCTGAGCGTACTCGATGGGCGGCAATGCACTTTGCAACCCGGTAAGCGCCTCAGGCGGTTTCTTGCGATTCAGCGCCAGCTGCGCGTGAATGGCTGGCAGCCACAGCGCCTGCACCTGGGTGTCGAGAGGGTAGCGCTTGTTCAAGGCCTCCGCCATGCCCTGTGCTCGCTCCGTATCACCGTTCATGGCGTAAGCCAGCGTGGCTTCCACCTGCACAGCCAGGCTGTCGGGATATAGCTTGAGCCCGGCATCGGCCGCCTGCCGGGCTTGGGCGATGTTGCCGAAGGCAGCCTCGCGCAGGGCAGTATTCTCCCACCAGATGGCTGCATTTTCTTTGCTGTCGACCCTTATTGCGGCTTCAGCCGCGCGTCGCGTCAGCTCCTTTGCCTTCGCCACATGACCTGAGTAGGCCTCCGTGTCAGCGAAAAGCGAGAGTCCTATGTGCTCGTCGCCCGCATTCACCGCAAACCACTGCTGCTGTTCCGCCATCGCCTGTGTGTTCCCTGCTACAAAGGCAAGACCATAAAGCGCACTGCGAAACTGGCTGGCGTCCAGCTTCCTGGCTTGTGCGTCCTCAATGGTCTGCCGGGCTTCGGGAAAGCGCTGCAAGACAAGTAAGTAGTTGGCGAGGTTCACATACGGGGCGATCCTCTCGGGGGCCAGCTGTTGGGCCTGGCGTGTCACCTCCACCGCCTTGTCGAATTGCCCCAGTTCCGAATAGACGATGCCGAGTCCGTTGTATCCGTAGTTGTCCCGGGGATAGCTGGCAATCATCGCCTGGTACGTCTGCACCGCCTTGTCCAGCTCTCCGCTTACGTTGCGATAGTAGTCGGCGCTGATGAGGAGCTTCTCCCGCTCGCTGGCGTGCTCGCGCAAGTCGAAGGCCCTGGCGTAGTACTCGCTGGCCCGCCCGAGCTCGGCCAGTCCAAAGTAGTCAGAGCCCAATGCCAGATAGCCCATGGCAAAGTTGGGATCGAGCTGAATAGCGCGTTGCGCGTAAGGAAGAGCTTCCTGAGCGTCCTTCTGGTTGTCGGCCTTTACGCCAAGGCTGTAGGCCTTCAGTGCTTCAAGCGAGGAAGTGGTTGCCTGTTCCAGCGGAACGTCAAACTTCTGCACCGTCGTCAGCGACTCGCCCAGCTCGCCGCGCAGCTTCGCGGCCGCCTCGCCCACGGCATTCAGTACCTTCTCTTTACCGTTGGCCGTCACCTGCTCCTGCGCCAACGTGTCGCCGCTCTGGCAGTTCACCGCTTTCAACCCGAGGACGTACTCGTTGCCCAGACTGGCAATGGAACCTGCAATGAACGCCCTGCTGCCCGTACGCTGGCACAGGTCGCGCGCCACCTCGGGCGTCAGCCTGGTGTCGGCGGAAAGCGTCATCAGCTTCAGCGTCTTCGTCACCTGGTTGTCGGAGAGCACATTCAAGAATGGCGACTGGTTCAGCGCTACGGTCAGGGCAGTCTTCAAGGTGTCGTCGAAGACCGTATCGCCGGTCTTGTTTTCGAAGTCGGCAACGACGATGGTGTCTTTCTCGGTCAGCTTGGGAGCTTCACGCGAGCGGTAATAGAGCAGCCCGCCAACCAGCGCGGTGATAACGAGGAGCGATACCACGGCGATGATCGGCCAGGGCTTTTTCTTCTCTACCGAAGATCGGCCCTGGCTGGAGGGTGTCTCAACCGCTTTTGCCTTGCCTGAACTCTCGGCCCAGACCCCGCCGGAGGCTGCTGCCACCGCGCCCGATCCGGATCCCACCGCGGAATAGCGGGCGCTCTCGGTGTCTCGCTTCAGGCGCTGCAGGTCGGTCCGCATTTCTGAAGCATGCTGATAGCGCAGGTTGCGGTCCTTCTCCAGCGCCTTGCCGATCACCGCTTCCAGTCCCGTCGGCATCTCCGGGCTCAGCTGCGATGGCGGCGCGGGCGGCGTGTGCAAGATGGCGCCGCAAATCTCGCCCGAGCTTTCACCCCCGAACGGCATCTTGCCCGTCGCCATTTCGTACAGCACCGCGCCGAAGGAAAACAGGTCAGTGCGCGAATCGAGATCGCGCGCCTTCACCTGCTCGGGCGACATATAGGCGACTGTGCCAAGCATTGCTCCCGGGCTGGTGAGATGGTCGGCATCGGAGGCCATCTCGGTTGCGGTCTGCCCGCTAGCCGCAACTTTCGCGGTTACCTTCGCCAGCCCGAAGTCGAGAATCTTGGCATGCCCGCGCCGCGTGATGAAGATGTTCGCCGGCTTGATATCGCGGTGGATGATGCCCTGGCCATGTGCGGCGTCCAGCGCATCGGCAACCTCCGTCGCCAGGTCCAACAGCAGCTCCGGCTCCAGCGGCTTGCCGCCAATGCGGTGCTTCAAGGTCACGCCATCGAGGAACTCCATCACCATGAAGGCGCGGCCATCTTCCTCGCCGATGTCGTGAATCGTGCAGATGTTGGGATGGTTCAGCGCCGAAGCGGCCTTCGCTTCGCGGCGAAATCTCTCCAATGCGTGGGGATCCTGGGCTACGTCCTCAGGCAGGAATTTGAGGGCGACGAAGCGGTCGAGCCGTGTGTCCTCGGCTTTATACACCACGCCCATGCCGCCGCCCCCCAGCATGCTGAGGATGCGGTAGTGGGAAATTGTCTGCTCAGCCACTGGCGACGAATCTTACGTGGCGGCGACAAGGCAAGTCAATGAATACAGAAGTTGGAGGCATCACGCGCTGATCGTTGACACACCATCGCCCTTCAGTTAGTAATCGGGCCGCGCAGGATTGTGAGGGTTAATCGCTGCTATCGCCCCCAGATTCAGACGATGAAGATGAGTCGTGTGCCCCCATCCGCAGCCGCCGGTCTACTTTAAAGCCTGGTAAATCTTAAACGTCACGGTGATGGCTCCTGCGTTGTCGAAATAGCAACCAGGACTTGAAAATCCACTTGAAGAGCAAGTATCGACATAGCCGAGGTATAGATGGGTTGCGGTTGGTGGAACCATAAACATCTGGTGATTCCCCGTTCCAGTGCCGGTCAAGCCATCACCCACGAAGAATACTTGCCCTATTTCGGGCTGTAACACTTCGAAATCGGTCTTGATTCCGCCTTGAGATCCATCGTTTACATAAAAGCGCAAAGTGGGCGCTTGTCTGGTTGGCAGTCCGCATTCCAGGAACATACCGACCATTGCACCTTGATAGTCCGTGTTGTCATAGCCGGAAAAGGGCCCGGTTGGACTGATATTTGCCCGCGGGTAACAGACTCCTACCGTTGTGGTACCGTCAGCACTGTAAGGTGGTTCCACCCCGTTATTGCACGTCCATTGCCCGGTCACACTGAGAAACGTCAAAACCTGTCCAGGACGAGCCGGAAACACGTAAGCAAATGGCGGGATCGCTCCCTCGCCAGCATCGTCGTTATATCCCCCGGCCTGGTATATGTCGGTGTGTGAATCAACGACAACCACAGCATTCTGCGCGTTTACGATACCAGCGGAAGCCAGACATAGTTGGATGAGCATCGCGATCATTGAGAATCTCATATCCTTCTCCTTCAAAACCTCGGAAATGAATTGTTCGCGTCCGAAAGGCCAAGAGTGAGCGCCCCCTGTGTCTCCATTTATTTAGTGGCGTGATCTCGACAGGACGAGTTGGTCTAGCCGTCTCCCCGAAGCAGCGGTAGAGAGTGCGCGCTGTGTCCAACGTTTATTTCACAAGACCGCTGCGCACCGTCCAGCCGACCATCAGGAGTCGCCTGGAACCAGATGCGATCGGGTTTCTTAGAGCGGCGCGGGAGCGTGCTCCGCAGATATGGAAACAGTCGATCTCTTAACGTTGAAGTGTGGCTGCGAAGGGCGCTGACGTTGAAACCGGATCTAGCCGAAAAGAAGCGGAGGTGGGAGCGGACAACCTCGTAACGCGAAGATGGTAGTGCCGACAGGGCCTCTGAGCAAGAGGAAATTCACCTTAGCCACTCAAGTGCCTTTGCATTGCACGCATTCTTACAAGGCTACTTGGCGTTAACGCCTGCCAAGGTGGTCCGCCGCTAAGTAGCATCATCGCTCAGGGAGGATCAGTATGCACATCGCGTCCATCGGCATCGCCTTTTGGGCTGTTGGCGTCATTTAACACAGCTTCGGCTGGACTACTTACTTGCCAGCATGTATCGTGTAGGCGTTTGGTCCAGCGCTACCCGGAATTCTCCCTAAGGATTGAATCGCACAGCCTGTTTTTCATTTCAGCCATAACCGCTACAGCTAAAGTCAGGAGCAGTTGATCATGGCAGCAAATTCGAGTATCCCTGCACCAGAGTTAGCACTCAGAACCGACAAGAAGGCGGATGAGGCCGTAGTCTATGCGTCAGGCAGAATCACCCTGGGAAACTCGCATCTCCTGCAACAGACAATTCGCGGGCTCATCCCCGAGAGCAAGCGTATTCTGCTGGACCTTACCAACGTGAGTTACATCGACAGCACCGGTATCGGTGCGATGGTTAGCGTCTATCTTTCCGCGAGCAGAGTACAATGCGACTTCAAAGTGGTGAATGCTCAGCCGCGGATCAGCGACCTCTTCGAGGTTACAAAACTTTCCGCGGTATTCGAACAGATGCATGCGTCGGACTAAGTTCCACACTCGAAACTGATTGAAAAGCGCTGCTTCTGCTTTGCCACGGCGTATGGACATGGCGGGCAGCGCAAAGCGGGACGTTCCCACATTCACATGCCTGCTTAGAACAGTTACACAGCGCGCCCCATATCAAAGACAAATTCCTTGGCAATCTTGCCGTCTCGCATCTCAAAGATGTGAACCAGCCGCATTTCAATCTTCTGCCCGGTGGAAAACTGCGGCCAGCAGCCGTCGCGCACCACCTCGAAGGTCACGAAACTGTCGTCCACGACCCGATCTTCGGTGGCGAATCGTTGCAGAGGTTGAAACTTCACATCTTTCATCGTAGCCCACACTTCACGATAAAACTCGGCTACGGCCGGCTTTCCGGAAAAAGAGCGATTAAGGCCATTGAGAGCGCCCGCTTCAAAGAAAATGTCGTCTGTGTAGAGCTCAAGCGCCGCTTCAATATCGTTCTGCGCTTCGCTATGAAAATGACCTTCAACACACGCCAAGTTTTGGGCTTTTCGATCCTTGTCCATGGCTGCCTCCTTTGCGATTTCCAGCAATCGCGTGAATGTCAGTGTAAGAACGCTTCAAGTCAATGAAACGGGAAACGATCACAGAGACCTGCACGGATCATTGGCGCAGTATCGACAATCATAAGTGATCCGCGCACGTCATTGTTCGAGAGAATCAGATCCTTCCTTTACGCTTGAGAGACGCAGGTTAACTACGCTTTGACTTCCATCTCCGGCGTTGCCGCGAGCAGCGTTTGCGTGTAAGGATGCTTTGGCGCGGTTGTGATCTGTTGGGTTGTTCCCACCTCCACCAACTCGCCGCGCTGCATGACAGCAACGCGATCGGCAAGGTAGCGCACGATCGGCATGGAGTGCGAAATGAAAAGATAAGTCAGGTGAAAGTCGCGCTGCAGGCGCTTCAGCAGGTTGACGATCTGCGCTCCGACGCTTACATCGAGCGCTGAGACGGGTTCGTCGGCGACGATGAAGCGCGGGTGCAGGATCAGCGCGCGCGCGATTCCGATGCGCTGGCGCTGTCCTCCGCTGAACTCGTGCGGATAACGGCGGAGCGCCGATTCATCCAGTCCCACGGCCTTCATGACCTCTGCGGCCCGTTGTCGGGGGCGATGGGCATCGTCACCGCCATGGATGGCGATCGGCTCGCAGACGATCTGCTCGACCGTCATCCGCGGATCGAGCGAGCCGAAGGGATCCTGGAAGATGATCTGCATGTCGCGGCGAAGTTGTCGCAACCGCGATCCTGATGCGCGCAGGACATCCTGGTTGTCGAAGGTGATTTCGCCGGAATCGGGTTCGATGAGTCGCAGCAGCATGCGGCCGAGCGTACTCTTGCCGGAGCCGGATTCGCCGACCAGGCCGAGAGTCTCGCCGGCTTCTATGGTCAGCGAAACGTTATTGACGGCGCGCACCTGTCCCGACGCCCGCATTCCGAAGGCGGACTGGCCGGTGTGGAAGGTCTTGATAAGATGCCGTGCTTCCAGTAGGGCGATGATCGATTCTCCATCCGCGGCGGTTCAGGCGATCGGTTACGCCTTCTTCTTCACCTCTGCCAGCACCTCTTCGGCGTGGCCTTCCGGCTTCACCGGCGAGAAGATGTGGGCGATCTTGCCGTCCGGCCCGATCAGGAACGTGCTGCGCACGATCCCCATCACCTTCTTGCCGTACATGTTTTTTTCTTTCAGTACGTCAAACTTCTTGGCGACTTCTTTTTTATCGTCGGCCAGGAGGGTATACGGCAGCTTCTCTTTTTCCTTAAACTTGAGTTGTGCCTTCGGCGTGTCGGGCGAGATGCCCAGCACGACCAGTCCGGCCTTTTGCAGCTTGCTGTATGCGTCGCGGAACCCGCGAGCCTCAATGGTTCAACCGGGTGTGTTGGCTTTGGGATAGAAGAAGAGAACGACATTCTTGCCGCGAAACTGGTCGAGCGAGACGGGGTTTCCGTTTTCGTCAGGCAAAGTGAAGTCGGGAGCTTTTTTGTTGATTTCCATGACCCAATATCTATACCGCATCTGCCCCGCCCTGGCTAAAAGGGTTGGAGGAAAGCAGATCCGTCGGCTCCGCAGTGCTCGACTCGGAATGACAAACCGGGGCAGCCGTTGGGCGATGACGACGATTCTGTCGCTGGCCGTTCTCTCGCCCTTCGGGGCCGCCCAGACTCGCGACCGGAGCCAGCAGGGGAAATCCGGCAGCGACAGCAACCAGTCGAGGATCAACACCAAGAAAAATAAACGCGGACCGCGCGCGATTGCCGTACTTGAGTTTCTGCCGGGCGGTGGTGCGCGCCTGGTGCCGGTCGCTTTGTGGATTGACGATCATTTTTACGATGCCAGCCTTTATGGCGCGGACCCTGAGCCGATGGCGCTGGAGCCCGAGACGGTTTACGAGGCCACCAATTACGGAGAGCCAACCGGACTTTTTACGGTCACGTCGCCTGAGCAGGTGAAGGGCGCCTGGATAGCCACCGGGCAATGGAAGCCGCACTCCGACTTCGACGACAGGAAGGCACAGCAGCCCGCTAAACAGCAGAAACCGCCGCAGGGTTCCAGTCCGCTCGACGATCGTCCGGTGCTGCGCCGGCCAGGGTCGAGCAACTCGTCCAGCTCCGATGCCAGCAAGGCCCCTGACGCGCCGGCGTCCGGGGGCGGCAATTCCCCGGCGGGAAATGCGCCGCCGACATCCAACGAGCCTCCGGACCGGCCGACGCTGAAGAAGCCGTCGTCTGAGGCACCTGCTCCCATCGCATCTCCACAACCGAGCCCAGCGGCAGCGAATGCTTCCGCATCCTCGAGTCCGGCACGTTCACCGGACGAGAACGACCCGAATCGACCGATTTTGCGCCGCGGCAGCCCGGCATCGATAGTTGAGCGTTCCACCGCCAAGCCGACGGGCAACTCACCCGCTCCCGCAGAAGCTACCCCGGCCAGTGTGGTTGAGGGAGGCAGCGTGGCGAGGCATTCGTATCCGGCGGTTTCCGATGCGGGAAAGTATGAGACCCGCTCGTTACTCTACGCAATGAGCCCTGCGGAGCGTGAGAGTAAGACGGAGCAGATGAGCTCGCTCTCGCTGGACGAGATTAAGAAGTTCATCGCCAAGCGCAACACCCCAGGATTGCCGAAGAATGCCAGAATCAGCGATTACGACCTGCGCGCCTTCGATCTGGACTACAGCAACTCACCGACGTTCGTCTTCATGGCAACGCTACCGGTGCCTGGGGCGAAGGCGTTCCGCCGGCCTGAGTTCGACTACTACGTGACGCTGGTCGCACGGGAAGATATCAATGGCACTCCCATCGTGATCTTCACTTCAGTAACCGACAGTAATCATCTCGACGCGTTTTCGCGGATGGAAATCATCGACGCAGTGGACGCGGACGCGAACGGCAGGGGAGATCTTTTGTTCCGAGAGTACTCCGATGTCGGAATCAGCTACGGCTTGTATCGGATTTATCCCTATGAGATGAGGAAGGTTTTCGAGGGCGGCGCGAGCATGTAAAGGAGGCGGGTGCCTTCCCATCTGTGCAAAACTTCCCAGGGTTATGATTGCTTCAGAATGCGCCGAATTCCTCCGGTGTAACCATAGAATCGGTCTCTAAGCCACTAATTACAAGCACGTTATATGAATGGTAACCATCGGGTAACCAGAGTCACCGCGTTGTGCTGGCGCGGTTGCGGGGCGTGCGCCGAAGTCTTCCACAAAGTTTTCCACAGGACGTGGAGGGCAAAATATTGCGGCCCTATCTGATTGATTTCCCAGATTGTCATAAAGCGGAGGCGCGAAGGATTCAGCAGTGGCGCTCACCCGCGCGTTGCGGCAGAACAACGGGTAGCAAAAAAAGGCCGCCCATGCAAGGCGGCCTTTGAGAAATGCCGAGCTTAGTGCGTGGTAGTGGCGGCGGTAGTCGGCTTGGCTCCCGCAGGAGTTGTCGCTGCTCCCATCGGCTTGCCAGTGGTAGCGCCGGGAGCGCCCGCGGGCTTCGGCATCGTCGGCGGAGGTGCAACGCCAGACTGCGCGTTGTAGGCGTCGACGACGACCTTGGTCAGATCCACGCCGGCCGTTGCCCAGAGTAGCGGCCCCTGCGGCCAGGGATTGGAAGAGTCGAAGAGCAACCCGTAGCCATTTGCTTTGGCGTACTTGTCGATCACGGGCGCCATCTTCTGCAGAATGCGCTGCGCGATTTCATTCGACTGCTGCTGGTAATCGTTCTGCGCATCCTCGGCCGAGCGCTGCAGGCTCTTCTGCTTGGACTCGATTGACTTCACCAGGGAGGAACGCGCGTCTTCGTTCATCTTGTCGCCCTGGGTGTTGAGCTGTTTCTTCAGGGTCTCAATTTCGGTGTTCAACCCAGCCAACTCGGTGCGCTTGGGTTCAAACTTTTTCTGCAAGGCCTCAAAGTCACGGGCGCCTTCGTTGGTGCCGATGATGGCTTGCTGGATATCGATGATTCCCACTTTTACGCTGCCTGGAGTCGCGGCGGCGGCTGTGGGAGCGGCAGTAGTGCCGCTGCTGGGGGTGGTTGCGGTTGCGGCCGGTTTGCCAGCCGGGGCCGATTGCGCCAATGCCGCAGTTGCGGTAACGAGGGCGAGCACGACTGTGCTTACGAACGTGCGCTTCATTGCGTTGGTGTAGCTCCTTGAACTGCTCCGGGAATTCTTCAGGTGTTCCAGCGATGACGACAGCTATGCAGTGTCGTGCCTGAACCGCCGGGCGCGGCGTTTAGTTTGCACTACCCAGAACGCCTCCCGACCGGGAAAATTCGGCGGTGCGGATTTATCGATTATAGGGAAAGCCGCTGAGCAAGGTCAAACAAGAACGTGCAATCCGTGACGAAAGGATACGCTTTTACCACAGCGCAGCCGGGATGATCAAAGAAATCATGCAACCTTGCGGAAGAGCCGCTCCGGCGATCGGCGCCGCGTCGCCTTACTACTTTCACTGGGCTCGCGCCGCCGTGCCTTCCATGACGGTGACCCACGCGCCGGCAGGATTCTGCACTTCGGTTTTGAAGGTGTAGGAATTCGGCGACGTGAGCGTGAGCACTCTGCGGGCGTTGGTGGTGACGCCATTCATCTTCTGCTCAACGTTCCACGTCCACTGAGTTCCCTGGGGGTTGCACGTTGCCACCTGATGCTCACCGAGGCTGTTGTAGGCATTGAACGTGAACATCTGGTTTGCCGGGTTGTACTCGATCATGCGAACGGAATGGATATCGCCCAGCGGCCCGTGACTGACAGCGTGAATCTCCAGAAAATCCGTGCCTACCCACTCACCATGCTCGGTGGAGGTGTACGGCGCGGGCGGTGAGCTGGGACTGATCTTCTGCGTTCCCGTAAGCTTCCAGTCGCCGGCGAAGTATCCCATCATCTGCTGCGGCGTGGGCGCGTTGCCCGGTTGGCGTTGTGCATTGGAGGCGGCGCCCGGCTGAGGCTGCTGCTGTTGAGCTACCGCCGTCAGCACAAGCGTGCCAATCAAAGCAAAGAGGACCGCGGCACCGACAGCTCTCACGAAAGTTTCTCCTAGAAGGTCGTCGCCACGGTAAAGCGGAAGGTCTTGAGCGGCTCCGACAAAAGATATTTTGGCTGATAGATGGAAATAGCTTGCGCATACGTGTAATCGCCAGCAGCACCGGCCGGGAACATGGAGCGCGTGATGGGATTCGGCGAACTTACCACTTCATTAAGCCGCAGCGGATTGTAGGCCCAGTAGATGCGGAAGGGCGCGTTGACTACCGGAACAATGACCTGCAACTCCACACCTGTGGACATGCGGGTCTGGTAGTTGGTGCCAGAGACAATTGGCAGCTGATTGCTGAAAGGCAACGTGCTCCCACCAACGCACTGGAAGCTGGAGTTCAGCGAAGGACAACCAAACGATGTTGTCTGCAACGTGGTCACCTGCGGACCGGCGATCAGCAGTTGCGAGGGCTGAGAGACAAAGTCCCATCCCGTATCGACAAAGGGTGCGATGGTCACCGGCCCCACAATGGGTACGCGATATTCCAGGTTGGTAACGATATTGGTATCGCCACCGGGAAAGATGATCTGCTCGACCGGGATCGTGATGTTGTAGCTTCCCTGCCGCGGGTTGGCGGGATTCAGGGGAACGATCGTGCCATCCGGGTTCTGCAACGGGATGGTAACCGCGGTGGGGAAGAACGAAACCGGCGAGATGGAGCGGATGTCGAAGCCGCGAATATCGGTATCGCCGCCCATATAGAAGCGGTCAAACGGCGGCGCAACCTGTCCTCCGTAGCCGCTGATCCAGGAACCCAGCACGCGGAACCCAACGGTATTGCGCTGCTTGTTTACGGGAATGAACTTCTTATACTCACCCACCGGCTTGACGTACTTGACATTGCCGCCGAGTCCGGCGAATTCGGTCCCGAAATAAATGCTCTGTCCTTCATGTGGGCGCTGTGGATTGTCGATCTTGCTGTAGGAGAAGTTCGGCACGACTTTGCTGGTAATGATTCCGTTGAGAGCGTTCGGGCCAGAGATGCCGCGATAAGCCAGCGACTCGAAATAATCAGCCGAGGCTGCACTGAACGTCTGCACCGACGAGTCGTCAAATGAATACGTGATGCCCACACGCTTGAATGAGCGTTTGATGGGATAGCTCAGCGACGTGGTGAATCCTGTGCTGGTTTGCGTGAAGTTCTGCAGCAGTGCCTGATAGCTGGCAGGCAGGTTGATGGTCTGATTCAGCTGGATCTGGGTGAGGGCCGCCTGGTTGTAGTTATAACTGCGGTGATAGACCGACCAGCCGAACTGCAACGGCCGGTCGAAGAGGTAAGGCTGGGTGAACGCCAGGGTCTCGTTGCGCTGGTACTGCCCGATCTCAAATTCGAAGGTCAGGCTTTCGCCTTTGCCGAACAGGTTGTTGGTGGTGTAGTTGAAGCCGATGAACGCGCCCGAAAGTCCGCTGACGCCGCCGGTCAGGCCGATGCTGTTCTTGCCCTTCTCTTTGACTTTCAGCGTGATGTCGACAGTGCCGTCCTGCGCGTTCTGCTTGATTTCCGAATCCTGCTCAGGCTTGAGCGGCTGGAAATACTGCAACTGGTTCAGGCGGAGCAGGCTGAGCTCCCACAGGTTGCCGTTATAGATCTGGCCTTCTTCCAGTGCCAGCTCGCGGCGAATGACTTTATCGCGTGTGGTGGTGTTGCCCTCGAACTCGATGCGGCGGACATAGAACTGCTTGCCCTCGTCGAGGTCGATGCGGAGGCTGATCGTCCGCTTTTCGTCGTCAGCGTCGGTGTTGGGAACAGGAGTGAAGTTGATGTAGCCCAACGAGGCGTAAGCCTTGCGCAACTGCTCCAGACCTTTGCGGATCGCCTCGGTGTCGAAGATGTCGCCATCCTTGATCTTGAACAGCGAGCGCAAAGGCTTGGTGTTCTTGATCGCCTTGTTTCCCGTGAAGGTGATCTCTTTGAGACGGTAGCGTTGTCCTTCTTCCACCGGAAGGGTGATATCGACAGCTTTTCCCGGAGATGATTTGAAGGGGAAATACCATTTGACGCCGCTGGTGTCGTGAATCTGGGTCTTGGGATCGCCCACCAGCGCTTTGAAATAGCCTTTGGTCTGGTAGTAGTAACGGACACGTTCCGCGTCTTCGGTGAGCTTGGTGGAGTCGTAGGTGCGAGGGAAGAGGTTCTCAAGGAAAATGGAGTGCGGAATGCCGATCGGCTTCAGGTTCTTCATGGCGCTTTCCAGCTGACGGCTGCTGATCGCCTTGTTGCCTTCGAACTTGATCTTTCCGACCTTGACCTTCGGACCTTCCTTGACCACGAATGTGAGCGATACTGCGGCGGGCGGGATGGGCCGCACTTCCGAGCGCACCGTGGCAAACTGGCGACCGTGGGCCGCCAGCAGCTGCTTGATGACCACCTCGGCGCGCTTTACCTTGGTGGGATCGTACTGGCTCTCCTGTGTCAGGCCCACCTTCTGTTCCTTGAATTTGTCGAGCACATCACTCTGCGAAACCGAACTCAGACCAACGTATTTGATCTCGCGGATGGTGGGCTTTTCCTTCACGTAAACGTGGATGATCCAGCCTTTGGAGGATTGTTCGCGCTCGATCCGCAGATCGTCGAAATACCCTGTGTTCCAGAGGGAGTTGAAGTCGCGTTCCAGAGCGGCCTGGTCATAGACGTCGCCGGGCTTGGTGAACATGCGGGCGCGTATGGTATCCGCCGGGATGCGGCGGTTGCCGTGGATAACGATCTCGGAGACCACGTCCTCTTGCGCGAACGACAACCCGGCGAGGAAGATGAGTGCAAGGAAGAGACTAATCGCCGTGGCGCAACCACGTGTCCCGCGAACCCAAACCGTCGCGGGCCCTACCTGACGGTGGCAAGAAATAACAGAACCCTCAGTGCTAAGGTTGAAAAGCGCAATTATACGGTACGAGCGCTGTGAACCGTAACTGCAAACCGTCCGTCGTGACGAAGCGACAGGTACGCTAACCCTCGCTGCCGCTGGAAGTTGCGAGAGCGCGCTCCACCTCCACCAGAGTGGAATAGAACGTAGCACCACCTCCGAGATCGGTGAGCCGCGCCGACGTCAGCACGTTGACGTTAAGGCCGCGGTCCGAAAGCTTCGCCCAGCCCAGGCGCGCTCCGACCACGCCCGGGCGTACCGAACCATCCACGCGAGCGCGAAGGAAAATCTCGCCACGATCGTTGTACACGCGGACATGGTCGCCGTCGGCAATGCCGCGGCGCTTGGCGTCCCCGGTAGAAATTTCCAGTTCATGCTGGTGCGGTTCCATTTTCTGGTGCCCTGGGAGATTGACGAACGTGGAGTTCAGGAAGTTATCGGCTTTGCGCGCCAGAAGTTCGAGTGGATACTGTTTTGCCGCCGCGGTGTGGCGTGACTCGTCGGGCGGAACGAACGATGCGACCGGATCCATGCCCAGCTCGATCAGGCTTGCGTCATAGAGCCGCGCCTTACCCGTTGGCGTGGGAAAGCCGTGGGCAAAGGGAAGCCAGGGTTCGCCGTTGCCATTCAGGTTCAGCCGGACGTGCGGATCGCTTTCCAGGCGCTCGCGCGTGATGCCTTCCAGCTGCGGTACTCGCGATGCGAGAGCGGCGTCAATCATGGCATCGACCGGCTCGCGGAAGCACTCGTCTTCGAAGCCCATGCGCAGGGCGAGCTCGCGGAAGAAGTCGACATTCGATTTGCACTCGCCGAGCGGGTTGATTGCCTGATGCGAGACCTGGAGATAGTAGTGACCATAGGCCTGCACCAGGTCTTTATGTTCGAAGAACGTGGTTGCAGGCAGAACGAGATCGGCGTAATCGGTGGTGTCGGTGAAGAACTGCTCGTGCACGACGGTGAACAGGTCTCCGCGCAGTAAGCCGCGTCTGACGAGGTGCTGCTCGGGGCAGACGGCCGCGGGATTCGAGTTGTAGACGACGAGCGCTTTGAAGGGCGGATCGTCCAGCTCGGTGAGCGCGCGGCCGAGCTGCACCATGTTCACGGTGCGTGCTGGGCGGTTCAGCGGGCTCTTGTGCATCAGGTCGTGACGCTCCATCGCCGCGCGGTCCAGCTGAAAGCCGCCACTGGTCGAGAGCTGCAAGCCGCCGCCGATTTCCTTCCACGATCCGGTAATCACCGGCAACATGCAGACCGCACGCGTGGCTGCGCCGCCGTTCTGCGCCCGCTGGATGCCGTAGTTCACGCGAATCACTGCCGGCCGCGTGGTCGCGTACTCGCGGGCGATGCGCTCGATGTCTTCCTTCGAGATGCCCGTCCAGTGCGCAACTCGTTCAGGTGTGTACTCGGGCAGACGCTTCTGCAACTCATCGAAGCCTTCCGCGTGGCGCGCGATGTAGTCGGCGTCGTGCCAGCCTTCGCGAACGATGACGTGCATCATGCCGAGCGCGAGAGCGACGTCGGTTCCGGGATTGATCGGTAGGTGCCAATCGGCAATCGCGGCGGTACGCGTGCGATACGGATCGATGACGACCAGCTTCGCGCCGTTGCGCCGCGCCTCTTCGATGAACGGCCACAGATGAATGTTGGTGCCGTGAATGTTCGCGCCCCAGGCGATGATGTATCTGGAGTGGCGGAACTGCTCCGGCTCGGTGCCGATCTTCTTGCCGTAGATGGAGAGGATGGCGTCGCCGCCGGCCTGCGAGCAGATGCTGCGATGCAGTTGCGATGCGCCCAGGCGATGGAAGAAGCGCATGTCCATCGAGGCGCCGTTCAGCACCGCGATGTTGCCGCCGTAGGAGTAGGGCAGCACGGCTTCGGGACCGAAGTCGGCGCTGATCTGCTTCAGGCGCGTAACGATCTCGTCGAAGGCTTCATCCCAGCTGATGCGTTGGAAGGCGCCGTCGCCGTGCGTTCCCTTGGTGCTGACGCGGCGCATGGGATAGAGCACGCGGTCCGGCGAGTAGACGCGTTCGAGGTACTTGGCAACTTTGCCGCAGAGAAATCCGCGCGTGACGGGATGTTCCCCATCGCCCTCGATCTTCGTGGCGCGGCCATCTTCTACCGTGATGAGCACGGCGCAGCCGTCAGGACAATCGTGCGGGCAGGCTGCATGAACCAGATGCTTCATGGGAGCGACGTTCGATTATCCCATGAAGTATCTGCGCGTTTGTCACCGCAAAAGCAAAGACCCGAGGCGCTCCCTTCCTCGGGCCTTTCATCGCCTGATGTAGCAATATTTTTGCTACTTGCTTGTTCGCTCCTGGCTGCGAACGCAATTATCTAAAGCAAGCGCGATGCCAACTCGCGGCGCTGCGACGAGAGCACACCGAGATCTCGGATCTGCAATGACATACAGCACTCCATCGAGCTGTCGCGGCTTCGCCTCGCGGCGCTTCGGTCTATCCGAACGGTTGCAGCCTATCTGTTCGGTTAGGCGATTGGGGGAGCAACGGGCCTGATTCCATTTATCGTTATTGTCCTGCCTGTGACCAGCCGCCCCCTACCGGGGACGAAGCGCATCTGAGTGTGTCGATTTTGTCAATAACCCCTTGCCTCACATGGGCTAAATGGAGGTATCATTTGAAAATCCGCTGGCCTACTCGGTTGTGGGGAGAGGCACTATGGCTCGCAAACACCTTGCTGTCCTGCTTATGCTTGCCGCGGTTACCCTGCCGTGCGCAGCGAAGATGCGTACCCTTTCCTGTCCGCAGGAGCAACGCGCGCGCGTTGTCGATTACGCGCGCAGCCTGGAAGAACATCCGCTCGCCAAGGACAACCTTGCCAAGAGAATGTGGCTGACGGAATGGATCGTGAACGCTCCCGATGTCAATGCTCTCGAGACCTGCTGTAAAGAACTGCAGTCGCTCGACCAGATCAACAACACCTACTCCGAGCAGCTGCGCATGCAGGCGATGTACTCGCAGGCCGCGTTTCAGGTGGAGCATCCCGACGTGAAGAACCGGGCGGAGATACAGGCCGCGGGCCTGGCGGGAACGCTGCGCGCCTATCGCGCGATCCTGAAGTTCGATCCCTCGGCGAAGTATCCCCTGCTGGATGATCTGCTGTCGCTGGAGAAGAAGGGCAAGCTGCAAAAGTATGTCCAGCAGCAGACGCGATGCGTGGAAGACTAGCCGAGTGGAAGACTAGCCGAAGAGAAATCTGATTCCGCAAGGGCGCGCGCGTCGCGCCCTTAATTTTTTGACCGGCAAATCGATCTCGCAATTGTTGTTCGGCGAATTATTTCGCGCGCAAAATTAAGATTGTCATCCCGAGCGGAGGTCGCCGCGACTGGAGTCGAGGGACCTGCTTTTCCGGTTTTGACTGACAACCGACAACTGGAGCGCGCGTCGCGGGCTTTTTACTTTTGTGCCTCCTTTTTATTTGTCATCCCGAGCGGAGGTCGCCGCGACCGGAGTCGAGAGACCTGCTTTTTCGGTCTTGACTGACAACTGACAACCGACAACTGACAACTGATAAGGCTTGCCATGCACTACGACTACATCGCCATTCCCGATCGCGACATCCCGCGAGCCACCGATCCGCTCTTCCAGCACCTGCTCGACACCTACGCCAGCGAGACCGACAAGGTCATTTCGGTGTGGCGCGGCTTCGTCGAGGAAGATCTCGCCTTCCGACCGCATCCCAGGTCGTCAACCGTGGCCGACATCCTCAAGCACCAGCTTCTCTCCGAGCGGCGCTTCTTCGGCGAGTTCGTCGGCACGCCCGAGCCGCCGGCCGCGGAGGTTCTTCCCAAAACGCTGGAGCTCGGCGCCTGCATCAAGCGCATGGAAGAGCTGGCACGGCCGCGACTGGCGTTCTTCGCCGCGCAAACCGCCGAGTGGTGGATGGAGGACGTGCCCTTCTTCGGCCTGACGCGGCAGCGCATCTGGGTCTTCTGGCGACGCGTGCTGCACACCTGCCATCACCGCACGCAGCTCACGGTCTATCTGCGGCTGCTCAATAAGCCGGTGATGTCGGTGTACGGCCCAACGTCCGATCAGACATGGGAAGGCGCCGATCCGACAACATCGGTCGAGGCGGCGGGGAGGAAGTAGGGCTTCCGGTTTTTCTTACTTTACTTACTTTTTCAAAAGTAAATGAAGTAAGAAAATCTTGTGCATGTCTCGGCTCTGAACACGGCTGCGCCGCCTTCCCCGGGGCGCGAGCCGCAAGTGCCCGTTTGACCTGCCCCGGCCAAACACGCTAAACTTCTATGGTTTGCCTGTACTACCGTTCCCGTCAGGGACGCCCCGCCGAAGACTTCCTTCCCGGCAGGGGCAAGTGCAAGCGCACAATGAGTTTAGGGCGTCCGCGCCATAGCCGCGGGCACGCAGCCTTAGGAGGCATTGCCATGTACGCGGTGATCCGCGCCGGGGGAAAGCAGTATCGCGTCGCACCCGGAGACGTAATCCAGGTGGAAAAGCTGTCGCAGGGCGGCGGCGAGAGCGTGCAGTTCGATGAAGTGCTGGCGGTCAGCGCCTCCGAAGGCGAAGTGAGCAAGCCGGCGAAGGCCTTCGTGAGCGGCGAAGTGGTGGAGCAGGGGCGCGGCGACAAGGTGCTCGTCTTCCACTACAAGCGCAAGAAGCAGTACAAGAAGCTGAATGGACATCGGCAGCCATACACGGCGGTGAAGATTACCGGCATCAGCGTGAATGGCAAGGAGCTGAAGTCCTAGCCAGCATGCTGTTCCATCAGTTCATTGTGGTTATGGCGGCTTGGGTCCGGCGCTTCGATTCGATCGTGCTGCATGCGTTGGCGGTGATGCGACGCGTGGCTGCGCGAGTGAGGATCGGCAGCTCGGACTTGCAGGAGACGTAAGCGACCCGCGTTGAAGCGGGGCTGGCGTTTCGGCAACTGCCGCGAGTTTAGAATTTGTCATCCCGAGCGGAGTCCGCCGCGGCGGACGGAGTCGAGGGATCTGCGGTTTCGTCCGCAGGGGAGAAATTTTTTATGGCACATAAAAAAGGTTTAGGCAGCTCGCGAAACGGCCGCGACTCGAACGCGCAGCGGCTGGGCGTGAAGTCGTTCGGCGGGCAACTGGTTTCCGGCGGATCGATCATCGTGCGGCAGCGCGGCACGCGCATCAAGCCCGGCGCGAATGTCGGTCGCGGCAAGGACGACACGCTCTTCGCCAAAGTCACCGGCGTAGTCGAGTTCAAAGATCGCGGCACGATGGGCAAGTTCGTCTCGATCGTTCCGCAGGAAAGCAATTAGCTGCGAGGAAGCAATTAGCAACTAGCAATCAGCAATTAGCTAAAGATGAGAAGGCCTCGTCGCGACGGGGCCTTTGTCGTTAATGCGAGTCCGTTGGAGTGGAGATAAAGTCTTCCCGCCATAGAGGAGGGAAAAGGCGGCGTTCTGTAAGAATGTTGGCGGCGATTGAGAGTGCCTAAGGAGGCAAGGATGCGAAGCTATCGCGCGTTAGGGCATGCTTTGCTTTTGCTGTGTGTATGTCTATCAGGCGTCTGTTGGCCGCAGTCTTCCTCGGTATCAAGCGCTCAACTAACGGGTATGGTAGTCGATCCTGGGGGCGCCACATTACCTCGGGCTCGAGTCTTGTTACTAAATCTAAAGTCTCTTCAGAGTGAAACCGCTACAGTACCGATTGATGGAAAATTCGCTTTTCGAAACTTACAGCCAGGAGACTATGTCGTCGTCGTCGTTGGATCAAGTGATCCGTACGAGCCCTGCTGGATTCCGGTAATCAAACAGATGACGATCAAGAAAAATGTTCCAGCCGAACTTCGGGCCCAGCTGTTCCTTGATCAAAAGTGTGGGAAAGGAGTGGACAATTGAGTCCGTCTTTATCAGTCCGCTGCCGATTGCGGAGGAATTGTGAGCCACAACTTCATTCCCCTGGACGCCTTGTTGCCGGTCAGCCGGCTCGGAGCTACTTGCTAACGGCTAATTGCTAATTGCTTCTTCCGATGTTCGTCGACGAAGCCAAAATTCGCGTCAAAGCCGGCGACGGCGGCAACGGCTGCATGGCCTTCCGCCGCGAGAAGTTCGTGCCGCGCGGCGGTCCGTCGGGCGGCGACGGCGGTGGCGGCGGCGACGTGATCATGGAATCCAGCGAGCGACACAACACGCTGGTGCACTTCCGCTTCAATCCCGAATACAAAGCCGAGCGCGGCCGTCACGGCGAAGGTTCCAACAAGACCGGCCGCGAAGGCGACAACATCGTCCTGAAAGTTCCCGTGGGCACGATTGTCTATGACGAGCTCACGGGCGAAGTGGTGCACGACTTCTCGCATCCCGACGAGCGCGTCGTGGTCGCGCGCGGCGGTCGCGGAGGACGCGGCAACGCGCAGTTCGCGACTTCGACGCATCAAGCTCCACGCGAGCACGAAGAAGGCCGTCCCGGCGAAGAACGCGAGCTGCGCCTGGAGTTGAAGCTGCTCGCCGATGTCGGGCTCGTCGGCTATCCCAACGCCGGCAAGAGTACGCTCATCTCGCGCATCTCGGCGGCGCGGCCGAAGATTGCCGACTATCCCTTCACCACGCTGCAACCGAATCTCGGCGTCGTCGCTGTCGGCGAGCCGCCCGACGACGTCAGCTTCGTCGTCGCCGACATTCCCGGCCTGATCGAAGGGGCC
Organism: Terriglobales bacterium; assembly: GCA_035262645.1. Lineage (GTDB taxonomy): Bacteria > Acidobacteriota > Terriglobia > Terriglobales > Acidobacteriaceae > Bog-257. The sequence continues at coordinate 47,798 of DATFSK010000021.1, forward strand.
AGCGAAGGCGCGGGTTTAGGCACGCAGTTCCTCAAGCACGTGGAGCGCACGCGATTCCTCGTGCATCTTGTGGATGTCTCCGACGCGAGCGGCCGTAACGATCCGGTGCAGGACTACGAAGTCATCACCCGCGAGCTCGCGAACTTCGGCGCTGGACTGGATACGAAGCCGACGATCGTTGTCGCCTCCAAGATGGACATCGCGAACAAAGACAAGCTCGCCAAGCTGAAGCGCTACTGCAAGCGCAAGAAGCTGGAGCTGTATCCCATCTCCGCCGTCACTGGAGAAGGCATCGACGAGCTGAAGTGGGCGATGGCGAGGAAGCTGTCGGCTATCAGCTCTCAGCCGTCGGATTAAGCCTGACGCTGCGCTTGCCGAAATCTCGCCGGAGGTCTACGCTTTGGGAAAGCAGTGGGGTGTGACGTGTTCTCCCTGGGATATGTCCTCATTATGGCGGGACTGGCGTTTGGCGGCGCCGTGACTCTCGTCGGATTCGGTGGATTGCTCGTAACATCATTCCATCGCAGTTTGGGATCTCCGTTACCATTGCCGACGCTGCACAACGCATTCGAGCGCCGATTATACGTTTCGGTTGCCCTCTTCGGATTCGCGCTCTGGGGCAGCGCGTTCTTGTGCAGCTTGAACTTCACGCCTTAGGTGGTCTGCATCGCACCGCTATAATCGGAAATTATGGCGACGACGCCGGAATCACCGGTTGCAGCGCGATCCAGGTACGAGCCCGTCATCGGCCTTGAAGTTCACGTCCAGTTGCTGACACAGACGAAGATCTTCTGCGGCTGTTCGACGCGCTTTGGCGATCCGCCGAACACGAACGTCTGTCCGGTGTGCCTGGGACTTCCCGGTGCTTTGCCCGTGCTCAACAAGCGCGCAGTCGAATTCGCCGTGCTGGCCGCGACGGCGCTGAATTGCCAGATTCGCGAGACCTCGATCTTCGCGCGCAAGAACTACTTTTATCCCGACCTTCCCAAGGGCTACCAGATCTCGCAGTACGACAAGCCGCTGGCCGAGCACGGCTACATCCAGATCAAAACCCACGCTGGGCCGAAGAAGATCGGCATCACGCGCGTGCACCTTGAAGAAGACGCGGGCAAGAGCCTGCATGACGGCCTGCCCGACAGCAGCGAGTGGACCTCGATCGACCTGAACCGCTCCGGCGTGCCGCTGATCGAGATCGTCAGCGAGCCCGACATCTCCTCGCCCGACGAAGCCTGGGAATACCTGACGCGGTTGAAGGAGATCATCCTTTATACCGGCGTCAGCGACTGCAACATGGAAGAAGGCTCGCTGCGCGCCGACGCCAACGTCAGCATCCGTCCGCGCGGCCAGCGCGAATTCGGCACCAAGACGGAGGTGAAGAACGTCAACTCCTTCCGCTTCATCCGCCAGGCGCTGGAGTACGAAATCGAACGTCACGAGGAAGTGCTGGAGTCGGGCGGGAAGATCGAGCAGGAGACGCGCCTGTACAACGCCGCCGAAGGCAAGACGTACGGCATGCGCTCGAAGGAACAGGCGCACGACTACCGATATTTTCCGGAGCCGGATTTGCTGCCGCTTATCATCGACCAGAAATGGCGCGAGGAGATCGTGGCGCAAATGCCCGAACTTCCCGAGGCCCGGCGCGCGCGCCTGGTCGCGCAGTACGGAATCACGGAGTACGACGCAACCACGTTAACCAGCACGCGCTCGCTGGCGGAACAGTTCGAAGAAGCAGCCGGCGCGGCGAAGAATCCCAAGCGCGTCGCCAACCTCGTCCAGAGCGAACTGATGGGACGCCTGAAGGCCAAAGGCATCGATATCGAGCAGTCGCCGATCTCGATGAAAGGCGTCGCGATGTCCGCCGATCTGGTCGAGAGCGGCACAATCAGCGGCAAGATCCTGAAAGATTTGTACGACCTGGCCTTCGAGCGCGGCGAAGATTTTCCAGCCATCTATGAGAAGGAAAAGCCGCAACAGATCACCGATACCGCCGCCATCGAGAAGATCATCGACGAAGTCATCGCAGCCAATCCCAAACAGCTGGAGCAGTATCGCGGCGGCAAGAAAACTGTGATCGCCTTCTTCGTAGGGCAGGTCATGAAGGCGTCGAAGGGGCAGGCGAATCCGGCGATGGTGAACGAACTGCTCGCCGAGAAGCTCGGATAAGGCCCAGGTGCTTTGGAGAAGAAGAGCCTATCCGGGTGCGAGCCGAAAACTAGTCGCCAGCTTCGCCAGTTTTCTTGATGTTTTGCTCCTCGCGTCTCCGTGTCTCTGTGTCTCTGTGGTTAACTGCTCCGGCTCTTTCCCCAATTTGTTACCCTGTATGCTTCCATGCAACTGCGCCTCTTCGGACTCATTGGAGGTTTGCTGTCGATTGCGATGCTCACCGGGTGTGCAACTCCCGGCGCGCCGTCATTGCCGTCGCTGAATCTCCCGCAGCCGCCAACCGACCTGACGGCCTCACGCCGGGGCAACAAGGTTGATCTGGAATGGACGCTGCCGCGCAAGAACACCGATCGCACGCTCATCAAGCACAATCCGACGACCCTCCTTTGCCGTCACGAGGGCACTACGTTGATGGCGAAGTGCGACATCGTGGCGGAGATTGCGCCGCCCACTCCGAAACCCGCCGAGCGCAAGAAGGATCAACCACCGCCGGGAGCGGTGCGCATCCACTACGTCGATAGCCTGCCGCCGGAGCTGGGAATGCAGAACCCTGCGGGGTTCGTCATGTATGGCGTGGAAGAGGTCAACATGCATGGCCGCAGTGCCGGCATCTCGAACCAGGTGGCGATTCCGGTGATGCCGACGATTGCTGCCCCGGACAAAGTCTCGGCCGAAGTCAGCGCTGACGGCGTGCATATCACCTGGTCGGGAGCCGAGGCGCCGTCACCGCCCGCGGGAGTCGCGTACTTCTATCGCATCATGAGGCGACCGGCGGGCAGCGGCGCATACATCGTTTTGGATGATGTTCCTCCATCGGCGGCCGGGTCGTACCTGGATAAGACTTTTGCCTGGGAGCAGAAATATCAATATCGCATCACTACTCTGAGCCAGGTACACGCGAACGGAAGCCGCGCCGCCGGCGTCGAGGGCGACGATTCGCCGCCGGTCGAGGTCTTCACCCGCGACATCTATCCGCCGGGGCAGCCGGCAGGCCTACAGGCGGTCTTCTCGCATGTTGGGCAAAAACCGTTCATCGATCTGACCTGGGCGCCGAACCTCGAGAGCGACCTGGCCGGCTACAACATCTTCCGCTGGACGGAAGGTGGTCAGCCGCAAAAGCTGAATGCCCAATTGGTGCAGACTCCGTCGTATCGCGATGAAAATGTCGAGTCGGGCAAGAAATACTTTTACGCCATATCGGCGGTCGACTTGCGTGGTAACGAAAGCCCCCGCTCGACAGAGGCGAGTGAAAGTGTCCCGACCGAAACGAAATAGAATCTATTAAGCGCAGGGTTTGAAAGGGCACGGCTTAAGCCGTGCCAAGAAGGATCAATGAGAGCGGGGGCTTTAGCCACTGCGGTACTTCGCCTCTGAGATACTGCGGGATGTGCCATCCGTTCTATAACGGCGTTCGCAAACCCAATCTAAACGTATGCGCGAAGGACCGAAACTCTATGCGTTACTGCCGATTTGAGCATGAAGGCGCGGCGCGCTACGGGCTCGTCGAAGACATTGATGGCGACCCGATTGTTATCAAGACTTTGACCTCGTCCCCTACAGCGTTCTCCGATTTTGATCGCGGCGAGAGCGCTGAGCTGCCGATGAATCTGTTGCGCCTGCTCGCGCCTGTAAAGCCGACAAAGATCGTCTGCATCGGCCGCAATTACCGCGAGCATGCCAAAGAACTCGACCATCCTATTCCTACCGAGCCGCTCTTCTTCCTGAAGCCGCCGACATCGCTGATCGGCCCCGACGATGAGATTTGCCGGCCGATCGACCTTTCCCAGCGCGTGGACCATGAAGGCGAATTGGGTGTAGTGATCGGCAGACGTTGCTATCGCATCGGCGAAAGCGAGGATGTGCGTTCCTCCATCCTCGGCTACACCTGCGTGAACGACGTGACCGCGCGTGATCTTCAGAACAAAGATGGGCAGTGGACCCGCGCCAAAGGCTTCGACACCTTCTGCCCGGTCGGGCCGGTCGTCGCAAGCGACTTGGATCCCTGGAACGGAGTGCGCGTTCAGAGCCGCGTCAATGGCGAGCTTCGCCAGGACGGCACAACCAAAGATTTCCTCTTCCCACTTGATCGATTACTGCGCCACATCACGCAGGTAATGACGCTGGAGCCAGGAGATTTGGTCGCAACCGGGACCCCGGCCGGAGTTGGTCCTTTGAAAGCTGGAGACGTAGTCGAGGTCACGGTGGAAGGCGTCGGCACCCTGCGCAATCCCGTAGTCGACCGCCGTTAATCACAACCACCACAAGAGTGCTGCCCAAAGTGATGAGCTTGGAGCGGCACCATTTTCCTGTTTCTTTCCGCTGCTAATCCCGCTATCTTGGAGTGAAAGCCGCAACAGCAACTCCCATGAACCCCATTCGGCTGTATCCGGTCCTTGCCTTTGGCGCAGTAGCCGCCATCGTGGGCTATGCTTTGCTGTCTCGCAAAGAGAAGAAGCCGGCAGAGGACGTGGAAAAAGAACGCCGCACCGACCTGACGCGCGGTGGCCGCATCATCGACGGGAACGTCATCGACGTTCTGGAGTTGGAAGATGATGCCACCCACCGGCAGATGATCCTGCTGGTCTATACCTATGATGTTGCCGGTGTAACCTACGAGGCGTCGCAGGATGTGACTCACCTGCGGCAGTTTATCGACCTTTACTCCTGCCGGCTGGGCCTGCCGACCTCGGTCAAGTACGACCCGCACAATCCGGGTGACTCCATCGTCATCTCCGAGACCTGGTCCGGATTGCGCAAGCCCCCCATCAACCTGCCGCAGCGCCCTCCGCTCATGAAATCCGGAACCCTCGCATAAACCTTTCGCGCGCGGCCGCGTCTTAAGTCAATAGGCAGCACATATTTGATACAAGTCGTAACAATTCCATCGTGCTCACGTTGCTAAAATTAAGATATGCATAGCCTGCCCTTACCCCTGGCTGCATTCGTAGCGGGGCTGCTGTCTTTCCTTTCTCCATGTGTCCTTCCCCTGGTGCCGGGGTATGTCTCCCTGATATCGGGCGCCAGTGTGGAAGAGCTCCAGACACAGGAGCGGCGCGTTCTTGGCACGGTGATGCTGCATTCGATTACGTTCGTCCTGGGATTTAGCGTCGTCTTCATTGCGCTGGGTGCGGTCGCCACCAGCGTCGGCCAGTTGGCCAACGAGTATCATTCCTTACTCTCGAAGGTCGCTGGCGTTATCGTGATCATCTTCGGCCTGCACCTGACCGGCATTCTGAAGATCAAAGCCCTCTACGCCGATAAACGCATGCACGACGTCAAGGGCAGCGCGAGTGCGGTCGGTTCCTTTGCCGTGGGATTCGCCTTCGCCTTTGGATGGACGCCCTGCATTGGTCCAATTCTGGCGACGATCCTGGTCCTGGCCGGCGCACAGCAAACGGTAATGAAAGGCATCATTCTTCTTGCGGTTTATTCTCTGGGACTGGCCGTCCCTTTTCTTCTCACGTCGTTGGGCGTTGACAGGTTCCTGGCATTCTACAGCCGCTTTCGTCGTCACCTTCATACCGTCGAGGTCCTCAGCGGCATACTGCTGGTGGCCATCGGGGTACTGATTTTCTTGAACAATTTGCGCTTGCTTTCAGGATATTTGTCCTTCCTGAACCGGTTTGCCTTGTAGGGGGCTGTAGTGAAGCGGAACGCGTTAGTTTTTGTAACCCTGTTTGTGGCCATACTGGCAATGTTGGCCAGCGGCAAGTATCTGGACCGGGTCCGGAAACATGGTCCGATGAAGTTGGTGGGTGATGTACAAGGCAAAGCAGCGCCGGATTTCGCGCTGGCTTCGCTGGACGGCAAAAAGGTCAAACTCTCCGACTTTCGCGGCAAAGCCGTGCTGTTGAACTTCTGGGCCACCTGGTGCTCGCCCTGCAAGGTCGAAATGCCGTGGTTTGAGCAGTTGCAGAAACAGTACGGCAAGGATGGTTTGGTCGTTCTGGGCGTCGCCATGGATGATTCCGAGCCGGCTACGATCGCCAAGTTTGCCAGCGATCTGGGCGTGAACTACCAGGTCCTGCTGGGTACCGACAAGGTGTCGGATGACTACGGTGATGTGCAATATCTGCCCACCACGTTCTACATTGGACGCGACGGAACGATCGTCGACAAAATGACGGGCTTACTCGATCGCAACGAAATTGAAAACGCCGTGAAGAAGTCTCTGGGCACCAGCTACAAACCCGCCAGCGCAATGAAAGACCGGGCCAAAGCAGAAGTCATCACCGCGGATGTGAAAGTGATTTCCAAGAGAGGTAGCATCAGGTGAGACGAGCGGGCCTTCTTTCTCTTGCTGGGCTTCTCCTGGTCGCCGTTAGTTTGGCCCAGGGGTTTGGCGATAAGCCCTTCGTCACGATGGCGCCCATCGGCAATGTGCAGATGAAGGCCGGAGCCAGCAAAGACCTTAACCTCGACTTTCGTATCGGTTCCGAATTCCACGTCAATTCGCACACGCCCAAATCTCCCTTGCTGATTCCCACGGTGCTGAAGCTTAGCGGGCCGGAACAGGTGGCGGTTGCAGATCTCAAATACCCCGTGGGTCAGGACATGACCTTCCCGTTCTCGCCTGACGAGAAGCTGAGCGTCTACAGTGGAGATTTCAGCATTGATGCGGTGTTAAAGACCCCTTCGACCGCGGCACCGGGCACCTATCCCGTCAAGGGCGAGCTTCGCTTTCAGGCGTGTGATCGCAGCGCCTGCTATCCTCCGCGCACCATCCCCGTGCAGTTTCAAGTCACGATAGTGAAATAGGCAGTCTCTACCCGCATCTCAACGGCACTCTCATCCCCGCAGGTGGAAGGGCACGGCTTTAGCCGTGCCTTTAAAGCGTGCGTATGGAATGGGCTTTAGCCCCGGCCCTTCATCAGCTCTTGGCTCGGGCAATTGCGCCCACCGTCGCATTCGTGACTCGCAGGTAGTCAGCCGGCGCGATCAGCACCTGTGTGCCGCGAACTCCGGCAGAGATGGAGACCGTGTCCCACAGCTCAATCGTCTCGTCGACGAAAACGCGATACTCCTTCTTCGCACCGAGCACCGTCACCCCGCCGCGAATATATCCGGTCAGCGGCTGCAATTGCTTCAAGCTCTCCAGCTCAACTTTGCGGTCGCCCGTCAGTCCTGCCAATGCCTTCAGGTCCAGCTCGCAGTTGCCGGGAATGACAGCGAAGCAGTGGCCGTTCCGGTCGCCGCGAGCCAGCAGGGTCTTAAATACTTGCTCGGGAGGAAGGCCAATCTTTGCAGCCACGCTTTCCGCCGCCAGGTCCTCCGGATCGACTTCGTATTGGCGAAGCTCGTACAGAATGCCCAGCTTATCGAGCAGGCGGACCGCGTTGGTCTTCATAACGAAAGTGGCTAGTGATCAGTGGCTAGCGGCTAGAACCGAAGCATTTGGGCCGCGCGATGCGTGGATTACTTGCGCCGCTTCGACAGGATCCCAAGGATCTCCTGCAGTCCCTGTCGCACCTTCCTCAGTTCGGCAGAGCGCCCCTTAGGAAACGGCAACCCTGATTGCTGGTGCACCGGCCTGCCTTCGTGCTTCAACTGTTCCCGCGCGCCGGCAATGGTGAAGCCCTGCTCGTAAAGCAGCTTCTTGATCCGCAACACGTTTTCCACGTCGCGTTGCCGGTACATACGCTGTCCGGTACTGCTCTTGACCGGCTTGAGCTGCGGGAACTCGCTTTCCCAGAAGCGCAGCACGTACGCCGGCAATCGGCAGAGGCGGCTCACCTCACCGATCCGGAAGTAAAGCTTGTCCGGGATCACCGGCTCCGACGAGCCGGCCTTCTTGCGACGTGTCTTCTTCTCAGCCATGCAGAACAGTTTCGAGTACGGGTTCTCAGTTTACGGGTTCTGCAACCTTGTAGCACGAAGTATCAGAGAGAACAACCCGCAATCGCCACCTACTACGGCTAGGGCATAAGAATCGTTGACAGCCCGACTGAGTAGGCGGACAATGAGCCCGCCTTGCCATCCCTGCAACATCTCACCTCGCTTTGTTCGCATCGCTCGCGTGCGATGGCAGGCGCAACATTGCTGGCGGGAGTGCTGTTGCTTCCGCGTTCCCTGGTTGCCTCCCACCCCGACAAGAGCGGCGACCGCCCTAAGCTCCCGTACAACATGATGGGACTGCGACAGGACGACATTGATGCCTACGATAGCAAAGCGGAACCGGTGGCGAGCGCGACAGCCGCGCTGATGAGCGTCAATGTGTCCGGCTGGCAGCTCATCCGTAAGTACTTCCCCAAGCTCGGCGCCAGCGGCGATTTCGTCGAGCAGCGAGTCCATCCCGAGGACACCATGGACGGCCGCTTCTTCGCCGGTTACATGAACGAAGACGCGGCCTTCAGCCCCGTGCCGTTTTTGTGCATCGCAGGATCGCTGCCACCAGACGATTTGTCCGGCCGCCTGAAAGCTCTGCACGATGCCATCGCACCCGTTATGAGCTTAGAGGACTACTCGACGTGGAAGCTCGATGATCTGCGCCGGAGCGTCAGCGACATGACGACCTCCGCGAAAACTGCCCAGGGGGTGAAATACCGGGCTGCCAAGTCGAACTTGTCCTTTGCGCAGGCGGTGCGCCTCTACGCGATGACTCTCGCCTTGATCAGGATGGAAACGAAGTGGACAGAGAAAGCAGATTCGCCGCCGCCTGACATGGTGGACTTCACCAATCGTCTTCGCCAGCAACTGCCGCGAGAGGTCCCCGACGGAAAGCCTGTGGCGATGTTTCTCTATCGGCCGGGCATCGTCAATCATCCGCTCTCCAAAGATGAATTTGAAGAGCGCGCCGACGTCGTGGTGATGACACGCAACGGCACCAGCGTCGAGGTGGAGCAGTTCCCGGTGTACCTCACCGAAGACCAGAAGGAGTGGAGCCCTTCCTGGATTGAGCCCGCTGACGAGCAATCCGATGCCACTCTCATCGCGCGAAAGTATGAGCACGACTGGACGCGCCTGGATGGGCCCTTTCTCTGGTTTCGTGGCGATCAATTCAACGGGCAGGTCATCTATCACGCTACCGTGCGGCTACTGCCCAACGAAATTGTTATCGAGGCGGAGCGCATCATCGAGAACCGTGGTGCGGTGAAACGAGCCGAGCGGCCCCGCGATTATGATGCCCGGCTGATGACAGCATTCCGGCCGGGTATTGATACGCCGGCAGGTCCGCCGGATGCCTTCGCCTTGGATCCTCCCAAGCTGGAAGATCAGGTCAGCAATCTGAAGCGCCTGGGCCCTTACTTCTCGAACGGCTTTCGCGCCTGGTGTGCTTATGGAATTTCCCAGTCAGGCCGGGCGCCGGATGGAAAGACCTGGGTGAGCATTCCGCCAGATGAACCCCGTCCAGGCGCGCCCAATGCGCCCACGGCAATTTCCGCCTCCGCTGCAACCACACACCAGTGAACCTTGCCGCGCAGTTCAAGAATCTCTCACCAAATTTCACACCCAGTTGCCGCAATGGCCACCTTAGAGGTTCTGGCCCTCATTGACGAACTCAAGCCCGACGTGCCGCGCGGGCTCAACCCCGCCGCCTTGCGGCCGTCATCAAGGCGGCAATCGCCGGCCGGCATTTTCCAAAATCCGAACATCTTTTACAAACTCGACACCATTCCCGCCGATTCGCCCTCGCCACAAAGCGCGGCTTGTAGCAAAATAGAATTTCTCTGCTTTATTGGCTCTTTCCCGGGAGGATGAATGTCACCGCTGCACAATTCCAGCCGCCAACAAACCTTGGCTCAGCTTCGCACCAAGGATCGTCTTACCCTCGCCTTCATTGGCTTGGGAGTCATCTTCGCTTCATTGGGCGCGGGCGAGGCCGTCTACCGCCTTGCCTTCTTCCAATTCGATGGCGCCACCGACCGGCTTCCGATTGAGATGACCTTCGGGATCGCCTTCGCCTGGCTCACCACTAAGCTGGTCCGTAGGATCTACCATCACCGGCGCGAGACCTCGGCGCGTATCAACCTGATCTGGGACCGCAATCATAAGATCCGGCATGCTGTCGAAGCGATCGCCCCGCTCCCGATTCCTGCCAATCAGCAGGCGATCCGCGTGATCCGCGAAGAAGTCGATCGCATCGAGTGGGCATTGAACGACATTTTGCCGCGATAGCTGCTCTTCGCTTCACCTGTTCTCCAGGCTCGCCCGTCGCTTTGGGCTAACCTGGGCTGCCTCTTTGCGAGAACCCAACACCCAAGAGCCAAACCAGTAACTTCTCCCTCCGCCGAATCCATGCTATGCAACTCTCATGGATCGTCCTTCCCATCCGCCCGTACCTCACATCGCCGTCTTCGACAAAACGAAGAACACCTCGATTGGCCTCGATCTCGATGCCCTCATCGCCGCCATGCAAAAGTTCGTCGATGACCACCTCGCGCCGGTCTGGGGAACGCCCGCTCGTCTGGTGAGGTCCCCCGGCTTCCTTCCAGGCCATTGGGCCATCGCCTTCCTTGATGCCTATCGCGACGCCTCGCTCGAGGGTTTTCACGACCTCACGCCCGACGGCCTTCCCCTGTCGAAGGTCTACGTCAAGAACGTGCTCAAGCAGAAGGACCAGATCAGCGTTGCCACCTCGCACGAGCTCGCCGAGATGCTGGTTGACCCCGCTGCCAACCTCTACACTACCGGGCCCAGGCCCAACCGCCTTTACGACTACGAAGTCGCCGACCCCGTCGAGGAGCTCTTCTTCCACATCGACCGCATCGCCATGACCAACTTTGTCTACCCGGCGTACTTCGAGACCTTCCACAAGCCCGGCTCCGTGCGCTTCGATCACATGGGCAAAATCAGGCGGCCTTTCGAGCTGCACAGCGGCGGATATCAAAGTTACTGGAGCGAAGGCCAGGAGCGCACGGCCTGGGGCTCGAAAGCCAAGAAGGCGCGCTTCAAGCAGGAAGACCGCCGCGGCCACCGCACCGCACTCCACCGCAAGCGAACTCGCAAGCCCTCACGCCCTCCAAAATTGTTGCACGCCTCAGCAACCTGATTTCGGGGCTGAATCTGCGGATTGCGCTGAACCGGCGAGAGGAGCTACACGATGCCGGTCAATTACTGAGGCGGGGCAATTCGCCTCGGAGAAATTTTCGAATTCCCAATCGCGCCGGCCTCCAAAACCTGCCGTGAGCTGGCACCAACACGCGGGTCTCCGGAACCGCGCCCTCTCTTCTCTCCGCACTCCGTAAAAAGATAAAAAAAAAGGGGGACGAACCGCACCAATTGGGTGTATATTGCCGTGCACTTGAAATCCTGAATTTCCAGTTGCTGGCTTCAAACCACCCCAGGGAGGGTTTTCATGAAGGTTGTCAACGAAGGGAGATTTCCGGCTGGACTCGGCCGGGAGGTCACTACGGTCGCTCTGGCGCTTGCATTTGTCCTGACTCTCGCCGTACCTGGCACAGTGCACGCCCAGAATTATCAGGTACTTTACAATTTCGCTGGCGGACGGGACGGCGCCCAGCCTTATGCCGGCTTATCCATAGATCGCGGCGGGAAGCTCTATGGAACCACGCACAGCGGCAACGAGGGCGTCAATTGGGGCGTCGTCTTTCAATTCCGCCGCGCCGGAACAGGCTGGATCTTCGCCGCTCTGCAACTTTTTGACGGCGCTCTTGCCGCTCGAGCCATTATCGGTCCCGATGGCAGTCTCTACGGCACCAGTCCCAATAACCTCGATCAGTATCGTTCGGGCTATGTTTTCAACCTGAGACCTCAACTCAACGCCTGCACCACCGCGATCTGTAACTGGAACGCCACCGTGATCTACGGCTTCAGCGGCGGCGCGGACGGCGGGCAGCCTCGCTACGGTGATGTCGTCTTCGATGCCCAGGGCCATATGTACGGCACGACCTCCGTTGGCGGCAACGGATTCGGTGTGGTCTACAAGATGACCCAGTCCGGCGGCGTTTGGTCGGAGCAGCCTATTTATGCCTTTAGCGGCACTCCCGATGGCGCTACGCCGTTTGGTGGCGTTGTCTTCGATAGCATGGGCAATATGTATGGCGCGACCACCCAGGGCGGCGCCAACGGTCTCGGCGCGGTCTATGAGCTCTCGCCCAACGGCGGCGGCTGGAGCGAGCGAGTAATCTACAGCTTCACCGGCGGCACTGATGGAGGCTATCCCACAGCGGGCCTCTACATCGATAACGTCGGCAATCTGTTCGGCTCCACCAGTAACGGCGGAAGCGGCGGCGGCGGTACGGTTTTCGAACTCTCGCCCAGCGGCTCCAGCTTTAACTACACCCTGCTTAACAGCTTCACCGGCGGCACGCAGTGCGGCCCGTGGGGAACGCTGTCGGCCGACAGCAACGGCAATCTCTTCGGCACCACGGTCTGCGACGGCGCGACAGGCCATGGCAATGTCTACGAGCTGGCCCGGTCCGGCGGCGGCTTTACCTATAGCTCGGTGCACGACTTTGCCGCCGGCAACGACGGCAGCCGTCCCTACGGCAACGTAACCTTTGACGCCTCCGGAAATATGTTCGGCACGGCTTCGCTGGGCGGCACGCATGGTTCCGGCGTTATCTGGGAGCTCACGCCGTAACTTTTGTTATGAGGATTGTTGCGTCATGTGCCGGGTCAGCGCTGCTCGCCGGGCACTAGCTACGATCTGCGCATTCCCTGTCGCGCGGTACCTGTCTCCGAAAGGGTACCGCGGGCGTCCAGGGGTTGAGCTCGACCTTGCAGCACAGGCATTTTTTCGTGACGTAAGAGCCTCTTCTCGTTGCTGCTCGGCGTGGCTGTTTTTTGGGGCTCTGTGGCATAGGTACCGCTTTTCCATTGTGTAGTTAGGAATAACGCTGCGCAGGCCATTACGCAGATCTTCTCGGGGCGAGTAATGGGGATAGGCACTTCTACGCGATTTCCCACCTGGCCGGGATCTTCGTTTGGCTTGCTTTGCCAACCAACTATCGAAGGGAGAAAACTTCATGAAGGATCCGCACGAGTGTGCAAAGGCCGCGCCCGTATCCGGCGAGGCGACTAACGACAATGACAAGCCGCAACAGGAGGGCACACCGGCCGACAGCAGCCGGCGCTCTTTCTTGGGCAAAGTCGGTATGGGCGGCGCCGCTGCTATGGCGCTGGCTGCCCTTCCTCTCGAACCACTGATCGAAGGCAAACACGCCGAGGCCGAGGCCTCGGTCGTTCCCTATCGGTCAAACAACCGCTCCAACGACAGTTTTAATTACCGCAAGAATACGGCGATCAGCGAGAAGATCGACAATGGCGTGTTGCCCGACAACGGCGATTCACGCCGCTTCACCGACTTCAGCGGCAGTTGGAGTAAGTGCCTGATTCACGATGCGCTGGGAATTGTGAGACCTTCTTCATGGATTAGCCTGGCGCATGCCATGCAGACCGGCCGCTTCTCCGACTTCGAAAACGTCCAGGTTGGCAACCCCGGTGGACCTGGTTTCACTGGGACTTTGAATGGTCCCATGGGCGCATTGGCCTTCGATCTGGAGGGATTGGATGCGTTCGCGACCGGGATCCCACCCGCTCCGTCCGTCAGCAGTGCACAGACCGCTGCCGAAGAGGTCGAGCACTATTGGGGCGCTCTCATGCGCGACGTGCAGTTTGAGGACTATCCGAGCAGTGGCCTCGCCGCGCAGGCCTGCGCTGACCTCAATAACATGTCCTATGTGCAGAGCCAGAACAGCATCTTCCCCCATCCGGTGACGCCGCAGAATCTGTTCCGTGGCCAGATTGTTCCTGGTGATGGAAGCGTGCAGGGACCATTCCTCTCGCAGTTCCTGTTGCAGCCTTGCTTCTTCGGCGTGCAGCCGATGAGTCAGCTGATGGTGCGCTTCCTGTCGGTTGGCGAAGGCGGCGCGGACTACCTCACCAATCCGACCGAATACCTTAGTGTTGAGAGCGGATTTCCGCCCTCGGCCAGCCTGTCCTTCGATCCGGTAAACCGCCACATGCGTATGGGTCGAGACATGGCGGCTTACACCCATGTGGATGCCCTCCATCAGGCATACTTTACCGCCTGCTTGATCCTTGCGGAGATCGGGTGTCCGCCGAACCCCGGGAACCCATACAACAGTTCGCTAACTCAGCACGGCTTTGGTACCTTTGGTGGCCCGGAGGGCGGCCCAGTCGACGCCGTCGGCACAGTCCCTGAAATGGCGACCCGCGCATTGAAAGCTGCCTGGTTCCATAAGTGGGTTGTCAATCTGCGGCAGCGCCCGGAAGAGGTCGGCGCACTGGTGCACGCTCGCCTTACGAATCAGAACCCGATGCCACAGGCCGCGTTGGCTCTGCATCCGGACCTGCTCAACTCGGCCGTCCTACCGATCATTCATGGACAATACGGTACCTACCTGTTGCCGCAGGCATTTCCTGAGGGAGCGCCGGCGCACCCTTGCTATCCAACCGGACACGGAACGGTAGGCGGCGCCTGCATCACCGCGATGAAGTTCTTCTTCGACGGAAGCCAGCCGATTCGGGCGCTGCTCTTGGCTGCGGGATCGGACGTCATGGTGCCCACCTCGGACGGCCTCGGACTCACCCCGTACACAGGCGCCGATCGCGACAGCCTCACCGTCAATGGCGAACTGTCAAAGCTCGCATGGAATATCACCACCGGACACGGCATCCACGCCGGCATCCACTTCCGCAGCTCCAGCTACTACTCCATCGTGCTGGGCGAGCAGGTGGGACTCAGCGTGTTGAAGGACCGTGCCCGCAGTTATGCCGAGCCGTTCACCATCCAGGTCACGAAGTTCGATGGCACAACGGCCACCATCAGTAACCAGTAACAAGCTACATCGCAACCTTCCCACCCTGTCGCTCAAACTAGAGCACAGGGTGGGATTTTTTATGGGTAGTTCAGAGGCGTGGTCGGATTATTTTTGCGCATCGGACCGCGGGTTAACGCCCACGGCTAAACACAAATGGCACCCGTTCTTGGCTAGGTGTTTGCGTCAGGGCCGGATCCGAGATTGGCTTGTGCCCGCGCACTCGGGATTCTTCGCCTTCTTATTTCGTCCCGCTTCGGGAAACTCAGATAAATTCAGCGTTGTTGCGCCGAGGTACCGGGCTATAATTGCGTGCTCACGTCCCTCACCCTCGGTACAAAATTAGGTCCGTACTAAATTTAAGGACGGATGCGGATTGCAGATTGGGTAGGTTCAGTCTGCAACGCGCACTCGAGCAGCAACTTTAAATCAAGGGTTTGATGGTAGGGAGTTGCAGTGGTTCAAGTAGGTATCACTACCAAGTGCTAGCCGCTTGGAGAATTGCTTAAGGAAGGTAATGCGGATGCGCAGACGATCACGCGACATCAACCCCTTCTGCGGCTCTCCCTGTGTGCTTGCTTCACGTGCCAAAGCGAAGGGAGAGAGCTTTCATGAAAGATCCACAGAGTTGTCCCGACGGGACCCCGCCTGTCGCAGGCGAGGAGACCCATGACAAACAGACGCAGCAGGCCAATGGGCCGGCGGACACCAGCCGTCGATCCTTCTTAGGCAAAATGGGCGTCGGCGGCGCCGCGGCCGTCGCACTGGCGGCTGTGCCATTCGAACCGCTGATCGAAGGCAAGCACGGTGAAGCCGAAGCCTCTGTCGTTCCCTATCGTTCCAATAACCGCGCAAACGACAGCTTCAACTATCGCAAAAACACCGCCATCGCCGAAAAGATCGATGTCGGCGTACAGCCTGACAATGGCGATATCCGGCGCTTTCTCGATTACAGCGCGCAATACAGTAAGGGACTGCAGCATGACGCGCTGGGCATACCGAATCGCTCTTCGTATCAGAGCATGCTGTTTGCGTTGCAGAGCGGCCGTTTCTCCGATTTCCAAAACATATTGGTTGGTAGTCCCGGCGGTCCAGGTCCGGTTTCGCAGTTAAACGGACCGCAGGGCAGCCTGGCGTTTGACCTGGAAGGATTGGACTCCCACGCGACAATCATCCCGCCAGCCCCTAGTGTTGCCAGTGCGCAGACAGCGGCAGAAGAAGCCGAACACTACTGGGCTGGAGTGCTGCGGGACGTCAACTTCAGCGATTACTCTGGCAGTTTGCTGGCCGCTCAGGCATGCGCCGATCTGAACAACATGTCGTATGTGAAAAGTGCGGGCAGCCAGTTCCCGTACCCGGTCACGCCGGCGAACCTGTTCCGCGGACAGTTTGTGCCCGGCGATGGTCCGGTTCAGGGTCCCTATCTCTCCCAGTTCATGATCCAGCCGACATTCTTCGGCTGCCAGCCGATCACCCAGCAGATGCAGCGGTTCCAGTCAATCGGCTCCGGCGGCGCGGATTTCATGACCGATCCAGTCGAGTTCCAGCACGTTCAGAACGGTGGTAACCCGAACGGGCACGTTACATTCGACCCGAATTTTCTCTTCATGCGCATGGGTCGCGACCTGGCGTCTTATACCCGCGTGGACGTACTGTATCAGGCGTACTTCACGGCATTCCTGATTTTGGCAGGTATCAAAGCTCCGCCGAATCCCGGGAATCCCTACATCGGCTCACGTTCGGAAAAAGGATTCGGCACACTAGGAGGACCCGACGCCGCTGGTACGATCGGAGAGATGGCGACGCGTGCCTTGAAGGGCGCCTGGTTCCACAAGTGGATCGTCGATCTGCGCATGCGTCCGGAGGAATACGGTGGACTTGTGCATGCTCGGCTAACGAGCCAGAACCCGATGCCACAGGCTGCCCTTGCGCTCCACTCTGACATGCTGAACTCCGCCGTGTTGCCGATCATCTACAGCACGTACGGCAGCTACCTGTTACCGCAACCCTTCCCGGAGGGCTCGCCGACTCACCCGTGCTATCCGACGGGACACGGCACCGTCGGGGGCGCCTGCATCACGGCGGCGAAGTTCTTCTTCGACGGCAGCAAGAAGATTCAGCCGCTATTGCAAGCCGCGGGCTCTGACGTGATGATGCCGAGCGAGGATGGCACGACTCTAGTGCCGTACACCGGCAGCGACGCGGGCGATCTTACGATCAATGGTGAACTGTCCAAGCTTGGATGGAACATTACCCAGGGACACGGCATCCATGCCGGTATCCACTTCCGTAGCTCCAGCTTCTGGTCGCTGCTGCTGGGCGAGCAGATCGGCCTCAGGGTGTTGCAGGACCGTGCTGCCAGCTACAACGAGCCGTTCACCATCAACGTCACGAAGTTCGATGGATCGACGGCCACCATCAGCAACCAGTAACTACGATCATTTTGCGTGCCCCGTTTCAGCCTTCTTTTGGCTAGGACGGGGCTTTTTCATTGCGGGCGCCCAGGACTATGACTCTGACCTGTCCTCACTCCACAAACATACAATCGCCATACGAATAAAACCGATACCGCTGTCCTACCGCATGCTCGTAGGCGCGCCGCACTCGTTCTCGGCCGGCAAAAGCCGAGACCAGCATCAACAGCGTCGACTTCGGAAGATGAAAGTTCGTCAGCATCGCCCCGACAACGCGAAAGCCGAATCCGGGATAGATGAAGATGTCGGCCTCGCCTCGCTGCCCTGTTATGCGTCCGTCAGCCCCCTGTCGAGCCGCATACTCGAGGGTGCGCACCGTCGTGGTTCCAACCGCCACAATCCGCCTGCCTGCATCGCGCGCGCTCTGAATGCGCTCAGCGGTTTCCGGCGGAATGTCGAAGCTCTCCGTATGCAGCCTGTGCTCCTCCACGACTTCGACCCGCACCGGCTGAAATGTTCCCAGGCCGACATGCAAAGTGAGTTCGGCGGTCTCGACTCCACGCTGACGAATGCGCTCCAGGATCTCCGCCGTAAAGTGCAGGCCCGCAGTAGGCGCCGCCACCGAGCCCGGGGGCTTGGCATATACCGTCTGGTACTGCTGACGGTCCTCGAGTTGGTCGGGGCGATCGATGTACGGAGGCAGGGGAATGTGGCCAATCCGGCTGAGGACCTCGAAGAAGTCGACGGCCGGATCGAAGCGCAGACGACGCTCGCCGAATGTCCCTCGTCCGACAATTTCGCCTGCCAGCTCGTGCGAGCTCTCGCTGGCCCCCGCCCCAAAGTAAATCCGCTCGCCAATTCCCAGCTTGCGGCCAGGATGAACCAGCGCTTCCCACTCGTTGGGCGATGACGAGAGCTGTTTCGTAAGCAGGACCTCGACCCGGCCACGCAAGAAATCTCTCGCCGCCGCATTCCCTTGCGAAACCTTCTGTGCGCGCGACCCGCTGCGGTGGCCATAGAGCCGGGCCGGCAGGACTTTGCTGTTGTTGAGGACCAGGAGGTCGTCCGGCCGTAACATGCCGGGAAAATCTCGAAAGTGACAGTCCCGCAGCACATCCCGCCCGCGGTTGACATGCAACAGACGGGAGGCAGCCCGGTCCGCCAGCGGTTGCTGGGCAATCAGTTCCTCAGGCAGGTGGTAATCGAAGTCGGAAACCAGCACACACCATTGTCTCGCAGGCGGCGATCACACGACCAACGGCAGGGATAGTACACAGATCACCACGGAATGTTTATCTTCCCTTTCCGGGCAGGTGAAAGCTGCGGTACGATACATTTATCACCTCGTTGGGGCGCCCCAGTTACACCTGCATGAAGACAGAGCAACAGCATCGGGAAGAAATTGTCCGCTTCGGCAAACTGCTGCACCAGACCGGTTTGGTTGCGGCGACCGATGGCAACCTGTCGGTGCGTCTGGAAAACGGCAACATCCTTTCCACGCCGACGGCGATGAGCAAAGGCCTGCTGGAGGTCGATGATCTGGTCATCGTTGACCCCCACGGCAAGAAGGTCAGCGGCAAACGCGATTGTTCCAGCGAGATCGCCATGCACCTGTTGATCTACAGCAAGCGGCCCGACATCGGCGGAATTGTGCACGCACATCCCCCAACGGCCACCGGATTCGCCGCCGCCGGACTCGCCCTCGATCGTGCTTTGTGCGCCGAGCTCATCGTCACGTTGGGTTCGGTTCCGCTCGCCAGCTACGAAACGCCCGGCACTCCCGAGCTGGCCGAGGCGCTAGCGCCCCTGGTCGCCGACCATGAGGCAATCCTTATGGCAAACCATGGCGTCGTCACCTACGGTGCTGACCTGCTCAACGCTTATATGAATATGGAGACCGTGGAGCACTTCGCCAAGATCGCGCTGGTGACGCACATGCTCGGCCGGCAGCAGACGCTGAGTGAGAAGCATGTCGACAAACTGCGCGAGATCCGCACCAAATATCTGGCGCACAATCACGTTCTCGCGCACGATAAAGACTAGCCTTCAGATTGTAATTAGTCCCCGACGCAAGCCTATGGTTATGGCCTCGGTGCGGGTAGAGGCCCCGAGTTTCCCCAATACCGAGCTGATGTGAAATTTCACGGTGTGCGTGGAAACATTCAGGCACATCGCAATCTCCTTGTTGGAGAGCCCTTCCATCATCATCTCTAATACTTCCTGCTCACGCCCGGTCAGGTGCTCAGCATATTCGTTCTCATCCGCGGTGACTATGCCCGGACGCAAGAAGGCCCTCAGCTTGGGAGAAAGTGTGACCAGCCCAGCAATCGCACATTGAATCGCAGCGACAAGCTCGGCGGAGCCTGGATCCCCTACGAGAAGAGCTCGCACTTTGCCGGATAAGAATTCATGAATCCACGCCGGCTCCGGCTGATCAACAATCACGACGAGCGGCACCTCTGGCGTGTCATTCACGTGCAATGCACGCTCAGCCCCGACATGCCACAACACGACGTCGGGACTGAGCTCTGCTATGGAGGATGCAAGCCTGGATGTGCCGGCGAGACGGCCCACAACCTGAACTGCCGCGCCGCCCTCGAGCAGCCGATGAAGGCGCACTGCGGCTGCGGGAGCGTCAGCTACGATCAGCACGCGCGTTATCCGCTCTGGCTCTGCGAATTCCCGGGTCACATCGCCGACATTCAGGGCAACCGACAAGCTATCTCCTCAACCCACATCGACGCGCTACACGCGCGGCCGATCGCCTAACTCCACCGTGACATCGACAGGTTTACCCGAGCGCAGCGCTCGCAACTTCAGGGCTTCACCAGTACGCTTACGTCCCAGCTGAAGGTACAACTTACGAAAGTCACTTACCTGCTCACCTTCCGCGCTGACGATGACATCGCCCAGATTGATACCGGCTTTTTGCGCCGGGCCTTCGGGAGTCACATGCATAACGAGCAAGCCATACTCCTGATTCGCCGCAGCCGATCGCCAATCTTCCGGAAGCGGCACAGCTTGCATTGCGACTCCGATGTATGGCTTCGCAACATGGCCGCGCTCGAGCAACTCCGCCACAATTCGATCGACGGTCTCAACCGGAACGGTGATCACGGAAGCCCGCGCCAGCACAGCGCTGTTGATGCCGATCGCCTCCCCGCGTGCGTTGACCAGCACACTGCCGGACTGCCCGGGATACAGGCAAACGTCGGGCCGAATGAGCCGCTCGATCTGCCCTCCTCGCCACGTCTGCCAAGATGCCCCGATCCGCGCGACGATGCCAATGCTGGCCGACAGCTCACCGCGTCCCGAACGTGCAATCGCCATGACTACTTCACCAACTTTGGCTTGCCGGGTGAATTGGAGCGTGGCCAGCTTTGTTTCTTCCGTAATGCGCACCGCTGCGATATCGGTTGCGCCGTCGCGACCAACCACAGTTCCGCTCGTCGATGTGCCGTCGGGCAGCAGCACTTTTACTTCGCTCGCGCGGCGGACCAGATGACTCGCGGTCACAATCACGCCCGGCTTCCAATGAACGCCGCTCGCCGCTACCCGATGTCCCGAGTCCACCGCAACGACAGCTTTGCCGGCCTGGTCAGCCAATGCGGCAGCATGATCCGATATTCCCGTCCAGATTTCGCTTGCACTTGCCATCTTCTTTACTCCTGATGCTTGGGGTTCCTTCGTAGCTCCACAATGCCACTCAGCGCGCGACCGGACATCAGGCAAATGGGCAGGTTGGCCACACAAAATCCGCTGTCGAGGCGCGCATTTTCAGCCTTGCCAAATTGTGTCCGATATCGGACACTTCTATCCGTGAGGGGACAGAGACCTTCAGCCATCCACTTCTATGTGCGCCACAAACCTATGAGACATGAGGAGTTAGCGGCACCACCAAATGGCTCCCCGCTTGCAAAAAGGAAGTTGTAATGGATATCGCCCGCCCCGAAATCAAACGTCAAAAGCGCCGCCGGCAGATTATCTGGTCGGTTGTGGCGCTGCTTGTTCTCGTCGGAGTGACGGTCGGCATTTCGCGTCTGAAGCCGGCTGCGCCCACCGTCGACCGCAGTACGATCTGGACCGACACCGTGAAGCGCGGCTCGATGCTGCGCCAGGTGCGCGGACTTGGGTCGCTCACCCCCAGCCACGAAGATGTCCGTCAGATTCCCGCAGAAACGGAAGCAACCGTCATCCGCATTGATAAGCTCCCCGGCTCGCAAGTCACCGCCAATACTGTGCTCGTAGAGATGGTCAATCCGCAGCTTGAGCAGGAGGCGCTCGACGCACAACTACAGGTGAAGGCCGCCGAAGCCGAATACCAGAGCCTGAAGGTCAAGCTTGACAGCGATCTGATGACCCAAAAGGCCGGCGCCGCCACCGTGAACGCCGACTACAGCGAAGCCCAGCGTCAGGCACAGACCGACAAAGGGCTTTACGACCTGGGCGTGATTTCCGGATTGGCAGCAAAAGCGTCCGAAGGCAAAGCGCAGGAGATGGCAACGCGCGACAAGATCGAGGACGAGCGGCTCAAGATCAATGCCGAGGCGATCAAGTCGCAACTCGCCGTCCAGCAGGCGAAGGTCGAGCAGATGCGCGCTCTGGCTGAATTGAAGCAGACGCAGTTAGCGCGCCTCAAGGTGCAGGCCGGCGTCGACGGTGTGCTGGTGGAAATGCCGCTCCAGGTTGGCCAGCACGTACTGCCGGGAACCGAGTTGGCAAAGATCGTCCAGCCAAACCATCTGATGGCCGAGCTGAAAATTCCCGAGACCCAGGCGCGTGATGTGCAGATCGGTGAGCCCGCTTCCATCGATACACATAACGGAGTGATCGCGGGTGAAGTCAGCCGCGTCGATCCCGCCGTGCAGAACGGCACCGTCACCGTCGACGTGAAGCTCACCGGCGAATTGCCCAAGGGCGCACGCCCCGACCTGAGCGTCGACGGCACCATTGACCTGGAAAAGATGGACAACGTGCTTTACGTCGGACGTCCGGCGTTCGGTCAGGAAAACAGCACCATCTCGATGTTCAAGCTCGATTCTTCCGGCAACGGCGCCTCTCGCGTGCAGGTGAAAACGGGACGCGCTTCCGTGAACTTGATCGAGATCGACTCAGGACTAAAAGAAGGCGACACGGTGATTCTGTCCGACATGTCGCGGTGGGACAACACGGATCGGGTGCGGCTGGAGTAGAGTACGGCTCTTAGCCATTAGCTTTTAGCTCTTAGTGAACAGTTTTCCTGATGGAACGGAACACGGTTAATAAAGGCCGCGTACTAACAAGCAGGCGCGAGTTGATCATAGAGCGTGATTGCTAAAAGCCAGAAGCTAATAGCTAAGAGCCCACTAGCGACTCGCACCATCTCCATAAGATTGGATCAAACACATGAGCGAAGCAGGCATTCCGCTGATTGAAATCGAAAACATGACCAAGGTCTTCTACACCGATGAGGTCGAAACGCACGCGCTTTCCGGTGTCCACCTGACGGTTCGCAAGGGCGAATATGTCGCCATGTCCGGGCCCTCGGGCTGCGGCAAGTCGACTCTGCTCTCCATCATCGGGCTGCTCGACACCCCCACCGCCGGCAATTACAAGCTGAATGGCCAGCCGGTGGAGAACCTGGATTTCGGCGACCGCTCGCGCATCCGCAATCGCGAGATCGGTTTCATCTTCCAGAGTTTCAACCTCATCGGCGACCTCACGGTGTACGAGAACGTCGAGCTGCCGCTCACCTATCGCGACGGCATGCCGGGCGCCGAACGCAAGCGCCGGGTGCTGGAGTCGCTGGAGCGCGTCGGCATGGCGCACCGTCTGCGTCACTATCCTTCGCAGCTCTCCGGCGGTCAGCAGCAGCGTGTCGCCGTAGCGCGCGCTCTCGCCGGATCGCCCTCGATCCTGCTGGCCGACGAGCCTACCGGAAACCTCGACTCGCGTAACGGCGAAGCGGTGATGGAGCTGTTGCAGAAGCTGCATCGCGAAGGCGCGACCATCTGCATGGTGACGCACGATCCGCGCTTTGCCGCGCATGCGCAACGTGAAGTCCACCTGTTCGACGGCAAGGTTGTCGCCGAGGAAGAGCTGCGGAGGCTGATGCAGGAGGCGCAATAAAAGCAGCAATTAGCAATTAGTCGCTAGCAATTAGCTTTTGATCTGCCACGCGAGCCTCTTCCGCTGCATTAAACGTATGCATGAGCAGGAGAGTCACGCCGCTAGCTGCTAAGAATGTGCCAGTCCGAAGGCCCAAGCTAATTGCTAATGACTAATGGCTAATGGCTTTCATATGACTGGACTCCTCCAAGATCTCCGCTACGCCTTTCGCCAGCTGCGCAAGAATCCCGGCTTCTCTACCGTGACTGTCCTGACGCTGGCGCTCGGAATTGGCGTGAATGCGGCGATGTTTGCGGTGATCGACGCCGTGCTCCTGCGGCCGCTGCCCTTCCCCAAGGCAGACCAGATCGTCGAGATGAGCGAGTCGCGTTCCGAGGATTTGGCGGGCCCGATCTCCAGCATCTCCTCTCTTCCGGACATTCGCGACTGGCGCGCGCAGAGCCATTCCTTCCAGGACGTCGGCTGGTACACCGAAAGCGTGCGCAGCGTCGATGTTCCCGGGTTCTCCGACTTCATTCCGGTAATCGCAAGCAGCTCGAATCTGTTTTCCGTTCTGCAGGTACAGGCGGTGCTGGGCCGCGGCTTCCTGGCGGAAGACGGGCAGCCCGGGCACGGTGACGGCATTCTTCTTAACGTTCCGGCCTGGGAGCGGTTCTTTGGCAAGCGCCCCGATGTGATTGGCCAGTCCCTGAAGCTGGGCGAAAAGGTCTACACCGTCATCGGAGTGATGCCGGCGGGGTTCGAGTTTCCGGTTGTAGGCGGTGGTCCCACAGTGTGGCAGCCGCTGCTGTCAAATTCGCAATATGAGGCGCGCGATTCGCGCACTCTGACCGCCGTGGGGCGTCTCAAGCCCGGGGTGTCGCTCGGTTCGGTTCAGGCGGAATTGAGCGGTATTCAGGAGAACATCGCCAAAGCGTATGCCAAGCTCGAACTGGACAAGCGCGTCAGGGTGAAGCGTTATCGTGAGGTACTGACCGGTAACGTCCGACCGGCATTGCTGGCCCTGCAGTTTGCCGTGCTCGCAGTCTGGCTGATCGCCTGCGCCAACGTTGCCAGTTTGCTGCTCTCCCGTACCACGGGACGCCGGCGTGAGATAGCGATTCGCAGCGCCATCGGAGCGGCCAAGGGACGGCTCGTCCGTCAATTTCTAACGGAGAGCCTGGTGCTGTCTTTTAGCGGCGCAGCCCTTGGACTGGCTTTGGCCTTCGGCTGCGTTCGTGCGCTGAAGTTCTATCTCGACCTGTACCTGCCGCTCTCCAGCCACATTCATATTGATACGCGCGTCACCGCCGCGCTGGTCGGCTTCTCTATCCTGTCGGCAGTACTCTTTGGATTGATTCCGGCGCTGCAGGCCGCGCGCGCTTCGGCGCAGGAAGCTTTGCGCGAAGGAATGCCGAGCGCGGGCGCCAGCCGCCGGCAGAAACATTTTCGGGACGCGCTGGTCGTCGGCGAGATCGCGCTTTCTCTGCTGCTGCTGATATCGGCTGGGTTGCTGCTGCGGAGTCTGCTGGCCCTGCGTAGTTTGCCCCTGGGTTTCGTCCCCCACAATGTGGTCACCACGGCGATCTTCCTTCCTCAGGGTGGCGGAGGCATGTTGGGGAACACCGGCAAATATGCCGGTAAGGACATATCGCAGGTGTTCTACCGGCCGTTGCTCGATCGCCTGTCGCATCTTCCCGGCGTCGACTCCGCCGCCATTACCACGGCACTACCCTTATCCCCGAATTTCCAGGCTCGCGGCAGTTTCGAGATCCTGGGACGCCCCAAGGATCCTTCCAACAAAGCTGTCGCCGATGTGCGCACGGTGAGTCCGAGTTTGTATCGCACCCTGGGAATTCACTTGCTGCAAGGCAGGCTGCTAAGCGATTCCGACGGGCCGGCTGGTGCAGCCGTAGCCATCGTCAACCAGGCACTGGTTCGAAAGTATTTCCCGGGTGAAGATCCGCTGGGCCGGCAGTTGAAGATTGCCGACAGCGGTCCCCATGGGGTCGTGACCATCGTCGGCGTGGTCGAGAATAACCATCAGACCTCGATGTCTGAGGAAGTACAACCTGAAGTCAACATCTCTTATTCGCAACTGGTGCCCGGCGACGAACTGCAGCCGATCCTGTCAATGTTTAGCAACGTCGCGTTGCGCACGCACATCGAGCCCTCGGCCGTGGTTCCAAGCCTGCGTAGCACCTTGCGCGAGTTCGATCCCGACCTTGCCGTCCTGGGTATTCGCACGTTACAGGATCTGGTGGACACTTCGCTGGGCAGCCAGACGCTGGCGGTCCGCCTGTTGTGGATCTTTGCCGGCGCCGCTCTGCTGATTGCTATTGCCGGAATTTATGGACTGCTGGCCTACAACGTCAGCCAGCGCACGCGAGATATCGGCCTGCGCATGGCATTGGGAGCGACGCGCTCGAATGTTGTTCGCCTGGTTCTGCGTCAGGCCGTGCTGCTGCTCGGCGTCGGGGTGGCGATTGGCATTGTCGCGGCGATCTCCGCGGGCAGCATATTGCGTAGTTTCCTCTACGGCGTGGTGCCGTACGACGCAGCGACCATCGTCGGTGTCTGCCTGCTGTTGCTGGCCTGCGGCCTGATCGCCAGCTATATCCCGGCGCGTCGTGCCTCGCGCATCGACCCGGTGAGGGCGCTGAGATGGGAGTGAGAAAGGCGGCTCTGGCTGTTAGCTATTAGCTCTTAGCAGGCCCTTGGACAAAACAGAGGCGTGACTGATTGCTAAGAGCTAAGGGCTAAAAGCTAAGAGCCCATCGAAATTTACAAACCATGATTACTCTCAAAAATGTCGAACGCAGTTACAAGACCGGGGCGGGGCAGACGTGGGTACTGCGCCGCATCGACCTCACCATCAACGAGGGTGAATTTGTCACCGTCATGGGTCCTTCGGGGGCGGGAAAATCGTCGCTGCTGAACGTGCTTGCCTTGCTCGACGACCAGTGGGCAGGCGAGTACTGGTTTGGCGAACAGCCGGTGCACCTGATGAAGCGCAAGGACCGCGCCGAACTCGCCAAGCGCAAGATCGGCATGGTCTTCCAGAGCTATCACCTGCTCGATGACCTGACGGTGCAGGAGAACATCGACCTGCCGCTTTCGTACAAGGACATCCCCCGCGCGCAAAGGCAGGGGATGGTTGCCGAAACGCTCGACCATTTTCAGATCGTCGCCAAGAAGGACCTGTATCCCAACCAGCTTTCGGGCGGACAGCAGCAACTGGTCGGAGTGGCCCGCGCGGTGATCCATCGTCCCGCCCTGTTGCTGGCCGACGAACCTACCGGCAACCTGCATTCCAGCCAGGCGAAAGAGATCATGGAACTGTTCACCAAGCTCAATCAGGAAGGCACGACCATCGTGCAGGTCACGCACTCGGAAGTGAACGCGTCCTATGGCTCGCGCATCATCCAGATGAAGGATGGGTGGCTGATCAGCGATACGGCGAATCCGGCGCTCGAGCAAACGGGGGAGGCCGTCCGTTCATGATGGAGCGCCTGGCGCGGTCCCCAATCGCGATCGCCATTGTTTGTGCGCTGCTGGTCGGTGCGCAAGCGCAACAGGACACTTCCGGCGCGCCGCCGTCGCAGCAGCAGAATCCGCCGGCGCCACAGTCACAAACTCCGCCTGCGCCTCAGCCGCAAACGTCAAATGCGCCGGCGCAGCAGACACCGCTTCCTTCC
This sequence comes from Terriglobales bacterium, assembly GCA_035262645.1. Taxonomy (GTDB): domain Bacteria; phylum Acidobacteriota; class Terriglobia; order Terriglobales; family Acidobacteriaceae; genus Bog-257. The sequence continues at coordinate 74,903 of DATFSK010000021.1, forward strand.
GCGCCCAGTGCCCCCTCGCACCTGAACATAAAAACGCCTTCGAACCTCGCGATTCCGCATTCGGACAATCCCTTCCGCGCCTACGCGCCGAGCCTTGTAGCGAAGCCTGATCTGGCAAACTCGCCGCGGCTCGAGCAGCTGATGCGCGACGGCAAGCTCTACATCTCACTGCAGAACGCGATTGATTTGGCGCTGGAGAACAACCTCGACCTGGCGATTGCGCGTTATAACCTGCCGATCGCAGATACCGACATTCAGCGCACCAAAGCGGGAGGATCCTTCCGTGGTGTGAATACCGGCGTGATCCAGGGTACGGTTGGAGGAGGCGTTGGCGGCTATGGTGCCGGCGCTCCCGGAGCTGGCGCGGGCGGCACGACGGGCGGCGCAGGCGGTGCAGGCGCCGGAGCAGCCGGACTGGTGCAATCGACGTTGGGCATCGGTACAAACGTATCGTCATACGATCCGATTCTCTCCGGCGTCACCAGCCTGGAACATCAGACGCTGCCGCTGTCGAACATCCAGATCTACGGCGTCCCGAAGTTGCAGACCAACACCGGCCTTGTGAACCTGAACTACAGCCAGGCATTTCCAACGGGCACCAGCTTCAGCCTGGAAGTCGACAACGGCCGGCAAACCAGCAACAGCATCTTCAACAGCCTGCTGCCCACCTTGAATTCCTTCTATCGCTTTACCATCCAGCAGCAGCTTCTGGCCGGTTTCGGTACGGGACCAAACAAGCGCTTCATCCGCATCGCGAAGAACAACAAGAAAATTTCCGACATCGCCTTCAAGTCGCAGGTCATCGCTACGGTGACGCAGATCGCCGACATCTATTGGGACCTGGTCAGCGCTTATCAAGCGGAAAAAGTGAATGAGCAATCGTTCGCCTTCGCACAGCAGAGCCTGGAGAGCGCCAGGAAGCAGCTTCAACTGGAAGCCATACCCGCGATGGATGTCATGCGAGCGGAAGCTGAAGTTTCACGCCGCGATCAGGACCTGACTGTCGCCAAGACGAACCTGCAGTTGCAGGAGTCGTTGCTTAAGAATGCGCTGACAAGAAACCTGGACGATCCGACGCTCGAGGCCATGCCGGTGATTCCAACCGACACACTGGAGACGGTCCAGGAGATTCCGGAGCGCCCAACGGCGGACCTGATCACGCAGGCCCTGCGAACTCGTTCGGAGCTCTCGGAATCGGACATCGATCTGCAAAACCGAGAGATCACGCGCAAAGCAGCTGCCAATGCGCTTCTTCCCACGCTCACCCTCGTGGGCTTCTATGGCGGCAGCGGCCTGGCCGGCGACCTGAATCCATTCTTCACCCTGCCCAACCCGCCGCTAGTTCCAACCAACTGGTACGGAGCGTTGCAGGATGCCTGGAACAATACCTCGCCGGATTATCTCGTTGGATTGAATCTCAGCGTTCCTATTCGCAATCGCGTGGCCAAGGCCGACCAGTACCGTTCCGAGCTGGAATATCGTCAGGCCGAGTTGCGGGAGCAGGAACTGAAGAAGCAGATCCGCATCGAAGTGCGGAACGCCGAGTATGCCCTGGAACAGGGGCGGGCGCGAGTGGAAGCTGCCAAGAAAGCACGCGACCTCGCGGAGAGAACGTTTACGATTATGCAAAAAGAGCAGACCCTGGGTGCCGGCTCCAGCTTCCAGACGCTCACCGCGCAGCGCGATCTGGCACTCGCTGAGCTGGACCTGGTCAATGCCAGCACGGCCTACCAGAAGTCGAAGCTGGAGTTGCAACGCTCAACCGGAACCACGCTGGAAGACAACAACATCCAAATTCAGAATGCCGTGGACGGCGTTGCACGATAAGGGGGACACTTTGGCGCGCACACAAACTCAACCGAACACGGCGACCTTGCGAGATGCTGCCGCGGAGGCGCGCGACCGGCAGCGGACCGGACGCATCCTCGCCGCCGACGATCAGCCGCACATTCTGGAGGCGCTCGAGCTGCTCCTGCGCCCTGCCGGCTTCGAAGTGGATACGGCGAAGTCGCCTGCGGCCGTGCGCGAGGCGCTGGCCAGCGAATTCTACGATGCGATGCTGATCGACCTGAATTACACGCGCGATACGACATCGGGCCAGGAAGGGCTTGATCTGCTCTCCGAGATCGTTGCGCTCGACAGCAGCATGCCGGTAATTGTCATGACGGCGTGGGGCAATGTTGGGCTGGCGGTTGAAGCCATGCGCCGCGGCGCCCGCGACTTTATCCAGAAACCGTGGGAAAACGAGCGCCTGCTCGCCATCCTGCGCACTCAGGTGGAGCTGCATCGCGCCCTGAACCGGACCCAACAGCTGGAGGCCGAAGCCAAGTTGCTGCGCGCCGAGGGACGCCCGGAGTTCATCGCCGAAGCCCCCTCGATGCAGCCGGTGCTGCAGACGATCGCGCGCATCGGACCTTCCGATGCCAACGTGCTGGTTACAGGCGAACATGGAACCGGGAAGGAGGTTGTCGCGCAGACTCTGCACGCCCTGTCGCCTCGCGCATCGATGCCGCTGGTTGCCGTCAACACAGGCGCGCTGCCGGAAGGCACCTTCGAGAGCGAATTGTTCGGGCATGTGAAAGGCGCATTTACCGACGCGCGTATGGACCGCATCGGCCGCTTCGAGCTCGCCGACAACGGCACCATCTTCCTTGACGAGATCGGCAATGTGCCGATCCGGCAGCAGGCGAAGCTTCTGCGTGTGCTGGAGACAGGCGAGATCGAGCGGGTAGGCTCATCGCGCACGAAGCACATCAATGTCCGCGTCATTTCCGCGACCAACAGCAACCTGCAGGATGCTATAGCAGCCGGACAGTTCCGCGAAGACCTGCTCTTCCGCCTCAACACCGTCGAGATCGCGGTTCCCCCGCTGCGTGACCGCCGCGAGGACATTCCTCTGCTTGCAGCCTACTTCCTCAAGCGCTATGCTGCGCGATATCGCATGCCGGTGTCAGGATTTGCCGCGCCCGCCCTGCAAGCGATGATGCAATACAGCTGGCCAGGCAACGTGCGGGAGCTGGAACACACCCTGGAGCGCGCCGTGCTGATGTGCCAGACGGGTGAGATCCAGGTCTCCGACCTGGGGCTGAGCGTGCAGCAGCGGCAGCAGGGGCTGAACCTGGAAGAGTTGAGCATCGAAGAGGTCGAGGGCATTCTGGTCCGCAAAGCGCTGCAGCGCTTCCACGGCAACGTGAGCCAGGCGGCGGAGGCGCTCGGCCTGAGCCGCGGCGCGTTGTACCGCCGAATGGAACGCTATGGACTCTAGTCTGGGCGCCGAAGTTAAGGCACCTGCGTCTTCGGAGCTGAAACCAACGCTCGTCGAGGACTCAGGGCGCTATCATCCGCCTCCGCGCCGCCCGCCCCGCCGCCGGTTTCGTCTTCTCTACGAAAAACGTATTGCGCTGTTTTCTATCCTGGCCGCCCTGCCTGGCGTTGTCTTCGGCACCGCGCTCATCTGGACGCACGACTGGAGCCGCGACACAAAAATCTCGCTCACTATTCTGGAGTTCTTCCTTTGGCTGGTTCTGACATTGGCACTGCTCGACCAGATCGTCCGCCCGTTACAGACGCTGACCAACGTCGTTGGAGCCTTGCGCGAGGAAGATTACTCTTTTCGCGCTCGCGGAGCTGCTCCTAACGATGCGATGGGCGAGCTGGCACTGGAAATCAACTCGCTGGCTGACATCCTCACTGAGCAGCGCGTACAGACGATCGAGGCAACGGCGCTTCTCCGCCGCGTGGTAGAAGAAATCGATGCACCACTGTTCACCTTTGATCCCGACCACGTACTTCGGATTGTGAACGCCGCCGGCGAACGCCTGCTGCAGCAGCCGGCTGCGCGCCTCCTCGGCAAGACCGCCAGTGAGTTAGAGCTGAACGCATGCTTCGAGGCCCCTAACGAAACGCTGGTTGCTTTGCCCTATTCGGCGCCGAATGCGCGCTGGATGGTGCGCAAGCGCTCGTTCCGCCAGAGTGGCGTGCCGCACACGCTGATCGTGCTGTCGGATGTGAGCCGCGCCCTGCGCGAAGAAGAGCGCAGCGCCTGGCAGAAGCTGATCCGCGTGCTGGGGCACGAGCTGAATAACTCGCTGGCGCCGATCATTTCCATCGCAGGAAGCTTATCGTCACGCTTGCCGTTGCAGGAGCTGCCCGAGGCACAGAACGCAGATTTCCAGCGCGGCTTGAACATCATCGAATCGCGCACCGCGTCGCTGCATCGCTTCCTTCAGTCGTATCGCAGACTGGCGCAGATGCCATCGCCCAAGCTGCAGCCCGTCGAGGTGCGTCCACTAATTGAGCGTGTGGCCGCTCTCGAGACGCGGCTGAAGGTGGACATCTCGACCGGCGCCGACGTGACCCTCATGATCGATCCTGACCTCATCGAGCAGATGCTGATTAACCTGGTGAGGAACGCTGTTGACGCCGCCCTTGAGCAGGCGCAATCGCCACAGTCTGCCGCGCACGATCCGGCAAGGGTCACAATCAGCTGGGAGCAGTTCGATCGCGCCGTGGCGCTGATGGTGGAGGACAATGGCATCGGCCTTCTGAACCCGAGTAATGCATTCGTGCCGTTCTACACCACCAAGCCGGGCGGCTCGGGAATTGGACTCGTACTCTCGCAGCAGATCGCGGAGGCGCATGGCGGATCCATTGAGCTCGGGAATCGTCCTGATGCCCGCGGCTGTCGCGTGAAGATTACGCTCCCCTACCGGCATTCGTGACAGAACTTAGTGTGTTGTTCCCTCGGGATTCGGCGGCGGTAGAGACTCTTTCGCGCCGTCAGTCGCTGGACCCTCCGACTTCGCCTGCTGGTATTGCACGATCATCGTGATTCTCCGATTGGAAGGATCGGCGGGATCTTTGCCCTCCCGCGGCTGCTGATCGGCGAAGCCCCGCACCTGTGCCACCTGATCCGAACGAAGACCGTGTTGCTGCATGATGCGCCGGCTGGTATTGGCGCGGTCTACGGAAAGCTCCCAGTTCGTATAGTTGGCGCCCGCGGAGAAGGGCTGGGAATCCGTGTGGCCTTCTATGGACACCTTGTTCGGGGCTTTTCCCAGCTCCTCAGCGATGGTCATCAACAGCTCACGACCATTGGCGTTCGGGTCTGGCTTGCCACTCTCGAAAAATGTGCCGTTCTGGCTTTCGAGCAGTTCGATGCGCAGGCCCTCCTGTGTCACGGTCATCTGAATGTGGTCCTTCAGCTTGTCGAAGTTGGCAACCTGGCGAATCGCTTTTTCCAATTCAGCCTTTACCTTGTCCAGATTCTCCTTAGTCACCGCTTTCGGCGGCGGCGCTTTCACTCCCGTCAGCTTGCCCGTGCCGGCCGGGTCCTTGAAGTATCCGCTGATCGCTTCCTGAACGGGCTTGCTGGTATTCATCAGCCACAGCACGATGAACAAGGCCATCATCGCAGTAACGAAGTCGGCGTAGGCGACCTTCCAGGCGCCGCCGTGATGTCCACCGTGTGCGCCTTTGCGTTTGATGACGATGGGCTGTGCGTTGGCGGCCATGCGGCTTTCTCTTAGGAGGCAGCTGCCGGTTCAGCCGCAGCGGGAGCGGCTTCAGCGCCGGCAGGCGTCGCGGCGCCGGACTGCTTGCAATTCTTTTCGAACTCCGCGAAGGTGGGACGCAGGTGCCCGGGTACTGCCCTGCGTCCCATCTCCGCCGCAAGCAGGGGGGAAGTGCCTTTCATGAACGCGATCATGGTCACCCGCAGTACGTGAAGGTATTCGTGCTCCTCATGCGCGAGTTTCGCCAGGTTGGAAGCGATGGGACCGATGAAGCCGTAACACATGAGGATGCCGAGGAACGTGCCCACCAACGCCGCAGCGACCTTCTTGCCGATCTCTTCCGGCGGCCCGCCCAGGGCACTCATCGTCATGACCACACCTAAGACGGCCGCTACAATGCCGAGGCCCGGGAGAGAATCGGCCACGCTGCTCAAGGCGGTCACAGATTGTTCTGTGGAATGCGCGTGCACGTCCATGTCGGCCTCCATCATTTGATCGACATCGAACGCTTCCACTCCGCCCATCAGCACCATGCGCATGGTGTCGCAGACGAAGTCGCGGGCATGGTGATCTTTAACAAAGTCGGGAAAACTCGCAAAAAACTTGCTCTTGTCGGGGGCTTCGATGTCGTTTTCCACCGAGTTGGGTCCGTCACGGCGAATCTTGCTGAACATGTCGTACATCATCTTTAACCCACCCAGGTAGCGCTTCTTGGTGAACTTCGAGCCCTTAAGTACTTGCAAAATGCCACTCATCACTCCCTTAAGGGTGTGCAGGGGATTGGCCACCAGAAGCGTTCCGATAGCCGCTCCCCCAATGATGACGGCTTCCGATGGCTGCATCAGGACCTGAAGCGGGCCGTGTTCCATAAGGAAACCGCCAAGCACTGCTCCCAGGACCACCAATATTCCGATAATGGCAAACATGCTTCGCTAACTTCCTGCTTCCGGATCACTCGCGGGATGGAACCGCCTTTCCACCATTGCACCCGCTGATATTCCGATGAATGATTTGCCGCATGAAACCACTGCTCCAACTGTCCCTATCGGCAAGTTGGCAGGAATCTTGCGTCATCTGACCGGTAAGCAGGCTTTTGCCTGCGTGCGCGACAATCCCTTACCCGGTCAGATACACTGACCTACGACACAATGGCATGGTTTAAGCGCGAATCCGTCCCTCTCGATACCTCCGGCGAGAAGCGGGTCAAAACCGAAGGCCTCTGGGTGAAGTGTGACAACTGTCGCCAGATCATCTGGAAAAACGATCTGGACCAGAACCTGAACGTCTGCCCGAAGTGCGATCGACACTTCCGCATCGACGCGCGTACGCGTCTCACCTACCTGCTCGACGACGGTAAGTATGAAGTCGAGGACAACAACCTGGTTTCCACCGACCCTTTGCACTTCACTGACTTGAAGCCTTATGGAGACCGGCTGAAGCGCTCGCAGCAGGACACCGGGCTGAATGACGCCGTCATCAACGCGCGCGGCATGATCGAAGGCAAGCCGGTGATCGTCAGCGCGATGGAGTATTCCTTCATTGGGGGCTCCATGGGCGCGGTTGTGGGCGAGATGATCACCCGGGCTATCGAAAAGGCGGTGGCTGGAAAGGTTCCGCTGATCATAGTCTCCGCTTCCGGCGGGGCGCGCATGATGGAAGGGGCCATCAGCCTGATGCAGCTGGCCAAGATTTCCGCCGCGCTGGCCCGCATGGAAGACGCCAGGGTACCGTACATCTCCGTGATGACCGATCCCACGACCGGCGGTGTCACAGCATCGTTCGCAATGCTCGGCGATCTGAATATCGCCGAGCCCGGCGCGCTCATCGGCTTCGCCGGCCCGCGCGTCATCGAGCAAACTATCCGCCAGAAGCTGCCGGAAGGATTCCAGCGCAGCGAATTTCTGCTGGAGCATGGGATGCTGGACGCAGTCGTTCGACGGCACGAGCTCAAGTCCTATCTCTCACGCTCGCTCGCGTTTATGAAGACGCCCGCGAATTGACAAGTCCCGCTACAGCGGTTTCAGACAGCTTGCCTCCCCCGGCCGGGCGGCCGGCGGCCCGCTCTTTCTGCCGGTTATCGCAAGCCTGGCGTCCTGTTGTACTCTCAGCTAGAAGATCATCTCGGCATGGCCAAGCTGCTTAACAAAAACGCTAGCGATAACGATGCCCCTGCCATGCCGGAGGTCCACTCGGCTGGCTGTGCTCCCGTTGACTGAATCATGTCCACCAGAACCGAAGACCTCCGCATTCAACGCACGCAAGTTGTCCTCCCGCCTGCCTTTCTCGAGGAGGAGCTTCCCGCGGGCGCCAATGCTCTGGCCGTCATCCACCAGGCCCGTGCGGAGATCAAGAACATCCTCAGCGGCAAGAGTCCCCGCCTGCTCGTGGTCGTCGGCCCCTGTTCCATCCACGACACCAGGGCCGCACTTGAATATGCCGCTTTGCTGCAGGGTGCCATTGCTGACCTGTCCGGTGAACTGCGAATCGTGATGCGCGTCTACTTCGAAAAACCGCGCACCACCCTCGGCTGGAAGGGCCTTATCAATGATCCCTACCTCGACGGCTCATTCAAGATCAACGAAGGCCTGCGTATCGCGCGCCGGCTCTTGCTCGATCTCGCGGAAATGGGCGTCCCCGCCGGCACGGAATTCCTCGACATGATCATTCCGCAATATCTCGCCGGACTGGTCTGCTGGGGCGCCATCGGGGCACGCACCACCGAAAGCCAGGTCCACCGCGAGCTCGTCTCCGGACTCTCCTGCCCGGTCGGTTTCAAGAACGGCACCTCCGGCAATGTGCAGATCGCCATCGACGCCGTGCAGTCTGCCGCCCATGCGCACACCTTTCTTGGGCATACCAAGTACGGACAGTCGGCAATTTTCTTCACCGCAGGCAATCCCGACTGCCACGTGATCCTGCGCGGCGGCCGGCGCTCTACGAACTACGACGCCACCTCCATAGCGCAATCCTGCGCGCTGCTGGAGCGCTCCGGCCTGCCGCAACACGTTATGGTCGACTGCAGCCACGCCAACAGCAACAAGGACCACACGCGGCAGCCCGCCGTATGTCACGACATTGCCGGGCAGATTGCCAGCGGGGAGCGGCGCATCATCGGCGTGATGCTCGAGAGCAACCTCGTCGCCGGCGCGCAGAAGCTGCAAAAAGGCAAGCCGCTTACCTATGGCCAAAGCATTACCGACGGCTGCCTCAGTTGGGATGACACATTGCCGGCTCTACGCGAACTCGCCGCAGCCGTCCGCGCCAGCCGCCAATAACCGGATATCGCAGCCGTAGTATTTGACTGATTGCCAGCGGCTTCCTCACCATGACCGAATGGAACGCTTCCGGATACGCAACAATCGCCGCCCTTCAGTCCGCAATGGCCGAAGAGGTCCTCGGCGCGCTTCATCTCAATGGCAGCGAGCGAGTGCTGGACCTCGGCTGCGGTAACGGCAAGATCACTGCCGAGATCGCGGCTCGCCTTCCTCACGGCTCGGTTGTGGGCATCGACTCATCCACCCAGATGATTGCCTCCGCGCGCGAACACTTCTCCGCCGCCAATCTTCAATTCGCAATCTCCGACATTCGCCACCTGATCTTTCGCGAAGAATTCGACTTGGTGGTCTCCTTCAACGCCCTGCATTGGATTCCCGATCAGGACAGCGCCCTGCGCTCGATCCGTACTGCTATGAAGCCGAATAGCCTCGCACAACTCCGCCTGGTACCCGACGGCGAACGCAAGAGCCTGGAAACGGTGATTGAGGAGACGCGCCTGTCGCAAGCGTGGGCCGGCTATTTCCGCGACTTCCGCGATCCGTACCTTCATCTCACGCCCGGGCAATAGGCCGCCGTTGCCGGTCGCAACCGCCTCGACGTCCGCAGTGTGCGCACGCAAGACAAAAGCTGGGACTTCAAGTCGCGCGAGGCATTCGAGGCTTTTGGCTCGATCACATTCATCGAATGGGCCAAGCGCCTGCCCGAGGATAAAAGGCCCAATTTCGTCAGCGACGTCTTGAGCCGTTATCAGCGCGAAGTCTGCCATCAACCCGGTGAGGAGAATGTTTTCAAGTTCTACCAGATGGACATCGTGCTCTCCCGCGCAATGTAGCGCCGATCTCCGGATGGGGCGCTTCGTTTCGTGAATGGGCGGTGGCTGTCGCCCCTTACAATCGGTCTCCCACCCCGCTCAGGAAACCGGCACTACAATCAAAAAACCGGCCAGGGGGCCTGACATGTTATGATTCCTAACTTCAAGCAGCGCAATCGGCTGCGGCTGTCAGGCGGGCTACGAGGGGCGATCGTTAGAACGTGCCAAGCGAAAAACAGGTTCGATGGTCCGAACTTCGGGTAGGGATTACTGTCCTCGTCGCGCTTGTCACCCTGGCCGTTCTCATCTTCCTGATGACCGGCACCACCGGCTTGTTCACCAAGAAAATCATCGTCCGCGCATACGTCGATAACGCCGGAGGCCTGCGCGTCGGCGCGCCCGTGCGCCTGGAAGGCGTCGACATCGGTAATGTCACCGGCGTTCGCGTCGTCGCCGACCCCGCGCGCCGCGCCGCCCCGGTCGAACTCACGATGAAGATCACCACCAAGTACGCTGACACGATGCGCAACGATTGTCAGCTGGCGCTCACCACCGCTGGCGTACTGGGCGAAGTCTTCATCGATCTCGATTGTCGCGCCGCCAAAGGCGGGCCCCTGCAGGCCGGCGATGAACTGCCCACGCGGGACGTACCTCAGCTTCAGGACGTGGTTCGCGCCAGCCAGGGCACCATCCAGAACGTGGACGTCCTCGTCAGGCGCCTGAACGACATCCTCTCCTACATTCAGAGCGGGCAGGGCTCCATCGGAAAGATCATCTACGATCCTTCGCTTTATGATCGCGCTAACGCAACCGTCAGCCAGCTGCAGCAGATCATCGCGCAGATGAATTCGCCCAAAGGCACGGTCGGCAAGCTGATTAACAGTGACGAGCTGTACAACAAGATCAATGGCGCCGTCGACAACGTGAACCAGATCATCAGCGACGTAAATAGCGGCCAGGGGACGGTCGGCAAATTCCTGAAGGACCCTTCGCTCTACGACAACGCCAATAAAATGGTCGCCAATGGAAACCAGCTGGTGGCCGACATCAATGCCGGAAAAGGAACCATCGGGCGACTGGCCAGGGATGAGGCGCTGGCAAACAAGATCGATAACACCGTGACTCGCCTCAATAATATTGTCGACCGCCTCGACAAAGGCGAAGGCTCGGCAGGCAAATTCCTGCAGGATCCCGAGCTCTACAACAACGCGAACGATCTGCTCGTGGAAACCCGCAATTTAATCAAAGCCGTCCGCCAGAATCCTAAGAAGTATCTGACCATCTACCTGAAGATCTTCTGATCTCGGATGCCCACTCATTCGTTTTTTTGAATGAGCAGGAAGTTCGTAATGCCCCCAGGTTCGCGGCTCCCGTTCACACGTAACCTGTCTCCGAGTGTTTGAATCTTCGACAGGGCCAGCCAGCGTACCCTATAGTTTCCACTGGCTCGTGAACCCTGCCGAAAAATACTTCGATGCCGAAATGCGCGGCGGCGCCCTCGTCCTCAGCCTGGCCTCGGACGACGGCACCAATCGTCTGACGCGCGCCCGGGTCGCCGCCCTCACAACTTTCGTCGATGAATTGACAGCCGATCCACCGTCTCGCTTGATCCTCACCGGAAACGCCCACTTTTTCTCGGCTGGCGCCGACTTGAACGAAATCGCGGCTCTGACCGCCCCTGAGGCCTTGCGATTTGCGCGCATGGGTCAGCGTCTGATGAGCGCCGTAGCAGAGTTTCCGGCGCCCACCATTGCAGCTATCCACGGCTACTGCATGGGAGGCGGCCTCGACCTGGCGTTGGCATGCGATCATCGCATCGCCGGCCCGCACGCGCTGTTCGGCCACCGCGGAGCTGCCCTCGGCCTCATCACCGGATGGGGAGGCACACAGCGCCTGCCACGCATTTTGGGCAAAGCTCGCGCGCTACAGATGTTCCTGGCAGCCGAAAAAGTGCCCGCGGCGAAGGCCCTTGCAATCGGCCTGGTGAATGCAATCGCGCCCGATCCCGTCGCGCACGCGCTACAAATTCGGGTGCCTGGCGCGACCTAGGGTTTACGATTGAGCGTGCTCGACCCGGCGCTCCTCTCTTCCATCGCTCAGCAGATAATGAAAGGCGACTCGGTGGACTTCGCCGGCAAGCGCTTGCTTGTCCGCCGCACCAGCGCTAATCGTCTTCGCACGGTTGCCTTCAACCTGGGGAGCCAGCAATACCAGGCCATCGAACAGAATCCCGACAAACCCAGCCGCTGGGGACAACTGGCGCGAGAAGGCCATCAGGTCGTGCAGTTCAAAGACGTCGAGGCCAACAAGTTCGTAGGGGTCGCGGTCGACGGCAAAGTACAACTCTACGGCAGCCGCACTCAGACGAGCCGAGACCAACAATGAAGGGCCGTCTCCTGGACGGTAGTGGCAGATTCCTTGTCCGAAAGCTGGAATAAAACTCCCTTCCCTCAGTTCTCGTCTGTATGCGTTGACGATTGGCCGGGGCGGCGCCCGAAATCCCGGCCGGATCTTCACGTCCCGAATCCTGACGCACGTGCAGCACATCTGGATTATCCTCAGGCATCAGGCAGAACGCGTTGGGAAGGAGAGGATGGATCCTGAGTTCTTCGAATCGGCGGCCATGCCGCTGTTCGATCAGCTTTATAACTTCGCTCACTGGTTGACCGGCGATCGGGCTGACGCGGAAGACCTGGTGCAGGAGACCTACGCAAAGGCGCTGAAGGGGTTCAAGTCATTCCAGGAGGGCACGAACCTGCGCGCCTGGATGTACCGCATCCTGCGCAACACGTTCCTCACGTCGCGCACCGGCCTGAGCGCGCAGAACACCTCGGCCCTCGACGATGAACCGGAACCGGCCGCGGATGCGCCGGGCCCCGAGTCGTTGCTATTGCGGCTGGAAAATTCGCAGGCCCTGATGGACGCCCTAGCCGCGCTTCCGGTTGGGTATCGCGAGATGGTCCTGCTCTGCGACGTGGAGGAACTCTCCTACAAGGAAGCGGCGCAGGTTTTGGGAGTGCCGATCGGAACCGTGATGTCGCGCCTGTCCCGAGCGCGCAATATGCTGCGTCAGTTCTTGCGAGCGAAGCTGCCGGAAAGGTCAAAAAATGCCGTGTGATCCCAATCCCGCTACGCTCGGCGCTTACCTCGACGGCGAGTTGCCGGCGGAAAGGGCGGGCGAAATTCGCGAACACGTCACGACCTGCACGCGCTGTTCTGCGGAGGTAGCCGAACTGGCGCGCATGCAACGCAGCTTGCGAGTTGCGCGGGAGCGCTTCGCGCCAACGCCCGAGTTCCGCCGCAAAATCCAGCAGCAGATCGCCGCGCCGAAACGTCGCAGCTGGTCTTTGGCGTGGCTTCCGGCGGCAATTTCCGTCGCCGCCATGCTCCTCATCGCCTTCGTCTGGATCGGCAGCTCCCATCGCTCCGACGCTTTCGCCGAAGTTGCCGACCTGCACGTCAACGCTCTCGCCAGCGCCAATCCCGTCGATGTCGTCTCCACCGACCGGCACACGGTGAAGCCGTGGTATTCGGGTAAGATTCCGTTCTCGTTCAACCTGCCGGAATTCGCCGGCACGGACTACACCCTCATCGGCGGCCGCCTCGTGTATTTCCATCAGCAGCCCGGGGCGCAGCTGATCGTCGCCCGGCATCAGCACAGAATTTCCGTATTGATCTTTCAGGAGTCGCCGCAGCTCGCGCGCTCCTTCGCCGGCTTCAACAACGTGCAGCGTCGCAACTCCTTCGCGGTCGACACCTGGAGTTCGCAAGGACTCAGATTCGTCCTCGTCAGTGACGCTGACCCCGCCGCCATCGACAAGCTCTCGCAATTGTTCAAACAAGCCAATTCGTAAGGACCGGGAAAAGAGAATAACGGCAACCTTTGACGTTCACACATGCCGCGACCGCTTCGACCATGGATCGGCCCGTGATTCTGCCGGGTTTCGGACCCCTCCTGCACTGCATGCGACCGTTTCGGCGCGACGCTTTCTAATTCCCGATTTCGCATACTTTTGTTGACGCACCTGCAACAAGTCCTCGCAAATACCAAGCCCGATTATTTAGAATTGCGCCGGAATTCCATCAGCCGAGATCACCGCGTGTACCCGAGGAGGCCCCACCATGCGCCGGTTGTCCTGTTTGCTGGCCGCTCTGATTTGCCTTTCGAGCTTCGCTTCCGCCGATATCAAAATCAAAACCCGCACCACGGTGATGGGCCACAGTTCCGAGAGCACCGTCTACATCAAGGGGCCGCGCGAGCGCAGCGAGATGAGTTACGGCGGCCATGGTGGCAGCGCCAGCATCATCCAGTGCGATCAGAAGCGCATGATCACAGTCATGCCCAACAACGAATGCATGGTCACCCCCATGGGCGGCGGCGAGTCCGCTTGTCCGGCGGTGCCCAACCTGCGCTCCATGGCAAAAATCATGTCCGGCGGCGAGCCTGAAGTTCCACGCAAGGGCGGCGTCGTTACCATCACCCGCACCTCAACCGACACCGGCGAGCGGCAGGACATGTTCGGCTATAAGGCCCGCCACATCAAATCGTCAATCTCGATGGAATCCAGCCCCGACGCGTGCAATCAATCGCATACCAAGATGGAGATGGACGGCTGGTACGCCGATCTGTCGGCAGGCTTATCCTGCGGCGATGAAGGGTACCGCAACATGGCCTGCGGCGGCCCCGGTGCTCAGCGCGGATGCAGCGATCGCATCGTGCTGAAGGGCGGCGGTGGCGTGCCCCTCGGATTTCCCCTGAAGCAGACGATGACCATGACCTCCGAGCACGGCAACTTCACCACTGCAACGGAGGTCGTCGAGCTGACCAACGCAACCTTGGACGAGCCGCTGTTTGAAATGCCGCCCGGCTGCAAGGTCATGGACATGACCGCCCTGATGGGCGGCGCCGCAACGACTGCTCCCGCGCCCTCGCAACCAGCCCCGGCAGCGGCGGCTCCTCCGCCGGCGCCGAAAGCTCCGCCCACACCCAGCGTTGCTCCGAAGGCCGCCGGAGTTACCCGCGTTGGTGTTGTCAAGATCAAGGACATGAGCGGCGAATCGCTCCCCACGGATAATCTCCGCCTCGACCTGATGAGCGAATTGCAACGCCAGCAGTTCGAGGCAATCCCGCTCGATGCTGACTCGCCTCAGGCCGATGTAGAGACCGAAGCTCGCTCCAAACAATGCGACTATGTGCTGTATACCGTGGCAACGCAGGTGAAGGCGCCCAACAGCGGCACAATTCCTGCTGCTTCGCTGCCCAAAGGAGTCGCCCTCGATCCTTCCAAGTACCAGGCGCTGACCGCAGTCACGCTGTACAAGATTGGCAAGCCACAGCCCGAACTGAAAGACGTACCGCTGGCGGCCGATGCCGGTACCTTCGCCGTCGACGCAGTCTCGGCAACGTTTGTGCAGGAATCCAATCGCGTTGCCCAGCAGGTTGGCGACGATGCCCATCCGAAGCCCGCAGCAGCGAAGACCACTAAGCCTGCGGCGAAGTCAGGAACCGCCGCAAAGCCGCATTGATCGTGAGTTCTCTAGCTGACCTTAGCGGCCGTTTCTCGACCGTGGCGGTTGCCCTGCCTGCCTGAGACACGGACGGCAGCGGGCTCTCAAGACCCCGCGGTCGACGTTCACCTCTGCTCTCGCAACTTCCTAATTTAGAATGTGTTTTCGACCTACAGGACCTTCGTACGTCTATAAGCAGTGGTGTGTGCGACGAGACGATCCTTGGGGAGTATGGCGCAAATTTTGATCGTGGGGACAACAACCGTTTGCTGAGCATGCGCGATCGTCGCTGGCGGCGATGGGTCGCCGTGATTGGGTGGTTAGCGCTCACGGCGGCGCTTTTCAGCTGCAGTCACGCGGGTTCGCAGAATTCTGAACGCCGCAACCATGCCGATTCTGCCGAGCTATTCGCAATCCCACAGGACCAGATGTCGCACGTGCAGGTGATCACGATCCAGCCCACCAGCTTGACTCGGACCCTGCGCCTCACGGGTGCCGTCACCTACGATGCGTTCCACACCACGCCTGTAATCACCCAGGTCAGCGGCCCCGTCAGCCGCATCGTCGTGGTGCCTGGGCAGAACGTGCAGCGCGGCCAACCGATGCTCTACGTCGCCAGCCCTGATTACTCGCAGCTGCGCACCAACTATCTCAAAGCCAAAAGCGCCTACGGACTTTCGAAGAAGGTCTACGCTCGCACGCAGGAGCTCTACCAGCACGGCGCAATCGCGCAAGCCGACCTGGAGCAGGCTGAATCCGCCCAGGTGCAGGCGGAAGGCGACTTGACGGCGGCGGAAGCCGCATTGAAGGTGCTCGGCATCAACGATCCCAATACTCTTCTCAATGGAACGCCTTCCTTCCAGGCGTCGGTGAATGCGCCGATCACGGGCCAGGTCGTCGAGCAGAATGTCGCGGTGGGACAGCTTCTTCAGCCGGGTTCGACGCAGTGTTTCGTCATCTCCGACATCAGCACGGTCTGGGTGCTGGTGAATGTTTATCAGAACGATCTGCCCTACATCGCAGTCGGCGATCCGGTGACGATTCAAACAGACGCCTATCCTGACGTCTTCCATGGCCGCATCTCGTACGTCGCCGCGGCGCTCGATCCGAACACGCGAACCTTGCAGGCGCGAATCGAGACCGCCAATCCCCAGCACAAGCTGAAAAAAGACATGTACGTCGTGGCCGGCGTCGATGCAGGCACGATCAAGAATGCGATTGCCGTTCCCGATGCGGCGGTGCTGCGCGACAGCGAGAATCAGCCCTTCGTTTACATCGAAGTTGGCAACAATCAGTTCGGCCGGCGTCAGGTGACGTTGGGCGAAAGCATGAAAGGAGAGACCGAGATCACCGCCGGACTCAAGGCCGGCGATCGCGTTATCGGAGACGGCAGCCTGTTCCTGCAATTCGCAAACTCGCTGCAACGCTAGGTCAGTGGAGACGCGCGGTTTTAGGCCGGCGAAGGAGGTCTCATTTCCGGGGCCCCAGCCAAGGTTGACTGTTCGTGCCTGACCTCGCGTGATCACATCCGCACCTGAATGATCCATCGAATCGTACAAGCGGCGCTTCGTCAGCGTTTCCTGGTGTTGGTGCTGACCCTGTTCATGGCAGTCGCCGGAATCATCTCCTTCCAGCGCATGCCGGTTGACGCCTACCCCGATCTCTCGCCGCCCCAGGTTGAACTCATCACGCAGTGGCCGGGCCACGCAGCGGAAGAAGTCGAACGACTCGTCACCCTTCCGCTCGAACTGGAACTCAACGGCGTTCCCCGTGTCGTCGTCATGCGCTCGATCTCGCTGTACGGTCTCTCCGATCTCCGGCTTACCTTTGAAGAGAACACGAACGACTACTTCGCCCGCCAGGTGGTCTTCGAGCGCACCTCCCAAGCGCAATTGCCGGCCGGCGTCACCCCAACGATGGCGCCGCTCTTCAGCCCGAGCGGACTTGTGTATCGCTATGTACTGGAGAGTCCCGACCGCAGCCCGCAGGAGCTGAAGACCTTTGAGGATTGGGTCGTCGAGCGCGCCTACCGCTCCGTACACGGCGTTGCCGACGACTCCGGCTTCGGCGGCACTACCATGCAGTATCAGGTGCTGCTCGATCCTGCCCGGCTCTACGGATACCACCTCACGGTTCCGCAGATCGTCAACGCCCTTTCCGCCAACAACTCCAACGCGGGCGGCGGATTTTATTCCCAGGGCGGGCAGTTCTATTACGTCCGCGGCCTCGGACTGGTGCGCAATACGAACGACATTGGCGACATTGTTGTCGGTAGCAATAATGGCGTGCCCATCCGCATACGAGATATCGGTACGGTGGAGATCGGCCACGCCCCGCGCCTCGGCCAGTTCGGCTATCAGAACAACAATGACGCTGTCGAAGGCGTCATTCTCATGCTGCGCGGCGAGCAGACGCAGAACGTTCTTAAAGCTGTCGAGGCGAAGACCGATGAGCTGAACCGCACGATCCTCCCTCCCGATGTGAAGATCCATCCCTACTACGATCGCAGCGAGCTGGTGAGGCTCACCACCGACACGGTTGAAGCCAACCTGCTGCGCGGCATGGTGCTGGTGCTGGTTGTCCTTATCTTTTTCCTGGTCAGCGTTCGCGCGGCCATCATCGTCGCGCTTACGATTCCGTTGTCGCTGCTCTTTGCCTTCATCGTTCTGCACGCGCACGACGGTGCGGCGAATCTTCTGTCCATAGGCGCCATTGACTTCGGCATCATCATCGACGGCACCGTCGTCATGGTTGAGAACATCTACCGAGAGCTGGCGCTCCGCCAGGGCCAGAACTACAGCCTGCATGAAGTTATCCTTGCTGCTTCAAAAGACGTCGACCGCCCCATCTTCTACTCGGTAGCCGTGATTCTCGCAGGCTACCTTCCGATTTACGCGCTCAGCGGCGCCTCGGCCAAGCTCTTCCATCCCATGGCCGAGACCATGTCCTTCGCGCTCATCGGAGCGCTGATCCTTACCCTGACGCTCGTTCCCGTTCTCGCTTCGTACTGGTTCCGCAAAGGCGTGCAGGAGCACACCAATCGCGCTTACGAATGGATGAAGCGCATCTATGCCGGCCAGCTCGATTGGGCGCTTGCCCGACCGAAGTTGACGATGCTGGTCGCCGTACTGATCTTCGGAGCAACGCTGCTGCTGGTGCCATTCATCGGCGGTGAGTTCATGCCCCACCTCGACGAAGGTGCGCTGTGGGTGCGCGCGACAATGCCGTACACCATCTCCTTCGAGGAAGCCAGCAAGATCGCGCCGCAGATCCGAGCTACCTTGATGTCGTATTCGCAGGTGACGGTCGTGGCATCCGAGCTGGGACGGCCCGATGACGGCACCGACCCCACCGGCTTCTTCAACTGCGAGTTCTATGTCGGTTTGAAGCCTTACAAGGACAAGGCATGGGCAGCCGGCGACATTCACACCAAGCCAGAGCTCATCAAATCCATCAATGAAAGGCTCTCCTCTTTCCCCGGCATCATCTTCAACTACACGCAACCCGCCGAAGATGCTGTCGACGAAGCTCTCACCGGCCTGAAGAGCTCACTCGCCGTCAAGATCTATGGCAGCGACCTGAACGTGCTTCAGGACAAGGCCATCCAGATCAAGAACACTCTGGCGAAGGTTCCGGGTTTCACCGATCTCACAGTGGTGCGCGAGCTTGGCCAGCCGAGCCTGCTCATCGATGTCGACCGCGACAAGATCGCGCGCTACGGTATCAACGTTGCCGATGTGGAAGCGGTGATTAGCGCCGCGGTCGGCGGCCAGGCAGCCACGCAGGTCATCCAGGGCGAGAAGCTCTTCGACCTCGTCGTCCGCATGCAGCCGCAGTTCCGCTCGAGCGCGAATGAAATCGGCCAGTTGCTGGTCGGTACGCCCGATGGCAAACAGATCCCCCTGATCGAGCTGGCAACCATCAAGCAGGGTAATGGCGCATCGTTCATCTATCGCGAGAACAACTCTCGCTATATCGGAGTGCAATACAGCATCGAGGGCCGCGACCTGGAGCGCGCCGTCCGAGACGGACAGCGGGCTGTGAATCAATCCGTCACTCTGCCCCAAGGCTACTGGCTGGACTGGGGCGGCGAGTACAGCCAGTTTCTCGAAGCCAAGGCGCAGCTTATGCTGATCGGCCCGCTCGCGCTTGGCATCATCTTCCTGATCCTGTTTGCGCTCTATGGCAACTTCAAATTTCCCGTCACCATCGCTCTCGGCGTTATCCTGACCGAGCCGGTGGGCGCGCTGCTGGCGCTGAAGCTCACAGGAACGCCCTTCAGTGTCTCGTCTGTCCTGGGCCTGCTGGCGCTGCTGGGCGTCTCGGTTGAGACGGCGGTGATTCTCGTTTCCTACATCAACAAGCTTCGACAGGAAGGTATGGACATTCCCACCGCGACCCGCGAAGCTTCGTTACTTCGACTTCGCCCCATCATGATGACCGCGCTGGTCGCCTGCCTCGGGCTGCTGCCCGCCGCCCTGTCCACCGGCATCGGCTCCGATACGCAGAAGCCTTTCGCCATCGTCATCGTGGCTGGGTTGATCTCGCGTCTGTTCATCGGCTTCTTCGTTAATCCTGTGCTCTATCTGATGGTCGCTCGCGACGGCGATGTACTACAGGTGTGATCGCCACCGGTCAACCCTTCGCGGCCTTTCTAATGTGTGAGAGCTCCTCGAAAGGCAGCTTAGCTAGGCGATTTAAAGCTTTGACCCCGCCGCCTTCTAGGCCAAAATACTCGTTCCACTTCGCCGGCCTAACGAGGATCTGAATGCGCCTCTCTCGTCTACCGCTGATGGCCTTCTTCGCGGCCCTGCTGCTTGCTCCGGCGCTCGCGGCCGATGAGATTGTCGATTTTCACTCGGACATCAAGATCCAAACCGACGCATCGCTCATCGTGCACGAGGTTATTCGCGTGCGCAGTGACGGGAGCTATATCAAACACGGCATCTTCCGCGATTTTCCGACACGCTATAAAGACCGCCTGGGCGAAAACTACATCGTCGGTTTCAAACTTCTGGATGTTCGCCGCGACGGAGCGCAGGAGCCCTATGCGCTGGAGTATCTGAGTAACGGTGTTCGCATCAAAGTGGGCAGCGCTGCGACCGAGCTTCCACCTGGCGAGTACACCTATGAACTGACCTATACGGTTACGCGCGAGCTCGGCTTCTTTCCCGACTACGACGAGCTCTACTGGAACGTGACCGGCAACGGCTGGCTGTTTCCGATCTATAAAGCGTCCGCTACCGTGACCATGCCTGGTCCTGTACCAGCCAGTGATCTGAAGCTCACGGGCTACACGGGTGATCAAGGGTCGCGCGAGCAGAACCTGAAGTGGTATCGCATTGACGATTCGACCGTAGGCTTTGAAGCAACCCGGCCGTTCGACAGCGGTCACGGCATGACAATTGTTGTCGCGTTTCCAAAAAGGCTGATCAGCGAGCCCTCGAACACGACGCGGCTGCAATGGTTCGTCGAAGAGAATCCCATCGCCTTTATTGGCGGAGCCGGTGTCATTGTCGTTCTGCTTTACTACCTGGTGGCTTGGACGATGGTCGGCCGCGATCCCCGGCCAGGCGTGATCGTCGTCAGTTACGAGCCGCCATCCGACCTTTCTCCCGCAGCCATGCGCTTCCTCCAGCACATGGGTTACGACGATCGCGTCTTCGCCTGCGCGGTGGTGAGCCTCGCGGTGAAGAAATATCTCGCCATCGAGCAGGAGGGAAAGGTCTACAGGCTGCGAAAGCTCAGAGCGGCAGACGGCAAGCTGCCGGCCGAAGAGACAGATTTGCTGCAAACCCTATTTGCGAGCCGGACGGAGATTGAGATCAAGTCAACCGAAGCCACGACCATCAGCGAGGTCAAAAAGAGGTTGACCAAGAATCTCGATGCCGTCGAGAATGAGACACTGTTTCGCAAGAATCGTCGATGGGTGTGGCCCGGCGTACTGCTGAGCGTCGCTACCATGGTGGGAATGGTGCTGGGCTTCCAGGGACCGGCGGCTATAGGTTTTGCGGTTCTTCTGGTTTGGGTAAGCGTATGGTCCGCGGTAACGGTAGGGACGATTTGCGTAGCCGCAGCGATGCGGAGATCGGGAAGCCCTGCCTTTTTGATCATTCCTATGGTCTTTGGCTTTTTCGAATTGATCGCCCTCGGCATCTTTGCCTTCGTCGCTGGCGTGCTCGCCATGCTGATCCTGCTGGCCTTGATTGCCACCAACGCGATTGGGATCTTCTCGCTCCGGACCCTCACGCCAGCCGGACGAAAGCTTCAGGACCAGGTGGACGGATTCAGGCAGTACCTGGCCGAGGTCGATAGCGACGTCATCCGGCGGTTAAATCCGCCAGAAAAAACGCCCGCGCTGTTCGAAAAATGCCTGCCCTACGCGATGTCACTTGGAGTGGAGAAAGCCTGGGCGCAGCAGTTCGCCGGGGTGCTGGCGCAGGCCGCCGCGGCCGGTGGTGGCGCGACAACCTACTCGCCGTCCTGGTACAGCAGCACCGATTGGACCTCTTTCGACAGCAGCCACTTTGCGGAGAGTTTCAGCGGCGGTTTCTCGTCGGCGATTTCCTCAGCGTCGTCGCCTCCCGGTTCGAGCTCAGGCTCCGACGGCGGAGGCTCGTCAGGCGGAGGGGGAGGCGGAGGTGGTGGTGGTGGCTGGTAAGACGATTGCGATTGACAGCAAGCCGGGAAACAAGCAGACTCAGCAGCATGCGATCCATCATCCTCTCCCTTGCCATCGCTGCTGTGCTGCCGTCATTAGTCCAGGCACAGAGCGCACCCGTTTTCAGCATCACGACGGCCGACAGCTCCATCACGTTCTACGTGAAAGCCTCCGTTGAGCTAAGAGGCACGTTCGACAAATGGGACGCGAGCCTTACCTTTACATCTCCCGATGTCTCCACCGGAGTCCTGGACGTTAAGATTCAGGCCGCCAGTGTGGATACGGGAAGCGGCATGAAGGATGGCAAGCTGAAGAGCAAGGATTTCTTTTATGTCGAAGAGAATCCGCTAATCACCTTCCATTCAACAAAGATTGTCCAGACCGGTCCGGATACCTTCGACGTGCCGGGCACCTTCACCATACGCGGTGTCTCTAAGCCTGAGACTCTGACGTTGACGGTTTCTGGTCACGGCACTGGCTCAGGTGCAATCAAAGGAACAATGGCCTTCGACCGGAAGGATTACGGCATGACGAAGGGTATTCCGTTCATCAAAATTGCAGACAGGGTTGAGGTGACGGTGGATCTCAAGGCCAAGCGTACTGCCGGACCGCCTGTCGTTTTCCAGCACTAGCCAGCGCGCGGCCGTCTTACTTCGAGTCCTGCTCCTGGTACAACTGGGCGCTCTCCGCCCATATTTTTAGTTTGTCACTTTTATTCTCGACGCCGTGGACCACGAGAATGCTGCCCGGCACGAATGAGCTCGAAACCTTCCCCGCGGGCACGAACACTGCAATCACCTGGCTGGGCTGGCGCAGCAGATAAACCGTCCCAACCGTCTGCTTCTCCGCTTTCAGGATCGGTCCGCCGACTTCTGTAGTCGCGCCTTCGGCATAGTCGGCGCGCGAGCCCATGTTCAGGTCCTTCGGCCGAGCAAGCTGGTCGGGATCGCCCAGCAGCAACGGCGAGTTCATCTTCCATTGCCCGCCTTCTTTGACAAACTTCAGTATCATCTCGCCGCGCCGGGTCGGCGGGAGCTTCTGTTCCTTCTGCGCTTGCTCCGGCACGGCGACGGTAATGATCAGGTCCACATCCGCCTTCTGGCCGTCTTTGGAGACACTGGCGTACTGTGTCTCGTAATGGACGACGTCCATCTGCTTGACCATTTCCATATATTCCGTCTGGTCCGCCGGAATTGTGAGCGAGTCACGCACGTCCGCGGAGAGAAACGCCGACGCCTGCTCATAACTGCCGGTCTTCACCGCGGCGAGATAGGAATCGTAGATCTTAGTGAACTCTTCCGCAGACTGCGCCAACAAATTGCCACAAACCGGCGCCAGAAGCAGCAAAGAAATTAGAAGTGCTTTAGCTAACAGGCAAGCGCCACGGCAAGTCGGGTGTTCAGCACGGTCAGCTTTGTAGTGCATGCCAACAGTTTACGCGGCATGTCCATAGCGCAGCTCGTCTGCTGTTAATGAGAGTCGTGCTTGACGGCCCCGGGTATCACGATGATGTATGCGTCCGGTTGTCCCGCTCGGATAACTCTCGGCATATCGATGCCTGCGGGTGGCGATCCGATGTCCTTGTCGGTGGCGTAAGGGGCATAGAACATCAGATGCGGCGGTATGTGAACCAGCTTATTCCCGCTGACGAGCAGCACACCGCGGTCAGACATCATATAGACAATCCCGGGCTTGCCTGGCGCCTTGAACTTTCCATTCTTGTAGCCTGCATCTAAGTCCGCCTTGATCTGCTCTTCGGTTTTACCTTTAGCGCGCTGCTCCTCGACGAAAAGGCGCGTGGGCAAAGTCGTCGCCGTTCCTTCGGCGTCGAAGCAGGTCGGCTCGCAATTCCAGGGAGTCTGCCGGTCCACGATGCAGGAGAAACCGTTGCTTCCATCGCGGACTTTCACATACCCACTGCGCTCCAACAGGTAGACGGTAGCCTTGTCGGAGATTTCTGGAGGCGCCGCCGACTCGGCAAGCGCGAGCCGCTCCTCGCGCGGCAGTGAAAAAGCGTAGGCAGGCTTCGGCATTTCACTCTGCGCAAACGCCTCTAACCCCGAAGCGATTGTCAGCAGCACCACCATAAGCTTGTACATTCCACTCGCCCTCTCGCACTTAGACGTCAGCCGGTCTGAAACTCTTGATTCGTGCTTCGGAATTGGGATAAATGCGGGTTGCGGCGGGATCATCAGCTCAAGGCGCGGAAGTTGACGGGCTGCTTAACTGCGAATTGACTCCCATCGGCCAGCGCCATATGATCAGGCATTCATAGCGCGGCAGTAACTCATGATCGACACCACGATCTCGCACTACCGCATCGTCAGCAAGGTCGGCGGTGGGGGCATGGGTGTCGTTTACAAGGCAGAGGATACCGACCTCGGCCGCTTCGTTGCCCTCAAATTCCTGCCCGATAATGTCGCCCAGAATTCCGTAGCCCTGGAGCGCTTCCGCCGCGAAGCGCGCGCGGCATCTGCGCTGAATCACCCCAACATCTGCACCATCTACGAAATCGGCAATCATCAGGGGCATTCCTTCATCGCGATGGAATTTCTGGATGGCGTGACGTTGAAGCATCAGATTGCTGGACGTCCGCTGGACATTGACATCGCGCTCGATCTCGGCATCGAGATCGCCGACGCGCTGGATGCCGCTCACGCCGCCGGTATTATTCATCGCGACATCAAGCCCGCCAACATCTTTGTCAATTCGCGCGGCCACGCGAAGATCCTCGACTTCGGCCTGGCAAAGGTTACCGGCAAGGCGGGGAGCAGCAGTGGCGACGACGCTACCTGCACCTTCGAGTCCGATGCCTATCAGTTGACGACGACGGGAGCGATGCTCGGCACGGTGGCTTATATGTCGCCCGAGCAGGTGCGCGCCAAAGACCTCGATTCGCGCTCTGACTTGTTCTCTTTCGGAGCCGTCCTGTACGAGATGGTCACCGGCAAAATGCCCTTCGACGGCTCTAGTTCGGGCGAGATTTCCAGCGCGATTCTGCGTGACGAACCTCCGCCGCCGTCCCAGGTGAATCCCACGGTCTCTCCTGTATTGGAAGCGGTCATCCGCAAGGCGCTGGAGAAGGACCGCAATCTCCGCTATCAGCACGCCTCCGATGTCCGGACCGATCTGCAACGGTTGAAGCGGGACAGTGACACGGGCCGCAGCACGCTTGGAGGCTTGAGCGCCACAAAAGCCGCGCCTGCCAAGGCTGTCGAGGCGACGAAGCGCTGGCCCGCTCTGCTTTCGATTGCAGTCCTGCTGCTCGCGGTTGTTATCGGCGGAGTCCTGTACTACCGTTCGCACCGCGCTCCCCGGCTCACCGATAAAGACACGATCGTGATCGCCGACTTCGCTAACAGTACCGGCGATCCAGTATTCGACGACACGCTGAAGACGGCCCTCAGTGTCGCGCTCAACCAATCGCCGTTTCTCAACGTGCTTTCCGACAACAGAGTCGCAGCAACATTGCGGCTCATGACCAAAGCACCGGGGACGAAGCTGACGCCGGAGGTCGCGCGCGAAGTATGCCAGCGCGCCGCCAGTAAGGCGTATATCGCCGGTTCCATCGCCAGCCTCGATAACCAGTACGTGATCGGTCTGAAGGTGCTGAATTGCCAGACCGGCGACACCCTGGCGCAAAAGCAGGTGAGAGCGGATGGCAAGAAGAACGTGCTGAACGCCATGGATCAGGCTGCCGCGAGTCTGCGCGAGGAGCTCGGTGAGTCACTCGCTACCGTGCAGAAGTATGCCGTGCCGCTGCAACAGGCCACCACACCATCGCTGGAGGCGCTGCAAGCCTACAGCCAAGGTGTAAAGGCGTCTCGCCAGGACGGCATTAAAGCATCTTTGCCGTACCTGCAGCGCGCCATCGAACTCGATCCAAATTTCGCCATGGGATATCGCGAGCTGGGAAACGAATACAGCGGCATGGCTGAAGTGGGGCGAGCGGCCGAGTATTTCACCAAGGCCTTCGAATTACGCGAGCACGCCAGCGAGCGCGAGAAGCTGATCATCAGCGCCAATTACTATCAGATCGTCACCGGCCAGCTCGACAAGGCGGCGCAAGTCTACCAGGAGATGATCGACAACTATCCGCACGATCCGGTCGGCTACTTCAATCTGAGCGAAGTTTATGCGCCTTTGGGACAGTACGAGAAGGCGCTGGAGTTAACGCGCCAGACTCAGCGTCTCGTCCCGGATCGCGTCGCGCTGTACGAGAACTTCGGCAATATCCTGCTCGCGTTGCAGCGCTTCGACGATGCCCGTAAAGCCATCGGGGAGGCCGAGGCGAGACAGCTGGACGATTACCTGCTGCACACGCAGCTCTACGCGCTTGCATTTCTGGCCAACGATTCGACCAGCATGGCGCAGCAGCAGCAGTGGTTCACGGCCCATTCCGGAGTGGAAAACTTCGGCCTGTCGCTCGCCTCTGACACCCAAGCGTTCAGCGGTCATCTGGCGGGCGCACGTGAGCTGACGCAACGTTCCGTCGAATCTGCCGTCCGCGCCGACAGCAAAGAGAACGGCGCGATCTGGTGGGAAAACTCGGCTCTACGCGAAGCCGGATTCGGCAACGCGGCGGAAGCGCTTCGCGATGCTGACAAGGGACTGAAACTGGATCCGTCGAGCCAGGGCGTCGCTGTGGAAGCTGCCATGGCGTATGCTCTGGCCGGCAGCACCGCTCGCGCGCAGGCGGCCGCGCAAGACCTCAACAAGCGCTATCCGCTCGACACGCAAATGCAAGCGCTCTGGCTGCCCGCCATTCAGGCACAAATCGACCTGAACCGCAAAGATGCCACTACGGCCCTCGGCCGCCTTCAGCCTGCTGTGCCGCCAATCGAGTTTGGACTTACTCCCTTCCTCGCCAACATCTCCTGCCTTTACCCAACCTACATTCGTGCGCAGGCTTATCTTGCAGCCGGACAGGGAGCGCCGGCCGCCGCCGAGTTCCAGAAGGTCTTCGATCACGGCGGCATCGTCTGGAACTGCTGGACGGGTGCCCTGGCGAAGCTAGGCGTGGCTCGCGCCAACGCGCTGGAAGCAAAGAATTCGACTGGGGCCCAGGCGGATGCAGCCCGCTCTCGAGCGCTCACCGCCTATGACGATTTCCTCAAACTCTGGAAGGACGCCGACCCCGACATCCCCATCTACAAAGAGGCTAAGGCGGAATATGCAAAGCTACAGTAACACCGACCTGCAGGTCGCTGGTTCCATTTGCAGCCAAATCGGCTAATATGTGTGCTACTTCACGAGCACACTTAGGGGGAGTATTGCCACCAGACGCGCCAATCGCCTTCTTCAGCTACAGCCGTGAGGATTCCGAATTTGCGCTGCGGCTTGCCGCGGACTTGCGGGCTGCGGGCGCCTCAGTCTGGATCGATCAGCTCGACATCGGCCCAGGGCAGCTGTGGGACCGTGCCGTCCAGAGCGCACTGGAGCACTGCCCGAGTGTCTTGATCATTCTTTCTCCGGCCTCGGTGAGCTCCGACAACGTGATGGACGAAATTAACTTCGCCCTCGACCAGAAGAAGGCGCTTATTCCAGTTCTCTATCGCGATTGCGACGTGCCGTTTCGGCTGCGGCGCTTTCAGCACCTGGACTTCAGAACGGAATACGAGCGGATGTTGGAAGAATTACGGAAGTGGCTGCACCTCGGAGCGCCGGCGGTTGCCAGCCCTGCCGAAGGTTCAGGAGCTGCAACCATGCCGGCGAGTTCTACAGGCAAGCCTGCGACGGCTCTGGTTGCGTCTCAAGCGCCCGACAGACCACCAACTGCCGTGCCACATCCTGCGGCGCTATTGCACTCACTCGAGCCAGAGGGCACCAAACCAAAGTCTCGCGGAAAAATAATTGCGATTAGCGCAGGCATTGTTTTGCTCATCATTGGGATCATAGTGCTGGTTTCGAGGTCAGGATCGGACCAGGGTGCTGACCAAGGACAAGCGGCCCAGACTCAGAGTTCCGATTCGAGCCCTGCCACAAAAAGTAATGCGCATGAGGGCGGCGGCTCGCCCAATGGCCCGGCACAGATCATGGCCACAGCATTGATGCACGACAAAACTGAGAACTGCACGAATCCCGGAAGTAGCGATTCCGATTTTTCTGTCAACGATCCTGCCGTTTGGCTCTTCTTTGCCTACCGTAACGGCAGCGCGGACGATAAATGGAAGGTCGAGTGGGTGGATCCTGACGGATCAACTTATAGGGAGGAGCTCCTGCAGCAGCCCGCCGCCGGCGCAGCGCGATATTGCTACTTCATCAGGATCGCCGGTCATCCTCCCGCGCAGAAGGCAGGCACCTGGGCGGCGCGACTTTACCTCAACGACGTCCAGAAGGACGAGCGAGTCTTCAGTATCAACAAGTAAATTGCGAAGTTATTCCGTCCAGCGCTTGAAGACCAGGCAGCCGTTCGTGCCACCGAAGCCGAAGGAGTTCGACATGGCGTAATCCATGTTGACCTTGCGGGCGGAGTGAGCGACGAAGTCCAGGTCGCAGCCTTCGTCGGGATTGTCGAGGTTAATGGTGGGCGGGACGATCTGATCGCGCAGGGCCAGCACGGTGATCGCAGCTTCCAGGCCACCGGCGCCGCCAAGCAGGTGGCCGGTCATCGACTTGGTTGAGCTCACCAGCATTTTATAAGCGTGATCGCCGAACGCACGCTTGATAGCCGAGGCTTCCAGTTCGTCCCCCAGCGGTGTGGAAGTGCCGTGCGCGTTTACGTAGCCCACATGCTCGGGCGTGATCTTCGCGTCGCGCAGGGCATTGCGCATCACGCGGTAACCACCTTCTCCCCGTGGCGCGGGCTGCGTGATGTGATTGGCGTCGGCGCTCATGCCATAGCCCACCACCTCCGCAATGATTTTCACACCGCGCTTCTTGGCGAACTCCAGTTCCTCCAAAATCAGGATTCCCGCCCCTTCGCCGATGACGAAGCCGTCGCGGTCCTTGTCCCAGGGACGGCTGGCGCGGTGAGGATCGTCGTTGCGCGTAGACAGCGCACGCATGGCCGCGAAGCCGCCAACGCCCATCGGGGTAATCGCCGCTTCACTGCCGCCGGCAATCATCACCTCGGCATCGCCATACTTGATGACGCGCGCAGCGTCACCGATCGAGTGCGCGCTGGTCGTGCATGCCGTGCAGGTGGCTTCATTCGGCCCCTTTGCGTCGTGACGGATGCTGACCTGTCCCGCCGCGAGATTGACGATGGCCGAAGGAATGAAGAAGGGCGATATCTTTCGCGGGCCGCCGTTAAGCAGGTTCGAGTGCTCGCGTTCGATGATGTCGAATCCGCCGATACCCGAACCGATATTGACGCCCGTGCGCTCGGCCATTTCCTCGTTTTCGACTTTGTAATTGGCCATGCGCAGGGCTTCGTCGCTCGCGGCAATGGAGAGATGAATAAAGCGCGCCATCTTGCGTGCTTCTTTTTTGTCGATGAACTGAAGAGCGTCGAAGTTCTTGACTTCCGCCGCGATCTGGCAGGCGAAAGCGGAAACATCAAAACTGGTGATCCGCTCCACACCGCTTTTGCCCGCCAGCAATGCCTGCCAGACTTCCTCGACACTGTTGCCGACAGCGCAAATCAGCCCGATACCTGTAACCACGACGCGACGGTCCAAATTACTTCGATCCTTTCGCGTGCGAGTTGATGTAGTCGATGGCATCCTTGACGGTGCGGATCTTTTCCGCATCCTCGTCAGGAATTTCGATTTCGAACGCCTCTTCGAAGGCCATAACCAGTTCCACCGTATCCAGGGAGTCGGCGCCGAGATCGTCCACAAAGGAAGCGTTAGGCGTGACTTCGCCCTCATCCACGCCAAGTTGCTCGACAATTATTTGCTTTACGCGTTCATCCACCGATGCCATGAGAGCAGCGATCTCCTTTCAACCCACCAGCGGTGGGCGTGACAGTTCGTGTCCCGGTTGAGCGGGGTCCCAATCGCACGGCACAACACGGACTGGGTCGCCGGACTGGACGGGTGCTACTTCTTAGCCTTGGCGTGCTGATCGATATACGTGATCGCGTCCTGCACGGTGCGGATCTTTTCCGCGTCCTCGTCAGGGATTTCGATTTCGA
Source organism: Terriglobales bacterium (assembly GCA_035262645.1). Lineage (GTDB taxonomy): Bacteria > Acidobacteriota > Terriglobia > Terriglobales > Acidobacteriaceae > Bog-257. Next base: position 104,752 of record DATFSK010000021.1, read on the forward strand.
AGGCCTCTTCGAAAGCCATGACCAGCTCGACCGTGTCCAGCGAATCGGCGCCGAGGTCGTCCACAAACGAAGCACTGGGCGTCACTTCCGCTTCGTCCACACCCAACTGCTCCACGATGATCTGCTTCACCCGTTCTTCTACAGAAGCCATCGAATCTTTCTCCTGTCCGCGCCACGGCGCAATCGTGCGGTCACCCGCCACTCCCACACGCCGTGGGCTGCCGGGGTGGAAACTGGTAAGTCTAATTGGCAGGCAGGAAGCCTGTAAACCCCGACGGCCTTCTTACAAAAGATGCCAAGAATGAAGCCGGCGGCTCGGGTATGAGTCCCGATTCATCCTAAATGCAGATGTTTGGAGCGGTCAACGCGAGAGGACTTGGCCAGCCCGATTTGGTACTCGGAGAGGAGTTGGAACGGGCGTTAGCCGAGGGCGTCAAACGCCCTCGGCGATTGCAATCGGAATCACTGCGACGGCAGGTTGAAGTTCACGCTGATCTGGGTTTCCGCGTCGATCGGCTCCCCATTCAGGTAGTAAGGTTTGTAGCGCCACTGCTTGACGGCGTCCAAAGCCGGCTTCACCAGCAGCGGGTTGCCCTTTACCGCCTTCACGCTCCGCACGCTGCCATCCTTGCCGATGACAGCTTCGACCACCACCGTCCCGTGAATGCCCGATTCCCGAGCCTGCAAGGGGTACTGCGGCGTGACTTGGTGGACGAGGAGGCCCTGAGCGACGCCAGAAGAAACCTTGACCTTACCGGCAGCCAGCTTAGGCTCCGCCACGGGAACATTGAGACCGGCCAGGTTCGGTCCCGTTCCAGTGCCACTGGGAAGGGCGCCTGGTATTCCGGATGGGGCGGCAGCATCCTCGGCAGGAGTGGCTTTCGGCATAGCGGTCGGAGTCCGCAAGGGCCCATTGTCAAGCCGAGCTACCGTGACTTGCTGCTGAGGGGGCGTGGTATTGGCTGGCTTGCCGGGTTGCGCGGCCGCAGGGTTGGGCGTCGACCCCGGCTTGGCTCCTGGAGCCTGATTCTTGGCTTGAGCATTCGGTTGCGCGCCCGCACCCGGAGCGTGCGCCGCGTTAGCGGTATCGATTACGGTCTGGCTGGCAGTACTGTCTCCAACCGCGGGTGTGACCTCAGACGGCTTCTTTTCCGTTGCCTGCACGGTGTTAATGCCGGAATGGGTCCTGTGCCATTTCCACAGCCCAATGCCTCCCAGCAAGACCACCACGACGGCAGCAGCGGCAACCAGCATCCGCCACTTGCCTCCCAGCGGCTCGTCAGGGGCGCTCTTGAAGAGGAATTCCTTGACCGGGTTCGTCGTGCTTTCGGACGCAGCCACCACAGTCTCAATCGGCGCCTGCTCAACCGATGGTTCTGCTTTTTTCGCGGCTTTTTTCGCAGAACTTCGTGCCGCAACCGCCGGCTTGGCCTCAGCTTCATCCTTGACGGGTGAAGCTTGCGGCTCGCTCTCAACGGCCTTTGCCATGGCCACGGCCGCCGCGCCCGCTGCAGCCGCCACAACCGGAATAGCCTCGTGGACCTGAGGCCGGGAGGTTTCGGCAGCTGGCGGGGCTGACTCTATTTCCTGCGCGCCTTCCTGCCTTTGTGCGCCCGCAGGCAGCCACATGTTTGGCTCGAGATTGGTAACAAAGTCGTCCAGGTGCGCAAATCCATTGCGCAGAAGCTGTAGAGACTCCGCATCCTCAGGCTCTTTCAGCAGGCACGCCCATGCGACCCACTGCTCGGCACCCGGGCCTGGCAGGGTCTGCGGCGTCGCCGACGCGTCCGCCTGGGATCGCAATTCGGCTACTGCTTCGTCGCGAAGCTGCATCAGCTGATTCACGCGAAATGCGCGGTGATGGACAATGCTGCCGCGTTCCAGCTCATCGGCGAGCGACAGCAGGCGCGCACGCAGAGTCTTTTGACGTTCCTCATCCTCCGCTGCCTGGGCCTGCGCCTTAGCCTGCTGGGCCGCGGCATCGGGTCCGACCACCCACATTCCGGGCTCCAGATTGGCTACGAAATCGTCGAGGCGCGCGAATCCATTGCGCAGCATTTGCAAAGATTCGGTATCTTCCGGCTCCTTCAGCTCACTGGCCCATTCCACCCAGCCGGGCGCATCGGGACCCGGCAGCGGCGGCGGAGCGCCTTCCGCACCGGCATGGTCCAGCAGCTCGTCAATCGCCTGCTCGCGGAGCTGATTGACCTGCTCGACGCGAAGTTCCCGGCGGTGGAGGATAGTGCCACGTTCCAGCTCAGCTGCCAGATCGAGAAGACGAGAGCGCAGTTGCTCGATGGCCCTGGCATCCAGCGTCTGCTGAACCTTGTCGAGCAGAGCGTCGAGCTCATCACGGTTCTGCCATGAGGCCTCGGGCGCCTCCGAGGAGACAAACGCCTGCAGGTTGCGGATGGAATCCGCCGCCGCGCCGAGTTGTCTGGCGATTTCCGGGATGTCGATTGGTTGGGCCGCGTGGAGCTTTCCCACGCTTTCATTGAGCAGGGCTATAGAATCGTCCAGAGACGCACGATCACGAAGCCACGTTGAACTCATTTAAAGCTCCTAGTCCGGAGGTTCCGTTCTTGGCACCCACATGTCGGGCTCTAAATTCGCAACAAAATCATCGAGTTGAGGAAATGAATTCCGGAGAGTCTGAAGGGATTCCGTGTCTTCCGGCTCTTTCAAGGCACACGCCCAGGCAATCCATTGCTGGGCGTCTGGCCCCGGCATATTTTGCGGCGTCCCCTTCACGGCAGCCTGCGAACGCAACTCCGCTACCGCCTGATCTCGCAGCTGAGTCACCTGCGTCGCTCTGACAGCGCGGCGGTGTACGACGCTGCCTCTTTCCAGTTCCGAGGCGAGGCCGAGTAGACGGTTCCGCATCTGTTCGATCGCTCTGGCCTCTATGTTTCTTTGTATCTTATCGATCAGGACGTCGAGCTCATCCCGGTTCTGCCATGAGGCATCCGGCATTTCCGAGGAGACCAGCGAACGGAGGTTTCGCGCAGACTCTGCGGCAACCTCAAATTGCTTGATGACTTCTGCGATATCGATCGACTTCGCCGCTTTTAGCTTCCCCAGGCTTTGATCCAGGAGAATCAAAGAGTCGTCGAGAGACGCACGGGTGTAATGCCACATTGAACTCATGTCAGGCTCCTAAACCGGGTTCGGTGTTGGGCATCCATGGCCCGGGACCAACATTTTGTTACGCGAGAAAGGTGCTCAGTTGTCGATGATTGCCCGGCTTTGTTGTCGTTTACACGGGTGGACGACGGAAAACAAAGCCAAACTATACTAAGCTCAGACTTGTCATTACACAATCCTGTACTATTTATCGTTTTAGGTGTTAGCCAGAAAACACACGCCACGATGGAGTTGTTACGCGATGACTTAAAAGTGGGGAATCCCGCTTGACTGACGACCCCGCCCAGAGACACGTCGGTGCCATCGCTGCGCTCGGCAAGCTGTGGAGAACCGGCCAGAAAGACAGCTTTGGTGGAGCAGGCCAGGGAACGAAGTAGCGGTTTCATTCCAGCAACTCCAAATTGCGTTACTTTAGCTTAAACCCTAAGTCAAGCCCTAGAAGTGGCAAATGCTGGTTTTTCATTGTAATGCAGGTCGAATCAAAGGGATAGCGATTTTTTATCGGGTAACCAGTAACCTGTATCTTGTCGCTAAAGTGCGTTACCTTCCTCACCTGAGCCGAGACTTGGGCATGTCGTGCATCGGAGACCACGTTGCTAGCGCTAGTTGGGTAGTTCGGACGTGGATCCTGTGATCTAAAACCGCCGACTATGCAGTCTTTGATGGCTTAATTTGGCCCGTCTCGAAGCCCAACGACCTGCTATTTTCCGATGCAAAAGGAACTGAAAATCAGGTTCAAAATGTCGTCGCTGGTAGTCGCGCCTGTGATCTCGTCCAGCGGCCGAAGCGCGCTGTAAAGATCGAGCAGAATCATCTCGTGCGGAATTCTCTGTGGCAGGGCGCCGGCAGCTTTGTCGAGTGCTTTAAGCGCGTCCGAAACCAGCTGCTTCTGGCGAATGTTGGTGAGCAGCCCATGCTCCTGTTGCACTCCATCGCCGCCTACAATCTGCAAAATCGTCGACCGTAACCCCTCGACGCCTTTGCCGGTTAAGGCCGACACAGCCACTGTGGGATGATCCTCGTTTTCGCCGAAGTTACCGTCGGTTGCTAAATCAACTTTGTTCCAGACCACGATGGCCTGACGGCCCGATACCAATTCCAGGAGCCGCTCGTCATGGCGAAGTTCGTCTTCCGTCAGGCTGCGCTGTTCGCCACGGGAGGCATCTCGCAGCACCAGCACAAGATCCGCGTCGGCCAAAGCCTCCAGTGACTTCCTTACGCCGATGCTCTCGGCTTCGTCAGCGGCAGCACGAAGTCCTGCGGTGTCCACCAGGCGCACAGGAATGCCACCGATCGCGACGGTCTCGGTCACAAGGTCACGCGTCGTGCCCGGGGTAGCGGTTACGATTGCGCGCTCGCGTTCGACAAGGCGGTTGAAGAGGCTCGACTTGCCGACGTTGGGACGGCCGACGATCGCAAGCGTCAGGCCTTCGTGCACAACCTTGCCGTAGGCAAAGCTGGCGAGCAACTCTTCCAGTGGCGCGCGCACGGCGGCGATGCGCACAAGGATCTGCTCGTCGGGGATAACGGCTACGTCGTCCTCGGCGAAATCAACGCCGGCTTCCATGGTGGCAATCAGCTCAAGCAGTTTCTGCTTGATCGGCTGCAGCCGCTTCGATAACGAGCCGTCCAGCTGTCGCGCGGCGACCTGCGCCTGATAAAGCGTCTGCGAGTCGATGAGATCGCGCACGGCCTCGGCCTGCGTCAGGTCAATGCGTCCATTCAGGAAGGCGCGCATCGTGAACTCGCCTGGCTCGGCAAGGCGGGCCCCGGCTGAGATTGCCATCTCGACAACATGGCGAAGGACAACGGGAGAGCCGTGGCAGGAGATCTCGACCACGTCATCTGTGGTGTACGAGTGCGGCTTGGCGAAGAACGTAGCGACTACCTCGTCGATGCGTTCGCCGGTGGCAGGATCGATCAGCTCGCCAAAGTGCGCGCGCGCAGCTTCCAGCTCGTGCCCTTGCGCAAGCCGCAGCATGGGACGAGCTATCGCGCGAGCTTCCGGACCGGATACACGCACCACACCGACACCACCGCGACCCGGCGGCGTAGCGATGGCGACGATCGTGTCGTCGAGGTGCATGGATCAATTATTCACGATTGTGGCTCTCGAAACCGATCGCTTTTCGCCATTCGCTGTTCGCTCTTCGCCAGATCGTATGTGAACAATCGGGTCGACCCCAGGGCTACTTTGGCTCCGGCGCAAAAGCTGGCCTCCGCTCACATGACACATGCGTTGGGCAGCCGTGCTCTGGCGAAAAGCGAATGGCGAGAGGCGAAAGCGGCTTCTACGAGCTATCTTCTTCGCGAGACAGGCATCACCTGCGGTTTGCCTTTGTAATCTTTGGGATAAACCACGACATGCCGCTGGGCGGCTTCGCCGGCGCTTTCGGTGCGAAGGTCATCGAGATCGCGCATAGCCAAGTGCAGGATGCGACGCTCGCGTGACGACATGGGAGCAAAGGCGTAGGGAATTCCGGTCTCTCGAACCCGCTGGGCGGCGACGTCGGCTGCCATGCGAAGTTCCTGTAAACGCGCCGCGCGGAAATTCTGGCAGTCGAAGCTGATCTTCTCGTGCTCGTCAGGAGTCAGCCGCAGCATCTCCTGCGTGACGTGCTCGAAGGCACGCAGCAGTTCGCCACCATTTTCCAGCACCAGCGGACTGTCGGAGCCAGATAGTTCCACCAGCACGTCGGGACGTTCCCATTCACGTTCGGCGCCAAACACCGGGTCGACCGTGATCTTGTAGCGGAGGCGAAAGTCTCCTGTCGCGAAGAGGGTGTTCAGGAACTCGCTGATTTTTTTGGCGGCGGCAACTTTGTCGGATATCGGCATTTAAAAACCGTGGTGATCAAAACCTCTGTGTCTCTGTTCTCTGTGGTTATTGCTTCGCTACTTGCCCTTCTTCCGGGCACGCTTCTCCATCTCGGCCCGCATCTCCTTGCCCAGACCGGTGCGGTTCATGATGTACTGCTGCGCAATTCCGATAATATTTCCGATCACCCAGTAGACGCTCAGTCCCGACGGCAGATTGAAGCTGAACCAGCCGATCATCAGGGGCATCATCAGGGTCATCATCTGCTGCTGCTTCGGATCCATGCCGGAGCTGGGCGTCATCTTCTGCATGAGGTAGGTACTGATCACGATGACGATCGGCATGATGTACAGCTTGTCGGGCGACGACAGGTCGTGCAGCCACAGGAAGGGCGCCTGGCGCAGCTCAATGGCGCTTGCCAGCATGGTGTAGAACGCCCATAAAAAGGGCATCTGGATAAGCAGCGGCAGACAGCCCCCGGCTGGATTCACGCCCTCGCGCTTATAGAGCTCGCCAATCTCCGCGTTCATCTCCTGGCGCTTGGGATCGCGCATCGGAAGTTTCTTGTACTTCTCCTGGATGGCCTTCATCTGCGGCTGAAGCTTCTGCATCTTCAGCGCCGACTTCATGCTGGTGATGCGCAGAGGCAGCAGAGCCAGATTGATAACCACCGTCAGGATGATGATGGAGAGGCCCCAGTTTCTTACCCAGTGGTCGTGCGTCCACTTCAGCCAGAGGAAAAGCGGACGGGCGACGACGCTGAAGAAACCGAAGTCGACGACATCGCGCAGATCGGGCCCGTTCATCTGCCCCGGAGCGCTATTGGAGCGGACGGTTTCCAGCACGTTGAGCGCCTTCGGTCCGACGAAGAGCCGCGCCTTGGTGACGCCACCCGAATCACCCACCGCCGCCCCCAGAACCTCGTACTTGTTCACCTCGTTGGGGTTGGGATGCTTGGGCTCCTTCGGGACCGAGATCGTACCGTGCAGCGTTACCATCGCGGCTGTGTCGGGATTGTCAGGCAGGAAAATGGCCGCGAAGAACTGGTCCTGCGGCCCAGCCCAGTTGAAGGGCCCCCGCAAGGTATTGCCGCCACTCACTTTCTTGATAGCCAGGCGCTCGACTTTGCCATCGGCCATGTACTCAATCTTTTGCGCGGCATAGCTGGGAGCGGTGGTTTCATCGCCCAGGGCCGCCGGCCACATGGGGTAAGCCTGCACCGTCTGACCGTTTCGCGTTACCTCGGTTTCGATTGCGATGACGTACGTGTCGCCAAACTGGAAGGTTTTGCGGACCGAGGTGTCGCCACTGGTGTACTGGTAGCTCAGCTCGCCGGGAGCGGTGATATTGCCGCTCGCGCTGGGCACGTAAAGCACTGTGTTGATCTTGTTACGGAGACTCTCGTCGTATGTGTAGAGGCCGAGCGGCAGGCCAAATTTCGTCGCGTCCTTGTTGACAAGGTCGAGTGGATGCCCGTCATCGTCCTTGTACTTCTTCAGGATCCAGGACTTTACCTGGGCGCCACGGTTGGTGAAGACGATCCGGTAAAGCTCGTTTTCGACCGTGGTCTCCAGTTCGCTCGTGGCGACCTTCGCGGCGACAGCTGATTTGGCAGCGCCGGTTGTGGCCGGATTAGTCGCGGAAGCGTTGGCCTGCTCCGCTGGAGTCGAAGATTGAGATGTCGCCTGGCCGCTCTGGTTTTGCGCCGCAGGCGTTGCCGGCGGAGTCTCGGGATTTTTCTTAAACAGGAAGAGCTGGCTGAGAATGATCAGCGCAAAGGTGACGGCGAAGATGAGCAGCATGCGCTTGTCGCCGCCGCCGCCGGGTTCCTGTTGTGGATTGCGATATTCAGCCAAGTTCAGTAACCAGTCACAACTCGTGCGAATACATCGCGGCTATTAGCCTTTAGCTCTTAGCTTTTAGCAAGAAAACTCGACACCGTTTGCTAAGAGCTAAGAGCCGATTTTTGCGAATCCGCTGGCGGCACCAGATCGACTCCGGCGCGCCCAAACGGGTGGCAGCCCATTAATCTCTTAAGCGCCAGCCATAAGCCTCGCGCGACACCATGCCGTTCGACCGCCTCCATCGCATACTCGGAGCAGGTCGGCACGAAGCGGCAAGAGTGCGGCAGCATCGGCGAGACGATTCTCTTGTACATCCGCAATACGAATTGCACCGCTTGTTTCATTTCACTTCCGCTACCCGAGCGCGCTGTTCCGCCAGTCGAAGCCCCCGAGCCACCTCGCTAACCAGCTCTTGAAAGGGCATTCCGAGGACGCTTTTCCGCGGATTAAACACGATATCTACAGCACTTCCGCACCGCGGCGATAGCCGTACTGCCTCCCGCATACGGCGCTTGATACGGTTGCGGTCCACCGCTCCGCCAAGCACCTTACCTACGGTCAATCCCACACGCGCCCCTTCGGCATCCCCCTGGCGCCGAAGGAAGAACACGGTCATGTTGCCCGTGAACTGGCGACGCCCGTTTTCGTACACCCGCCGAAAATCCGCGTGCTTCAGCAGACGCTTCGACTTGGGGAACCGGCTGTTGGCGGCAGAAACGTTCCCAGACATTCAGCACTGGCCTCCGGCCGCCGGAAAGCTGTCGAATGCGGCTGGCTCGGTGACGATCCCTTTGATTCCAATCGGAAAGCTGCGATTTCGCAGGATCAGTACTGTGGTTTACTCGCGGTAGCCAGGCTTCACGGAGACGCGCTTGCGTCCCTTGGCACGACGGCGCGACAGCACCGCACGGCCGCTCTTGGTCTTCATGCGAGAACGAAATCCGTGCGTCTTTGAGCGGCGACGACGGTTGGGTTGGAATGTGCGCTTCGGCATGCGAAAACGGCGCTCCTCACTGACACAAATTTGGACTGAGCAAACGAAAAGTATAACGGGCAGCGCGGGGGGATGGCAACCTGTGAGAGGACAGTTCGAGACCCAGGCTTGACGATGGTCACACCACTGTTATTAAAGCAACGCAATTCCTGCGGAGTGAAAGGCCGGCTTTCGCGATCGTGTCATCATCCGCCTCTTTGGCGCGGAGAAACTGCGCGGCATCCTTCCAGCTCCTAAATCGAAACGTGGGAACCGCTTGCGTATCGGGGCCGCGACCATCAATTTGGAGCTCAATTCCGATTTGAGAGACATCGACGACAAGGATCGTATGGCTCAAAGAATGGAGCAGAAATCTATGTTTCATCGCGCAAACATCTCAGCTGAGGATAACCGGAATGTCAATGTCTCAAGGCAGACTCTGGATCAGCTCGGTCGAATCAGTTTACGCGTGTTGATATTGCCGGCTCCCGTTCAGGCGACTGCCAGCGAAATTCCACTGCCCGCCGCATCCACATGACGATCAGGTCGGCACGGCGCTGCACGCCAAACTTGCTCAGCAGGTTGGAGACGTGGAACTTCACCGTGCGCTCGGAGACGAAGAGCCTGGCGGCGATCTCCTTGTTGGAGAGGTTTTCCAGAAGCAGATCGAGCACCTCGCGTTCGCGGCGGCTGATCTCGACGTCGGGGTTGAGCGATTCGCTCCCGTGCAGCTCCGGCAGGATCGATTCGATGAAGCCGGCCAGGATGTCGCGAGGGATCCAATGACCGCCCCGGGCCAGCTCTGCAGCCGCACGCGGCAGCTCACGCTGGGTGTGGCCAAAGGGCAGAACGCCTTTCACCCCAAGGCGCAGCAGGGAATAGGTTTTCGATCCGGACACTTTCGGTAAGAGAACGAGGATGGGAAGCTTGGGCTGCCGGGTGCCCAGAGTCCGCACAAACTCGACCGCAGGTTCCAAATCACTGCCATCGATTACCGCCAGACTCGCCGGCCGACGGTTGTTGTCGGCTTGCTCGGGCAAATGCAACTGGTGATGGAGGACGACATCGAAGCCGGCGCGGGTTAGCAGGCGCAGAAAACGCTCTTGTGCGACCGGATGCCGGCAAAAGAGATGGGCTTTTCGTCGGGTGCGGTGGGCGGGAGGACGTTGGTTGATTAAGGGGTCCACGGACCGATAGCTGCTTCTCTCCTTCTATCGGCACCTGGAAGGGTTTAATGAGGCCGGCCTTCGGGCCGACGCCGTTAGAACTTGCTGATACGGATGCTGCCGTCCCCGGTGGTGATCTCCAGCAGCGGCCCGCCGCCGTTCAGCTTGCCGCGGATGCGGGAGCGTTCGATCGACCCGCTGACCGTCACAGGCATGTCGAGCTGGATGCGGCCGTCGCCGGTATGCGCGTAGAGTTCCGCTGCAAGGTCTTCAGGCAGGCGCGCTTCCACTCGCCCATCGCTGGTGTGAATCAGCCAACCGCTCGCCACCTTGGATCCGGGGCGAACCGTCAAATCGATGTGACCGTCGCCGCTGCGCAGGTCAAGATTGGTGAACATCCCGTCGATGCTCATGTGGCCGTCGCCGGTGTGCCCTTTGAGTGCGCCGTTAAAGCTCTGCACGCTGATGTGCCCGTCGCCGGTATCGATCTGCGCCTGGCCGGAGACTCCCGCCACCGCAATGTGGCCGTCGCCGGAATGCAGATCCAGCGTGACTTGCGGAGGCACCTGGACTTCGACCCTTACACCTCGATGCATGTTGAAATGGAAACCCCACTCGTTGGGCACATGCACCTGGAGGTCGACCTTCTCCCCATCCTGGCGCTCGGTTATGCGAACACCGCTGTTGCCTATCGTCTGTCCTTCGGTTACCACGCGCGCATTGATGGTGTTGCTGACGCCGCGGCTGATTTCAATGGAGGCGTCGTTGGTGTCGACGCGCAGGGTGGGGTTGTTGCCCACCTGATAGCTCTTGGTCCACTCCTCCGCAAAGGCGGAGAGCCCAAGGCAAAGCAGCGAAAGTAGGAGAATTAGAGAGCGTTTGCTCACAGTGCCCCTCCTCGTAATGATACGAGGAGGAGCGGCTGCGAGTTCCGTTGCGAATGAGGAGAATAAGGAGGGCGTGATGCGGTGCCCGGGGCATGCGAACTAGCGGAGTGGAACGTCCCGCATGCCCCTAATGAGCATCGCTCCCTGCTTGTTGGGATAGACGGGGGCGAGGGGAAAGGGTTAGCGGGGGAGAAGCACCCACAACAAAATCAGTCGATTACGGTGACTTCGCCCGTACGACCGTTGTAGCTCAGCGCCCAACGCCGCAGGATATCGCGCCCGATTAAGCAAGATATTGACTGCTGGGGCAATTTGCATCCCACAACAGGAATAATCTCAAAGCCTCGTAGGTTTTGACCGGGAAACTCAATGCGCGCGGCGTATGTTGGATAATCGCCCACGTTACCGGCTGAGGATATTTTTGTGAATCCCGTTTGGCTGAGTCGGCAGCTTTGCACTAATTCAGGATTGATAACAGTGAGGGAAGCACCTGTATCGATAAGTGCCAAGAATGCTTCGTGGCTCCGGGTACTCGATCGCAAACGCAATTCCGATCTCAATTTCCTCCTGTGGAGCGTTTAGCGAAATTCGTATACGAGGCCCCTCCTGCTGCAATTCCACGGTACTGGTAGAAGAAAAGTATTTCCCCATGCGTCAGTAAATGAAGAATACTGGCTCGACCACACACACCTGTTGCACCAAGAATTGACTGCCCGAACCGAATGTTTTCAAGCCAGCCCGAAAGGCAGTCTCGTAATCCGGATAGAAGCCAGCCTCTTTTCCGTCATGGACCAGAACGAACTCTCCCTGATGTCCTTTTGCCCACTCCACCCTGTGCTGCTCAAAGAAGCTGAAGTCTCGGTCTAGATCGCTCGGTTGAGTAGCCATCGCTTACTCCATTCTAGGCGCGTTTCGTAATCGCGGCTTCGATGCGCACGTTCTCTTGCAGACGGTCATGGGTTAGTTGTGAGTGAGATGTCGTGAGTCACCTGTGGGCGTCCGAACCCACTCACAGTCTGGGAGCATTATACCTATATTATATCTTAACACAATATAATAATATGCAAATTTTCCAATATCTTACATAAATTGCCAAATGATTATGGGAGAATTATACCTATGGCACGCGGTAGCGAAAAACCACTCGGGATTCCGTATCGGATATGGACGGCGAAGGTGGAGGATCAAAATCGCATACGTGTGTCGTTGGCCGAGGCTAGCGAGGTTGTCACATGGATAAACAAGGTGCCTGGCTCAATTGAGTGCTGTGGTATGCCAGGTGCGGCGGGCGGAGTGCAGCTCCAACCCGTCGACGCGATCGAGAATTTTGAAAATCCGTACTTGGCGGCACTGGCTGAGCATAATGTGACCGTTTCACACGCGGGTGAAAGTTGGGTCGATACTGCTCGCCTATTCGCCACCCGTTGGCTGACATCCATCAGCGTCGAAAGTAGCAGAATCAGTATCACGCTACCCGAACCGCCGCGACGAGCACTTCAGCTCCCCGCAATAGGAGAAATTGCAATTGTGTTTGGATTCGGGCCCATTCTGGAAGTATGGATCGCTACCCAATGGTACGACCATGTGCGCCGACTCTCTAGAGAAAAGATCTCGCTGGTATCCCGATCAATAGACGATCTTCGGCAAACATGACTAGTGGCTAGTCCGCATCCAACTCAGATCCGCATCGGCATAACAACATACCGGTACTTGTACCCCTCGTCGCCGGTATCTTCCGGGCGCATCTGGCCGGCGGATTGGGCGTCTTTGAACTCCAGGCGCACGTCGCCGCCGTTGGAGGCTTTCAGGAAGTCCAGCAGATACTCGGAGTTGAAGCCGATGGTGATGGGATCGGAGGTGTAGGCGGTCTCGATTGAGTCTTCCGACTCGCCGGCGTCGGTGGACGAGGATGAAATCTTCAGCTCGTTTTTGTCGAGCTTCATGCGGATGGCGCGCGAGCGCTCGTCGGCAAACTGGGCCACGCGCTGGATCGCGGTGTTCAGATCGGCGCCATGTACCACAACGGCCTTGCCGGTATCGCGCGGCAGGACCGCCTCGTAATTGGGAAATTGACCCGTCAGCTGGCGCGAGGTCAGCAACCGCTCGCCGATGCGGAAGAACAGGGTCGACTCATCCTTCGCAAACTCGATGAAGTCGGCTTCGCTGTTCTGCAGCAGGGAGTAGATCTCGCTCATGGCTTTCTTCGGGACCAGTGTGCGGTTCTCGCCGCTGATTTCGAACTTTTCACCCTGCTTCTCGATGTGGGCCAGGCGATGGCCGTCGGTCGCCACCATGGTGATCGACTCCGGCTTCAGCACCATCAGGCCACCGTTCAGGGTGTAGCGCGATTCCTCGCTGGAGATGGCGAAGATCGTGCGTGCGATCATGTTTCGCAACGTCTGCGCCGGAACCTTTACGATTCCCGATGACGGAAACGTCGGCAGGCCCGGGAAGTTGGCGCGGGCCATCCCGACCATCTTGGTGTTGGAGCGGCCGGCGCGAATATGGACCCAGTGGTTTTCCAACAGCTTGATCGAGATATCGACGTCGGGCAGCAGCTTGACGTAGTCGTACAGCTTACGGGCAGGAATGGTGCAGGCGCCTTCGCGCTTCACCTTGGCCTCACAGGAGGTCCGCAGGCTCAGGTCGAGATCGGTCGCGGTTATCGTGAGCCGTCCATCCGCCGCTTCGAACAAAAAGTTCGACAGGATCGGGATCGTCGTCTTGCGCTCGACCACGCCTTGCGTCGCTGTGAGCTCCCTCAGCAACTCAAACTTGCTGACACTGATTTCCATCGCTGTACCTTGCATTGCTCCGGTTGCCTCGGCAGCCATAAATCCCACCTCACAGGCGTTCTTGCTGGCCTCTTGTACTGCTACTCCTTATATCAAATCAAAAACATATAAAACCAGTAGTAATAGTAGGCACTGCGGAAAAGTGGAAATCGAAAGCCGAACCGCATTGTTCCTCAGAGAAGTTTTCGCTGAGCGGTAGAAAAATGGAATCCCAGTCTGTTGTCGTTTGTGAACCCTGAGACCCCCGACCGAGATCGTCCCGCACCTTCCACCGGTTCCACATCGCATCCACAGGAGCTCTCCGAGAAAACGGTCTCCAGAAGTGAAAAACCGCGCTCGAGGCGCGGTTTAGAGGCCTAAAGACTCTGTGAGTTTGGTGAGCACCCTGTTTAAATCCTTGTCGCTTTTCCGCGTCTCCTCGATCTTCTCAACCGAGTGCAGCACGGTGGTGTGGTGCTTACCGCCGAACTGACGCCCGATTTCGGGAAGCGACGCGTCGGTCAGGTGTTTCGCCAGATACATCGCGATCTGCCGAGGAAATACGATCACGCGCGAGTTGTTCTTGGCTTTGATCTCCAGCAGGCGCAGTCCGAACTGCTCGCAGACTGCCTTCTGGATGGACTCGATTGTGACCTTACGGACCTGTGAGTCGATCAGGTTCTTCAGCACCTCTTGTGCAGTTTGGAGGTTGATCTCGCCGCCGGTCAGGGAGGAGTAAGCCGTCAGGCGGATGAGCGCGCCCTCGAGTTCGCGGACATTGCTGCGGATGTTGGAAGCGATGAACAAGGCGACATCGGTCGGCAGCATTACCCGCTCCGACTCCGCCTTCTTTTGCAGGATTGCGACCTTGGTCTCCAGATCGGGAGGCTGTATGTCGGCAATCAGACCCCACTCGAAGCGGCTGCGCAGCCGGTCTTCGATCTCGGCCAGCTCTTTGGGCGGGCGATCGCTGGCGATGACGATCTGCCGCAGGCACTCATGTAACGCGTTGAAGGTGTGGAAGAACTCTTCCTGGGTGCGCTCCTTGTTGACGAGGAACTGGATGTCGTCGACCAAGAGCACATCCATGTTCCGATACTTGTCGCGGAAGGTGCCCATCTTGCTGTAACGCAGGGCATTGATCATGTCATTGGTGAAGCGCTCGCCGGAGACGTAGCAGATGGACTTGTCCGGCTGGCGCACCTTGATCTCGTGCCCGATGGCCTGCATCAGGTGGGTTTTACCCATGCCAACGCCGCCATAGAGGAAGAGGGGGTTGTAGGCCTTGGAGGGGCTTTCCGCAACCGCGCGGGCCGCGGCGTGGGCGAACTGATTGCCCGCGCCGATCACGAAATCGTCGAATGTGTACTTGGGATTCAATTGCGCCGCTCCATCCCAATCGAAACGTTGTTGCGATACCGGACCGGGCCGGTCGGAGATAGCAGGAGTTTCCACCTGGGCCGAAGAAGTTTTCGCAGCTTCGCCGTCGCCGGCGTGCTCGTCGGCGGTGACGAATTCGACGTCGCGGAACTCAAGGCCGAGGTTTTCGAAAGCCTCGCTGATCAGATCGCCGTAGCGTTCGCCGATATGGCAGAACTGGGAATTCGGAACCCGCACGAAAAGAATGGGGCCCTGGGCGTGGTCGTAGCGGGTGGGCTTGAACCAGGTTTCGTAGGAAGTACGATTGACTTTTTTCTGCAGTGCGTCCAACACCCGCACCCACGGATTGGCGGAGGCCATATCAAACGTAGACATAAAATAGCAGTCCTGAGGCGAATCGCCTCTCAGTAGAGTTTCAGTTATTTGGGAAACGGGACCGAATACGGCTCGAAAAAAGTGCGGTGCAAACCCACCGGAATTTTCATGGCGCAAACCTGTTTCTAGCGGCGTCAGAGAGAAATGCACCGCATTTGTGCAACGTGAGCTCTAATTGGCTCCACGGATACTAGCACGAAAAAAAAATCACGCCAGAGAAATTTTGTCGCTCTTGCACGCTTGCTGTGTGAGCAATTGATTTTTGGAAAGTTAGCCGCAAAATTTTTTTTGGGGCACTGCTGCATCGCGGTGCAAAGCGAGAAAGTCAGACTGACACTTCGTCAGCAGGCCGGTAGCGCGCATGTGTTCTTGCATCACCTTCATGGTTTCGATCCCCAGAATTTCGTGATGGTTTTTCTTCTGCCCGGTGCCGCGTGGGCAAGTTGCCCAGGGCTCCTTCGAGATGCAGCCGATTGCACATTGCGCCGGGGGGAAGGGCTTGCGCACCGAATCCCTTACCAGCTCGCGCGCAGTCGAAAAGGCCAGGAGCCTGTTTGACCCTCGATTCCGCAGGCTGATAAACTACGGCTTTCCCACCTTACCGAAAGAACTGACAGACCAGAGAAGGACCACCACTTGCGCAGTTACACTCGACATCAGCTAAAGCAGGACGCATTTGCGGCATCCACAGCCGAGACCATCTCCTGGGCGGTCGAAAACCGCTCGACGCTCATCGCTGCCGGAATCGTGGTGGTAGTGATACTTGCTTTGCTGGGAGGCGGTTGGGCCTACGTGCTCTATCGTGATCAGCAGGCAAGTGCGCAATTGGCCCTGGCCATGCAAAAGTACAATGCGCCGATTCGTCCGGCGGGCACGCCGGCGACTCCTGACGTTGTCAGCTACGGTTCTTTGAAGGAGCAGGCCCAGGCGACAAACCCGGAGTTCACCCGGATTGCCGACAAGTACCGTTTCACGCAATCCTCCCAGTTGGCACGGTATTTCGCGGGAATTACGGCGCGTGATATGGGCGATAATGCGACCGCGGAGAAGGATCTACAGGAGGTTGCCGGTAGCCGATATCCCGAGGTCGCAAGTCTCTCCAAATTTGCGCTGGCCGCCCTGTATCACGACAGCAACCGCAATCAGCAGGCGATCGAGACCTATAATCAGTTGATCGACCATCCCACTGTATCCGTCGGCAAGAGCGCCGCACAATTGGCGCTGGCGTCGCTTTACGAGTCGATGTCCCAACCCGACCAGGCGCGTCACATCTACGAGCAGATGCAGAAAGAATCGCCGGGCACTGCCGTGGCTCAGCTAGCCGGACAAAAGCTTCAGGCCCTCAACAAGTAACGCGGGGCCATCCGATCGCAGGAGGCCCGTCGTATGCCTCGCAGCAGGCGATGACGGCAGCGGGTAAACTGTACTTGTCATGAGCTTGTTTGAAGCCCAGCCTTACGATCCCTCACAGGCGCGGAAAAAGCGGAACATCATCATTGCAATCGTCTTCGTGGTGATCATCCTGGCCATCTTCTGGTGGCAGCTTCGCTTCTGGCCGGAAGAGCGGGTTGTCGATCGCTTTTTCGACGCCCTGCAGCAGCAGGATTTCAAACAGGCGTACGGCATCTGGATGCAGGACCCGAACTGGAATCAACATCCGCAGCGCTATTCGCGATATACCTACGACGATTTCTTCAAGGACTGGGGACCGGGCGGGGAGTGGGGGATCATCAAGACGCACCGCATCTCAGGCGCCGCGGTACCCCACGGATATAGCGGAACCCCATGGGCGACGGCCAGCGGAGTGGTTGTTGAGGTCACGGTGAACGACCGCATCGCCGATAAGGCCCACATCTGGGTGCAGAAGGACGACAAGACGCTGGGGTTCTCGCCGTACTAGCTGTCGGCCGTCAGCCTGAGCTCAATCCCTGAGTCAAGGTAGCCCATCCTTCGAGAAGAGTTTTAGGCGGGCGAACGACAAGTTGTCGCAGGCTACTGACTTGGCGGGACGTACTCTTTCGGCCGTTCCGATCCCTCGCCGAAAAAGTAAGCTTCCATCTGCTGCACGATGAATTCCTGATGGTCCTTCTTCCAGGGCTGCAAGCGGTACTCGTTGAGCAGCATCTTCATGTGCTCCTGCCACTGCTCCCAGGCAAGCTTCGAGACATTGTTGTAGATTTTCGCTCCAAGCTCATTATCGAAGGGCGGCTCCTCCAACCCTTCCGCTTCCCGCCCCAGCTTTACGCATTTGACCATGTGTGCCATGAGAACTCCGTCGCGAAATTATGCCAACGATCGATTCTAGCGGGCCACGACGCTTTCCGCTATTCGCAGCAGGCTCCTTGCTTTTAGCCTTTAGCTCTTAACAAATCAGTTGCCTGTGTATCGCACTACCAACAACTGTTGTGTGCGTTTAGGTTTGGAGAAAAGTCGCACCCGGCTTGCTAAGAGCTAAGAGCCCTAAGCTAAAGGCTCATTCTCCCAGCCACACCCCGTACGGCCGCAACGGCTCGATGTGGTCACAGATTACCTTCAATGCCCCGGTGATCGGAACCGCCAGGATCAGGCCCATGGCGCCCCAGAGCCAGCCCCAGAACAGCAGGGCTAAGGTAACCGCAAGCGGGTTCAGTCGCAGGCGCTTGCCCAGGATCTTGGGATAAAGCACGTTCATGGCGAGGAGGTGTAGCCCCATGATCACGGCAATGATCAGCAGTGCGATGCTGGGCGTGAGGTGGCCCAGGTCGGCGATGAGGGGCGGCAGGATCGCCAGCAACACGCCAAGGTACGGGATCAGGCTGAGGAAACCGCTGATCGTCCCCAGGAAGTAGAAGTAAGGCAGACCCAAAACCCCGAAGAGGGCGATGCTGCACGCGCTGAGAAACACTCCAATGATGAAATTGCCGACGATGAAGGAGCGGATCATGCGCGCAATCAGACCCAGCATGACGTAGGCCGAGTTACGGTTCTCCATGCTGAAGAGCATCACTGTCGCAGATCGGACATGGTCCTGCCAGCTCAGCATGAAGAAAATAAGGAAGGGAATGAATGTGAGCGCCAGCAGCGCCTCGGAAACCGAGCTGGCATTCTTGCTCACCAAGTCGGTCCAACTGCTGGACTGCTTCACGGTTACCGTGTTCTGGTCCTGCTTGGTCTCGGGCAGCACCGTCTCGGTGGTCTTCTGGATCTGTTCAGCCTGCTCGCGGATCTTCGCCCCAAGAGCTTGAAGCTTCGCCTTGTACCTGGGGACCTCATGCATGAACTCGAGGGCGCGGCTGTACGAGCCGTACGAGGCGGCGCCCAGGGCACCGACCAGCAGAATCACGGCAATGAGAGCGCCGACCGCGCGTGGAACCTGAAAGCGGACCAGGAAATCGACAATCGGGGCTAAGACAAACGACAAAAGGATGGAGATGAGAATGACAACCAGGATCAGCTTACCGATATAGATCAGAGTGAGAACGGCCCCGCTTGCCAGCACCAGCAGGCAGGCCGCCTGCAAGCGCAGGATGCGGCGCCGCTCCAGTTCTGCCACCGTGGAGCGATTAATGGCAACCTGGGGAGTTGCTTCAGGACCGCCGCCTGCATTGGCTTGCACGTCGGGATCGCGCGGCATGCGCGCCGGTTTCGGGTCGTCCAACAGCCTATCCGGCATGGGTTTATAGTACTCGCAACTGTAAGATTCGCGGCATGATACTTTTGCTGCATACCCATGGATACCCACCCGGCCAAAACTGACGCAGCATCGCCGTGCCGTCTTTTGGCGCTTGATTTTGGCTTGCGCAACATCGGCTTCGCGGTCAGCGACGAGCTCGGGCTGACCGCCCAGGGCCTTCCGACGTACCGGCGCAGCAACAAGAAAAACGATCTCGAGCATATCCGGAGGCTGATTCGCCAGTATGGGATTGCTGAAATCGTGATGGGGTTACCGTTGCGGATGAGCGGGGCGGAAGGACTTCAGGCCGAAAAAGTGCACGAGTTCGCAGCAGAATTGCATCGGAAGTTCAAGCTCCCTGTACACCTGTTCGACGAGCGACTGACCTCGGTCGAGGCCAACCGCGTTTTGCGCGAGACCGACATGAGCATCCGGCGACGAGCTGAGGTGGTCGACCAGTTGGCGGCGGTTCTGATATTGCAGGGGTTTATGGAATTTCGGAAATCCTCTCGCTGACCGGTCAGTCACGCGACCGGCCACGCCGTGCAGCGCCTCACAATTGCCGCTCATCTAAACTAGGAACACTACGTTGCGGGCTCTCCTAAAACTCGTTGTCGCGTTGCTGCTGGGGTTTGCCATCTGGTTTGCCTGGGCCGCTCTGCTGCCCGTCAAGCCTGCACAAACGACGTTTGTGCTGCTGCGACCCGGCTGGAGCACCCGTCACATCGCGCGCGATCTTCAACGGCAGGGGGTGATCCGCAGCTCGGCAGCATTCCTCATGGTGCAGTACGTGAAAGGCCTGCGGACGCTCAAGGCGGGCGAGTACAAATTCGATCAGCCGGCTAATGCTCTTCAGGTATGGCATCGCCTAGTGCAAGGCGACGTGTACGCTCGCTCGGTCGTGGTGCCTGAAGGCTTCAACATGTACGACGTTGCTAACGCCGTCGAGCAGGCGGGACTTGGGCCGGCAGCGGACTTCCTGACCGCGGCCAGGAGCGATGTCTTCCTCGTCCGCGACATCGATCCTGGCGCTAAATCCTTGGAAGGCTATCTTTTCCCCGACACCTATCAGTTCACCCGAATCGATACCGCGCACGATATAGCCGCTGCCATGGTGCACCGCTTCCGCCGTGAAGCGCAGAAGATCGGGCTGCTCGGCAATGCCGACATGCACCAGATCGTGACCATGGCGTCGATCGTCGAGAAGGAGACCGCCGACCCGAATGAGCGGCCCATGGTGGCGGGGGTCTATTACAACCGGCTACACAAGAACATGACACTGGCGGCCGATCCGAGCGTGATTTACGCAGCTCTATTGGCCGGCCGATACCGCGGAACCATCTATGCGTCTGATCTGCAGTTCGATTCGCCGTATAACACTTACCGATATCCTGGACTGCCTCCCGGGCCCATCGCCAATCCCGGATTGGCGTCACTGCAAGCTGCCATGCACCCCGCCCGTGTCGAATTCCTCTACTTCGTGAGCGACAATAATGGACATCATCGCTTTGCCCGCGATCTGGAGGAGCATGCGCGCAACGTGGCCGCCTATCGCCGGTCCGTGGCGTCTGGTCAATAGCGCCTGAGTCGGAGCAGTCTTCTTGCGCATCTGCCGTATACTACGGGATTCAATCAACGGTTATCGTGCAGCCATGAGTAGGCAACTCCCAGCCGCGATCTTGTTGCTCGCCTTGTTTGCCGGCGAGACCGGGTGCCTGTTCCGCACCCGCACGGTAGAGATGCGCACCAGCACGGCGAAGCTGGAGAATGCCACCAGGCAGCAACTCGTGGATCAGATCAATGCTGAGGCGTCGAAGATCCGTACGCTGAATGCGACCGTGAACATAGCTACCTCGGTAGGAGGCGAGAGAAAGGGGAAGGTCACACAGTACGAAGAAATTCGCGGCTATATCCTGGTACGCAAACCGGACACGATTCGTATGATCGGCCTGTTCCCCATCGTTCGCAACAAAGCCTTCGACATGGTGAGTGAAGGCAACCAGTTTAAGTTGTCGATACCCGCCAGGAACAAGTTCTACGTCGGTCACAATGACGTGGTCCATCCCGGTTCGAATTCCCTGGAGAACCTGAGGCCGCAGGTGATCTACAACGCCCTGCTGCTGCCGGATATCGATCCCAATAACGACATTCCGGTGCTTGAGGACAGCACGGAAATTATTTACGACCCCAAGACGAAGAAAAACCTGGAGCAGCCGGACTACGTCATCGACATCATCCATCGTGTGAAGGATGACTGGTACCTGGCACGGAAGATCGTCTTCGACCGAACGAACCTGATGCCGCACCAGCAGGTCATTTACGACCAGGCGGGCGGCGTGGCCACGGTCGCGACCTACCAGGTTTACCAGGACCACAACGGCGTCACCTTTCCAAATGTGATCCAAATTGACCGGCCGCAGGAGGAGTATTCGATACGGCTCACGGTGGAGAAGTTGATCATCAACGAGACCCTGCGCGATGATCAGTTCGCTTTGCAGCAGCCGCCCGGCTCACAGCTGATTGATCTCGATCAGCCGAACCAGACAGCGTCATCGTTGTCCAGACCGGCCTCGACGGAAACCGCAAATACCCCCAAAAAGTAAGCTCCAGCCCGGGAGATGGGCTGGAGCTTATCTGTCCGTTATCCCGTGCCGGAAATCGGTTGCGCTCGGGCATCCGTCCACTGACAACTTACAACCGGCAACTGCTTTCCGACAACTGCTTCTTACCGCTTCGACTGACCGCGGGCCATCTTCTTGACCTTGCGCTTCTGCGAACCGCGTGCGTGGGTACGCGGCGCTTTAGGAGTGGCCTTCTTACGTGACGCGCGTTTCAGCTTCTTGCGCTCCAGTTTATTGGTGATGCTCTTCGTATTTGCCATGAACTTTGGATTCCCTCATGATTACGCCTTTTCCAGTTGGGCGTATTTTTCTACCAGCTTTTTCAAACCAAACCTTGGAAATTGTACCGTAATCTTCGCGTCTTCCCCATCGCCTTCGCGGCGGTAGACCGTGCCTTCGCCGTACTTGGGATGGCGGACGCGCTGGCCGGGACGAAAGCCGGTGCGACCCGTCGCCTCGGGGACATCGACTTTCGGCCTGGTGAATTTCTTGCCGCGCGAGGCGAAGAACTCGGCGATATTGTCGATCGAGTTGTACGTGGGCCCGCTGTAGGTGGTGCGCCGGCGAGCATTGCGCGAGCCGTACTGCGGCCGCTGGTCCTCGTCTTCGTACGCGTAGTGGCGGCTGGTGCCGTAATCGCCGCTGGTGTAGGACGACCGGCGTGGCGATCCCAGATCTTGCAGTAACTCCTGCGGAACTTCCTCCAGAAAACGTGATGGCACACTGGCTTCCGGCATGTCGGTCCCGTAGCGCCGGCGGTAACGCGCGCGTGAGAGGACGAGCGTGTCCATGGCGCGAGTCATGCCCACGTAGCAGAGCCGCCGCTCCTCCTCGATGTCATCCGGAGCAAGCAGTGTGCGCGAGTGCGGGAACAAGCCTTCTTCCAGGCCGATCAGGAAGACCAGCGGAAACTCCAAGCCTTTGGCCGAATGCAGCGTCATCAGCGTGACGTGCGCGTTCTCATCGTACTGGTCGGCATCGCTGACGAGGGCAGCGTGGTCGAGGAACTCGCTTAGGGTTTCGCCACGATCGCGCGAGTCCATGGCCGCGTTCACCAGCTCGCGCAGGTTGTCGATGCGCGAAAGCGAGTCGGGAGTGTCTTCGGACTCCAGCTGCTTGATGTAGCCGGTGCGATCGAGCAGGAACTTCAGCAGCTCGGCGGTATTGGCCGGATCGCCGGGAGCACGGAAGCCCTCGACGCGGTCAGGCTGCTCTTCATCGGCCTCCTCTTCCGCATCGGTCGCGAACGATTCAGGCGAGAACGCCGTCCCCTCCCGTTCAGAATTGTCATCCCGAGCGCTTTGTTTCCTTTCAATATTGTCATCCCGAGCGGAGGTGGGCCGCAGTTGCCCGACGGAGTCGAGGGATCTGCGGTCCTCGCTCGTGGCAGGCTGCTTCTCCTCCTCAAACATCTCCGGCGAGAAGTCGATCGCATGCTGCAGCTCTTCTTCGTTGTTGTCCGACCGCTCATGTTGCGGTGCCGCAGTCTCCGCGACCCGCTCGCGGAATGTCCCCTGATTCATCGCGCGGGCGTCCTCAATCAACTCGCGGAAGCTGTTCAGCGCCGCCAGGGCTCGCGGCGGCAGGAGCCTTTGCGCAATCGTCTCGTTGATCGCTCCCCAGGTTGAGGTGTTCGTCTCCAGCCCAATCCGCTCCACCGTCTCGAGGGTGTTTTTGCCGATCCCGCGCGCGGGAACGTTGATCACCCGCTGCAACGCGATCGAGTCATCCGGATTCGCGACGACCTTCAGGTACGAGATCATGTCCTTGATCTCGGCGCGTTCGTAGAAGCTGAAGCCGCCCACCACGTGGTAGTTGATCTGGTAGCGGCGCATCGCCTCTTCCAGCAGGCGAGACTGCGAGTTGGTGCGGTACAGCACGGCGGCTCGCGGTGTCTCTCCGTGCTCCGTCTGGCCCTGGCGGATGTACTTGGAGATGTAATCGGCGACGAAGAGCGCTTCATTTTCGCCGTCGGGAGCTTCGTAATAGCCGATCTGCGCCCCGCCGCGGCGATCGGTCCAGAGGTTCTTACCTTTGCGCTTGATGTTGCGCGAGACCACGGCCGAGGCTGCCTGCAGAATGTTCAGCGTCGAGCGATAGTTCTGCTCCAGGCGAATGATGCGCGCCTCGGGGAAGTCCTGCTCGAACTCGAGGATGTTGCGGATGTCGGCGCCGCGCCAGGAATAGATACTCTGGTCTTCATCGCCAACCGCACAGACGTTGTGCTCGCTGCCGGCGAGCATGCGCATCAGCTCGTATTGCGGGCGGTTCGTGTCCTGATACTCGTCCACAAGAATGTAGCGATAACGCCGGTTGTAGCGCTCGCGCGTTTCGCCCGAGGCCTTTAGCACGCGGACGGCGTAGAGCAGCAGATCGTCGAAGTCGAGGGCGTTGGATTTCGCAAGTTCCTGGCGGTACACCTCGTAGATGTGCGCGATGCGCTCGGTTTTGGGATCGGCCGAGTCAAGATAAACCTGCTGCGGGTCCAGCATGTGGTTCTTCGCCCAGGAGATTCGTCCCAGCACGCTGCTGGGCGTCATCTGCTTGGTATCGATCCCGAGGCGCTTCATCGCGGCCTTGACCACGTTCTGCTGATCGGTCTCGTCGTAGATGACGAAGTCCTTGCGGTAGCCTTTGCCGTTGATTTGCAGCGTTTCAATATCGCGCCGCAGCAGGCGCACACAGAAAGAATGGAAGGTCGAGATCAGCGGCTTGGTTACCGAGCGCGTGCCGACAATCGCCTCCACACGCCCAGCCATCTCCGCGGCGGCCTTGTTGGTGAAGGTAACCGCGAGAATTGAATCCGGCTGCACACCAATTCCGTCGATGAGGTGCGCGATGCGGTAGGTGATAACGCGCGTCTTGCCGCTGCCGGCGCCGGCGAGAATGAGCACCGGGCCGTCGACGGCCTCGACGGCCTCACGCTGCTGCGGATTCAGTTGGGACAAATACGAAGGCAAACTTCAGGTTACTCGAATCGAATCTTATTAACCACAGAGGCACAGAGACACAGAGACTGTTTTCTTTGCTTTAGATTCCTCTGTGTCTCTGTGGTTAATTGGGTTTGCTTCCCACAGTCGGCGCTTCCATGGCGCGGCGCGCCTTGCACTCCGGACAGGGACAATTCTCCCGCAGATACTGCCAGGAAAAGATGCCGTGCTGATGGCCATCGTTCCAGGCAAAGCTAATGGCGTACTTGCCCACCGGCTTGACTTCTGTCGGCCGCGCCGCTGCCTTGAAGATCGGAAGCTGCCCGGCAATCGGCTTCAGCGGATCGCCTGGTTTGCGGCCATCCCTCTCGCGTTCTTCGTTGCACAGCGCGCAAGGACAGGCATCACGCAAGTACGGAAAACTGTAGACGCTGACGTGCCCGTCTTTCCACTCGATCTCCATCCCGGTGCCGGTGGTGACGTTGACTTTCACGGACTTTGGATCGGCTGAGACCACAACATTCTAGTATCGCACGCGAAAAGGCCCGGAGTTGTCCTCCGGGCCTATCGCATCACCTTCCGCATTTCAGGCGGAACCCGCTCGCTCTCGGGTCCTCGCTTAACATTGGACGGGACTCACCGGCGATCGTCATCATCGTGATGACGCCGGTCTCTGTCGCGATCCTTGTCATAAGCGTGCCAGCGGCCATCGCGGTCGTACCATCCGGCTGGGGGTGCGTAGTACGGCGCGGCATAATACGGAGTTGCGTAGTAGCCGTTGCCGTAGTAGGTGTAGCCGTAGTTCTGATAGCGATAGTCGTCACGGTCGCGGTAGTGGCATCCGCGATCGTCGCGGTCGTGATCGCCGTCGCAGCGGCGGTGGTCATCCCAGTCAGCCTGGAGTAATCGCCCCGACTGGCTGGGATCGAAGGTCGCGTATTCGGCGCGCGCATTCTGCGCTGCACCGCTCTGCCTCTCCTGCGCTGCTCCCACCGCGCCGAGCGTTCCAACACTCAGCGCCAGAAGTACCAGGAAGTTTGTCTGCCTTTTCATATGCCCTCCGTTCCTCTCTCGCTTAGGCGCCGCTGCGACTGCTTACAAGATTGGGAACCCCGCCACTGGCGGAAAGTTTGGAGGTGCAACTCGCCTTCACGCTTCTTAACAGACGAGTGGAAGAATTTTCTGAAAATGGAGGGAACTACATATCGCAGGCGCAGTTTCTACATCGAAAGGCTGAAGAGAGCGGCCAGCACTCAGCAGTCAGCCCATAACGCTCTCTCCGGATGACTCGAATATAATGCGTTCGTGATTCATGATGACGCAGCCATTGCATGGCTGAGTGCTGAGCGCTGACTGCTGATTGCTAATTCAATAAAAAAGGGCACAGCGCAGTGCCGTGCCCCTCTTTGGTCGATCACAAAAAACTACATGACGATCTCTTTCACACGTCGCGTAATGGGGTGCTGCATCTCTTCCAGATCGCTTTTCACCAGATTCAGGCCGTAAACGCAGGATTCAAATTCGCGCGCCAGCTTGGCGAAGAGCGGTGCCAGGCGGGCATATTCGAACTGGTCGAACTTCGAGACGATGTAATAGCTCTCCTTGCCCGCCTTGATGAAATCGACGAAATTCTCCAGCCGCTGCCGGCGCAGCCGGTAGTGATTGATGCTCTCCGGAAACATTCCCGAGAGAAACAGCGTGTAGTCGCCAATGTGCTTTCGTACCTGGCGTTCGCGATCGAACGAGGGCGCTGGACCGTAAACCGGATCGGTCTCGATCAGCATCTCGCCGACGTCCGTGAGCCGGCGGCCGCCCGCATCCTGGACCTTGAATAGCTGCTCGCTCTCGCAGAACTCGCCAAGCATGTTTACGATGTAGTCCTGCACTTCGGAGTCGTGAATTCCGATGTCCCGATCGAAATGATTGTGAATAAGTTCAGTGAAGAGTTCCTGTAGCGGGTGTGATTCCGGGATCATAGGCTTACCTGTTTGAGTAGCCTCCTCTGCATGCGTTCAATCTCGACGTTGGCGACTTAATTACTGCACTTTTTCTTAGAGTGCAAGCGTTCAGTTGCGCACACAGTTACTGCGAAGGTTCCACAAGGGAAACACAACAGCAACTCATATGTTTCGTCAGGAGCTTCCTTTCAAGAGAAACGCTATCCGTTTAGAGCAGTATTCATGCGGGTTTGGTTGCTGCGCACCAGGTGGGGGCGAGCAGTTGCCAAATGGAATCAGCACACAATTCCGTTGAGTGCCAAGATGACAGGCAACCTCCGGAAGGCCGCTTGTCGCTCTACGCACTTCGCTCATTACCAGCTTCGCCCCTGATCGTGAGGCCCATCTTGTCGCTGTGTAAGAATCGTGGCAAGAGATGCAATTGAGGAGATCGCATGGAACGTAAGAACGTCGCAGGCAACTCACCGTATGAGCCGATCGTTGGATTTTCGCGCGCAGTGAAAGTCGGGCCTTTTATTTCAGTGGCAGGAACGGTAGCAACCGGTCCCGACGGCAAGATAGTGGGCGAAGGCGATATCTACACGCAGGCAGTCCAGGCGCTGAAGAACATTGGTAGAGCACTAGAGCAGGCGGGCGCAAGCTATCGCGATGTGGTGCGCACGCGGATGTTCGTCACCGACATCAGCCAGTGGGAGAAGGTCGGCAAGGCGCATGGCGAAATTTTCCGCGACATCCGTCCCGCCGCGACCATGGTCGAGGTAACGGGATTCGTTTCGCCGGAGATGCTGGTGGAGATCGAAGCGGATGCGATTATCGCGGGTGAGATGAAATAACGCAGTTGCTTCTCGCCCAGAATCGCGGGGACGGACTGAGTTGCTATAGGGGTCCTTCGACGCCGGTCGCCGGGGCGACCTCCGCTCAGGATGACAGCTTTATTTGGAATGCTGATCTGGCGAATAGCGAATAGCGAATAGCGAAAGGCGAATGGCGAAAAGCGAACAGCGAACAGCGTCCTTACTGCGTTACCTCCAGCCCGATCCCCTGCCCCAGCCATACTCTTTGCCCGGCGGCGGGGTAGGTTTTGACCACCATGCGCGTTCCCGAGGGCACAGATTCGGCTGAATTACTCTGCGCCGCTGGCTCTGTTTCGCTCTTGATCCCGCTGACGTGCAGCCCCGCGTTGACGATCACGTTTACCGCGTTGTCCTCGCTCTGGCCGACGAGATCAGGCATGACGAAGGAGTCGCGGTCGGCGATGCTGGCCAGCAGCAAACTGATCTTCGGTTCCGAGACGTTGACGGCATTTGCCGGCGGACTCTGCGCCACGATCTGATCGTTAGGCGCGCCCGGAATCTCAGCCGTCGCGATACTACCCAACTCCAGTCCGCGGCGGCGGATGTTGATTTCCGCAGCCCGTTCGCTGTTGCCGACCAGGTCAGGAATCACCATTCGCTGGGGCCCCATGCTTTCCGCTACGCGCACGTGCCAGCCGCGACGCACCTGCATTCCGGGCTGCGGTACCTGCGACATGACTCGCCCCGGAGGCACGTCGGAGCTGAAGTAGCGATCGCCTTCATCCAGCACCAGCCCGTGGTCGGCGAGGAGGCGCGCGGCCTGAGTCTTTGAGAGTCCGACAACTTTGGGAATTTTGGTTTGTCGTCCGTGAATAGCGAAGCGCATCGCGGTGAGCGCTGAAGCCATAAAGACCACGATCAGCACCAGGGTGCGCAGCAGATAGCGGAAGAAGCGCCGCATCAGTGGGCCTCACTATCGCCCTCGCCGCCGTCGGGCGTATCGAGCTTTTGGGCCACGGCACTGGGCGTTGTCGGCGGCGGTGCGGCAAAGTCTTCCGAGTCGCGTCCCCTCAGCGCCACGCGCATGAAGTCGATCCAGATCGGCAGAGCGGCCATCGCGCCGGTTTCTTTATTGCCCAGCGTTTTCTTCTCGTCGTAGCCAACCCAGACACCGCAGGTAAGCGAAGGCGAAAATCCCACAAACCATGCGTCGGTGAAGTCGTTCGTGGTTCCGGTCTTGCCACCGAGGGGATGCTTGAGCTTGCTGGCCTGATAGCCGGTTCCGTGCAGCACAACCTCGCGCAGCATACTGACCATGATGCGGGCCGTCCGCGCGCTGACTACGTCACGCACCTCGGGATAATTCTCTTCCAGCACCCGGCCATCGTAGTCGGTGACTTTGCGGATGTAGCGCGGTACAACGCGCACCCCGTCATTGGGGAACGTGGTGAATGCCGCGGTTTGCTCCGCCAGCGTGATATCGGCCGCGCCGAGAGCAACCGGCAGGTACAAGGGGAGGGGCGATGTGATGCCGAACTTGCGCGCGTAATCGACAACGGTCTTGATGCCACCGATGCGCTCGGTCACCTTGAGGGCGGGAATGTTTCGTGACTCTGCCAAAGCGTGGCGAAAGGTGATGACGCCTTCGAACTTGCCATCGTAGTTATGCGGAGTCCAGACTCCCGACGCGCTGCTGAAGCTGACCGGCGCGTCGAGCACCGTGTCATCCGGCGTGAGTCCCTGATCGATTGCCGCCGTGTAGATGTAGGGCTTGAACGAAGAGCCGACCTGGCGCAAGGCCTGGGCCGCTCGGTTGAACTTCGACTCCTCCCAGTCGCGTCCGCCGACCATCGCTTTGACGTCGCCGCTGGCATTGTCGAGCGCCATGAGCGAGCCCTGCACACCCGATTCCTGCTCCAGCGAAACCCGACTTGCGTTGCCGTTAAGCTCGGTGACCTTGACGTAGATCAAATCGCCGCGATTAAGAAACTGCGATGGCGAGGTGTGGTGAGTCCACTTGATCTCCTCCGGGCCAAGCCGCGCTTCATAGTTACCGAACTTGACCGTTGCCGCCATCGGTTCGACATCCGTTACCAACCCGTGCACGTAGCTGCCCGGCTCAATATTTCCGTCCCAGTCAACATGATGATATGTCGCGATCGACTCGCCACTGCTGACGACGTTCTGCAGGTTTCCCTTCCAGCCGTGGCGGCGTTCGTATGTGGCGAGTCCGTCGCGAAGCGCCTGCTGGGCGGCGCGCTGCATCTCGAGATTCAGGCCGGTGTAGACGCGCAGTCCGGCCTCGTGGACCTGCTCGGCACCATACTTCTTCTCCAGGTCCTGGCGGATTTCTTCCACAAAGTAAGGAGCAATGTCGTTGGGCTCGGCCTGGAGCTTCAGTTCCAATGGTGCGCTCTTGGCACGCTCGGCTTCGGCGGCAGTGATCTTGCCGTCTTCCAGCATGTTGTTGATGACCAGGTTGCGGCGCTTCAGCGCGCGCTCGGGATAGTAGATGGGCGAATAGTAATTTGGCGCCTTGGGCAAGCCCGCGAGAACGGCGGCTTCATCCAGGTTGAGGTCTTTCGCTTTCTTGCTGAAGTAGTAGTTGGCGCCGGCCTCAAAGCCGTAAACGCCGTGCCCCAGGTAGATCTGGTTGGCGTAAAGCGTGAAGATCTGCTCCTTGGTGAAGCGGCGCTCGATCTGGATGGAGAGCATCACTTCCTGCATCTTGCGACGAAAGTTGCGGTCCGGCGAGAGGAACAGGTTGCGCGCCAGCTGCATGGTCAGTGTAGAGGCGCCCTGGGCGCGGCTCTCCAGCAGAACGTCACGCCACGCTGCCCCGAAGACACGCCACACATCTACGCCCCAGTGCTTCTCGAAATCCTTGTCTTCGGTGGAGATCAGGGCATCGCGCAGAACTTTCGGGAAGTCGGCGTAGCTGTCGATGACGCGCCGCTGCAACGCGAATTGGCCAATGACGCGGTTCTGGTCGTCGTAAAGCTGGGTGATGGTGCTGGGGCGATAATGTTCGAGCTCGGTGACCTGCGGCAGGTCGGTGGAGTAGACGAAGACCAGCCCGCAGATGGCGCCGGCGAATGCGGCAATGATGATCAGAAGCGCGAAGAAGGCATTGCCAACCAGCTTCAGACCGAAACGGGGAGGCGATGGCGCAATTTCTGCGATGACGGGAGGGTCTTCGACAACGCGCTTCATGAGTGGACTACGCTCAGGATAGCACCGAAAATCAGAGGGCTGGTGGATAATCCCGATGCCGCAATAGAGTTGAGGGCATTGAGGTTAGAGGCGTCAGCCGCCCCGCCCCGCTTCTTTCGTGATTTACAATCATCTATTTGCCAGTCGCTCTTATTAATGTCAGACGAACGAAGTACCTCAATGGGTAGGAGCCGGGCTGCACGGCGGGACGGGTAAGGCCCGCCCTCTGACGGAAAGCGACTCATAACGAGGTTTTTCCAAGCCTCTAACTCATAACGAAAAGCTATTCCTAACGCGTGCTGTGCGTATTCATCACGCGAGACTGGAGCACGAACTTGCCGGAAACAATTTATGACGTAGCCATCATCGGCAGCGGACCTGCCGGATACACCGCGGCCTTTCGCGCCGGACAGCTGGGCCTGAAGGCGGCGCTCATCGAGAAGCACCAGAAGCTGGGGGGCACCTGTCTGCACGTCGGCTGCATTCCCACCAAGGCGCTGCTGTTCAATGCCGAAGTCTACGACCATGTGAAGGAAGGCGCGGAACTCGGACTGGAGAATACGGCCGGAGTGTCGCTGAACTGGGCGGCGATCCAGAAGCGCAAGCAGGGAATCGTCGACAAGCACACGAAGGGGCTGACGTTTCTGGCGCGCAAGAACAAGGTCGACGTGGTGCAGGGATGCGGCAAACTGACCGGCCCGGCAAAGAATGGCATTCACACCGTCGCGATCGAAGGCGGCGAGCAGAAAGAGGTCAAAGCCAA
Source organism: Terriglobales bacterium (assembly GCA_035262645.1). Taxonomy (GTDB): domain Bacteria; phylum Acidobacteriota; class Terriglobia; order Terriglobales; family Acidobacteriaceae; genus Bog-257. The sequence continues at coordinate 136,044 of DATFSK010000021.1, forward strand.
GAACGTCATCCTTGCTGCCGGCTCGGTGGCGCGCGTGCTGCCGGGGCTGAAGCCGGACTCGCAGATCCTTACCAACATCGAAGTCCTGAGTCTCAATGCCATTCCCAAGTCGCTCATCGTGATCGGGTCGGGCGCGGTGGGCGTGGAGTTTGCCAGCATCTATAAGTCTTTCGGCGCCGAGGTGACGATTCTGGAAATGCTGCCACGCTATGTTCCCGTTGAAGACGAGGAAGTCTCGAAGGAACTCATGCGGGTGTTCCGCAAGCGGGGAATCAACGGCTTCGTGAATGCCAAAGTCGAGAAGGTTGAGAAGACGAAGGCGGGTGTTGCAGTGACGTTCACCGTCGACGGCAAGCAGCAGAAGATGGAGGCGGAGAAGGTTCTGGTTGCGGTTGGCCGCGCGCCGGTTACGGACAACGTCGGCATCGACAAGACGAAGATCCAGGTGGAGCGCGGGTTTGTGAAGGTCGACGAATATATGCGCACGGCGGAGCCGGGCATCTACGCCATTGGCGACATCGTTGCCGGGCTGCCGCAGCTGGCACACGCGGGCGCGATGGAAGGAATCGTTGCGGTAACCCACATTGCGGGCAAGCCGACGAAGAAGATCAATCCGCTGCGGATCCCCAACGCGACGTATTGTCATCCGGAGATCGGCAGCGTTGGAATGACCGAAGCCAATGCGAAGGAGGCGGGATACGAGGTGAAGATCGGCAAGTTCCCCTTCACGGCGAACTCGCGGGCCAGCATCGTCGGCCAGCATGAGGGATTCATCAAGATCGTTACCGACGCGAAGTACGGCGAGATTCTCGGTGTGCACATCATCGGGCCGAATGCGACGGAGCTGATTGCCGAATCGGTAGTGGCGCTGGAGATGGAGTGCACGGCGGAGGAACTGGCCAACATCATTCACGCGCATCCCACATTGTCAGAGGCGATGCTGGATGCGGCCAATGCGGTGTTCAGGATGGCGATCAACATGTAGTGGCTAGTAGCTAGTGGCTAGTGGCTAGAGTGCCCCGTTCAGCTTCTCGCTTGGACGGGGCCTTTTTTGTACGAGGAGTTGCGAGCTGGACGCACTCGGCCTTATCACGCCCGAATATAAGCGCACAGGCTTTACAATCGCTGCGTGTACTCGCTCTACAACGTACTTCTGATTTTGGCGCTCATGCTGAGCACGCCGTGGTGGCTGTGGCAGATGCTGCGCAACGGCAAGTACCGCACCGGGTGGAGCGAGCGGCTGGGGCGGGTGCCGGACAGGTTGCTGCGCGATGGCGACGCGCCGACAATCTGGATCCACGCCGTCTCGGTTGGCGAGGTGCTGGCAATCTCGCGTGTGGTGGAGGAGCTGAAGGCCCAGGCACCGGACTGGCGCATCGTGGTTTCCACTACAACCGATACAGGGCAAAAGCTGGCGCGCCAGCGGTTCGGGGAGCAAAACGCTTTCTATCTCCCGCTGGACCTCTCGTTCGCCGTCGAGCCGTACTTCCGGGCGCTTCGCCCGAAGATGCTGGTGCTGGCCGAGAGCGAGTTCTGGCCAAACCTGCTGCGACTGGCGCATGACTCGGGCCCGGCGGTTGGCGTGGTGAATGCGCGGGTCTCGGACCGGTCGCTTCCTGGTTACCTGCGATTTCGCGCTCTCTTGCAGCATGTGATGCAGAATGTCGATCTGTTCCTGGCGCAAAGCGACGAGGACGCGCGCCGGCTGGTGCAGATTGGAGCGCTGACGGAACGCGTGCAGGTCAGCGGCAACTTGAAATTCGAAGTTAAGGCTCCGGCGAAGTCTGCCCTCGCCGTGGCGCTGATAACGCGGAAAGAGAATGGTCCGATCATCGTCGCCGGAAGCACACTGGATGGCGAGGAGCCGGTGGTGCTCGATATGTTTCGGCAGGTGGCGGCGCATTATTCAAACTCGCTACTGGTGCTTGCCCCGCGGCATCCCGAGCGTTTCAGGGCAGTGGCAGCGCTGCTGGACTCTTCACAAATCGCTTACCAGTGGCGGTCGCAATGGAACCCATCGGCGCCGATCTCCGGAGGCGTACTTCTGCTCGACACGATCGGCGAACTTGCCGGCCTGTATGAATTCGCCGACGTGGCCTTCATCGGCGGAAGCCTTGTCCCGCGCGGTGGTCACAATGTGCTGGAGGCGGCGCAGTTCGGCAAAGCGATTCTGGTTGGGCCGCACACGGAAAACTTCCGCGACATCATTGAGATCTTTCATCGCTCCGACGCGCTACGCGTGGTGACGCCACAGACGCTGACTTCCACGGTATTGCGGCTGCTGGAGGACGATGCGGAGCGCACCGCGCTAGGCGAACGCGCGCTGCAGGTCATGCTTTCGCAGCGAGGGGCGACGGAGAAGACCGTCAGCTCGCTGCTCAGGCTGGCGGATGAGCGAACGCCGGCGAGCGTGCCGCTGGAGAGGCAACGTTGAATCCGCTCTCCGCACTCTACGGCGCGATCGTTCAGACGCGGAACGATCTCTATGACCGAAAGTCACTGAAGATCCACAAGCTGCAAGGACCGGTCGTCAGCATCGGCAATCTCAGTGTCGGAGGGTCGGGCAAGACACCGTTTTTGATCGCGCTGGGCGAGCTGCTGAAGGCCAGGGGCGTCAGCTACGACGTGCTCACGCGCGGATACGGGCGCGCGACAAAAGGAGTAGCGGTGGTCGACCCGAATGGCTCGCCGCGGGAGTTCGGAGACGAGCCGCTGCTGATCGCGCGCAAGCTTGCGGTGCCGGTGATCGTGGGCATCGACCGCTACGCTGCGGGTCAACTTGCAGAGCAGAAGTTCGGGCCGCAACTTCATCTGCTGGACGATGGCTTTCAGCATCGGCGGCTGGCCCGCGATTTCGACATCGTGATGGTGGACCCGGGCGACGTGCAGGACTCGCTGCTTCCGCTGGGAAGACTGCGTGAGCCGCTACGCTCGTTGCGCCGCGCCAATGCGGTGGTGCTGACGAACGACGCATCGTTCGAGGGACTGCTGATTGCGCCGTACCTTGTCTGGAGAGTACGCCGCGACATCATCGTTGTGCCCGATCTGAAGGGGCCATGCTTTGCTTTCTGCGGAGTCGCACGGCCGCAGAACTTCTTTGAACAGTTGAAGGCAGCAGGGGTGACGCTGAGCGGCTCACAGAGTTATCCGGACCACCACGCCTATACGGAAGGCGATGTGCGCCGATTAATGGCCTTGCGCGCACGGCATGGAGCAACGGTGTTCGTCACGACGGAAAAGGACGCTGTCAATCTGCAGTCTCACCTTGACGCGCTTGCGCCAGTGCACGCCGTTCCGGTCCGCATGCAACTCGAGAAGGCGGAAAACGCGGTGAGCGCACTGCTTTCGGCGATTGCAGCGCGGAATCGCCGCTCTGCATGAGACAATTTAAGGTTGATCTGCGCCCGGTGATAGCGACAATACACCGGGCATTCATTTGAGTTGATGAGCAAGCACGCCAAGGACGCGGAGCGCTGGAAGAAAACCGTACGGGAATTTTCCGACGTTTCGATCGCGGTGCTGGCGGACCTGGTGGCCGACGAATTCGTGTTTGGCGAGATCGCCCGTGTCTCGCGCGAGGCTCCGGTGCTGATCCTGAAGCATCGCGAGCGGACGGTTGTGCCTGGGGGCGGCGCGAACGCGGTGATGAATCTGGCGTCGCTGGGCGTCAACGTGCTGCCCGTCGGCGTGGTGGGAGACGATGAGACCGGGAGCCTGCTTCTGGAGTGCTTTTGCGAGAAGAAGATCCCCATTAGCGGGATCGAGCGGGTGAAAGGCCATACGACGACGACCAAGACGCGGATTTTGGCAGGCATGTCGCATACCGGGCGGCAGCAGGTGGTGCGTGTAGACCGCGAGCCGGAGCCGCTGCATGAGTTGCATCCCGTGCTGCTCAACCTGGTGAACGCGGCAAGAGAATACGCTACGGCATGCGATGCCCTGCTCATCTCGGATTACGGGTATGGCGCCGCGACCCCGCGACTGTTGACTTTTGTGAAGTCGAATGGCTGCCTGAAAAACAAGCCCATCACGGTGGATTCGCGGTATCGCATTCTGGAGTACGAAGGTGCGACGGCGGCGACTCCGAACGAGCCGGAGGTGGAAGAAGCGCTGCGAATCAAGATTGGGCAGGATGACGAGAAGCTGTGTTCGGCGGCCAAGCAGCTGATGCGGGAAATGAGGCTGGATTCGCTGGTCATCACGCGTGGCCGCGATGGCATGGTGGCGTTCGAGAGGAATGCCTCGCCGGTGGCGATTCCCATCCACGGCTCCGATCAAGTGGTGGATGTAACCGGCGCCGGGGACACGGTGATCGCGACCTTCACGGCGGCGCTTGCCGCAGGGGCCGACACGATCGATGCCGCGCGGCTGGCAAACTTTGCCGGGGGGATCGTAGTGATGAAGCGCGGAACGGCCACGGTTTCCGATAAGGAGTTGATGGCTGCCATCGATCAAGATTCTGCGGCGGCCGCCACGTGACAGAAGCCGGCGACAAGATTTTGACGCGCGACGAGTTGCGTCAGCGCGTGGCGGAGTGGCGCCGCTCGGGACAGCAGGTCGTCCTGGCAAACGGCTGCTTCGATCTCCTGCACGTCGGACACATACGTTATCTGCATGGCGCGAAGGCGCTGGGCGGGAAGCTTGTGGTTGCGATGAATTCCGACGCGAGCGTGCGGCAGATCAAAGGAGAAGGCCGGCCGTTCATGCCCGTCGTTGAGCGGGCGGAGATCCTTGCAGCCTTGTCGGACGTGGACGCCGTGGTGATCTTCGAGGAGCCGGATGTGCGCGCGCTGATCCGCGAAATTCGGCCGGACATTCAGGCGAAGGGCACCGACTACACGCGCGAAAATGTACCGGAGCGCGACGAGGTGATCGCCCATGGCGGCCGGGTGGAGATTGTGGGCGATCCTAAGGACCATTCCACGAGCGAAATGTTGTCGCAAATGCGAACCCATCGAGAAGGACGCAAGTGACGGTTAACGCTCCGCCAACTTTGCCGAGGCAAGCACAGGTGGTCAAGCCGGGCTGGACATGGAAGCGTATCGCGCGGCGCATACGCGTGCCGCTGGGATTCCTGTTCGCGGCGTTCTATATCTGGCGGGCTGCGCCGAGTTGGACGAGTATGGCTGTAGGAACGGTCGTTGCTGCGTTTGGCATAGCGATTCGCGCGGTGGCTTCCGGGCACGTGAAGAAAGATCGGGAGCTGACGCGCAGCGGGCCGTACGCCTACGTGCGCAATCCGCTGTACCTTGGGTCGATCGTGATTGGGATTGGATTCGTGATTGCCGCGCGCGACGTGTGGGTTGTGGCGGTGCTTGTCCTGTACTTTGCCGCGATCTACGTGCCGGTAATTCGCGGTGAAGAGAACCACCTGGGGCGACAGTTTGCCGAATATAACGAGTATGTGCGGCGGGTTCCCAGCCTGCTGCCGCGAACGCTGTGGTTCAAGCGCGTGACGGACGGCTTCTCGCGTGAGTTATACTTCCGGCATCGCGAGTACAATTCCCTGCTTGGCGCCGCCGCAATGCTGGCGGTGCTGATTGCGAAAATTCTCTGGGTACCTGGGGGAAGGTGACGATCGCCACCGCGCGCTGTTTCGTCGTACTCACCATCCTGCTGTCATGCGAGTTGCTGGGCGACGCGGCAGCGCCCGGGCAATCCTCGCACCCGGCCGCGGCCCAGTCCGAAGCAAGAATCGGATCGGCGTCGCACATCCAGCCGTTGCGCACGGGATTTCAATTTCCCTACGGACAGACTCTCCACTACGAAGGCGAATGGCGCTTCTGGACGGCAGGGGTTGCCACCGTTCGCATCGAGCAGTCCGGATCGCAGAATCACATTGCCGCTACGGCCGATTCCACGGGCGTAGTCTCGCTGCTGTATCGCGTGCAGGACCGCTTCAACAGCTATTTTGACGGCAAAAGCCTTTGCTCGTCGAAGCTGATAAAGCATACGGAAGAGGGCTCGCACAAACGCGAGACGACGATCACCTACGAGTATGCGCGAGGCAAGGCGGTGCTCGACGAGCGCAACCTGAAGGATAATCAGCAGAAGCGGGTGGAGAACGATATTCCGAATTGCGTGACCGACGTTTTGTCGGGGATCTTCTATGTTTCGAGCCTCCCTCTACAGATTGGCGCGACGTACACGTTTCCGCTGAACGACGGCAGCAAAACGGTCACCGTGCAGGCGCACGTGGAAGGCAAAGAGCAGATCAAGACGACGGCCGGAACATTTCAGACGCTGCGCGTGGGTCCGGAGGGCGACTCAGGAGCGCTGCTGAAGAACAAAGGCCGCATCTGGATTTGGTATACGGATGATGACAAGCATCTGCCGGTCCAAATGCGGGCGAAGCTTTTCTGGGGAACGGTGACGGTCTACCTGACCAGCATCACGAAATAACCACAGCTATTGAACGCGGAAACGTTCCGCGATCAGCCGCTGGAGGCGCGGCCTGTAGAGGATGTCGTAGGCGAACTCCTTGTCGGGAAAGAGGGCGAGCGCGGCGCGCTTGGCGTTGGCGGCGAGCTCCGACGCCTCTTCGATGGTGAGGTCCTGGTCCTGGCTGATGACCGACATCACCATATTCATCATGATCTGGAGGCGGCGCAGCTTGCGGCGTTCTTCTTCCTGCTCGTGCGGAGTTTGAGGTACGTTTCTGGTGGATTGTGGTGATGTAACTTCCTTGCGTTCCGATAGCCCCATGAATTCTGCCTCAGGGATCGGGCTGGCGCAGTAGGAACACGCAGCCGATCGGGTTTCGTTACAATTTGATGTTTGCCGTTCCCCTACCGTTGCGCCCGATCACGTTGGACGGCATCATACACCGAAACGGCAGAATCGCAGCCGCAATTCGGGACGTGGCAAAGAGGGTGACACTTCCTTTTGCATTGAACTGATTGGAGGAGACATGGCAGAGCCAGCGGAAGGGCACGAGGAACTGGTAAAGGTTTTCGATACGGATGAGGAGTCGGAGGCGATGGTGGTACGCGGCCTGCTGGAGTCAGCCGGCATTGACGCGATGATCCAGAACCGCGAGGCGCCCCAGGACATCCTGCCGGGGGTGGGCGGAGTGGTGATCCTGGTGAGACCCGACCAAGCGGAGGAGGCGCGGGAGACGATCGAGGAATACCGCAACCATCCAACGACCGATGAGGACGAGGCGCTTAGCGAGGAACAGGCGTAGCGGTTACGGTGGCACCGTCGAGAAAGAAGGAGACGGCGCCGGCGAGGTCCGTGCGATAGGTTTGGATGTGATTGCCGGCGTAACGCTGCATCACATCGTGCCGGGGATGTTTGAAGGAGTTGTAGAAGCCCACCGATACCACAGCGAAGCGCGGCTTCACGGCCGCCAGAAAGTCCGGGGAGCTGGAGGTAGAGCTCCCGTGGTGGCCGACTTTCAGGAAGTCCGCCTGCGGAGCTTCGGCGATGAGATAGTGCTCGATGCGCTTGTGCGAATCCCCCACCAGCAGAGCTGAGGTTTGGCCGTATTGAATGCGAAGCACGAGCGATTCGTCATCCTGCGGCGGATCGTGTGGCTCCCAGCCGGGTTGCGGGTTCAGAATTCGGATATCGATTCCCCCGGAAGTGAAAAGCGTCGCCGGCCGCGTACGATTTTGTTTGCACGCGGAACTGCAAGGCGGCTTCTTTGAGCTTCAAGAATCCTGCGCTGGGCGACTCTACTCCGTACCACAGCTCGTCTGGGTGGAAGTTCGCGATCACGCTTCGCATTCCTCGAAGGTGATCGCTGTGGGCGTGGGAGATGACGACGGCGTCCAGGCGCGCGATGCCACGCGACCAGAGATACGGCGACACCACCTCTTCACCAACATCGAAATCAGAGTGCGAGTTGCCGGGGATGCCGCCGGCATCGAGCAGCAGTGTCTTGCCTTCCGGCGTGATCAGCAGCAGGGAATCTCCCTGACCTACATCGATGGCCGTGATCTCGAGAACGCCAGGGCGCCACTGCGGCTTTGGCGGGAAAAGGACGATGCATACCGCGGACGCGAGAAGTCCGGCGACTCCGACCAAGGCCAGAATGCGTCGCCGGGCCAGTAGAAGTGCAAGCGCAATACTCAGTGCGGCGTTGAGCCATACCGTAGCGCTTGGCGTGGGTACTCGCACATCAGAGACCCGGAAACGCCCGATGATGTGGACTGTTCCCGTCAGAAGGTCAAGCGAGTATCCCGCGATGGCGGCGGGGACGTATGCGAGCCAGTGCGATCCGTACGAGAGGACAACTGCGACAACCGCGCTGGGCAGCATGACCGACGCGATCGGGATCAGGAGCGCGTTGGCGGGAAGGGCCATCGTCGTTGCGCGATGGAAGTACCAGGCCATCGGCAGAGCCAGAGCGAGTTGAATGATGGTGGAGACGAACAGCAATTCGCAACTCGCCAGAAAAAGGCCGCAGCCGCGCACAATGAGGAAATTTGCCGGTGTCCGGCCAATGACATTCTGTAGCGCGTTGCGCAACAGACGCATTTCGACGCGAAAACCCGCGGCGCGTGTGGGTTGTGAGAAGTCGTACTCCGGAGAGTCGAGATTGCGCAGGCCGGTCTGTAGCGGGTGCAAGGTACGGCGCAGGATGGGGACGGCGATTCCAGCGACGGCAATCACTGAGATGAATGTGAGCTGAAAGCTGGCTTCGAAGAGGGTACGCGGATTAACGAGGAGCATGCCGAGTGCCGCGATGCCCAAGGCATTCAGCCCGGCGCGATCGCGAAAGAGCAGGCGCGTAAGCAGGTAAATGTTGAGCGTGATGGTGGCGCGGACGATCGGGGAGCCAAGATCGGCAACGAAGGCGTAGCCCCAGGAGAGGACGATGGTGAGGATTGTGGCCCAGGTTTCGCCGAAGGGCAGCTTGCGGAGCGCCCAGAAGAGCGCGAAAGCGAGGATGCCAACGTTGATTCCGGAAACGACCAGGATGTGATAGGTGCCGGTGCGCTGGAAGTCGGTCTTGATATCGCGCCCGAAGAAGGCGCGACCGCCGATGAGGGCTGCCTGCATGAGGGCGCCGCGCTCGCCTGGCCAAAGCTGCGCGATGTGAGCGAGGGCGCTGCGGCGCGCGATACTGCGCCAGCGGCCGATGCGAGTGCCCACAAAGCCGGGCAGCACTTCGACATTCGTAGCGCGGGAAGAACCGGTGAGGCGAATGTTCTGGGAATTCAGATATGCAACTAAATCCATCGCTCCGGGATCGCGGTAATTGCGCGGCAGACGGAGCTTGGCTGTGCAGCGCAGTCTTTGGCCATAGGTGTACACGTGGAGCGGCGACTCGGCGCCGCTGTCGCGGGCGTCTTCTTCCTCCGATTGCTTGCTGTAGATGGTCAGGCGAAGGCCCACTGCAATGGAGAGTGGATGATTGTCGAGGCGAAGCTGCTCGGTTTCGATATCGACCGACTCCTGCTTGCCTCCGTAGGCGCTGTCGCGAACCAGGCCCTCGCGGATGACGTGGCCCACAACATCAACCTCGGTATCTCCGGTGGCAACGGGCTGGAGATTGTCGACGACGGTTGGTTGTGCGGCGTCGCGTGCCTGGAGGTAAAAGGCGGCGAGCGGAAGCATGGCGAGCCACCATAAGGCGAATGCGAGTTGGGGAGAGCGGCGCAGGGAGAGCGTGGCCGCAACCGCCGCGATGAGGAAGGCACCCAGCCAGACGAAGGGAGATCGCCAAAGATAGTTCGCGGCAAGGATTCCGGCGGCAAACGCGAGAGCGGCCAGGAAGATGGGCTCCTGGCCGCCGCAATAAGGTGTGGAAGCGCTGTGCGCTGCCCCGCGCTTTCCTGGCGGGACAGAGGGCGCGGTGATGAGGTCGCGCGGTTCCGAAATCAGCGATGCAGACACGGCAGCAAAGTCCATGCGCGCTGCCGAGGATCTTGCTCCCCTCAGGAGAGGAGTTCATCGCGCGATAAGTTTATAAGCGGTCCAGGTTCTCCGCGCCGAGAGCAGGGGCCCAGGGCCACATTTCATATTGCGCCAGTCCGAGGCGCGTGTACGGATCGTTGTCGCGAACACTGTCCAGCGTCGCCTGCGCTTCGTTATCGGGGACGCGCAGCAGCATCGCACCGCCGTTGCGCGGTACCACGGGACCGGAGGCAATCAGGAGTCCTTCCTGCTTCAGGCCCTGGCAGTAGGCGCGGTGTGCGTCAAGATGCTTGAGGATGTCTTCGATCGGCTTGCGATAACGGATGATGGCGATGGCGTACATGTATGACTCCGCGTCGGACAAGAACAGCTCAGCGCGCCAGGTGCAGGACAGTTTCCATGTGATAGGTCTCGGGAAACATGTCGATGAGGTGCGCCTGCTCGACCCGATAACCCGATTCTAGCAGCAGGCGGAGATCGCGGGAGAGGGTTGCCGGATCACATGAGACGTAAGTCACATGCGAGGCGGACATGCGGCACAGGGCTCTGGTTGCCTTCTCGCCGAGGCCGGCACGAGGCGGGTCGAGGACGATGAGGTCGGGCGCGAGTTTGGCGGCGCGATCGGCGAGCAGGGTTTCCGTAGTCGTACGAATGCACTTCACGTTTTGCGGAACGTTGTGGCGAAGATCGGAGAACGAATGCGGCGAAGCTTCGACAGCGAGGACGTGATCGAAGTTGCGTGCCAGGTGATGCGTGAACAGTCCGGCGCCGGCGTAGAGGTCGAGGGCGGCGCGGCCCGTTTGCTTCGTCATGACAACATCCACCAGCTTATCGATGAGAAAACGATTGGTCTGGAAGAACGAGCCGCCGGAGACGCGGTAGTCGATTCCGCCCGCGGTGTAGAGCAGAGACTCATCGCCGATGGCTTGCGAGGCTTCGGAGTGAGTCGAGGTCAGGGGAGCACGCTGGAGAGTTTCGTCTTCCACCGGCGACGCGGCGAAGACGACAACGCCGGAAATTTGCGGCAGCCGGTGATGCAGCGCGGCCGCAAAGGGTTGAAGTTCCCTGGCGCTCGTTCCGGGTGAAGCATAGGCTTCGATCAGCAGGCGCGTGTCGTCATGGTTGGCGAAAAATTGAATGCCGTGCAGTGGCTTTGGGACAGCGTTCTCGCGACCGAGGGCCCAGACGGCTGAGACAGCTTGGTTGATAAGGGGAGAGCTGATGGGGCAGGTTTCTGCCGGCAGAAGCGCGTGCGAACCGTGACGAAAGTAGCCGACTGCGAATTGCGGCTCGTGGCGAACGTGCATTCGCGTGCGATTGCGATAGCTCCAGGGATCGGCTGAGTGAGCGGTGATACCGTCAGGCAATTCGAACTTTGCTATGCGGCGCAGGGTCTCACGCAGGATGTTAGCTTTGTAGCGCAGTTGTGCCGCGTAGTCGATGTGCTGGTAGTGGCAACCGCCGCAGCGCATGAAGTAAGGGCAGCCCGGCTCGATGCGATCGGGCGAGGGCGTGAGGATACGCTCGAGTGTGGCACGGGCGAAGCCGGGGCGGATGGTTGAGAGCGAGGCTTCGAGGGTCTCGCCAGGAACCACAAAGGGAATGAAGACGGACTTTCCACGGCCGCGCTCATCGGCCGGCAGGCGGGTGAGGCCGTCGCCGCCGTAAATCAGTTTTTCGATTTGGAGTTGCAAGGGCGCTCCCTTCGCTCCAGCCAACCGCAGATCCTTCGATTACCGCGTCCGCCCGATCCTGGTGGATCGGAAATGGCACGGCGGACGCTGCGCTCAGGATGACAAGCTCAATCGTGCCCACGTCCTCTGAACTACATATAGAACAAGCTTAACCGCGGTACACGATATTGATCCAACAGGCGCTTGTGAATGTATTGCTTCTGCAGTTGCTCGATCTGAGGCGCGGCCATGTTGCGGCGATAGGGCGCGAGATCGCGGTCGGCTTCGGAGCGGACCTGGTAAAGGGCTTCGTCGGGCGTTGCGGCCAGGAGGGCGGCGAAGAGCTTTTCTTCAGCGACCGTGAGGCGGCGTTCCAGGTCTTCCATCTGCACCGTTGCCGTTGAGAGCGAATCGCCTAATGTCCGCAGGGTTGCAGCAGTCTCCTTGGCGAGGGCTTGCGCCGTGGCCGGCAAATCGACGGCATCGAGCTGAGCGGCGTTGCGCTTCAGGAATTCGGCGACGAGCGCGTGATCCAGCCCGGCGTCGCGCTTGTCCTTGGTTGGCGCGCCGACGGCAGCTTCCTTCATTTCTTCGGCTGAGGCAAGGACTTCCTGGGAGCAGAAGGCCAGGCCGTTTACCTTGCGGGTTTTGCGGGGGCGGCGGTCCCACTTGTCGAAGGTGGTGTCGATGCCGCGAAGGACCGCCTCGAGAGGGACGCCTGCGTCTTTCCAGGTCTCCATCAGCGCCCAGTCGAGCGGGGAGAGGAGCAGCAGGGTCCCGCGGCGGCGCTGGAAGTGTTCTTCGATTTCAGTGAAGTAATTGAAGTAGTTTTCCATTTATAGCAGTCAGCACTCAGCATTCAGCATTCAGCCAAAAGAATTGGAGGAGAGCAGGTCCCTCGACTCGCTTCACTCGCTCGGGATGACGGCGCGGGGGACACCGTTGTTTACAAGCTATCACCCAAGCATTTCTGCGCAAGGGAACATTAGCTGCGTTTGGGATTGGAAGCTGCCGCTTTGCGAGCAGCAGACAATTCGGGATTGTTGGCAAGCGCACCGGCGCTTTCGCTGCGCCGCTTGGCTTGCGGCTGGTTGCGCTCGTAAATGATGCGCAGGCCCTCGAGTGTCAGTAGGTCATCGACTTCGCGAATGTATTTGGAGCCGCTGCCCATCAGCGCGGCTAGCCCTCCTGTAGCGACGACGGTCACGTTCTCGCCCATCTCGGCGAGCAGGCGCTCGAGCACGCCGTCGATAAGCCCGACATATCCGTGATAAAGGCCTGACTGGACACTATGGACGGTGTTGGTAGCCAGCACTCGCGGCGGCTTACGGACTTCGACGCGCGGCAGGCGGGCGGTGCGGGCGAAGAGCGCGTCGGCAGAGATGCCGATTCCAGGGGTGATCACGCCGCCGAGATATTCGCCCTTCTTGGAGACCACGTCGAAGGTTGTCGCGGTCCCGAAGTCGACGATGATGCAGGGGCCGCCGTACTTTTCGAAGGCGGCGACGCTGTTGACGATGCGATCGGCGCCGACCTCGGCGGGGTTGTCGTAATGCACCGGCATACCGGTCTTGATGCCCGGCTCGACGAAGAGCGGACGCGATTGGAAGTAACGCTCGCAGACCTCGCGCAGCGTCGGATCCAGGGGCGGCACAACGGATGAGATCACGGTGCCTTTGACGGCGGTGAATTCCAGGCCGTTCATCGCGAAGAGATTGCGGAAGAGCACGCCATACTCGTCGACTGTCTGCGTCTTGGTGGTAGAGACGCGCCAGTGGGCGATAAGGCGGGCTTTGGCGGAACCTGGCTCCTGAGGCGCGAGATCGAAGACGCCGAGCACGGTGTTGGTGTTGCCGACATCGAGAACGAAGAGCATGATTTATTTCCCGCTGGGGGCGCGAACGTTGCCCGAGAGCACGGTCCGCAGCCCATCTTTGGTGCGCAAGAGAAGGAAGCCGCGATCGTCGAGGCCTTCGGTCACGCCTTCATAACCGCTGTCGTCCTCGATGCGCACGCGACGTCCGCGGGCCCACGAGGAGCGCGCTTCGAAATCCTTCATGAGAGCGCCGCGCGCTCTTTCTCCACCCTGCATGAGCTTGCGGTAGTGCCCGTCGAGCGATTTTAGCAAAGCGGCGGTGAGGTCAACGCGCGACCACTCACGGCCGGCCTCCATGCGGAGAGAAGTCGCGATGGGCTCTAGCTCGCCCGAGAACGACGAGTGATTCACGTTGATGCCGATGCCGAGGACGACGTAGCGCACACGCGTGGGCTCGGCATTCATCTCGGTTAAGATGCCGCAGAATTTGCGCTCGCCGAGGAGGCCGTCGTTGGGCCAACGCAGATCGGGACGGAGGCCGGTGGTCTGCTCGACGGCGTCGGCCATGGCGATGCCGGTCATGAGCGAGAGGAAGAGCGCGTCGAGTGGAGCGATCTCCGGGCGCAGGACGACGGAGCAATAGATGCCGACGGACTGCTCTGACTCCCAGCTGTGGCCGCCACGTCCGCGGCCGGCGGTCTGCTCTTCGGCAAGGAAGACAGCGCCTTCGGGCTCGCCTTCGGCGGCGGCTTTCATGGCTTCGACGTTGGTGGAGCCGATGCGGAAATAATGATGAATGCGAGAGGCGAAGATGGTACCGCTGACGAGCGGGCTCACGATGTCGGGAAGAAGAAGGTCAGGCATGGCGTTCAGTTGATACCCCGTGGCCAGATGGCCGGTGATTTGCACTCCGAGATCGCGCAGCTGCTGCACCGCTCGCCAGACTTCCGAGCGCGAGGTGCCGAGCTCTTCGGCAACACGCTGGCCGCTGACGACCACCGTGGCGTTATCGCTCAACAGGCGAACGATGCGGCTGAGGCGGGCGTCGGTAGAGCCGTCGCGAGGGGGGCGAATTGGGTCGGGGCGAGCGATAAGGAGATTATGCGGGAGATGGCGAGCAATTTGTAGGGGTCCTTCGACTCCCGGAGAATTCGCTGTGCGAATTCTCACTCCGCTCAGGATGACACACAAAAAACAAGCACGATTAGCTTACGCAGGGGCGATGCGCATGCTCAGGTCGGCGGCGGCGACGGAGTGGGTGAGGGCGCCGACCGAGATGAAGTCGACACCGGTTTCGGCGTAGGCGCGGACGTTCTCCAGCGTGATGCCGCCGGAGGCTTCGAGGGGAACCGGGAGCTGGAGTTTGCGGACACGCTCGACTGCGCGCCGGACCTGCTCGACCGACATGTTGTCCAGCAGGACTGCTTCAGCGCCGTGAGCGAGGACCTGCTCCAGTTCTTCGAGGGAGCGGACTTCGATCTCGACGGTTTGCGAGCCGCGGCGATTGCCGAGGGCGCGCTCCAGAGCAGGAACAACGCCACCGGCGAGGGCGATGTGGTTGTTCTTGATGAGGACGCCGTCGCTGAGATCGAGGCGGTGGTTGTGGCCGCCGCCGCAAGTGACGGCGTACTTGTCGAGCATACGCAGGCCGGGGGCGGTTTTGCGCGTGTCGAGAATGGTGGTCTTTGTGCCTTCGACCGCGTCAACGTATTGGCGCGTTAGCGTGGCGATGCCGCTCATGCGCTGGATGATGTTGAGGATGACGCGCTCACAAGAGAGGATGACGCGCGCATTGTGCAAGACGACCGCGACGGATTGTCCTTTGCGCACGCGGATACCGTCGAAGATTTCGGTGTGGCTGGTGACCTCGGGATGCGAGGTGACGGTGCCGTCGAGTAAGGCGAAGACTTCGAGGATGCGGCGGATGCAACCGAGGCCGGAGAGGACGCAATCCTGCTTGGCAATAACGGTGGCCGTCGCACGCTGGTGGACGTCGATGCAAGCGTAGGAGGTGGCGTCGCGCGTGGCGCGGTCTTCGAGCAGCGCGTTTTCCAAAATGGCCGTGATGCGGCGTGTTGTCCAGTCCATAGTTAGCTTCGAGCCGCGAGCTTCGAGCCGCGAGCAACTTCGTTACGTTTCAAGGCAGATCCCCCGTCGGCCTCAATCCACCCCGCCATGCGCAACCCCGGGCTTGGTGCGCCGCCGCCGCGGCTCCTCGTGATGAAAACCTTCTAATATCGCAGCCCTGGGTCCGCGTTGGTGAAGCCCCGAAGGGCTCTCAACTGGCTGCCGCGGCGCCGCCTTCCAGTTCATCGAGTGCTGCCCTGATTTTCTCAATGAGGACCACGACTTCGGCCCTGCGCTTCTTCAGCCCTTCGACAACGTTGGCCGGTGCTTTCGCCAAGAATGATTCGTTATTCAGCTGGCCCGTGGCGCGGGTCAGCTCCTGCGTGAGCCTCGCGAGTTCTTTGCTGAGGCGGTCGCGTTCGGCCGCGACGTCGACTTTGCGCTCATAGATTACGCGTACGTCAAAGCGGGCGGTGCTGCGTGCGCCGGCAGCCTTGGCCAGCGACTGCTCGACGAAGGCTACGCCATCGACATTGGCAAGCCGCTCGACCGCGCTGCGGTTGCGCTCGATCAGAGAGCGAATGTCGCTGCCGGTGTGAATCTCGATTGGCAGCTTCTGCTTTGGCTCGACCTTCAGTTCGGCGCGGATGTTGCGGACGCTGACGATCAGGTCTTGCAGGATGGCCATCTCGGTCTCGGCGTCGGCGTTAATCTGGGCTGGATCAGCCGCCGGATAGGCAACGAGGGCGATCGACTTTGCCGGCGGCGCGCCATCATAGGCCGCGTGCCAGAGCTCTTCCGTGATGAAGGGCATAAAGGGAGAGAGCATGCGGAGAGCGCCTTCGAAGATGCCGATCAGATTGTTGTAGGCGGCGCGCGCCTGACCTCGATCATCGGCGGCGAGGCGGGGCTTGATCAGCTCCAGGTACCAGTCGCAGTATTCGCCCCAGAAGAAGTGATAGACCACGTGGGCGGCTTCGTGGAAGCGGTAGTTCTGGAGCGCGTCGTGGATCTCCTGCGCGACGCGGTTGAAGCGGGAGAGGATCCAGCGGTCCTCCAGGGTTTCGGCTTGGAAGCCCTGGATGCCCAAACCAGCGCCCGATTTACCGCTACCTAATACATTGTAGGATGTCCCATGTTGTGGCAGTCCCTTGTTGTGGGACGACTTAAACTCATTCAACGACCACAGCCCTGCCTGCTGCGCCCTGTCGACATTCATGAAGAGGAAGCGGGCGGCATTCCAGATCTTGTTGGCGAAGGCGCGGTAGCTTTCGGTGCGGCTCTCCGAGAACGCTATGTCGGTTCCCGGAGCGGCCATGGCCGCCAGTGTGAAGCGGACGGCATCGGTACCGTACTTTTCGATGATCTCGATGGGGTCGACGACGTTACCCTTGGTCTTCGACATCTTCTGGCGCTCGGCATCGCGGACGAGCGAGTGGATGTAGACGTCGCGGAAGGGGACGTCGCCATTCTTGAAGCCACGCATGAAGTGGCAGTTCATCATGACCATGCGTGCCACCCAGAAGAAGAGGATGTCAAAGCCGGTGATGAGCAGCGTCGTCGGATAGAACGCATGCAGATCAGGCGTGTCGTCAGGCCAGCCGAGGGCAGAACACGGCAGCAGGCCCGAGGAGAACCAGGTGTCAAGAACATCGTTGTCCTGTTCGAGCGGGCCGCCGCACTTTTTGCATTTCGCCGGCGTGTCTCGCGAGACGATGATTTCACTGCATTCCTTGCAGTGCCAGGCAGGGATGCGATGTCCCCACCAGAGCTGGCGCGAGATGCACCAGTCGTGGATGTTCAGCATCCACTCGAAGTAAGTCTTGGCGTAGTTCTCTGGGACGAACTTGATTTCGCCCTTCTGGACGACCTCGATGGCGCGCTCGGCGAGCGGCTTGATCTTGACGAACCATTGCGTCGAGAGGCGCGGCTCGATGATGGTGCCGCAGCGGCTGCACGTGCCGAGCGGCACGACGTAGTCCTTCACGCCGACGAGAAAGCCGCCCCCCTCGAGATCCTCAACGACCTTCTGCCGCGCCCCGAAGCGGTCGAGCCCCTGATACGGCCCGGCGTTCTCGTTCATCTGCGCGGTCTCGTTCATCACCTCGATCTGCGGCAAGTCGTTGCGCAGGCCAGCCTCGAAGTCGTTGGGATCGTGCGAGGGCGTAACCTTCACGGCGCCCGTGCCGAACTCGGGGTTGGCGAGGATGTCGTCGGTGATGATCGGAATCTCGCGATTCATCAGCGGCAGCAGGACGCGCTTGCCGTGCAGGTGGCGATAGCGCTCGTCGGCGGAGTTCACGGCAACGGCAGTGTCGCCCAGCATGGTCTCGGGACGGGTGGTGGCGACGACGATGTACTCGTCTTTCGAGCCGACGACAGGATAGCGGATCTCCCAGATCTTGCCGGGCGTGTCTTCGTGGACGACTTCGAGATCGGAGACGGCGGTGATGCAGCGCGGGCACCAGTTGACAATGTACTTGCCGCGATAGATGAGGTCTTGCTCGTAGAGGCGGACGAAGGCTTCGCGGACGGCGCGCGACATGCGCTCGTCCATGGTGAAGTACTCGCGCGACCAGTCGACGGAGACGCCGAGGCGCTTCATCTGCTCGAGGATGGCGCCGCCGTAGTGCTCGCGCCAATCCCAGACGCGGGCGATGAAGGCTTCGCGGCCGATATCGCGGCGGTTCTTGCCCTCGGCGGCAAGCTGGCGCTCGACCATCATCTGCGTCGCGATGCCGGCGTGGTCGGTGCCGGGCAGCCACATGGTCAGGAATCCGCGCATGCGATGCCAGCGGACGACGATGTCCATCTCCGTCTGGTTGAGCATGTGGCCCATGTGCAGGCGGCCGGTGACGTTGGGCGGCGGCAGGGTGATGGTGAAGGTCGGCTGAGTCGAGCCCTGAGCGGGCGTTTCGACGTGGAAGAGCTTCTCGCGCACCCAGTACTCGGCCCAGCGCTGCTCGATGGCGCTCGGGTCGTAGGCCTTGGGAAGATCGTGCGGCATGCTGGTCCGGTCAGGAGCTAAGAGTCAAACCTCGATATTACAAGGGCGGAGGAAAGGCGGGCAAACGGGTTGAGGGGTAGTATCTTTCGGGAAAAATTCGGCTACACCTTAACTAGAGAGTAAATGGGGCGAGGGCTCATCCCAGGGCTGAGTTCCGTAAAACCCTTGACGCGAGGGTTCATCCCAGGGCTGAGTTCCGTAAAACCCTTGACCTCGAGCGGCGATTGATTAGACTACGGGAAAAAGTGCTGGAGGAATATTATGGCGCCACTTCAGTATGGGCTGAGTCTTGTTCTGTCTCTTTGCTTACTCGTTTCGGCCTCAGAGACACCACCGGATGTTGCAGATGTTGTTAAGCGGAGTAGTGATGCCGTTGTTCTAATTGTCATCTCCAATTCAGCAGGGCAGGAAACTGCATTAGGAAGTGGCTTTCTAGTTTCTGCTGACGGTGAAATCGTCACAAATTACCACGTCATCAAAGAAGCACACTCTGCGATCGTGAAGCTCTCGAACGGAGCTTTCTTTCCTGTCAGCGGTGTTCTTGCTACTGACTCGGACAAAGACCTGGCCATCATAAAAGTCAACGGTAAGAATCTACCATTTCTGACACTCGGAGACATCAACAAGCTCCACGTGGGAGATCACGTTGTTGCTATTGGTAGCCCGTTAGGACTTGAGGGGACCGTTTCTGACGGGATTGTCAGTGCTCTTCGAGACGTCGACAGCGAGAAATGGATTCAAACCACTGCGCCTGTGTCACATGGAAATAGCGGCGGACCGCTACTCGACATGAACAACCATGTAGTTGGAGTAATAACCTGGGGAGTAAATCTTGAGTTGGGGCAAAATTTAAACTTTGCGGCGCCGAGTAGCGAGGTAACCGATCTGCTGGTCACATCCCGGCAACAAGTGAAGCCTCTAGATGTTGTCACAAGCAAGGGCGGAAGCCTGTCAGGGGGCGCTCTCTGGACCTCCCTAACGTCAGGACGTGATTACACCATAAGGCAGGATGGCGACTATCTATACATCGATTGGATTAGCATTCCTACACAAATCAAAGACGCGGGTGGGTTCAGCCGTACTGAACTAAGAAAAAGTTCCGACGGTAAGTGGCGTGGTAAAACCCACACACGTTATCCATGCAAATACACCAAAGGTCTGGGGGCTTAACCGGAAGCTAAGTGAGATGAAAAGGGAGGATCGAGAAACTATTGAGATGTTGGGCAAAGCTGCTGGCGAGCTCCTCACCAGCAAAGCGGCTGACATCGCTAAAAAAGTAAACACGCTAGTCGCGCGATCATTTAGCCAGTCGAATCTGAATGTAGCCAAAGCTCTGCAAAATACGCTTGCATCGACACAACCCATTTCTAGCCGCCGCAGGGGAACCGACGAAGAGATATATGAGAGCCTAAACGCGTTAAAGCACGATACAACAACAGTCGACCAAGCGTATAAAGTTCTAAGCCAGCTTGATGAATCACCAGTTGCTGCTTCCGAGATTCTGAGTGCAGGTTGGCTTTATAGGATGTCGAGCCTAGAGGGTACGCTGCTGAACACTTTTGCAGGGAGTTCCACAACTTCTTCTGAACAGATCGCGACCTATTGCAGCCAGGTTGAGAAGATTGATTTCATGTTGATGAAGTCGTTAGAACTCGTCTCGGTTTATTCAGAAATCCGTCGACCATGATCCGCTATGTTGCTCTCTGACATTGACATTGCCAAGCGTTTAGTGCACCCCGATCCTCAGCTACGGCTAATAGTGACCCCAATAATCAGCGCAGCAGAGCAGTTCGGACCTTCATCTCTGGATGTGCGTCTCAGCACAGATTTTCAGCGACTCGAAAACATCAACACCCCTTATCTAAAAATTGATACTCCCCATTCGGAAGAGCAAAACGCAACCGGCGCACAGAAAGCGTATGCGGAAAGAGTGATTCTTTCGGCTGGTGGGCATTTCTATCTTCACCCTGGGGAATTCGTTCTGGCTTCAACACTGGAATGGTTTCGACTGCCCGACGATCTTGCAGGTCGTATCGAGGGGAGAAGCTCATGGGGCAGACGCGGCCTGCTTGTGCATGCAACTGCCGGCTTTGTGGATCCAGGTTTTGCAGGAGTTCTCACTTTTGAGTTGAGCAATGCCGGTCGTTTGCCGATTGAACTAAGGCCTGGGCTGCGTATTGGGCAGGTCTGCTTTTTCCAAATGCTCAGCCGAAGCTTGATCCCTTATCCCAAGAAACGCTCAGCGAAGTACTTCGAGGCGACGACGCTGGAAGCAAGTAAGGCTGAGTTCGATCCGGAAGTCGCCGATCGCGGACAGAGCACACCGTAATTTTGCCTTTAAAATACCGTATGTTTGCCGTTGACATGCCGTATTTTCCGTGTATAATCGGCATCAGAGGTATGTATGGCTAAACTCACGGTTGAGTTCAACGAGAAGATGAACCAAATTCTGGACACCTTGGCTAAAGAAAAGGGTACGACCAAGGCTGAAGTTCTGCGACGCGCTGTAGCGTTGTACCGATACCTAGATGCGGAGCAGAAGGAAGGCGAGAATCAAAAGGTCTCAATTACACGAAACAATCAAGTGCTCAAGGATATTGTCTTGCCATGACGATAGATGAAGCAGAGATTGGGGGGTCTGGCAGTAAGCCCGCCGAAATTCGGCCCGATGAGATTCTGCAAAAGGGCTTAGACGAGCAACCATCCGCCAAAGACAAGGCACAGGCCAAGATCCTCCCTCCGTTGCAAAAGGTCGGTTACAACCTTGCGAGGTATGTTTTTTTCTACATCGTTGTCGCTTCGATTGTTATCTTCTGGGTGTCGTTCAAGTCTATCCAGTTACCGGGCTTTCCCCAGCCACCAGCTTTCACTGGAAACTCTCAACAATATAAGGACGCGGTTGAGACGTATAAACAAGCTGCCGATGTTTATCAAGCGCTTGCTAAAATGCAGTCCGACCGCGCCCTGCAATTGTTCCAGTTGATTGTCGCTTCAACGATTCTGCCTGCTTTTACAGCCATTCTTGGCTACATATTTGGCTCTCGTAAGAATGATTAGAACTCAGACCGATGCGCCCACCAATCGCGCCAGCGCCGACCAGTACCGAGGATGGGGTCGGTAACCTTGGCGGATGCGGCCTGCGTACCAGCGTGAGACCCCGAGTTCGGACGCAATCACTGATCCCGGAAGCCCGGCGACTTTGGGCTGGATTTCCTTCGCGTAGAACCGTTCTGTAAGCCAGTCAGGTTGGTTTGTTGGTGACCAATCGACTTGGGCCCGCCGATGCTTTCGCTGCGTGTTCCCCTGTTTGATGCGAGCTTCCGGGCCATGAGCCGTAGCCCGGCCTAATCGTGCAACCTCGGGCAGGCCAGCACCGAGCCGTTTACATGAAGGTGCTTGGGGACAAACTGCCCGCTTCCGCACTGCAGCAGTTCCATGGCAAGAAAGTTGGGGGCCAAGAGTTGATCAGCGCCTACGACCAGCTCTCAGCACTCGCAAGAAGCGGCGTGCTGAGTCAGTTGGACATTCTCTACGTCAGTCCGGGAGCCAGCGCTTGAACAATCCCCACCCAATCAAGCGAGCTCGGCGGCTTGAAATGCGACGAAAGGAGCTTGGGGGTGGGGATCTGCGCTGCTTTTATTGTCCTGAGTCCGACCTGGAGTGCCTGGAAGTCGACCATCCGGTAGGCAGGAAACGCGATCTTCTGTTCACTCGGGTGGTGTGCCGGAATTCTCATCGCAAGCTCGAATTGGCGAGGGACCTCGCTGGGCTGACTAAGAACGGCCAACACAATACGCGCGAGATTGAGTCCGAAGCGATGCACTCTTACCTCTTGCTGCTGGCTCTGGACCAGGAATCTTTGGCCGACTTGCTAGAATCAACGCTTGGGTCAGCACAACGGGTTGCTAACGCATTGCGTGCGACGGCACAGTCACTCCGCCGAAAAGCAAATCCTTCCACGACCCTCAAGAAGCTTGACCGCACCCGACCCAAAGCCCGAACTCACGCCGGTCTTCGTCCGTGTCCACACCCGGGTAAAGAACGAGAAACCACGAAATCGCGACAGCGAAGGAAAGCTGCCTGATAAGTGGGCCCCATACGCACTCGTTTTCGACTGCGAAACGACAACCGACATCCGACAAGACCTCACATTTCTCTGGTGGAGGTTCTGTGAGCTCAAGAAGGATGGCGTCTATAGCTGTCAACAGGAAGGCGTGGTTCATGCCGATGACTTGGACGCGAACTCGGTTGCATTGATCCACTTGTTCGCCCGCAGCAAGCGTGCCAAGGTGGAAAAGGGATGCCCGCAGGACATTCAGGTTCAATCTCGCACCGAGTTCGTAGACGGTGAGTTTTGGGACGCCATTGTGGCTGGTGCCGTAATCGTATGCTTCAATGCGCCATTTGACCTCAGCCGGTTGGCTCTGGAGTATCGTGCTGCGAAAAACAAGAACACAGGATGGTCAATGGTGCTGTGGGAATATGATGGGGATCCCGACAAGTTCAAGCCCAAGCTTCGCATCAAGCCAAAAGATTCGCGCTCGGCGTTCATCGGCCTGGCGGGCGGCGATCCTGGCAACCGTGTCGTATATCGCGGACGTTTCCTCGACCTTTCCGTTCTGGGGTGGGCACTGCGCAACAGGCACATGACGCTCGAGGGCTTCCTTAAGTCGTTCGGCCTGAAGGGTAAGATGCAGCACGAGCCCACTGGCGAAGTCACAGTAAAGGAATTGAGGTACGGTCGTCGCGATGTGGAGAGAACTGTCGCGCTGCTGAATGCAATGAAACGGGAATACGACGGATTTCCCATCACCCTACCTCCAGAAAGAGCCATGAGTGCCGCCAGCATCACCAAGGCATTTCTGGACGAAATGTGCGTAAAGCAACCGGCGAAGAAATTCCGTCTGCCAGGTCGAATTCTCGGAAAGTGCATGCAGGCTTCCCAATACGAAATGTTTCCATTATTCCGAGCAAAAATGATGCAAACACCCCGCGAGAAGTTCCAGCAGCTTCTGTTACACGTAAACTCGACCTCTCTAGGAAACAGTCCATGGTGAGGCCAAATGCAGTTCCGGGTGGCTTACTCTTTCCGGCCAATGGGTCAGGTAAGCAATACATTTCCCTTTATGCCCATCGCGGGAACGGCGATCGGCGACACAAGAATAAGTGGGCACGTCCTTTTGTACCTTCAATGGAGCACTCTGTATTCTGTCGAGCTGATGAGTCCAACTGGCAGGACAACAAAGGACACTACTGGGGAATTCACGAAAATGGTACGGTCGAGATTGGTGATCGTGGTGAAATAATTGCAAAGTTTCCCGCCAACGCTAATCCTGGCGATCCATGGCACGGTTATCCGGTCGAACCTCAAGAAGGTCGAAACAATGACTGTCCACCGGATGACCTCGTTCTCGAATGGATCGACTCACAAGTCGTAAGCGACACTCTAGGATTCCGAATCATCAGGAGGCGCTTATGAGACTGCGTCGTCTCCTGATACCCGAACGATTTCAAGATGGCTATTTATATCGCCAATGGTTTATCGGCCTTACGGAATACCGAAGCCTGAAATTCGTGCACCTTCCTTCGATCTCAAGCCGCGTGCTTCGATTGTTTGAACCGCCATCGGGACAGGCTGACATGGGAGAGCGGTCGCCAGGAGCACACGTTCCTGAAGCACCAGTCGTGCTAACTACACCCGAAGTGCTGGCAGTAAATGCAGGCTTCGCTCGCGAGGTCGATCTGGTTGTTAATGCAAGCGTCGTACTCGACATCTCTGTTTATCGACAACATTTATATATCGGCACTGACAAAGGACTGTTTAGCGCACCTCTCCAGTTGTCAAGTGTCGGCAAGCCATTTCGCACGGATCTCGAACGCAGGCACGATGCGAGAGCACTAAAAGTAACCGCGAGATTCGATACTGTAACCGTTTCTTGTGGTGAAGATGGTCTGTTTGCTGCACTCAAGGAATCCGAAGACCCTCATGAAAAGGTTCCGTTACGCAAAATTGAGGAGCAGTCGTTAAAGAGTGCGTGGCTACTAAGATCGTTGGTGAACTACCCGTCTCATCGAGAATGGAACATTCTTGGGACGAGAGAAGAAGAGTGGGCAGGTGGCGGCGAAGAACGCTGGCGGGCGATCGGATTCCCCGAGGACCAGAGGTTCGGTCTCAGTTCTCTGCTACATATCATTCGCCAGCACCAGCCTGATTTCAACTTGAACGATGTGCAGTTTTCTTTCAACTCTGATCGATATATATTTGTTCACACGTTCGGAGGAGAATTTTTCTCGCTGAGGTTAGGGCATCGTCACGGCGAACCAAAGATCTATTTCCATCGCACATACAAAGGTACCGGCGTAAGAATTCTGAGTGCAACACCTCTGGACACCGGATTAGCAATTGAAACAAACCACCGCGTGTTTCTCTTTACGAAGGAACATTGGATTCCGCTTGTCGACCGGGACGTTCTCAGCGTGAGGACATTTCCCAGTTCACAACGTTTCAGGAACATAATCTCGATAGCTACCGAGGATGGGTTATATCTTATATCTGCTCTTCCGGATAAAATCAATTCGCAGCCATGAAGCTCCCGAGTGAGGCTTAGAACTCTCTTTTTGCTAATTGGCTCTCAAAGAACTCGGGAAATACGGCGCCGGTGACGTCAGAGGACCTTTGCGCCTGGCGCTGTTGCCACTGGGGATCGATCTGCAAGCTGGAAACTACGCTGTTGAGAATGTAGTGCGCCATGGGAGCGTCGGCGGCAGCGTTGACAAGGAAGCCGCTGAGTTCCAGAACCGACCACACCTGCGCGCCCATGGGCGAAGTGCCGCTGACGGTTGAGGCGCGAACGTATCCGGCTTGCGTGCCGCAGCTGAAACTGGCTTCGCCCACTGAAGCTTCGACGGCGGCAGCGCCGGTGGCGCGGCCGTATTCCTGGGCTTGCTCATAGAGATTGCGGCTGGCCTCCTCCAGCGTATTCGAGGAGGTGATCTGCGCCTGTGGGCACAGGACGTCCTGAACATAACTTTCTACGAATTGCTCGCCCGTCTGATAGCTCGCGACCAGCAGCTGGACGCCGGCATCGGAGGGGATCGTCTGACCTTCATGGATGCCGCCATACTCCAGCATTGGGCTGGGGCCGATGCGGGGCAGCAGGCCGGGATCGCCGAGCAGGATCTGGATTGCGCCATCGGGGTCGGAGGCGCGCAGGACCTGGTGCGGATCGAGATCGGAGGTGCGCGTGGTACCACCGCTGACCTGCCAGCCCCGGGGGACATTCACGCGGAAGCCTCCCTCGTTGGGATCGTTCCAGGAAGTGAACATGATGACGACGCGTGGCTGGTTGGTCGCCGCCTGCGCGGTGCCTGGCGCCAAGTGATTGTGGCAGGAGAGCTGCGTCATGGTCACGAGAAGTAGCGAGGTCACGAGAGAGATTCGGGAAATCATTTGCGCCTCTTTGCGGTTCCCGGCGGCACGCGGTCAGGCGCTGCCCCGGGCCCATTCAAAGAAGAGATCGGCAGGGTGAGGAAGAAAGTTGATTGAGAGCGATGCCGGAAGCTAATTGCTAATTGCTAATTGCTTCTCTTCCATCATCTGCGGAATGGTGACGAACTGATACCTGGGCTGGAAGCGGGAGAGGATGCGGCCGGTGGCTTCGATGCTGCGGGTGCGGTCGACGCCGATGCGGTGGTATTCGCCGTCGTGGAGGAGGATGACGTCGCCACCGCGGACGCGGCGCTGGGCGTAGCCGGCGATCTTCTCGGCAGAGTGCGGCTTCCAGTCGTAGCAGGTGACGCTCCACATCACCGGTTGGAATCCAAGGGCGCGTGCGATGCGCAGCGATGCGGGGCGGCGCCCGCCGAACGGTGGGCGGAAGATCTTCGGGTCGACGCCGGTGGCGTCGAGGATCGCCTGGTGCGTCTGCTGGAGCTGGCGGCAAACCTCACGCGCGGAGGAGAAGATGAGGTTGGGATGGTCCCAGCTGTGGATGCCGAGGGCGTGTCCGGCGTCGGCCAGGGCGCGGGCGATCTCGGGCTTCTCCTGGACGAAGCGGCCGAGCAGGAAGAAGGTCGCCTTCACGCCGTGGCGGTCGAGGACTTCCATCATGCGCCAGGTGTAGGGGTCGTTGGGGCCGTCGTCGTAGGTGAGGGCGAGCTGGCTGGAGCCGCGGGGCAGGCCAATGAAGGTTGAGCCGTAGACCTGCGAGGTCGGCCACATGGTGTGGAAGCCGGCCCAGGTGGCGAGTCCGGCGACGCCGATGGAGCCGAGGAGCGGAGCGAGCACGAGATGATTGTAGCGAATGGCTCTTAAGCTGTTAGCTCTTAGCGGAGCTTAGGCGCTGGCCTGAAGGCTAGCTCTACGGTGTGCCGTCCCTACGGGACTCGAGGACTATTTTCCCATCGACCCAGGACTCCGGCCGCGGCGGCCTGCGTCCTGGGCTAAGCTGTTCGCCGCGCCTACGGCGCTCGATTTTCGATAATCACAGTGCATTGCCGAAGTCAGAAGCCAGTGCTTACTCAGGCTTCTAAGAGCTAAGAGCTAAGAGCTAAGAGCTAAAAGCCGCTTTTCTTCCACAGCGTTTCACAACCAGTTAATTGCCACGGGGACGCGGGCGAGATATTCTGCGAGACGGTAGCTGCTCCCGATCATGGCGAACCTGTTCGAACCACCCCGATACATTGCGGTCGAAGGGCCGATACGAGTCGGCAAGAGCACCTTGAGCCGGGTGATTGCCGAGACCCTGCATGCGCAGCGCATCAGCGAGCCGGAGAACAATGCGTTCCTGGGCGCGTTTTACCAGGGCGAGCCGGGGGCGGCGTTTCAGGCGCAGTTCGCGTTCCTGATCGCACGCTATGAGCAGCTGGGTGGGCTCGACATCAAGCGCAATCCCAACAAGACGTACGTTGCCGATTACATCTTCGAGAAGGACAAGCTGTTTGCCTGCCTGAATCTGGGCGATGCGGAGCTTGAGGTCTACAACCGCTACTACGATCTGTTTCGGCAGAATGTGCCGACGCCCGACCTGGTGATTTATCTGCAGGCGACGCCGGAGGTGCTGAAGAAGCGGCTGAAGAAGAAGGGCGCGCCGGGGGAGAAGGCGATCAGCGACGATTATCTGGAGGAGGTGATCAAGGCGTATGAG
The DNA here is from genome assembly GCA_035262645.1 of Terriglobales bacterium. Taxonomy (GTDB): domain Bacteria; phylum Acidobacteriota; class Terriglobia; order Terriglobales; family Acidobacteriaceae; genus Bog-257. The sequence continues at coordinate 163,620 of DATFSK010000021.1, forward strand.
CACTTCTTCTTTCATTACACCTCGTCAGATTTGCTGATTGTGAATACCTCGGAGATTGATTTTGTCGAACGCAGCGAGGATTTGCAGGCGCTGTTGCGGCGGGTGAGCGAGCCGATTCGCGGGACGCAGTATTTTCTGCCGCTGGGGGCGGATGAGCAGTCGGCGCGGGCGTGAGGGTGGAGTCCCTACCGGGACTGGAGTTTCATATTGTTCGCATACCCAGGACTTCGTCCTGGGCTGAGCTGACGCCGCGCCTGACCGGCGCTTGATTCGCGGCTCTTGTAGTCCAATACACCAGTCAATCCTTTACTCCCTTACCTCAGCAGCTGAGGCCGTGTCTCGTATTAAGGAGGAACATGCACCGCTGAAGCGGTGCTCCACCCAACCATTGCATGGCATGTTCCGGATCGAGCTGCCGACTCCTAAACCAGCGCGAGGGCTTCTCTGGCGGCGGCGATGGTGTCGTCGATGTCGCCCTGCGTGTGGGCGATGCTGAGGAAGGCGGCTTCGAACTGCGAGGGTGGGAGCCAGACGCCGGCGTCGAGCAGGGCTCCGTGGAAGCGGCCGAACTTTGCCGTGTCGCAGGTGGCGGCGCTGGGCCAGTCGGTGACGTAGTGGTCGGTGAAGAAGAAGGTGAACATGGAGCCGACGCGGTTGGCGGTCATCGCGACGCCCGCTTCTTTCGCGGCTTGGGTGATGCCGGCGACGAGGTTCGCGGCGTTCTCGTCGAGCTGTTTGTAGAACGATTCGCGCTTTGACTTCAGCTGGCACAAGGTCGCGATGCCCGCGGCCATCGCCAGCGGATTGCCGCTCAGCGTTCCTGCCTGATAGACCGGCCCGACCGGGGCGATCATGTCCATGAGCTTCGCGGGGCCGCCGTAGGCGCCGACGGGCAGGCCTCCGCCGATGATTTTGCCTAACGTCGTCAGGTCGGGCTTGACTTGATAGAGCTCCGACGCGCCGCCGAATGCCAGTCGGAAACCGGTCATGACTTCGTCAAAGATGAGCAGCGCGCCCTCGCGCTCGGTGATGATGCGCAGCGCTTGCAGGTAGCCGGGTTTGGGCGGGACGCATCCCATGTTGCCGACGACCGGCTCGACGATCACGCACGCGATCTGGTTCTTGAACTTGTCAAAGGCTTCGGCAACGGCGGGCACGTTGTTGTAAGGCAGCGCCAGAGTGAACTCGACGAACTCTTCGGGAACGCCGGCGGAGCCGGGGATGCCGAGCGTCGCGATGCCTGAACCGGCCTTCACCAGCAGCGCGTCGCTGTGGCCGTGGTAGCAGCCTTCGAACTTGACGATGATCTTGCGGCCGGTGGCGGCGCGGGCAAGACGGATCGCCGACATGGTTGCTTCCGTGCCGGAGCTGACGAAGCGGACTTTCTCGATCGCGGGAAAGGCTTCGATGACCAGTGTGGCGAGGTCGGCTTCGCTCGGGGTCGAGGCGCCGAAGCTGGTGCCGTTGCGCGCGGCCTGGATGATGGCCTCGAGCACTTCGGGGTCGGAGTGGCCGAGGATGAGCGGTCCCCAGGAGCCGACGTAGTCGATGTAGCAGTTGCCGTCGGCGTCCCAGACGTGCGCGCCCTGGCCGCGGACGAGGAAGGGCGGCTCGCTTCCCACGGAGCGGAAGGCGCGGACGGGCGAGTTGACCCCGCCGGGGATGAGTTGCTCGGCGCGGCGTTGCAGGGTGCGGGATTGGTCGAGGGTGCGCGGCATGGGATTGCTTTGCGTGAGTCGCTTTTGGCTTCTCGCTGGTCAGTTCGGGCGATCAGCCTGAATAGAGGAGTCTAACAGGGTGGTGAACAAGCCCGTGTGAGGTCGGTCACAGTGAAAAATTGCCCCTTTTGGCACGATTTTCGTGTACACTAAATTCGTATGAAGAACATTACCTTAAGCGCGGACGACGAGCTGATCGAGCGGGCCCGCCTGGTCGCGCGCTCCCAGCACAAAACGTTGAACGTCGCTTTCCGTGAGTGGTTACTCCACTTCACCCGGCAGGCGGGCGATGTGCAGGAATTCGATGCGCTGATGAAACAGCTGCGGCATGTCAATGCAGGCCGGCGCTTTTCCCGGGATGAGATGAATGAACGGTAAGTTCTTCCTGGACACCAACATATTTGTATACTCCCTCGACAAACATGCGCCGGCAAAGCAGAAGCTTGCCACCCAGCTCATACGTGAAGGCATCGCCAGCGGCAAGGGAATCGTAAGCTACCAGGTCGTCCAGGAATTCTTCAATGTGGCCCTGCGAGGCTTTGCCCACGTCATGAGGGTCGCCGAAGCCGAGCAGTACCTGGGCACGATTTTTCGGCCGATGCTGAGCGTGCAGTCGTCGCCTGCTCTCATTGCGGAGGCATTGCGGCTGCACGAGCGATACCGATTTGCCTGGTACGACTCATTGATTGTTGCAGCTGCCATGGAGGCAGGCTGCGGCATTCTTTACAGCGAAGACCTGCGCCACGAACAGACCCTTGGCGAGTTACGGATTGAGAATCCTTTCCCATGAAATGGGCATGGAAAGGCTCCTCCAGGCGAGGTAGGGAGCGCTTGCGGAAGGAGCGATTTGGACCTGCTCTCGACCTCGATGGCTCTTTCATCCGCCGCTTGCTGCTTACCACTGCCCTCCAGCTGACGTCCAATGTTAGCGAGGTGTAGTCCCCAGATTTTGCGGAACATTCCTGGCGGTTCGGGCATCGAAGTGGGATAGAATAGGGATGATCCTGCGGGCGGTATCCCTCCCAAGCGAACACACATGTCGAAGATCACGAAGTTTATTGTCCTTGCTTTCTCCTTTTTGATTGCATCGTTTGTCATCGTTGGCCAGCTGGGCGTAAAGGCTGACACCAGCGATGACGGCTCGTACCGGCAGCTTGGCGTTTACAGCGAGGTGCTGTCGCGCATTCGTGACGAGTACGTCGAGGAGCCGAACATTTCGTCGGTAACCAACGGCGCGCTGCATGGGCTGCTGGAGTCGCTGGATGCCAATTCCAGCTATCTCGATCCGGCCGAGTTCAAGGACTACAAGGCGCGCAAGGAAGGCAAGGCCAGCATCGGCGCGGCGATCTCCAAGCGCTACGGGTACGCGGCGGTGATCTCGGTGATCCCGGGCGGGCCGGCGGACAAGGCGGAGATCGAGAGCGGCGACATTATTGAGGCGATCGAGAACAGGTCGACGCGCGACATGTCGCTGGCGGAGATTGATGGCCGGCTGACGGGGCCGCCAGGATCTGTGGTGAATGTGTCGGTGGTGCGGCCGCGGCGGGCGCAGCCGGTGAAGTCGGCGATCACGCTGGCGATTGTTGCCGACCCGCCGATCACAGACAAAGTGATGCAGGATGGTATCGGCTACATCAAGGTTGATGATTTCCCGAAGGGACGCTCGCAGGAGATTGCCAACAAGCTGAAGGCGCTGCAAAAGGAAGGCGCCAAGAAGATCATTCTGGACCTGCGCAATTCGGGCGACGGCGACGAAGATGAGGGTGTCGCGACCGCGAACCTGTTCCTGAATCACGGAACGATTACTTATCTGCAGGGGCAGAAATATCCTAAGCAGACATTCAATGCCGATCCGCAAAAGACGATTGTGACCAACCTGCCGCTGGTGGTGCTGGTGAATCGCGGGACGGCCGGGCCGGCGGAGATTGTTGCGGCCGCGATCATGGAGAATGCGCGCGGCGACATTGTGGGCGACAAGACGTTCGGCTCGGGATCGATCCAGAAGGTGATCGACATGCCGGATGGGTCGGGGCTGATTCTGTCGGTGGCGAAGTATTATTCGCCGACGGGCAAGGCGCTCCAGGATACGGCGATCACGCCGAATATTCTGGTGGCCGATAATAACGATGATTTTATCGCCCCGGATGAGGACGAGAGCGCCGAGGACCAGGCGCAGGAGCAGAAAGAGAAAGCCAATCAGCCGGATGATCAGTTGAATAAGGCGATTGAGGTTTTGAAGACGCAGGCAGCCAAAGGATAAGAATCTTTTTAGACCACAGAGACACAGAGGCACGGAATAAAATCCGTGCCTTTTGTTTTGAGGCAGCGCCACGCAGTTTTTATGAAACGCTGTATCGATTCCACGTGGCACCGACAAGGGGCCGGGCTATAATTGCGTGCTCATGGCCCTCGTCGCCGGCAAAAAATTAGGTCCTTACGAGATCCTGGAGTCGATCGGCGCCGGTGGTATGGGCGAGGTGTACCGGGCGAGGGACACGCGGCTGCAACGCACGGTCGCGATCAAAATTCTTCCGCAGGCATTGTCTTCCGATCAGGACCGGCTGGAGCGCTTCCAGCAGGAGGCGCGCATCCTCAGCGCGCTGAATCATCCCAACCTGATGGCGATTTACGACGTCGGGGCGCAGGATGGCATTCATTTTCTCGTCTCGGAATTTCTCGACGGGCAGTCGCTGCGCGATGTGATCAGTAACGGGCCGCTGCCGCAGCGTAAGGTGACTGACTACGGCCTGCAAATTGCGAAGGGCCTGGCAGCGGCGCATGAGAAGGGAATCATCCATCGTGACCTGAAGCCGGAGAACGTTTTTGTTCTGCGCGATGGGCGAGTAAAGATCCTGGACTTCGGACTGGCGAAGCAGGCGCTGGCGGCGGCGATGGCCGACAATGCGACGCAGACCAGCCCGCTACAGACGGCGGCGGGAACGGTGCTGGGGACGGCGGCGTACATGTCGCCGGAACAGGTGCGCGGCGAGATCGTGGATCATCGCTCCGACATCTTCAGCCTGGGCGTGATTCTTTACGAGATGATCGCAGGGCAGCGGGCGTTCAAGGGCGACTCCGCGGTCGAGGTGATGAACGCCGTTCTGAAACAGGAGCCGCCGGAACTGGTGGAGAGCGGCCTTCATGTCTCGGTTGGACTCCAGAAGATTGTGCATCGCTGCCTGGAGAAGAAGCCGGAGGCGCGCTTCCAGTCCGCGAGCGATCTGGCGTTTGCCCTGGATTCATTAAGCGCCGCCAGCGGGATGGCGAGCGCGCCCGCGTCGGCTTTGAAAGAAGCGGCCGGCCGGACACAGAAAGATTCGAAGAAGCGGTGGTCGAAGCTGCTGATTCCCGTGCTAGTGGTCGCGGTGCTGGTGAATGCGGCGGCTGCGATCTGGCTCTCCATGCGGCATCCGGCAGGAAGCGACATTTCGTTTACCCAGATCAGCTTCCGCTCGGAGTACATCCGCAACGCGCGCCTGTCGCCGGACGGACGGACGGTGGTGTTCGGCGCGGTCAGCGGTGGCAAGCCGATGGCACTGTATTCCACGCGTACGGATACGACCGAGGCGCAGCCGCTGGGGATCAATGCCAATGTGCTGGCGATCTCTTCGCAAGGCGAGATGGCGGTAAAGCTGCACCCGCGCTTTGAGCCATTATGGACGCCCTCTGGCACGCTGGCGCGAGTGCCACTGGGCGGCGGGGCGACGCGCGAGTTGCTGGAACATGTGCTCGATGCGGACTGGAATGGCGACGGTTCCGCCTTGGCCGTCAGCCACCTGGTGGGCAGCCGTTGCCGGTTGGAATATCCCATCGGCACGGTGTTGTACGAAAACGGCGGATACATCAGCGATGTGCGACTCTCGCCGGCGGGAGACAAGATCGCCTTCATCGATCACCCGATCTTTGGCGACGATCGCGGATCCATCGAGGTGATGGATCTCAAGGGCAACAGGAAGGTACTGGCGGGAGAGTTTGCCACGGCGCAGGGACTGGCGTGGTCGCCCAGGGGAGATGAGGTGTGGTTTACGACGGCGGTTGCCGCTGAGATGCCGGCGTTGCGGGCCGTCGATCTCAGTGGGCATCAGCGAGTCCTGGTTGCGTCTCCAGTGCGGCTTCATTTGCAGGATGTGGGCAAGGACGGAACGGTGCTGCTGAGCTCGGAAGATCTGCGCTGGCAGGATTTTTTTGTGGAGAAAGCGAGCGGCCAGTCGCGCGACATCACGTCGTTCCCGTACCAGGATGTCTACGCGATTTCACGCGATGGCAAGGCGGTACTGATCAATGCATTTGTGACGGGCTCGTCGAGCAGCTATGACTTGTATATTCAGCAGGCCGATGGTTCGCCGCCGGTGAAGGTCGGGGTGGGCGCGGCCCTGGCGTTCTCTTTCGATGGCAAGTGGGTGGCGGGGTTGGATCCGGCGAATGTAGAGCACCTGAACATAATTCCAACGGGAGTGGGCGTGGCGCGGACGGTGAACGCTCCGCCGGGGCTGCACTATCTGGGGGCGACGTGGATGCCGGATGGGAAACAGATGCTGATTACGGCCGCGGCGCAGGGGCGCGCGCCCGCCACGTACCTTCAGGACCTGGAGACCGGGGCCGCGCGGCAGATCACGAAGGAGGGAACGTACGTCGTTCCCCGGTCAAACGTTCCGATGGGGGTTTCGCCGGACGGCAAGTATTGCGTGGTGACCGACCCGGAGGGAAAGAGGTGGATTCAGCCCCTGGATGGCAGTGCGCCGAAGGAGCTGCATGGCTTGCTGGAAGGCGACATCGTGGTGGAATGGCATGGCGACTCGGAAAACGTGTTTGTGACACATCCGGAAGGGGCGGAGGCGGACATTTACACGGTGAATGTCGCTACGGGAGAGAGGAAGCTGTGGACGCACTACTCGCCGAGCGATAAGACGGCGGTGATTGCGTCGAATACGGTGATGATCACGCCGGATGGGGCGCATTATGCGTACGGGGTGTCGCGAGTGTACTCGTCGTTGTTTGTGGCGAAGGGGATACGGTGAGCGTAGGAAAAACCATTCACCAAAGAGACACAGAGATTTGTTTGGAGAACGAGTTCCGTGTCTGGGCGGGGGAGCGTCCCTGCCGGGACGGCCCTGCAAAATATAGGCCGGGTACCCAGGACTTCGTCCTGGGCTAAGCTGAGTCGTCCCTGCGGGACGGGTGTTTTCGCCTGCGTGCATTGATGGCGACATTCAATATGCTGTGCTGAAAGCTCCGAGTTGTCGCCGGCAGGATAGATCGGGATTCCGGCAGGGCGCTTGGAGGCTCTGGAGCTAAGCTGAGTCGTCCCTGCGGGACGGGTGTTTTCGCCTGCGTGACAGTGCAGCTCCTACTACAGAGGACTGTCGTTTTCCGAAGACCTAGGAAGTACCAAGTAGACCTTCGAGAAGCATGACGGCCGTGAGTTGCGTGTGTTGGCTGAGACCCAACTGAAGCGGCGGGATGCCGGCGTTCTGGGCCGCATCGCTGGGCTGCTGCCTGCACTCGATTCTTATCGCAGGATCGTCTACACCAAGACAGTTATTGTGTGGGGATTCGCGGCGGGATTTCTGCTGTCGCGCAGGTTGTGGATCAGCTCCCGTTACTATCCCGTGATTCCTGTGTGGCCCTGGCTGCCGCATCTTTCCTACCCGCTCGATTATGTGTGCTTTGCGGCGTTGTTTCTCTTGCTTGGATTCATCGGATTTGCGCTGAAGCCACGTCCTTACATCGTGGGATTTGCGGTTGTGCTGGTGTTTCTCGCCTTGCTGGACCAGACGCGATGGCAGCCCTGGGCCTATCTTTATTTATTCATGCTGCTGGCGCTGGCGTGCTTCTCGTGGAAGCGAGAGGACATTGCCGGGCAGGAGCAGGCGCTGAATATCTGCCGGCTCATGGTGGCCGCTACCTATTTCTATAGCGGCGTGCAGAAGCTGAATTGGCGCTTCGCCATCGGACTGACGACGCTGATGGGAACGGCGGGCGCGCGTTTGCACGCGTTGCGCGCGATCGGCTGGGTGCTGGCGTGCGTGGAGATCGCAATTGCGGTGGGCCTGCTGACGCGCCGGTATCGCAACCAGGCGGTGATCTTCGGGGCGCTGATGCATGGGTTCATCGTGGCGATGTGCGCCTTCGTCTATAAGTGGAATTCCGTGGTGTGGCCGTGGAATTTCGCGATGATCTGTCTGCTGTTCCTGTTGTTCTGGAAGACGGAGTTCTCGTTTGCCGATGTGCTGTGGCGGAATCCGGTCTGGTTTCAAAAGGTGGCGCTGGTTGTGTTTGGAGTGCTGCCGATGCTTAGTTTCTTTGGCTGGTGGGACTCTTATCTTTCGGCGTCGCTGTATTCGGCCAACGTTCCCGAGGCCAATATTTTTATCGGCGAGAGCGTCCGGCGCGAGCTTCCGCGCGGCGTTCAGCAATATGTGAAGACGCTGCCGGGAATGATCGAGGTGCTCCCGGTACAGGACTGGGCGCTGGGCGAGCTGAATGTGCCGCCGTATCCGGCAGCGAGAACGTTTCGCGCGATTGGGGCGGAGGTGTGCGGGTACGCGCAAAACTCTCCTGACCTCACACTGGTTCTGCGGGAGAAAGATACGTTGCTGCGGAAGGGCGACTTCACACGCGATACATGTCTGGGGACGCTGCTGGTAAAGAAGTGGTGAGGCGTCGCCGTCGGGAACGGGCATGGGCCGGGTCATGATGCTCGTGTGCTTTGTAATGAGAAGTAGTTTGCGCGGCAGGGTAACGGCTTGCTTTGGCTGAGTGGCAGAGGCAAGGTGTGGCGTGAAGTGTGGTGCCTGCTCCGCAAAGCGATGGAGACGGGATGGAGGAGGGTTGCGCCGCGACGATCGCCTGCCGGCAATTCGTTGAACCGAGTGGGCGCGGAGGCCGAGTGGCCGTTTGCAGCGCGTGTCAGGGCGCCTGCCCGCATCACAAGAAGGCGTTGGCCGGCGCGGCTGGTAAGGCTCAGATCCGGCCGAAACTGGCCAGCCGCTCAGGCCGAGCGGCGGTAGCGAGTTCGGAATCGGTGAGCGCCTGCTCGAATTCTTCATCGAGTTGCTGCAAGACGCGGCGGACGGACCTTTCGTCGTACTCGGCGTCGGAGGCGACGGCGTGCGCGAGCCTGGCGGCTTTCTTAAGAGTGACCGTGCTGAGCATAGACACCTCCAAAGGGTATGAGACATCGGCGGGGTGCTGGGAGCCGATGGCTCGGATCACAATGATTGGTGACGCGGCGCACAGAGGCGATTCTGCCGGCGCTGGGTTAGTAATCGGCCGAATGGACGGAGAGTTGAGGTAGGAAACCGATGAAGAAGGCGGCAAGTGGATGAAGGTTGAGGGCGTCTAGGTACTATATAGTAAATATTACCACTTATAGCGAAAAGTGTCATACTGGACATGATCTATTGACCACTTAGTATGTAGAATTAAACAAACAAATAGACGTAAATTCCACTTGTATAGAAATTGAGAATTGTTCCACGTGGAACAATTTCAGGAATCCGGGTCGCAAGTGGCGGCAAGTCCCTTGGCTGATGGGATGGAGCAAGAACGTCCAGGCGGAGCGATCTCCGGTGAAGTGGAGGTCTGAGATCAGCTCCGCTGCGATGAGGTTCCGCCCCAGAAGCTCTGGCATTCTTCGCTCGGTTCGGATCTTCCTCAAGGCTTCCACAACGGCGTATTCGGCTTTGCATAGCCGAATCATGATCTTCCGCCGCATTTCGGGGAATTGCACAGCTTTTCCTCCGAAAATCGCCGTGGTTCGCATCTGACTCTTGCCCGCGAGCCCAGGGCGTTCTAAGCTGCTTTAATGGCTCGTCGGGCCAGTCGACGCACCGAACCTTGCGCCGGGAGCCGCCACCGCGACCAAAAATGTTCCACGTGGAACATTTCCCGCTGCCGGCTCCGGTACCCTGGCATGAGCCTTGACCTGCGGCCCAAAAGCGCCGCATCACCGAACCTCCACCCCAACGCGAGCACATGGCACGAGTCATCGCAGTCACGAACCAGAAAGGCGGCGTCGGCAAGACGACCACCGCCATCAACCTCGCCGCCTCGCTCGCCGAGCGCGGCGTGCCAACACTGCTCATCGACTGCGATCCGCAATCCAACGCCTCCAGCGGCCTCGGCTTCCTTCGCGACCCCGACCGCCCCAGCACCTACAAGCTCCTGATGGGCGACGTCACCGCCGAGCAGGCGCTCCAGCCCACCGAGCTCGCCCAGCTCCAGGCGATCCCGTCGCATAAGAATCTGCTCGGCGCCAACATCGAGCTCGTCTCGCTCGACTACCGCGAGTATCGCCTCCGCCACGCCCTCGACCCCATTCGCCAGCGCTTCCAGTTCATCATCCTCGACTGCCCGCCAGCCCTCGACCTGCTCACCCTCAACGCCCTGGTCGCCGCCGACACGGTCCTGATCCCGATGCAAGCCGAATACTTCGCCCTCGAGGGCGTCACCGAGCTGCTCGACACCATCGATCGCATTCGCCTCGAGCTCAACCCCTCGCTCGCCGTCGAAGGCGTCGTCCTGACCATGTTCGACGAGCGCACCAACCTGGCGCAGTCCGTCGCCGCCGAGCTCCGCCAGTTCTTCAGCGACCTGATGTGCCAGACCGCAATCCCGCGCAACGTCCGCCTCGCCGAGGCCCCAAGCCACGGCAAGCCGGTCATCGTCTACGCTCCGGAATGCCGCGGCGCCGAAGCTTATCTTCGACTGGCCGACGAACTCATCGCTCGCGTCGCCGCAACTCCCAAGCCGGAAGAAGCCCCGCAAGAAGCGCCCGCCAGCAACGAGCAGCCGGCAACGAGCAATTAGCAACGAGCAGCGAGCAATTAGCGACGAGCTTCGAGCAGTTAGCTACGAGCAGCGAGCTTCGAGCAAGCAGCGATTGGCGATTAGAGATTAAGTGGATAGTGAATAGGGGACAGTGAATAGTGAATAGTGAATAGTGAATAGTGATGGGTCTTTGCTGAAGTGCTGACTGATTGTTGAGTGCAGGATTTGCCTTTACGATCCGGTTCACGAACCACGATCCCCCAGCCCCCAGCCCCCA